>DASTRX010000226.1:0-103725 GCA_035760985.1 Polyangiaceae bacterium
GCACGCTGGCCTCATGGTGCGCCCGGCACCACTCCAGCACGTCCCGGGTGCGCTGGTTGACGAGCGCGTCCAGCTCGGCGTTGCTGAAGGGGAAGAGCGGCTGGTCCTCGCGGATGCGCACCGCGTGGTGCTCGAACAGGCGCTGCAGGCGCGGCTCGATGATCTCCTCGATCTCATCGCGGCTGCGGCTGGCGGTCAAGGTGACCGGATCGGGGTCGTGCTCCAGCCGATCGAGCATCGGCCTGGCGAGCGAGCTGCGCAGGTGCGTGTAGAAGTCGTCGAGGCAGGCGATCACGATGATCGACGTGGGCACGTGGTCGGTGATGTGCCGCAAGGCGTCCATGGCCACGCGGAAGCGGTGGGGGGCCTCGTCCAGGTGATAGATGTCTTCCAGCTGGTCGACGAGCAGCACCAGCGCGCCGTTCCCGGTCGCGTTCACCAGCTGCCCGAGATCGCTGAGCATGCGCGCCGGCGCGTGCTCGTCCTCCAGTCCGCTGACCCCGCCGAGCAGCTGGCGGTCGTAAGCGCTGAAGGGCTCGCAGCGCAGAAACTTGAGCACGCGCGCGCGGCGCGGCGGGTCGCGGCGCTGCAGATACAACAGCGCGCGCAGCAGGTCCACGTTCAGCTTGCTGTACTTGCGGATCGAGAGCAGCCGGTCGGCGCTGCGGTTGACCAGCAGATCGAGCTCGCTGTCGCCGAGCGCGTCGGAGCGCAGCTGCTCGCCGGCGTCGCGCGGCAGGTCGCGCACCAGCGAGTCGGACAGGCAGGTGATGGCCGGGTCCCGGATCACGTTGCCATAGTAGGGCCGGTCCCAGGAGTCGATCAGGTTGGCCAGCACGTAGCGCGCGTAGTTGGCGACCCGGGTCGACATCTGCAGGTAGGCGACGAAGCCGAGCTCGCCGCCGTGCACGTGATTGCGGAACGCGCGCATCAGGTGCGTCTTGCCGCTGCCCGCCACGCCCTTGACCAGCAACATCTTGCCGTGGTTGGCGTCACCGGCGCGCTGTAACAGGCGCGAGAAGCTGGCGCGCGCCTCGGCGTGAATCTTCTCCACGTCCAGCGGATCGGGCTCGAACACGTCCGCGCCGTGGGCCACCGCGTGAAAGACCTCCGGCGAGCTCACCGAGCAGTAGGCGAGCTCGCGCAGGTCCGCCTCGGGCTCGACCGGCGGCGCCAGGCGGTTCAGCTCCTGCACCACGGCCTGCTTGTCGCTCTCGTTGCCCGAGCCGATGTCGCCGAACAGATCATCGAGCATGCGCACCACGAGATCGCGGTAGTCCTCGACGAAGTGCTGGTCGCCGGTGAGCTCGGCGGCGCGCTGGCACAGCGAGAGCCCGATCCAGGCGGTGCTCTTGCAACGCCCCCCGAACTTCTGGCCATCGCTCGCGTGTTGCTCGAGAAAGTGGCGCACCCCGTGCTCGCCCGCCGCGTCCAGCTCGCGATACAGCTCGCGGAAGCGGCCCAGGTATTTCTGGGTCTCACCCACCAGCGGCCCCACGTAGTCGATCTCCGCCGAGCTCACTTGCCCGTCGGTCTTGATGGCGCGCTCGGCCACGCACAGCGTGTCGTTCAGCAGCGAGAGCCGCACCACCGCGCCAGGGGTGACCTGCTGATCCGAGGGGATGCGCGCGGCCAGCTGCGTCAGATCCTTGCCGATGATCTGCGCGGGGTTCTCCGCGTCCATGATGGCCTCGATGGAGCGCGCGAGGCCTTCGAGCTTGGAGGTGGAGAAGGGAAGCGTATCGCTCATGCCGGCTGTCCTCGCTGAATGAAATGATAGGTCGCGTTCTGATGTCGGGTCTCGGAGCTGCGCACGTCGAGCGGGTCCATGGCCGCGACCAGATCCGCCGCTGCCAGGACCAGCCAGCCCTGGCGGTGCGCTTCGACCAGCAAGCGCTTGAAGCCGTTCTCGCCCAGCCGGGCCATGTCGGGCTCCGCCGCCAGCGCTTGCCACACGGAGCCGATGAAGACCTTCTCGGGGCCGAAGTGGCGAGCCTCGGGGCTGTCCGCCGCCTGTTGCACGCGGCGCACGAAGCGGCCCAGGGCCTCCGCGGGCGCCGGTGCGTCGCGCGGCGCGGGTTCGCGCGCGGGTGCGGTGGCTCCCTCGAGCAGCCAGCGGCGCGCCAGCGCGTCGAGCAAGCTGTTCGCGTCGCCCTTGGGCGCGTCCGCGAGCTGCGTGGCCGCCAGGCGCAAGAGCTCGGCGCTGGTGCGCCGCTCCGGCAGCCCCAGCTCGCGCGCGAGCAGCTTCCTGCGCAGCTCGTCGAGGCTCAGCTTCGAGAGGCCCAGGCTGCTCGCCAGCCAGGCATCGGCCACGCGCGCGGGCGTGCTGCGCCCGTCGTAGGGCACGCCGAGCCGCTCGGCCAGCAGCGCCGCGGCGCAATTCGGCGCCGCGCTGGACTCCGGCAGCGCCAAGAACAGGCGCGGCAGGTACTTGCGGCGAAACACCGACCAGCTCGTGGCCTCCGGCAGCGAGCGCAACCCGAGCGCCTGGGCCAGGCGCGCCCGTCCGCGCGCGGTCAGCGCCAGCTGATCGCTCTGGACCTCGCCCGCGGCGCGCAGCTGTGCCAGCGCGCTCGCGAACTGTTCCTGCCACTCGCTGGCGCTGCAGTCTCGGGCGGCGACGGCGTACAGGCTCTTGCGCGCGTCCGCCTCGCGCGGGGGCTTGCCGCAGGCCAGGCGGGCCAGCAGCAGAGCCGCGAGCCGCTCGGGATCGATCCGCTTCATGCCACGCTCCCTTCGAGCCGCCGCTCGACCACGAGATCGATGGTGCTCAGCACGAACTCGATCTCGCTCATCACGTCGTTCGCGAGCACGCGCACCACCGTGTAGCCGAGCTGCTGCAACAGCACGTCCTTGCTGCGATCGCGGCGGTACGCGGCCGCGTCGCGGAAGTGATGGTAGCCATCGACCTCGATCGCGATACGCAGCTGCTCGCAGGCCAGGTCCACCTCCAGCGGCGCGCTGCCGAAGCGCGCGTCGAGCATGCGGTTCAGCTCGAACAGACCGCGCGTGCGCTGCCGGCGCTCGAGCCGCCGATACAGCGCCAGCTCCGCGCGCGAGCGCGCGAACTCGGCCGCATCGTAGCTGACCGAGGACGCGTCGTTGGCCGGCGCCGTTCCGGGTGAAGCCAGCAGCCGCAGCACGCCGGCCCCGAGCAGCGCGGCCTCGCGCGGCTTGGCGCGCGCCCGCCAGCGCGCGAAATCGGCTTCGTCGAGCGCCAGCGCCAGCTCGGCGCGCGGCACGGCCTCGGCCAGCGCGATCAGCGTCGAGCAGGCCTCCGCGAGCCAGCTCTCCGGCTCCGGCTCCGGGCGGCACCAGAACAGCGCGGGTAGCTGCGCGCCGAGCAGCTCCGCCATCCGGGGCAGGGCGCCCGCGTCCGCGCCCAGCCAGTGCAGCACGGCCGCGCCGTCTTCGAGGAGCGCCTGGATCAGCTCGCGATCGAGGCCGCTGGCGCGCTCCAGCTGCGCGCTGAACGCGGGTTGCTGTGCGGCGCTGTGCGCGCGCGCTCGCGCCTCCAGCTCGCTCGAGCTCGCGCCCAGCGCGGGAGCGGCGCGCTCGAACAAGGCGGCGCGGGCCGCTGCCAACGTGCGCGCGTCACACAGCCACTCGCGCAGCAGAGCTTCCCGGCTGGCGCCTCGAGCGAGCGTACAGGGCAAGCGCTGGCTGCGCTGCCAGCGGGACCAGGCCCACTCCCACACCTCCTGCTCACCGAGCAGCACCGAGACCGTCGGCACCCGCTGGGCGCGCTGGCGGCGATGGCGTTCGAACGCGGCGCTGCTGATCGGAGCCAGAGGATTCCCCTTTCGCTGGCGCGACGCCGGGAGCGCGCCGCGACAGTCCTGCCGATCCCTACGGCCTGGCCCCGAGTTCCTTAGCCAATTTCCCGCGCCCGCCCTGCGCGGCTCGAGCGATACTCGAGCCGGGGAGGTGGGAGAGGATGAGCGAGACCAACCTGGAGCGACGACAGTTCTTCCGCGCTCTGGCTGCCGGCGCGGGCCTCGGGCTGATCGGCTGCCAGGCGGCGCAGGGGCAGGTGCCTGCCGCGCCGCCGCCGACGGACGAATGGGCGCGCGTGCGCGCGGAGTTCAACCTGTCGCCCAGGTACATACACCTGGCAGGCTTTCTGCTGGCCTCGCACCCGCGCGCCGTGCGCGAAGCCATCGAGCGCCACCGCCGGGCGCTCGACGACAATCCGGCGCTCTACGTCGAGCAACACTTCAGCACTTTCGACGAAGTGCGGAAGGTGGCGGCAGCGTACCTGGGGGCAAAGCCCGAAGAGATCGCGCTCACCGACAGCACCACCATGGGCCTGGCGATCCTGTATTTGGGCTTGCCGCTGGCGCCGGGCGACGAGGTGATCACCACCACGCACGATCACTACGCCACGCACGAGTCGCTGCGGCTCGCCACCCTGCGCGCGCGAGCCGAGCTGCGCAAGGTGCCGCTCTACGAGCGCGCCTCCGCGGCCACGCCCGAGGCGATGGCGGCTGCGATTCAGAAGGCCATCCGTCCCCAGACGCGCGTCGTGGCCATCACCTGGGTCCACTCCAGCACGGGCGTGCGCACACCCGTGCGTGCCATCGCCGACGTGGTCGCCGCCGCGAACGCCCGCCGCGCACCCGAGCAGCGCATCCTCTTGTGCGTCGACGGCGTGCACGGCTTCGGCGTCGAGGACGCCACCATGGCGGAGCTGGGCTGCGACTTCCTTGCTGCCGGCACCCACAAGTGGATCTTCGGCCCGCGCGGCACCGGCATCCTGTGGGGCCGAGCGGAGCACTGGGCGAAGCTGCGCCCCACCATCCCCTCCTTCGGCCGCGCCGCATATCAGGCCTGGATGAAAGGCGCGGAAGCGCAGCAGCCGACCACCGCGGACCTGGTGAGCCCGGGCGGCTTCCACTCCTTCGAGCACCGCTGGGCTCTCGGCGAGGCCTTTCAGCTTCACCTCGCCATCGGCAAGCGCAACGTGGCCGGGCGCATCCACGAGCTGAACCGGCAGTGCAAGCAAGGGCTGGCGAGCATGAAGAACGTGACGCTGCACACCCCGCAGCGCGACGACGCCTCCAGCGGCATCATCACCTTTGAGATCGCGGGCCTCGAACCCAAAGCGATCGTCGAGCGCCTGCTGCAGAAGAGCATCGTCGCCTCGACCACGCCCTACGCCACCAGCTACGCGCGGCTCGCGCCGGGCTTGCTCAACACGCCGGAGGAGATCGAGCGCACGCTGGGGGAGTTGCGCGCGATGGCGGGGTAGCGGGGGGGTGGGCCAGAACCAGAGCTAGGGCCAGAGCCAGAGCGAAAGCGGGAGTCAGGGGAGGGGTGTGAGTGGCTCGGATCTGCCGCGCACTCAAAGACTCCAGGAATGCCCACCCACACTCTCGCCCTGCCGCTGCCCTTCGCCCTGCCGCTGCCCTTCGCCCTGCCGCTGCCCCAAGCCCAAGCCCAGTCTTCCTCGGAGCGATCTGGGCCCGAACCGCGGAGGGCCTCGGCCCGCAGCCGTCCCGAGACTCCGTGAGGAGCTCTCGAGCTCGAGCCCTGCCCGCTCAGGGGGACGTCGCGTTGCGGCCCACGATCGACGTGAACGTGCGCACCTTCCCGAGTTGCGCGGGGTCCAGCTTTGGATTATCGATCAGCGAGAGCTCATCCACCGTCTCCAGCGCGCCGACGTCGACGTGCTCGAGGCTGGCGTTGCCGGTGATGTGCAGCTCGTCCATGGTCCGCAGGGTGCCGATCGAAAGTTGCACGAGGGCTGGGTTTTCGTAGACGGCGATCACGCGCCCGCTTTCCAGACCGGCGCTGAGCGAGAGCTCGGTCAGGCTGGCGTTGTTGCCGATATTGATCAGCTTGACCGGGTTCGGCACTGGCGAACCTTGCAGCGACTCCCCTCCCAGCACTTTTGCCGGCAGGTCGAGGTGCAGGCTCTGCAGCTTGGGATTGTTATACACCATCAGTGTGTCGACTTCGAACGGCCGCCCATGCAGGCCGGTGATGCTCTCGAGAACGCGATTGTTCGTCACCGTGAAGCCCGCCGCGCTGCTCACGTTGGCCAGGCCGCCCAGGTTCTGCAGGCTCTCGTTGCTGTCCACAATGATATTGTATTCGACGTAGCTCAGGTTCACGAGGCTATCGATGTCCGTGATGCCCAGGTCCGATAACGTCACCGTAGTTGCAGAGGTGATCCTTGCGAGCTCGCTGATCGAAGACAGGAGCGGGCTGCCTACCAGAGTCACGTTGGCAGCTTTTGGGCTGAGCTGGATCTCACCGAGGTTGGTCAGTGCGGGGTTGTAAGCAAGCACGACTTCCTGCACGGATTCTATGTTCGAAAGCCCACGCAGATCGCGCAGGTTCCCGGCGTGTTCGACGTACAGGGAACCGGCGGGCAGGTCGCTCGCGCGACCGCTGAGCTGGCGCAGCCCGAGGAGAGGCTCCAGATCCGCCGCGGCGATGTAGCTGAGCTGCAGTGTGCTGGCACGTTGCAGCCCTTCGAGGCCGGTGAGCGAGCTCAAATAGCCGTCCCGGACAATGCCGTCGACCCGACTCCTGATCTCTCCGAGATCGGACTGCTCCTGGTCTGCGGCGTCGGGATACGCCCCGATCTCCAGCAATCCGTCGACGACGCGCAGCGCCGAGAGCGGCCTCAAATCCGCGCCCTCGAAGACTTCGATGTGCAGGTCGCCGTCGATCTGCTCACAGCCCGCGAGTTGCTCGAGCTCGCCCTGATCGTGCACGGTGACCGGGCCCTGCACGATCGACGCTCCGCCGCTGCAACGCTCGCCCGACTGCAGCACTCGGGGCTCCCGCCCGCCGCCGAGGTTGACCGTGTCGTTGCTGCAGCCTGCGAGCAAGGCGATGAACGAGAGGCAGCCGCAGCTGCTCCAGAGGTGACTGGGGGACATGTGTGTTCTCCTTCGCCTCGATCAGTGTCCGGCGCTGCCATTTCCGTCGGCGGGCACCTCGCTCGCCAACCCGCAGAGCTCGCGGACGCGGTCGGAATAGACCGACGTGCGCCGATCGCGCAGGAAGAGCTCCGCGTTGGCGCGCGCATCGGCCTCGCCGCTCGCGCAGCGCGCCATCAAGCGTGCCGCCGTGCGCTCCTCCACGAAGCGCGTCTTCGGGTAGCGCTGCTCGAGCTCATCCAGGAACGAGAGCGCGAGCTCCGGTGTGCCCGCGCGCAGCGCGCGCTCGGCGCGCTGCAACAGCGTCAGCTCATCGCCGAAAGCGTCTTCGTTGATCCGCGCCCGGGGCTTCGCGTCGTTGTGTGTCGCGCGCGGGCGTGCCGGCGCGGGCCTCGGCTCCGGCTCAGGCAGCGCAGGCCTCGTTGCCGTTGGCGCCAGCGGAGGCTCCGGGGCGGCGGCAACGCGAGCCACCGGCAAGGGCGGCGGCTCGCCGGGAGTCACCCGCTGCACGCCGAGCCAATACCCCGCCACGAACGTCAGCCCGGCGAGCACGGCCGCCGTGGATTGGGCCATGCCCGCGCCCGGCAGTCTCGCAGCCGGCGAGTTGCCCGCCGTCTTCTCCGCGAGCTCGCCCTGCGCCTGCAGCCCGGCGCGCACACGCGCGCGCGCGCCGGGCGGGGCGCGAAACTCCGCGCGGGTCACCGACAGCAGGCGCTCGACGCGCTCAGAGTCCGCCATGCTTCACCTCCTCTTCCGCGAGCATGCGCCGCAGCCCTTCGCGCAGCTGGCGCACGCGCGAGTACACGGTGTTGACCGGGATGCCGAGCGCCTGGCTCACCTCGGGCGCCGGCAGCTCCTCCAGCAGCGCGAGCACGAACACCGCCCTCCAGTCGGGGGCCAGCGTGTCGCAGAAGCGCTGCACGCGATCGATCGACTCGGCTGCCTCGATCTGCGCGTGCGGCGTCGGCAGCTGGCTCACGGCGTCTTCGAGCGGCTCCAGCTGCCGCTGCTTGCGGCGCACGCTGCGCCGCTGATTGGCGGCGACGCGCTGCAGGATCGCGAACAGCCAGGTGCGCAGCGCCGAGCGCCCCTCGAAGCTGCCCAGCCGGCGTGAGACCACGCTGAACACATCCTGCGTCGCGTCCTCGACCGCGCCGGGCGCCACCCCGAGCAAGAGCAGCGAGCGCCACACGAAGTCGAACTCCGCCTCGTACACGCGCTCGAAATCGAGCGGCGCCGGCGCCAGCCGCGCGATGCGGGCTTCCGTCGGAGCGAGGTCGCTCGACGGGCTCGTTGCCGCTGCCAGTGGTTTGGGACGCATTTCGACCCAATTCACTTGGTGTCCGCCCTTTCGGGATCCGTCAGTCGAAGCCGAGCCCGACGCCGAGAGACAACCGGCCGACCACACTGGACGGGGTATAGACCGTTCCGATCTCGGTCAGCGTGAAGCGACTGCGCTGCAGCGGCGCCGCGCCCGTCAGCGTCAAGCTCAGGTTCAGCGTGCTGTCGGGCACGCTCCAGACCGCGCCCAGATCGACGCGCGGTGCCGCCCAGAGGGCGCTGCCGCTGCGCGGCGAGCTCACGTTGGTGCCGACGCCGGACACCCCGCCCAGCTCGAACCCCAGGCACGCCGGCAGCGTGAGCCCTGCCCGCGCCGCCGCGAACGGCGCTGTGCAGCCGAGCAGCGCGCCCGCGAACAGCCGCAGATCCGCGCCGGACGCCGGCGCGGGCTCACCCGGCATCTCCGTGTGCTGCTCGAACAGCAGCAAGCCCAGCGCGCGCAGCTCGAAACGGCCCCAGGCGACGCTCGCCTGCAGCGCAGCGCCTGCCGCCGGAGCAGGCAAGGAGCCGGCATCGATCAGCGCGGACAGCGACAAGGAAGGCCGCAGCCCGCCCGACGCGCGCTGGCTGCTGCCGGTCGCCGGAGCCTCGTCGGCGCTGACGCCCTGCGCAGCGGGGGCGAGCTCGCTGACCGCTGCCGGAGCCTCGCTCGGCGCCGCCCTCACGGGCTCGACCGCTCCCAGCGCGAGCGTGACCGCGACCACGATCGCGTCGCTCAGCTCGGCGCAGTCGGCAGCGCTGAGCACGCGTTCCTTGGTCTCGTCCGCGCCGCCGCCGCTCACGCGAACGCGCGCTACGTACCCCGCCGCGGCCCGTTCCATCGCCACATCGAACGTGACCGGGGGCGCGAGCGCGAGCGC
The DNA here is from genome assembly GCA_035760985.1 of Polyangiaceae bacterium. Lineage (GTDB taxonomy): Bacteria > Myxococcota_A > Polyangia > Polyangiales > Polyangiaceae > SZUA-265. The sequence goes on from DASTRX010000226.1 coordinate 9,095, forward strand.
GACCTGGGCGTTGCGCTCGACGCGAAACGCCAGCTCCGCGCCCTCCGGGCACTCCGCGGGTCCGCGCGCCTGAAGCTCGGCGGCACGGGCGGACGTGTTCCAGCCGATCAGCAGGGAGGCCCAGATTCCGACTCGGACTGCGCCGCGCATCTCCGGAGTGTTATGCCATGAGGCCACGGCTGCTGGGCGATTGATCGCGGCGCCCACGGGGGACGCGCGGCGGGCAGTCCTGGTGCCGGACGGCGCCGTGGAGGGTCGAGCCCTTCTCCCGCTTGCGGAGCCGTGCATAAAGTCTTCTGGGGATCCGCCGTTGCAGGATCGGATGGCACCCCAAGTGGGCTCTCGGCGAGCGAGGCGCCGCCTGATCAGCGGTCTCCTGGCCTCGTGCGGCGCGTTCGCGCTCTGGACCTGCGGCTCGGACCGCAGCGCCGCCTGTCAGGCGTATTGCTCGGACCTGCTCCAGGCGCTGACGGACTGTGGGCTGGACACGAGCGCGATCGGCTCGCCCAGCCAGTGCGGCAAGCAGCTGGGCGCTGTCGACTGCGCTGCGCAACGCCCGCCGGCGCAGCTGAACTGCAGCGAGCTGGGCCAGGTGTACGCTTGCTCGGAGTACTGTGTATCGCTGTGCGAGCGCGCGGCGGCGTGTGGCCCCTTCGACGCCGAGCTGTGCACGCGCGGCTGCGCCACCGACCCGGCGATCTGCAATGCGCAGTCCGTCGCGCCGCGCAGCTGCGAGCAGATCAAGCCGGAGGCGCGCTGGTACGAGGATCTCGGCCGCGATCAGGCGAGCGGAGGGGATTCGATCGTGCTCTCGTCGGGGGGCGTGCCCAGCGGGTTCGGGCTGTGCGAGGACGCAGCGCCGTGCGAGGGGCAGCTCGGCTGTTCGGCGACCACCAACACCTGCGCGCCCTGCTCGAGCGATGCCGAGTGCGCGCGCGCGCGCTCGCTGCGCGAGTACCGCTGCAGCGCCGAGCAGCTGTGCGTCGAGGTCGAGTGCCTGAAGGATGACGACTGCTACGGGCGCTATTGTGATCTCGGTAGCAACACCTGCGTGCGCTGCCGGAGCGACGCGGACTGCGATTCCTTTCTTCCCGCCTGCAAGGAAGGCAACTGTGTCGCCTGCACGCGCGATGAGCACTGCGCCGACCGTTACACGACCAACCAGCATTGTGACGCGGCCGCGAACAACTGCGTCGAGTGCCGCAGCAACAGCGACTGCGCCTCGGATCTGAGCCCGCGCTGCGACCCCGCGCTCTCCTTCTGCACGCTGTGCAAGACGGACGCGGACTGCGCCGGGCACGCGGTCCAGCAGTGCAACTCGGGTCGCTGCGGCGATCCCTTCTGAGCGTGTTTACATAACCGACCGGCGTCTGTGTCGGAGAATGAGCCATGGCGCCGAGCGTGCGGCGAGGTACCGTGCGTGGCCATGGTCGATGCGCGCCTGCTCTCGGTCCAACTGATGCTCGTGCTCTCGGCATGCTCGGCGTCTGCAGACGGTCCCTCGGTCCTGGGCCGCTCCAGCGCGAACGTCGAGCTCTCCGGCGCGGATCGGGTGTTCGTGCTCGCCACGGCGCTCAGCGATCAGAGCGGAGCGGATGCGCGCAGCCGCGAAGCGGCAGCTCGGGCCACCGGCGGCCTGCTCGCGCGGCTCACGAGCGGCGGCGCGCCGCTGTTCGATGGCGAGGGCCGGCGCGTCGGCGGCAGCTGCGGGGTGACGTTCGTCTCACCCAGCTTTGCCGTCACGGCCAACCATTGCATCGAGGATACCGACCCGGAGCTGCCGGTCGAGGCGTATCGCCCGACACTCGCCCTGAACCAGGGCTTCACCGCTGCCAGCATCCTGAGCGGCACCTTTCCGGAGTACGAGCATGCCAGGCTCGGTCCCGAGCACGGCTACTACGCCGATCGTTTCACCTGCCACGTCTTCGCGCAGTGCAGCTACTACGCGCCAGGCCCCTGTCCAGCGCAGAACCCGGACGTGGCCCTGCTCGAGTGCGACGGGCGACCTGGCGATCGCTACGGCTTTCTGGACGTGGCGACGGTCGATCGCTCCGACGCGGAGCCCTTTCTGCCGTGGAAGCACGAGGTGTACGACCTGGAGCAGAGCCCGGCGCCGGATCTGTTCGCACGCTACGTGCAGCTGCCCGCGGAGTACGCGGACAACTACCACTATCTCGCGCTGGACCGGGACGGCCGCGAGCTGCACCAGCTGTTGCCGCTGATATCGACGCGCTACGCGCCGGACGTGGCGCACCAGAAGTTGGCGGGCGGTGATCACGTGCTCACGGATCTGATGGGCTGTCACGGCACCTCGGGCTCGGGTGCGCTGCAACGCAGCGAGCTCGGGCCGTGGCAGCTGCTCGGGCCGGCGACCTTCGGCGATCTCGAGCTCAACCTCTTTCTCTGCAATCACCAGCCAGCGCTGGGCGGGGGCCGGCACGGCCCGGGCGTCCCCGGCATCAGCTACGCCAGCCTGGCGCAGACGCGCGCTCTGCTCGCGTCGGCGGCGGACCGCCTTCGGGACGACTGCAGCGCCTGGCCACGCGGCGAGACCACGCTCTTCACGCACCTGGCGTGTCCCCGCGAGAGCCTGGCAGCCGAGTCCGGGAATCTCGAGCTCGCGCGCTCGCTCGTCCCTCCGCGCGAGCCCGCGCCGCTGGACGTCCTCGGCCGCTGGCCGATCGCCGTCGACGAACGAGCGCTGTCGATGCTGGGGCCCGAGCTGGAGCCAGGGCGGAAGTACCGGGTCGGCGTGGACGTCACGGTCACGCGGGGCTGCGCGCAAGGGGCCTGTCCGCGAGTCGCCGTGTTTCTCGACCAGACCAAGCTGGCAACGGTCCACGACCTCGCGCGCGACGGTCAGCGCGTCGCGCTGCGGGCCACCGTCACCGCGCGAACGACGGGGCGAGCGGCGCTGCGCTTCGAGGTGCAGGGCGGCGGCGTCGTGCTGGACGCACTGAGCGTGGTCCCGGCCGTGCACGAGCTCGACTTCGATCGGGCCCGGCAGCGCTGGCAAGCCGTGCTGCTCGACCCGTTGGAGCCCGATGCTGCGCCGGCCCTGGCGCGCTTCGTCGGTGACGGCGCCGACGGCTTCCAGGTGCGCCTCTTGCCTGCCGAGCGGCTGCTCCTGCCGTTCCTGGCGCTGTCGCTCGACGCGGGCGTGGCGGGCTCCTTCGCCGTGCAGGGTGAATCACGCTTGCGCTGCGGGCTGCTCGACGCCACGCTGGCTCCCGTGCTCGCCGCCGATTGCACGAGCGGCGCTCTGCGCCTGGCGGCAGCCGCCGCCGGGTCGGGCCCCGCCAGCGCCTTGTTCATCGAGAATCTGGGATCGGAAGAGGTCCTGATCGATCGGCTGTCGATCGCGTCGCCGTTCGTCGTGGGCACAGACGAAGCGGACGCGGGCGCGCCGCCCGCCATCGACGCGGGGGACTCGGCCTCGAGCGAGTCAGATCAGCCGGCGGTGCGCCGCCCAGCGGCTGAGCTCGCGCCGGTTCGAGAGCTGTAGCTTGCGCAGCACGGCCGAGGCGTGCGACTCGACGGTCTTGACGGAGATGGACAGCCGAGCGGCGATCTCCTTGTAGGCGTAGCCGCGCGCCAGCAAGCGCAGCACGTCGCGTTCGCGCAGCGTCAGCTGCTCGAGCTGGGGGTCTTCCACGGTCGCCACCGGCTGGCTCGCGAAGGCGTCGAGCACGAAGCCCGCCAGGCGCGGCGAGAACACCGCGTCGCCGGCCGCGACGCGCTCGATCGCCGCCAGCAGCTCGTCCGCCGAAATGGCCTTGGTGACGTAGCCGCGCGCGCCGGCGCGGATCACCTCGATCACGTCCTCCGCCGCGTCGGACACGGACAGCGCGAGGAAGCGCGCGCTGGTGTCGGGCAAGCCGCGGATCACCGCCGGGCCGTTGCCGCCCGGCAGGTGCACGTCGAGCAACACCACCTCCGGCTTCTTTTCCTCGATCAGCGCGATCGCGCTCGACACGTCACCGGCCTCGCCGACCACCTCCACCCGCGTGCCCAGCGCCGAGCGCACGCCGGCGCGCACCAGCTCGTGATCGTCGACCAGCGCGATGCGGCGGGTCACAGCGGCACCTCCGCCCCGCGCAGCGGCAGCGCGAGCGCGACCTCGCAACCCTGACCGGGGCTGGAGCTGACGCTGGCGCTGCCCCCCGCGCGCGCCATGCGCCCGCGCACCGACTCGCGCAGCCCGCGGCGATCCTCCGGCACCTGCTGCTGGTCGAAGCCGCGGCCCTGGTCGCGCACGAAGATCTCGAGCAACTCGCCCTCGACCTCGCCGTACACGTCGACGCGCGGCGCGCCCGAATGCCGCGCGGCGTTCACCAGCGCCTCGCGAGCCGCGCTGAGCGCGCTCTGCACGCGCTCGTCGATCGGCGCGTCGCCCACCACCACGACCTCCACCGGCACGCCGTGCAGCTCTTCCACCTCGGCTCCGAGCCGGGTCAAAGCCGCGCGCAGGTTGCGCTCGGCGCCCGGTGCGCTGCGCCCGTACAGCCATTCGCGCAGCTCGCGCTCCTGGCGGCGCGCCAGCTGGATGGTGGCCTGCTGGTCGTCGGCGTTGCGCTGGATCAGGCTCAAGGTCTGCAGCACCGAGTCGTGCAGGTGCGCGGCCAGCTCGGCGCGCTCGTCGGCGCGCGTGCGCTCCAGGCGCTCCCGGCTGACTTGCGAGGCAGCGCGCCAGAGCCAGGGCGCGACGATCAGCACCACGCCCGAGAGCACGGCGGTCGCGATCAACAGCGCGCGCGGGGCCACTCCGACGCTGAAGTTCAGGACGATGAAGCCGATCACGCCCGCCGCGACCAGCAGCAAGCCGCCCGCCGCGCGCATCAGCTCGTACGGAGCGGACCAGTCGACCTTGCCGCTCGACCAGGCGAGCAACATGCCGAACGATGCGACCGCCACCGGCCAGAGCGCGGTGTCGTCCACGCTCGACGGCAGCCAGCGCCGCGAGAGCGCGAGCAGCCCCGCCGCGATCAGGCCCACCCCGAGCGCGCGCCGCGCCGGGTCCGCTGCCTTCGGTACCGGCACGTAAGCAACCCGGGCGTGCCGGCGCGCGTGGTACGTGAACCAGAGCCAGCACAGCGCATAGGCGGCCAGCCCGACTCCGCCCGACAGCGTCAGCAGCGCGAACACGAGCCGGATCCAGAGCGCGCCGACGCCGATCTCGGCGGCGATGGCCGCGGAGACGCCCGCCAGCCAGCGCTGATCGGCGCGCAGGCGCGGCACTTGCCAGTACGGCGTCGCGGGCTCGGCGAGCGTGGACATCGAGCCTCAGCATGCCACGCGCCCGCGCTCTCCGCAGGCGCAAATACTCCGGGAAAAACCCTGACTTCGGGCTGGCCCTCAGGGTAAATTCAGGGTCCGTCCCGGATACCCCCGGCGCGTGCTCGAGCGCAGACTCCAGGCATGGACGTCACCATGAACGAAACGGATTCTACGCACGCCGAGGGTCCTCGCGCGTTGCCCCCGCCGCCTGCGCCTCCGGGCGCGACGGCGTCATCTCCGCGGCGCTTGTATCGCGACCCGAACAGCTGGCTCGGTGGTGTGGCGAGCGGCCTGGCTGCCTACTTCGAGATCGATCCCGTGATCGTGCGCTTGGTCTGGATCGTGGCGCTGCTCACCGGCATCGGCTTGCCCGCCTATCTGGTGTGCTGGGCGGTGGTCCCCAAGGCCAAGAGCTGGCCCCCGCCCGGCTACGGAGAGCGCTCGCTCGCGCGCGATCCGCGCAGCGCCACCTTGACGTCCGGGCTGGTGATCGTGGCGCTCGCCGCGCTGATCGGTAAGGGCGTCAGCGGGCTCGGCGATCTGCTGCTGCCTGCCGCGCTGATCGGCTTCGGCGTGTACCTGCTGAATCAGCGCGGCTCGCAGCGGGACGCTGCCGGCGCGCCAGCTCCCCCACCGCTCGTGGCGGATGCGGAGTCGCCGCACGACGGCTTGCTGGGGCCGAGCGGGCTGCTGACGCCCACCGTGCTGTGCTTGCTCGCGATCGGCGCGGGCGTGTGCTGGGCGCTCTCGGCGGCGGGGGTCGCACACTTCAGCATCGCCAGCGTCGCGGCAGGCGGGCTGGTGATCGTCGGCCTCGGGTTGATCGCTTCGCTCTGGCTGGGGCGCGCCACGGGACTGATCTTCGCCGGCGTCGGCCTGGCGGGGGTGATGCTGGTGTCCTCGGCGCTGGGATCGTTCCTGCACCGGGCAGAAGCGTGGCGCGACGGTGCCATCGAAGTTGGTCATGTCCCGGCCTCGGTCGGCGACCGCATGATTCGCCCCACCTCGCTCGCTGACCTGCAACCGAGCTACGAGCTCGGCATGGGCCAGATGACGCTGGATCTCTCCCAGCTCCCGCCCATCGAGGGCACGCGCGACGTACAGGTGAAGCTGGGCGTCGGTGAGTTGCACGTGATCTTGCCGCCGGGCCCCGGCGTGGAAGCGCACGGCAAGGTGGGCCTGGGCGAGGCCAGCGTGCTGGACCGCCACGAGGTCGGCGGCGGCCTCGATCTGAGCAGCAGCGATCCCGGGCAGGGGCAGGGCACGCTGCGCCTCGACTTCAACCTGGGGCTCGGACATGGGGTGGTGCGCCGTGACGACTGACACCTCGCCGCTGCCCCGCCGTCTCTGGCCGCCGCCTCGCCGTGACCCTGCCGCGCTCGGCTTCGGCGTTGCGTACGTCCTGCTCGGCATCGCGGGCATGTGGCCTGGAGCCCGCGAAGGCTTCACGGGGAGCTGGTTCTTCCCGCTGTTCCTGGTCACCATGGGAGCCGCAGGCCTGCTCGGAGTGCTGCTGCCGCGCTGGCTGCGGGCGCGGGACCAGCGCGCTCGCGAGGCTCGCGACGACTGAAGCGCTACTCCAGCGCCGCGAGCTTCCGCTCCAGCTCGGTCACCCCAACACGCGCGCGCTCGACAGCTAGTCGGGCGCGCGCGAGCTCTTCCTGCAGTCTCGCCACGGCTTCCTCTTCTCCTTCCAGCTTCGAGCGCGCCCGCGCCAGCGCCGCCTGCAGCGCCTCCTGCTCCGCGGCCCTCCGCTCCCGCTCCTCTTGCTCCCGCTGCAACCGCAGCCGCTCCGCCCGCTCCCGCCGCGCTTCCTCCTCCCGCGCCAGCGCCTCCGCCTGTTCCCTCGCCGCTTCCTCCCGCCCTGCCTCTGCCTCTGCCTCTGCCTCTGCCTCTGCCTCTGCCTTTGGCCCTGCCCCTGCCTTTGGCCCCGCCGCCGCCTCCGGCGCTTCCCCCGAGGCAGCAAATCCCCCAAAGCCATCCATCGCCTCGAACCCCGGCGGATCCCGATCCCCGCTCAACGCCCCCGGCGCGTCCGGCTCGAACCCACCGATCGCCGCCAGCGCCGAGAGCGTCGTCGTGACCCGACGCAACGTCGCATCGTTCGCGGCATGCCCGCCCTCGCTCAGCAGCGCCGCCGCGCGCGCGCGCAAGGCCGCGAGCGCTGCCCGTTGCGCGCTGCTCGCGTTGCGGTCGCCCTTGCGCAAGCGCTCGCTGCTCGACAGCAGCTCCTCGAACAGCGGCCGCTCTCGCCACCACAGCTGGTTCACCGCCCACGCCGAGAGCGAGGGCCGCGCCATCTTGGCCAGCCGCGCCGCGCCCTCCTTGTCGCCCGCCGCCTTCAGCTCCGCCACCAGGCGCTTGCGCTCCGCTACAAAGCTCTCCTGCGCCGAGCGATACAGGGCCGCCACGGCTTCAGCATGGGTCATGGCCATGCGCGCAGCATAGCGAACCCGGACGCCGCTGACAGCCGTGCCGGCCTGCGGTATGAGCTGACATGGAACTCGATCTCGAGGGCGAGCATCGGAGCCGCGCCTACGCGCTCCTGGTCTCGCTGGTCACGCCCCGCCCGATCGCCTGGGTCACCACCGTCGGGCCTGACGGCGTGGTCAATGCCGCGCCGTTCAGCTTCTTCAATGTGCTCGGCAGCTCGCCGCCGATCATCGGTGTCTGCCCGGGCGACCGTGCCGACGGCGGGCCGAAGGACACCGCGCGCAACATCCGCGACAATCACGAGTTCGTCGTGAACCTGGTCGATGAGCAGCTCGCGCAGGCGATGAACCGCACGTCGGCGTCCCTGCCGTATGGCACGAGCGAGCTCGAGGGCTCGGGGCTGACCACCGCGCCTTCGTCGCTGGTGCAGGTGCCGCGCATCGCCGAGGCGCCCGCGAGCCTCGAGTGTACGGAGTGGGGCACGCTGCAGATCGGAGACAATCGGCTGGTGATCGGGCTCGTCAAGCGCATCCACGTGCGCGACGAGCTGTTCGATCCGGTGAAGCAGCGCTTGATCAGTGAGCGCTTTCACTCGATCGGTCGCATGGCGAGCCCGAGCTGGTACTGCCGTACCACTGATCGCTTCGAGATGGTGAGGCCGCCCTGAAGTCATTCGGGCTCGTTCAGATCGTGCTCGGTTCGCGCGGTGCCGACGTTCGTCGCATCGGCACCGCCCGCGTCGCTGCGCGCGGCGCTCAGGATGAACGCGGCCACGTCCGACCAGAGGCGCTGGAAGTCGGCGAGCGTGAAGCCCGAACGGCTTGGTAACCAGTCGCCAGCGGGCGTGTCACCGGTCGTGTCACCGAAGTGACCGACGACGTCCAGATGGTCGGCGTTGGCGGCATGCACGAGCTCGCCCCAGAGCTGCGAGTTGGTGGGCGAGATGCCATCGTTATCGCGAGCCGACGGCAGCTCTCCCCAGTACTCGACCAGCCGGGCGCGCTGCGCGCCGACCGCTTCGGGGATCCAGCGCGCCTCGTGGCGCGCCGCCAGCCGATACAGAAAGGCGTACAGCGGATACACGAGCTGCGCGTACGGATCGCCGAAGTAGCGCAGGAAGCCGCGCCAGCTGGGCCTCGCTGCGCGCGCCACCACCGAGCCGTAGCGCAGGCCGGGCTCCGCGGTGCAGGCGTTCAACAGATCGCAACCCGCCGGCGTGAGCTGAAACACGAGCGCCTCGTCCGAGGACACCGACCGGAAGAACTGCGCCAGCTCCAGCCGCCGCTCCGGCGACAGATCGCGCGCCAGCTTCGCAAATAGCTCGTCGAAGGTGTTGGGAGCTCGATGGAACGGCCTCCAGAGCCACAACACGGCGTGCGCCAGGCGCAAGAAGAAGGCGAGGGGAATGCCTCGCCGCTCCAGAGCCCAGGCCAGATAGCGCGCGCCGACGCGCAGCAGCCGGCGCCCCAGGGAGCTGGAGAAGAAGGTCGCCACGGGCGAGCCGAAGTGCGAGCAGCAGACCGTGATCAGCGTACGCACCCGGTCGTAGGCCTCGAATTTCGCCTGCGTGGGCAAGGAAGCCGTGGGCGCGATCGCCAGGCGCGCGTCGAGCCCGCCCGTCGAGTGCCCGATGATGTGGATCGGGCCGTCCCCGGCGGCCGCGATCCGGGCCAGCGCCTCGCGCACGCGCGCCGCGCGCACGCGGATCGAGGCCGTGGGCAGCGTGGACACTTCGCTCACCTGCACGCGCATGCCCGCCTTCTGGAACTGCTCCTCCAGCAAGGGCCGGATGCCTGCGAAGTAGGAGATCTCGCCGAGCGAGCCGAAGCCGAAGAAACCCCGGATCAGGAGGATGTGGTGCTGTTGCACGACCCCGGCAACTTAGCGCAGCGCGCGCGCCTCGAAGCCTGATCGTGAGCGCCGATGCCGAGAGCCACGCAGCCGGGCAGTGGGCAGTCCTGGCGTGCTCCGCGCCGCCCGGGGCCGAGCCCTCTAGCTGCGCCAGGCGTCCGAGCTGAGCGCTTCACTGCCCGGCAGCTCGTCGTCGCGCAGCCCGTACTTTTGCAGGCGCACGTACAGCTGCTTGCGCGTGAGCCCGAGCCGGCGCGCGGCCTGGCTCTTGTTGCCCGCGCACTCGCGCAACACCTGCTCGACCAGCTGGCGCTCGATCAGCTTCACGTTGGTGCCGCGGGCCGTGCCGTCCGTCCAGGCGAGCGCGCTGTCCCCCGGCTCCTCCATCAGCGACAGATGCTCCGGCGCGATCAGCCCGCCTTCGGACACGATCGCGGCGCGCTCCAGCACGTTGCGCAGCTCGCGCACGTTGCCCGGCCAGGAGTAGCGGAGCAGCGCCGCGCGCGCCTCGTGCGTGATGCCCGCGGGCGGGCGCCCGAAGAGGCGACCGATGTCCTCCAGGAAGGCCTCGCTCAGCGGTAGCACGTCATCCGCGCGCTCGCGCAGGGCGGGCAAGCGGATCTCGAACACCTGCAGCCGGTAATAGAGATCCTGGCGGAAGTCCCCGCGGTCCAGCGCGCGGCGGAGCTCGCGGTTGGTGGCGGCGATCATGCGCACGTTGGCCTTGATCGGCCGCGTGCCTCCCAGCCGCTGGAACTCCCGCTCCTGCAGCACGCGCAGGAATTTGGCCTGCGCCGGGGGGCTCATCTCGCCCACCTCGTCCAGGAACAGCACGCCGCCGGCGGCCAGCTCGATCTGGCCCGGCTTTGCTTGCTGCGCGCCCGTGAAGGCGCCGCGCTCGTGCCCGAACAGCTCCGACTCCAGCAGCTGCTCGGGCAGGGCCGCGCAGTTCACGGCCACGAAGGGCCCCGCGCGCCGCGCCGAGGCGCGGTGGATCAGGCGCGCGATCACCTCTTTTCCGGTGCCGGACTCGCCGGTGAGCAGGACCGTCGTCTCCGTGGAGGCGACCTGCGTCGCGGCCTTGAGCGCCAGCTTCCAGGCGGGAGAGCCGCCCACCACGCGCCCGTAGCCGCTGCGCAGATCGAGCTCTTCCGAGAGCGACTGCACGCGCGCCTGCAGCCGCTCCGCGCGCGCCTGCGCGTCGGCCGCGCGCCGGATCGCCTCCGCCAGCTGCTCGTGCGACACCGCCAACGCCACGTGCTCGGCCACGCGCCGCGCGATCGGCACCTGGTCCAGCGCGAACGCGCCGAGCCGTTTCGACCAGAAGCTCAGCTTGAACGGTTGGCGGCCCGCGGAGAGCACCACCGAGAGCACCGAGCGATATCCCGCCTCGACGATCTGATGGCGTGTGTCCGGCGGATCGTAGACGGCCAGCGGCTTGTCATTCCGCAGATCATCGATGATCGCGTACGAGCCATCGAGCAGCCGGGTGGGATCGACGCCGCTGACCCGCACCGTCGACGGGCCGTCCTCATTGGAGACCGCCTGCAGCACGCAGTTGCCGCTCTGGTCATGGAAGCTCATCGTGAGCCGCTCGTGCGGCAGCACCGCCCGCGCGATCTCGGAGACGCGCGGAAATACCTCGCGGATGTTCAGGGCGCTGGACAGTGCGCGCAGCAGCTGCTCCGAGACTTCACTATCCAGCCTGCGCTCCGCTTCGAGCGCCTCCAGCTGCTCGCGCAGGCGAAGCACCTCGGGGTGCGGGGTGTCCCCGCGAGTCTCGGGGTGCGGGGTGTCCCCGCGAATGTCGGGGTGCGGGGTGTTTCCGGAAGATACTGCGTCACCGACGTCTGACATCACGGCCATTTTCTGCCGCCCGCCGGCGGCTCGCGAAGCTAGCACACAAGTGTGCCTGGGGGCACACGCTGTTCCGATCGGCACAGTGGGCGATCACCGTGCGCGCCAAAACGTAGGACCGTCGAGGTGGCGTGGCCATTGCTAATGCGCCCGGCATGACTGCGCCCGGCCGCCTGCGGCGATCCGCTTTAACGTTCCTGAGTGCATGGTTTCTGTCCCTGGGCCTCGCCTGTCGCGGCTCCGAGGCCGCGCCCGCGGCAGCGGCCGGCCCACCTCCGTCGGTCACGGTGGTGGCCGTCACGCCGGAGACGGTATCGGTCGCGAGCGAGTGGGTCGCCACCCTCGACGGCTTCGTGAACGCGCAAATCAGACCGCAGGTCAGCGGCTACTTGATCCGGCGCAGCTACTCCGAGGGCCTGCCGGTCAAAAAAGGCCAGGTGCTATTCGAGATCGATTCACGCCCGTTCCAGGCGACGCTCGCTCAGGCCGAGGCGCAGCTCGCGCAGGCTCAGGCCGAGCTCGGGCGGCGCGAGCGGGACGTCGCGCGCGACACGCCGCTCGCCAAGGAGCGCGCCATCCCGCAGAGCCAGCTGGATAACGACATCCAGGGTCACCTGGCCGCCAAGGCCTCGGTGAAGGCGGCCGAAGCCGCGATCGAGACGGCCAAGCTCAACGTCGGCTTCGCCAGCGTGCGCTCGCTGATCGACGGGGTCGCGGCCATTGCCACCGCGCAGATCGGCGACCTGGTGACGCCGCAGAGCCTGCTCACGACCGTCTCGCAGATCGATCCGATCAAGGCGTACTTCTCGCTCACTGAGCAGGAGTACCTGCGCATCGCCAAGCAGCTGAACCAGGGTGAGACCAAGGAGCTGTGGCAAGGCACCGCGCTCACCTTGATCCTCTCCGACGGCCACGAGTATCCCCAGAGCGGCAGCTTCCTGGCCGCGGACCGCCAGATCGACCCGAGCACGGGCACGATCCGCATCAGCGCCGCGTTCCCCAACCCCGATCACCTGTTGCGCCCCGGGCAGTACGGGCGGGTGCGCGCCGACACCCAGGTGATCGAGAACGCGCTGCTCGTCCCGCAGCGCGCCGTCAGCGAGCTGCAGGGCGCCGCCCAGCTGCGCGTGCTCGGCCCGAATGACACCGTGGCCCTGCGCACCGTCACGCTCGGCAACCGCATCGGCAATCGCTTCATCGTCACGCGCGGCCTGGAGCCCAACGATCGCGTGCTGATCGATTCACCGCAGGTGCGCGAGGGCACGGTGGTGAAGCCCACGCTGCAGGCCCCGGTGGCGGAAGAGACGGCCAAGGCCGGCGCCGATCCAGCGCCGGCAGCAGCCAGCGCCGCGGCGCCCAGCCCGGCCAAGGAGAAGTGAGATGGCGGCGTTCTTCGTGCGGCGCCCGATCGTCGCGATCGTGATCGCGATCATCACCGTGCTGGGCGGCCTGGTGTCGCTCGGCGCGCTGCCCATCTCGTTGTTCCCCGACATCGTGCCGCCGCAGATCATGGTCACGGCGACGTACACCGGCGCCGACGCGGTCACCATCGAGCAGAGCGTGGCGACGCCGATGGAGCAGCAGACCAACGGCGTGGACGACATGCTGTACATGCAGTCGACCAACGCCAACGACGGCACGATGCTGCTCACCGTCACGTTCGACATCGACACCCAGGCCAACATCGACCAGGTGAACGTGCAGAACCGCATGGCGCAGGCGCAGCCCAACCTGCCCACGGACGTGAGCCAGTACGGCCTGACCATGCGCAAGAGCACCGGCCTTCCGCTGATGCTGGTCTCGCTGTTCTCGCCGCAGCAGAGCTACGACGCGCTGTTTCTGGCCAACTACGCCAACATCAACATTGTCGACGCGCTGTACCGTGTGCAGGGCGTGGGTGAGGTGCGCGTGTTCGGCGCGGGCGATTACGCGATGCGCATCTGGGTGCAGCCCGATCGCCTGGCGAGCCTGGGCTTGAGCGTGCCGGAGCTGGCCAATGCCATCCGCAAGCAGAGCGCGGTGAACCCGTCGGGCCAGGTCGGCGCGCGCCCGGGTCCAAACGGCCTGGACATGACCTATACCGTGCGCGCTCCCGGCCGCCTGCAGACGGCAGAGCAGTTCGGCGACATCATCGTCCGCTCCAACCCCGACGGCTCGATCGTGCGACTGAGAGACGTGTCGCGCATCGAGCTGGGCGCGCTCAACTACCAGCAAATCGGGCGCGTCAACGGCCAGCCCGGCGTCGGCGTCGCCGTGTTCCAGGCGCCGGGCTCAAACGCGCTGGCCGTCTCCGAGGGCGTGCGCGGCGTGATGAACGAGATCAGGGAGCGCTTCCCCAGCGATCTCGATTACACCTACACGCTCGACACCACGCAGGCGGTGTCCGAGGGCGTCAACGACATCCTGAAGACGCTGGGCGAGGCCCTGGTGCTGGTGATCGCCGTCGTGTTCATCTTCCTGCAGAACTGGCGCGCCACCTTGATCCCGATGCTGGCCGTGCCCGTGTCGTTGATCGGCACGTTCCTGGTCTTCCCGGCGCTGGGCTTCTCGATCAACACGCTCTCGCTGTTCGGCCTGGTGCTGGCCATCGGTCTGGTGGTCGATGACGCGATCGTGGTGGTGGAGGCCGTGGAGCATCACATCGCCGAGGGCCTGAGCCCGCGCGAGGCCACCTTGCAGGCCATGCGCGAGGTGTCGGGCCCGGTGGTGGCGATCGCCTTGATCCTGGCGGCGGTGTTCATCCCGGTCGGCGTGATGGGCGGGATCCAGGGTCGGCTGAACCAGCAGTTCGCGCTGACCATCGCCGTGTCCGTGATCATCTCGGCCTTCAACGCGCTCTCGCTCTCGCCGGCGCTCTCGGCGCTGCTCCTGCGCCCGCGCCAGCCGCGGCGCGGCTTGATCGGCCGCATCTTCGGCGGCTTCGAGCGCGGCATGCAGCGGGCCAACAGCGGCTACGTGCGGCTCAGCCATGGCTTGATCCGCAAGCCGCTGATCGGCGTGCTGCTGCTGGCGGCCTTCGCGGGCAGCGCGGGCTTGCTCGGCAAGAAGCTGCCCAGCAGCTTCCTCCCACAGGAAGACTACGGCTATCTGCTGCTGAACGTGCAGCTGCCGGCGGCGGCTTCGCTGGAACGCACCGACGCCGTCACGCGCCGGATCGACAAGGTGCTGCAAGACACGGAGGGCGTGTCGGGCTTCAACACGATCGTGGGCTTCAGCTTGCTCACGCGCGTGACGGCCAGCAACAACGCCTTCTACTTCGTGCAGCTGAAGCCCTGGGGCGAGCGCCCCGGGCTGGACTCCAAGCAGATCGGTGAACGGCTGAACCAGAAGATCCGCGCCGTCTCCGGCGACGCCGTGGCCTTTGCGATCCAGCCGCCGGCGATCCCGGGCCTCGGCAGCCAGGGCGGCTTCTCGTTCTGGTTGCAGGATCGCAGCGGCGGCTCGGTCGAGTTCCTGAATCAACAACTGCAGAACTTCCTGGCGGCCGCGCGCAAGCGCCCGGAGCTGGCCAACGTGAACTCGCCCTTCTCGGCTGCCGTGCCGCAGATCTACACCAACGTCGATCGCGACAAGGCGCTGCGCCAGGGAGTGGACCTCGGCGACGTGTACCAGACGCTGCAGACGTACCTGGGCGGCCTGTACGTGAACCAATTCAACCGCTTCGGCCGCCAGTGGCGCGTGTTCCTCCAGGCGGAGGGCAACGAGCGCATGGGGCCCGAGCAGATCAACCAGTTCTACGTCAAGAACAACACCGGGCACATGGTGCCGCTCTCGGCGCTGGGCACGGTCGAGCCGACGTTCGGGCCCCAGTTCACCAACCGCTTCAACGTGTTCCGGGCCGCGCAGGTGACGGGCGCCGCGGCCCCGGGCTATAGTTCGGGTCAGGCGATGGACGCGCTGGAGGAGGTCGCGCGCCAGACGCTGCCGCGCGAGATGGGCTATGACTGGTCGGATCTTTCGTACCAGGAGAAGAAGGCGTCGGCGGGCGGCGGGCGCTTCTTCGCGCTCTCGATCCTGGTGGTGTTCCTGATCCTGGCCGCGCTCTACGAGAGCTGGTCGCTGCCGTTCTCGGTGCTGCTGACCGTGCCGGTCGCGGTCTGTGGAGCGCTGCTCGGGCTGCTCTTGCGCAAGTATGACCTGGATGTCTACGCCAAGATCGGCATCGTGATGTTGATCGGCCTGTCCGCCAAGAACGCGATTTTGATCGTCGAGTTCGCCAAGGACAAGCTGGAGCACGGCATGCCGCTGGTGCAAGCGGCGCTGGAGGGTGCGAAGCTGCGCCTGCGGCCCATCCTCATGACCTCCTTCGCGTTCATCTTCGGTTGCGTGCCCCTGTGGATCGCCGAGGGCTCCGGCGCCACCTCGCGGCGCATCCTGGGCACGGTCGTGATCTCCGGCATGGTCGCGGCCACATTGATCGCCATCTTCCTGATTCCTCTGTTGTTCGTGCTGATCGAGCGAGTCGCCCTGCGCGCCAAGCGGCGCGCCGCGGCCGAGCCGGCGCTCGCCCCTGGAGAATGACCATGAACTCTCGAACCTCTCGCTGGATGCTGCTTCCTTTGCTCGCGCTCGGCGCGTGCAACGTCGGGCCCAACTACGAGCGCCCCAAGGTCGAGTCCCCCGACTCGTTCCGCGCGGCGGCCGCGCCCAGCCAGGCCTCTCTCGCCGACGAAAAGTGGTCGGCGCTGCTGCCCGACGAAAGGCTGCGCGAGCTGATCCAGGCGGCCCTCGCCCACAACTACGACCTGCGCATCGCCGCCGTGCGCGTGCTGCAGGCCGAGGCGGAGCTGGGCATCACCGACGCGGACAAGTTCCCCACCGCCGGCGTCTCCGCCGCGGCCGGCGTGCAGCGCACGCGCCAGATCACCGGCACGCCGCAGACCGTACAGAGCTACCAGCTGCAGGGCACGCTGGCCTGGGAGCTCGACTTCTGGGGCAAGTTCCGGCGCGCCAGCGAGGCCGCGCGCGCCAACCTGCTGGGCAGCGAGTGGGGCCGGCGCGCGGTCGTGACCACGCTGGTCAGCTCGGTGGCGACCAGCTACTTCCAGCTGCGCGCGCTCGATCGCCAGCTGGAGGTGGCCGAGAACACGCTCCAGTCGCGCCAGGAATCGCTGCGCCTCACGCAGGTGCGCGACCAGGGCGGCGCGGGCTCGCTCGCCGACGTGCGCCAGGCGGAGCAGCTCGTGGAAGGCGCGAACGCCACGATCGTCGAGCTGAAGGCGCGCGTCCAGCAGCAAGAGAACGCGATCAGCGTGCTGATCGGGCAGTATCCGGGCGCGATCGCCCGCGGCCAGGAGCTGGAGTCGCAAGCCGTGCGCCTGGAGGTGCCCGCCGGCTTGCCCTCGACGCTGCTGGAGCGCCGCCCCGACGTCCAGCAGGCGGAGCAAGCGCTGGTCGCCGCCAACGCCGGCATCGGCGTGGCCAAGGCGCAGTACTTTCCGCAGATCAACCTGACGGCCTCCGGCGGCGTCGCCAGCACCTCGCTCTCCACGCTGTTCGATACGCCCTCGATCATCTGGAACGCCGCGGGCAGCCTGTTCCAGCCGCTCTTCCAGGGCGGCCGCATCGAGAGCGGCGTGAAGCGCGCCGAGCTCGGCCGCGAGCAAGCCGAGCTCGAGTATCGCCGTACCATCCAGCAAGCCTTCCGCGAGGTCTCCGACGCGCTGATCGGCTACCAGAGCGGGCGCGAGTCGCGCGACATCCAGGAGCGCCTGGTGCGCGCGGCGACCGACGCGCGGCGCCTGGCGGACATCCGCTACCAGGGCGGCACCACCAGCTATCTCGAAGTCCTCGACAGCGACACGCGCCTGTTCGTGGCGCAGCTGCAGCTGATCAACGCCGAGCTGAACGAGCGCACCGCCTTCATCGAGATCTATCGCGCGCTGGGTGGCGGCTGGCAGGGCTGAAGGGCGGGGGCCACATGTCGCAACGCAACGTCGAGCTGTTCATCGGCCGCCTGCTCACCGACGTCGAGCTGCGCCGCCGCTTCGCCGGAGCGCCGCTGGAGACGGTCAGCGAATTCTGCGAGCAAGGCTGGGAGCTGAACCGCGGCGAGATGGACGCGCTGGCCCAGCTCGACATGCGCCTGTGGTGCCAGGCCGCGGCCAGCCTGCCCTCGCGCCTGCAGCGCTGCAGCCTGTGCGGCGGCAAGCCCAAGGACCCTGCGTCGTAGCGCGTCACTGCGGCCGCGCGCCGTCCACGCGATAGCGCGCCAGATCGAAATGAAAATGATCGGCGTGCAGCGCGTCCCAGTAAGGCGTGAGCACCACCGAGAACAGCTGCTCGTCAAAGGCGCGCTCGGCGACGGCGCGCAGGAACTTCGCCTCGGGCGTGAGCGGCGGCTTGCCCAGCGCCCCGAAATGCCGGCGCACGCTCACGCGCTGCCCGTCCTGGAGCCAGAACTCCTTGATGTCGATCGCGTTGGCGTAGCTGTGCTCGCTCACGAAATCGAAGCGCACCATCTTGCGGCAGTTGTAGGTGCCGCCCTGCGTGAGCCGCGTGATGCGCTGGTGCAGGTGGCGCAGCGCCTCCTCCTGCGTGATCTGCTCCAGCCGCGCGAGGGCGAGCGCGAGCCGGCAGGTGAGCAGCGGCGGCGCGTTGTAGCGGATCTTCGCCGGCCCACCGAGATACGTCAGCACCTGCTCGGCGCCGCACGAGATCCGCTCACCACCGCGCGCCTGCCCGCGCGTCAGCGGCAGCTGCGCCGGCCGAAACGCGATGCCGGCGCGGCGCAAGCGCGCGTCACAATCGTGGATCGGCGCAGGCGGCGCGACCACGCGATCGTTGTGCGGGTCCAGATCCGCCTGCTCGTAGTCGGAAGCCGGTGCAGCGCCGCACAACGCCAGCGCCACCCATGCCCAGCGCTTCACGTTCCAGTTCGACACTGCTCCGGACTCCTCTGGGTACATACGCCCCAGCCCACGAAGATCTCACCTCGCGTGCGGATCGGATGGGCTCGGTCACCAGCGGGCACCTCCCGTCGCCAGGAGTGCCCGCCGTGCATCCCGGGCTCAGCCGTCCGTCGGCGCGTCGCCGCTCGGCATGGCGCTGGGCGGCAGCAGGTCCTCCTCGGGGCTCTCCGGGTCGTCCATGTGCGCCTCGGGATCCGCCGGCGGTAGCTCCGGCTGCGCCAGATCGCGCAGGCAAGCGGAGGCGTCGCCGCGCTGGCTCTTTTCGACGCAGCGCTCGCCGCCGATGCCGTCGCCCGGGCACTCGCGCACGATGCGGTAGGTGGAGGCGAGGTCCGCGCTCCAGCACTCGCTCACGACCCAGAGCTTGCCGCTCGGGACGTCGCCGGCGCTGACCAGCAGGTCCGCTCGCCCGCCTTCGCCCCTGTGGTGGCGCACCCGCGCCAGGACCAGCTCCTCGGCGGCGGTGGGCGTCTCCGGCAGGTTGCCGTGGAACGCCAGGCGCACGCGGTTGAAGCCGCTCTTCAGGTGCACGTCCTGGAAGGCGGCGTCGACCAGCGTGTCGTCGTCGGCGTCGCGCGTGAAGTCTTTCAAGCCGTAGGCCAGGGCCGTGCCGGCGGGATTGTGCGCGAAGGCGGCGAGCACCTTGCCGCGCGCCTGCACCGTCGGGTCGGCGGCGCCGAGCGCGTCGAGATCGACGCCGACCACGCCGCGCCCGCGGCGCACCTGTTCGCCCACGCGGATCGCGCCCGCTGCCACGTTGGAGAAGTCGGCGCTGGAGCCTTCGGGCCGCGCCTGCAGCAGCCAGCCGAAGCGCTTCAGCAGGCCCTTGCGCACGAACAGCTGATACTCGGTGGCGCCGCGCGTGACCGGGCCCCACTGGGCCACGTTGCCCGTCACCTGATCGGGCTCCTCGCTGCGCACCAGCGCGGCGATCGGCTGCAGGAAATCGCGCAGCGCCTGGTTCAGCTCGCGCACGGCCTCGCGCGGACGGGTGAGGCCGTCGGCGGCCGCGGGCGCCGGCGCGGTGAAATGCTGCGCCAGGCTGCCCAGCTCCTCGCCAGCGAACGCGGCGCCGACCTGATCGTCCTCCGTCGCGAGCGCCTCCGCGCTGGCGTCGTCGGTGATGCTCAGCTGCAAGGCGGCCTGTTCCGGCAGACCCGCCAGAAACGTGTTCTCGTGCTCCGTGTTCTGCGCGCCGCAGGCCGCCGCGCCCAGCGCGAGCATCCCGATCCCGAGGTACCGTAGCGATTGAGTCTTCATGTTTGCTCCCGATGTCCAGTACGTGTGGCGTTCCCTTGCGGGGGTCATTCCTCCGGATCGGTCGTCCCCGTGCCGACCTGTCCGTCCGAGCGATCCTCGGCGTCGAGCACGCCGTCGCGATCGCGGTCCAGGAACAGCGCGCTCTGCCCCGCCAGGCGGGCGCGGATCAGCGCGAACAGCAGCGGGTGGCGATCGGCGTCGATCACCAGCGTGCGCGGGCCATCGGCGTCGCTGGTCGCCTCGTTGTCCAGCTCCTGCGCCGCCGCCCAGCGGCGCGGGCGCATCGCCCAGAGCAGCGCCTGATCGCCCGCGCCACCCCACACCTCGCCGCGCGGCGCGCGCACGCGCAAGGTCGCTCGCAGGTTGGCGAACAGGAGGAAGCGCACGCCGTCGGCGCGCGTGCCGCTGAACAGCAGCGAGCGGCCCAGGAACTCCCCGCCCTCGCGCGCCGGCGCGAGCGGCGCATCGAAGCCGCACAAGCCCCCCGCCGGCACTTCGAAGGCCGGCAGCGCCGGGCGCGTGCCCGCGACCAGGTCGACCAGGAACGGCCCCGACTGCGTGATCACCGGCTCGGCGTCATCGCAGGGCAGCCAGCGCACGCTGCCGATCACCAGCGCGGCGCGTTCGAGCGCGCCGCGCGGCAGGGGCACGACGGGAGCCGAGCCGTCCGCGTCCGTCGCGGCTGGGCCGGAGCTACCGGGCTCCGGCGCGGTGTCGTCGTCGTCGCTCACGATCGCGAGCGAGAGCGTGCCCGTCTCGGCCGGGCCAGGATTGCCCACGCCCGTCGAGCCGCAGGCCAGCGCCATGGGCAACAGCCAGGCAGCGAGCCAGGCGCCCGTCCACAGCAAGCTTCGCGTCACTTGTCCTCTCCCTCGGTCACCGACAGCGGGAACCACTGGATGTTCAACTGATAGACGACGGCACCCGCCGTGTCGGAGTCGCACAGCTCGGTCAGCGCTTCACGGAACTGGTGGATGCGCTCCTTCACGCGCGCCGCCGTCTCCGGGCTGATGCACACGGTGAGCGCCGCGAGATCACGCAGCGCCGCCGGCACGGTCTCCAGCGATTCGCCGGCGCGCTCGATCATCTGGCGGTGAAACGCGGCCGCGCCCAGCGAGCGCACCTCGTGCTCGGTGGTGAGCGTGGGCTCACCGCGCAGGATGCGCCCGCTGTTCGCGTCGCGCACCAGCAGGCCCAGGGCGAGCAGCAGGCGCATCGCCTCCGCCGCTTCGGCCGGGCTGATGCGCGGTCGCACCTGGCTGGCGATCCAGCGCGGATCTTCCGAGAAGTCCGCGCGACCCGCCAGCTCGCGGATGGCCGGATTGTACCAATGCGAGAGGTAGGCAAACAGGTCGCCGTCGATGCGTCGCGCCGCGCGGAAGCGCCGCGACGCGGAGATGCGCTCGAAGGCGCGGTTCTTCTCGGCGAGCGAGCTCGCCTGGTTGAAGGCGACCAGATCCGCGAAGAACTCCGCCTCCGGTCCCTCCAGCCCGAGCGCCACACAGAAGCGCGGCACGGAGTCGGCGCCCAGGTTGCGCTGGCCCTCGATCACCAGCTTCAGGAAGTTGGGTGAGCGCAGCCCGGCGAGCTTGGAGAAGGAGCGGAACGAGAAGCTGCGCTGCGTGCGCTTGGCGGCCTCGTAGTGAGCGCGCAGGTACGCTCGATAGTCCAGGAAGTCGTACACGCGTACGTCCACTCTGCGTGCCTTGCGTTGAACTCGACTCGCCATCTCTCCGCTTCAGAGTGGCCGCCGCGAGCCCCCGCGGCAATCCCGCGGCGAGCGATTCAGTATTCACTCGGTATACGATAGATGCTGATTAGTGAACAATTTCAGTGGGTTGTGTTTTCGTCGCGCGAACAAGTGAATACGCGATGCCATAACACGCGAGGACGTCAGGCGAGCCGCGTCTCGCCGTCGATCGGCAGGCGCAGCGTGAAGGTCGTGCCCTTGCCGACCTCGCTCGTGAAGCTGAGCGTTCCTCCGTGCTGCTCGACGATGATCTGTCGCGCCAGCGCCAGCCCCTGGCCGGTGCCGCGCCCGACTTCCTTGGTCGTGAAGAACTGCTCGAAGATCTTGTGCCGCACGTGCTCCGGGATACCGGCGCCGTCGTCGCTGATGTCGATCTGCACCACGTTGCCGCTGGCGCGTGAGGTCACGGTGATACAGCCGAGGTCCGGGCGCTTGGCGTCGGCGATGGCGTGCGCCGCGTTGACGATCAAGTTCAGGAGCACCTGGTTGAGCTGGCTGATGATGCAGCAGACGGGGGGCAGCTCTCCCAGATCGGTGCGCGCCGTCGCCACCGACTTGTACTCGTTCTGCGTCATCAGCAGCGTGTTCTCGATCGCCGCGTTGACGTCGCTCGCGCCCTTCTCCTCCGTGCCGCGGTGCGAGAAGGCCTTCAGCGCCTGCACGATCTTGGAGACGTGCTCGACGCCCTCCTTGGAGGCCTGCACGGCGCGCGGGATCTCGTCCATCACGAAGTCCAGGCGCGCCTCCTTGCGGGCTCGTTGCAAGCCGGAGAGCACGTCAGCCCAGGCCGGCGCCGGCTGTTGCGCGAGCTGGTCGACGCGCTGCAGATAGACGGTGATGCGCTGGAAGGCCTGGCCCAGGAAATGGACGCTGTCGCCCACGTACTGCAGGGGCGTGTTGATCTCGTGCGCCACGCCCGCCGAGAGCTGCCCGATGGCTTCCAGGCGGCGCGCCAGGCTCAGCTCCTGCTCCAGGCGCTCGCGCGTGGCGACCTCGTTCTGCAGCTTGGCGTAGGCCTGCTCCAGGTCCGCTTGCGCGGCGCGCAAGGCCTCGTTCTTCGCGAACAGGGCATCTCGGGCCTCGGTCAGGTTGATCGAGCGCTCTTGTTCTTGGACCACCCAGCGCGAAGCGTCCGCGAGCTCCTTCTGCACCTCGCCGGCCATGCGCGCCGTCAGCAGCAGGGACTTGCGGTCGCGAGCCAGGGCCGTCGAGACCACCAGCGGGCGCTGCCCGCCGTCGGAGGCCGTGAAGATCACGATGCAGTCCTGGATGGGGCCTGCGTTAAACAGCGCCTCGAAGCCGGCCAGGTGGAGCATGTCCTCCTCCGCCACCAGCGCTTCGAAGCGCTGGCCGACGGCCTCTTCTCGACCGCGATCGGTCAGCGCCAGGAACGCCAGATTGGCGTTCAGCACGCGGCCCGCCGCATCGACCACGAGCACGCCGTCGGGCAGGTCGTCAAAGTTTGCCACAGCTTCCGCCGCCGGACGGGAGACGGAAAGCGCCGCGGTCATGGCCCGGATTGAGTGAGCTTCTGAACGGCCCCGAGCAGCAGGTGCTCTTTGAACGGCTTCACGATCCAGCCCTTCGCGCCCGACTTCTTCGCGCGCGCCATCGCCTCGGGCTGGCCCTCGGTCGTGAGCATGACCACGGGCAGCTGGCGCTGGGCGAGCTCTCCCTTCAGGGTGTCGAGCATGTCGAGCCCGTTCATGCGCGGCATGTTCACATCGCAAATGACCAGCGCGAGGTCCGTCTGGGAGCGGATGCGGTCTGCACCGTCGACGCCGTCCGCGGCCTCGATGACCTGAAAGCCCGCCGGGCTCAGCACACCGGAGACCTGCCTGCGCACCGAGGCGGAATCGTCAATGATCAGTACTCTCTTCGCCACGATAAACTCCGTATTCCCCGGCTCAGAACAGAACCAGGTCCCCCTCATCCACGAGCGGCGCCTCCGGGGCGCTGTCCACAAACGCGAAGCCAGGTGCGATCATCACATCGAGGTAGCCGGCAAACGAACCGCGATCGGACACGAAGCGGCTGCGCAGCGCGCGCTCCAGCTCGGCGACGGGGAACATCACCAGCAGACGCGGGGTGTTCACGTTGAACGACACATTGTAGGAGCGCAGCTTGTTCTTCAGGCGCCCGATCAGCTGGTTTACCAGCTCGCAGGTCCAGTCGCTGGCATCGGGGGAGCCCACGTCGATCGCCGTGCCCACGGCCGCGCGGTACGTCTCCAGCACGACGCTGTTGGTCATGCGCAGTCCGATCGTCCCGCGCAGGTCGCGGCCGCTGAAGTCGATGGCGGCGATCGAGACGTCCGTCGCGGCATCGCTCGCAGGCGCGGGCGTTGCCAGCGTTGCGGGTAGCCCGTAGTCCGCCATCAGCTCCAGGCAGCAGTCGCGCAGCAGCTGGTCCAGGATTGCGTAATTGCGAGCCGTCATTGAGCCTTCTCCCGAGCCATCGCCACCTTTCAGATCCGGGGGCGTCTCGCTCATGGCTGCCCTGCGGTCATGTTCCCCACGCGATCCAGAACGGCTGGGCCGCTCCCGGCTGGAGCCTTTTGCCTCCGCAGTGCCCCACAGCGGAGCGCCATATTGACTCTGACAATCATTATCTAATAAGCTGCGCTTCGCCATGAGCAGAACTCGAAGCGAGCTGAGCGCGCCGCAGACCGGAGGTCGATGGCGCCGCCTGTCCCCGATCGACGCCGGCGCGGCGCGGTCCGGCGCGTGGGACGCACCGAGCGGAGAGGGTGAGGCTCACCGCTGCACGTGCGGGAGCTTGCTGGCGCGGCTGGTGGCGGGCGGAGTCGAGCTCAAATGCCGGCGCTGCAAGCGCATCGTGGTGCTGCCGTTCCACAGCGAACGCGCCCGCTGAGCCAGCCGTCCGCGCGCGGCGCTCACTCGCGGTTGTAGAGATCGTCGAAGCTGCGCTCGAAATCTTGTTCGTCGTTGATCGCGCGCGCCGGCTGAGAGAAGCGCCGCGAATGCGGCAGCAGCGCTTGCAGGCGCTGCGGCACATCGCGATACGTCGGGTCGCGGCGCGCGATGCGCTGATAGTAGTAGATGGCCTCGTCCGCGTCGCCCTTGGTCTCGTACACGGTGCCCAGGTCGTAGTAGAGGCTCATCTCCTGAGCGACGGTCTTGTGCTTGGCGTTGAGTCCGCGCACGTAGGCCTCGGCGGCTCGATCGAGCTCCCCGCGCTCGCGATACATCATGCCCATCATGGCCAGGCAGGTGCACTCGCGCTTGGGATCGCGCGATGCGATCTCGAACTCGCGAGCAGCGTCGGTGAGCAGCCCCATCTCCTTGTAGGCGACGCCGAGGTCGTAGTGCGTGGCGCTGTCGTTATCGGAGACCTGCGCCTTCACGCCCTGCTTGAACTTGGCGAAGACCTCGTCCACGTCGATCTGCTGCTGATCGTCCGGCGCCATCTCCAGCGCGTTGACCAGATCCAGATCGGCGTCGGCGTCGATCACCGCTCCGTGCTCCAGCTTGCCGTCGGTGCTGAACTGCACGCGCAGCTCCTTGCCCAGCGCCGAGCTGGGCGGCGCCGCAGCCACGGCCAGCTTGCGCTCGGCGGGGCGGGGCGGCTGGGGCGCGGCCGGCGCGTTCGGGCTGGCTTCCTCGCTGAGCCGGCCCACGTCGCGCGTGCCGCTCTCGGTGTTGAGCTTTGGCTCCAGCTCCGCGATGGCGCGGATCAGCTCGGCGTCGCCGGGATACTGCTCCAGGCGATCGCGCAGGATCATCGAGGCGTCTTGATACAGGCCGCGCGCGGAGAAGAACTCGGCTTCGTCCAGCGCCGCGCGGATCGACTCGCGCCGGCCTTGCGGGGGCCGGGCGCTCACGGGCTCGGGCTTCAGCGAGGGCGGGTTGTGCAGGCCCGAGTCCAGGCTGAACTGGGGCAGCGGCGCCTCGGCACGCGCAGCCGGCACGTGGGCTCGTCCCGTCTGCTCGTCCTCCAGATCGTAGGCGGGCAGGGGGGCATCGGGAGCGCCGACGGGCGGCGCGGGCGGCGCCTTGGGCTCAGGCTCGGCAGCGTGCAGAGCGGGGGAGGACACGCGCGTGCGCAGCTCGAACGGCTGCTCCGACTGGCTCGGCGGCAACAGCGGTTCCTCGGGGATCAGCTCCGCCGGCTCGCTGGGCTTTGCGCGCGGGGGGCGGGGCGGTGTGCGCTTGCGCGCGGCCTCGATCTGCGCCAGCAAGGCCAGCGCGCCCGGCTGCCGCGGGGCGAGCTCGATCACCTGGTGCAGCTCGGCCTCGGCGGCCGCCAGCGAGCCCCGTTCGATGTACATGCGGGCCACGGCCAGCATCTGCTCGATCGCCGCGGGCAGTTCTCCTGCCTCGAGCAGCACCTGCTGCAGCGCCGCGCGCAGCTCCAGCGAATCAGGCGCGTTGGCCAGCGCCTGACGCAGGCACAGCGACGCCTTCGAATACAGCTTCAGGCCGCGGAACGACTCGGCATCGACCAGCGCCTTGCGCAGGAACTCCGAGGCGCCCGTGCCCTGAGCGGCGGGGCGCAGCGTGCCTTCCGTCACCGGGGCCACCGCCGCCAGGCTGCCCGAGCGGTTGGCGCGCTCCGCGATCGGCGGGCCCGCGACGTTGCTCACCTCGTACTTGCCGCGGGCCCGAGCTGGGGGCTCGGACTCGACGACCTCGAGCTCGGCCTCCGCCTCGTCGTCCAGGAACTCGATGTCGTCGTCGCCGAGCTCCGGGGGGGAGCTGGAGTGACGCGCCTGCGGGCGCTCCGATGGCGCCCTGCGGTTCATCGCCGCGAGCGCGCGCACCTGAGGGTCGTCGGGTGCGACGCGCTGCAAGTGCAGCAGGTAGCGCTCGTGCAGCTCCTTCTGGCCCGTCTCGAAGGCGATGCGGACCATCTCCTTGTAGACCTCGACGCCCTTCGAGGACTGGCCGATCACGTCGAACGCCTGCGCCAGCAGCGTGAGCGTCTCCAGATCCTTGGGGTCCGCCTCGAAGCAGAGCTGGAGCCGGGCCAGGGCTTGCATGCCGGCCTCGCGCGTCTTGCGCGTCAGGTACAGCTGAGCGGCGACGCGCGCCACGCGCGGATCCTGGCGGAAATGCAGGATGCGCTCGAGCACCTTGAGCGAATCCTCCGGGCGGCCCTGCTGCGTCAGCAGCTGCGCGGCACTCCAGAAGTGCTCGATCGCCTCCTCGACGCGGCTCACGCGACACAGCGCCTCCGCGAGCCGCAAGTAGGGCAGAGGATTGGCGCGATCGAGCGCCACCATGCGCCGGATGATCTCGACCGCGTCCCGGTCGCGGTTGCGGTCCTGCAGGCGCCGCGCCACCGCGTCATACGTGGCCAGCGCATCGTTGATCAGGCCGAGCTCACCGTAGATCTGCGCGAGCTTCGGCAGCACGTGCCCGTACTGATCGGCGAGCTGCGGCGCGTGCCGCTCGATCAACTCTCCGATCTGCTTGAGGACCGCGACGGCCTTGAGCGAGTGGCCCTTGCCCGCGTAGTAGAGCGCCACGCGGTCATAGGTGGCGATGGCGTCGGGGTGGGCGCCCATTCGCGACTGCAGATCGCCGATGCGCAACAGCGTGCGCGCGTCGTTCGGCTCCTGCTGGACGACTTTCTGATACTCCTGAATGGCTCGGTCGTACTTGCGCTTCTCGACGTACTTCTGAGCGGCCTGGAGAGTCTTTTCGCGGTCAAACGCCAATAGCGCCTCGCTACACCGATAATACGGCGCTGCTCCTTTGAATTTAGGACCTTGGGTCGGTCCCGGTCAAGGCGCCCTGGGGGCAAGCCGGAGCGCCGGAAGAAAGTCGGACCAGCAGCGGGTGCGGCGGAGAGGCTGCGCGTAGGGGGATGTCGGGCGGGCGAAACGGCAAAGCGGGGCAGTTCACGACGCCTGGCGAGGTGGTCGCAGCTGGGTCTCGGGCCCACGAGCTGCGCAACTGACAACAAAGCGTGTCCGACACTGTCGTTACCGGGAGAGAACGCAGATGAAGACGACCAACATCGTGGCTACGGCCGAGGCAGCAGTACAGGTCACCCGAGCGGCACCCCTCTTCGATCGCCTCGCCGACACGATGGTCGCGCGCGTCGAGGACCGCTTGCCCGAGCGGCATGACGAGTCGCTGCGCGCTCAGGCGTTGCGCGCGCTGCGCGAACGGCTCGACGCGTTCTACCCGGAGTTCCGCATGCTGTACGGAGGGCTGCTGGTCAAGCATCTGGGGGCGGAGCAGGCGCCGCGGGTGCTCGCCGCTCTGGAGGATGACTCCGTGCAGCACTACTTTCGGGCCGTGCACGAGATGCAGTCCGAGCTGTGGGGCGGTCTCGAGCGCCTGGCGGACCGAATGGCACTGGCGGTCCAGATGGACTGCGGGGTGCGGGGTGCCCCCGCACGTTGAGCGCCGGGCGCCAGCCTCAGAACGGCTTCAGGATCACGAACAGGGCGGCGGCCACCGCCGAAATCAGCAGCAGCAGCGCGAGCACTCCGACCGGACCAGGAGCGCTGCGCCGGCCGGTGGCTACGCCCTTGGCGCGGGCGCCGATCACGTGGTGCAACCCGATCACGATCGCGGCGAACAGCAGCTTGCCGTGCATGTACTTCGTCTCGACGAAGTACAGATCGAGACTCAGGACCAGGCGGCTGATGCCCGCGAGAAAGGACACGACGAACGCCGGCACCGCCAGCCTGCGGTACAGCTCGTACGCGATCTGCGCGCCCACCCGCCCGTCTCCGGCGGGCGACACCAGGGCCAGCGCGACGCTCAGAATGGCTCCGATCCAGACCAGGTTGGCGGCGACGTGCAACGCCACCAAAGTTTGCAAAAGGGGGCCCATGTGCCGCGCAGGCTAACGCTGCCCTACCCGCCAGGGCAAGCCTGCATGACGCATCCGCCGCGCGGCTGACCGCTCGCAAGCGGGGCTCGGAAAAATTGGGTGGCGCCGGCGGGCGGCCTTTGGGGGCGTTTGCCAAGCGGCGCGGCACGTGGTGTGATCCCGACATGACGCACAGCAAGCTGTATCGCGCGCCCTTTGGGCCGGGTGGAAGCGCCGGCATCGATGAGAGCGTATGTCGCCGGCTCATCGACGCGGCCCTGGCGAGCGGCGGCGACTACGCAGACCTGTTCTTCGAATACCGAGCCGCGGGCAGCCTGTTCTTCGAGGATGGCATCACCAAGAGCGCGAGCCGCGGCGTTTCGCTGGGTCTCGGGGTGCGGGTGCGCAGCGGTGACGCCACCGGCTATGCGCACGTCGAGGATCTCGAATTTGACGCGATGCTGCGCGCGGCGCGCACCGCGGGGCAGATCGCGCGGGCACAGAGCGCGAGCACGACCGCGGTGAAGATCACGCCGCGCGTGTTGCCCGAGCGCTACGAGCTCCAGGAGCTCACGCTCGATGCTTCCGGCAACGACAAGCGCCGGCTGCTCGAGCGGGCGAGTCAGGCCGCGCACGCGTACGACCCCAGCATCGTCAAGGTCGAGGCCAGCTTCGCGGAAGAGATCCGCGAGATCTTGATCTGCACGAGCCTCGGCCACTTCTGCCGCGACAGCCAGCCCTTGATGCGCTTCGGAGTGCGCGCTCTGTCCGAGCGCGGCACGCGGCGCGAGTCCGGGCGCAGCGGCGGTGGCGGGCGCATGACGCTCGGCTATTTCGAAGGCAAGAGCCCCGAATTTCACGGAGCGGAAGCCGCACGCCAGGCGCTCTGCCTGCTCGATGCGCGCCCGGCGCCGGCCGGTCAACTGACAGTGGTGCTCGCGCCTGGCGACAGCGGCATCCTGCTGCACGAGGCGGTGGGCCACGGTCTGGAAGCGGACTTCAACCGGAAGAAGACCAGCAACTACAGCGGCCAGGTCGGCAAGGAGGTGGCGAGCCCGCTGTGCACGGTCGTCGACGACGCCACGTTCCTGCAATCTCGCGGCACGATCAACGTCGACGACGAGGGGAACGATCCCGAGCGCAGCGTGCTGATCGAGAACGGCATCCTGCGCGGCTACATCCACGATCAGCATTCGGCGGCTCATTTTCAGACCCGTCCGACGGGCAATGGCCGTCGCGAGAGTTTCGCGTGCGTGCCGATGCCGCGCATGACGAACACGCTGTTGCTCGCTGGCCCGCACGACCCGGAAGAGATCCTGCGCAGCGTGTCGCACGGGATTTTTGCCAAATCCTTCGGTGGCGGGCAGGTCGATATCGCCAACGGCGACTTCGTTTTTTCGCTCACGGAAAGCTATCTGATCGAAAACGGTAAACTGACGGCTCCGCTCAAAGGGGCGAATCTCATCGGAAATGGTCCTGAAACCCTACGCCGTGTAGTGATGCTGGGAAACGACGTGGCGCTGTCCGACGGAAGCTGGACCTGTGGCAAGGACGGCCAAAGCGTACCCGTCGGTGTAGGTTGCCCGACCATGAAGCTATCCAGCATTACCGTTGGTGGAACAGATCTTGGCTGACCCGAGCGCCAAAAAAGTACCGTTTGTTGCCGTCGTGGGTCATGGCCCCGTGCTGGACCGCGAAGACGGCGCCAGCGCAACGCTGCGCCAGCTCGGAGCGAGCGTCCGAACGCTCGACCTCTGGGATGACCCGGTGAACCTGTTCGAGGACGATCCGAACATGGAGGGCCGGCCTCGCGCCCTGGTATTCGAGGCCCTGGATCGGCCTGACCTGGCGATCGCCGCCCTGCGCGCCGTGCGCAAGGAACAGACCTTCGACAACGTCGGAGCGCTGATCGCGGTGACCGTCGGCCAGATGGCTCGTGTCGATCCATCGAGCGGCTTCGACGACTTCGTGCTGCACCCCTACGTGCCCGAGGAGCTGTACGCCCGCATTCGCGCGGTCGAGTGGCGGCGCAGCGAATTCGCCACGGAGGAGCGGCACAAGGTGGGGCCGATCGTGGTGGATCAGGCCTCGCACGAGGTCACCAAGGGCGGTCAGCCCGTGGCGCTGACGGCCAAGGAGTTCGCGCTGCTCGTCTACTTGTGCGAGCGCCGCGGCAAGGTGCTCTCGCGCGACCACCTGCTGGCTCGAGTCTGGGGCAACCGTTACGACGGCGGCCCGCGCACGGTGGACATCCACGTGCGCCGCCTGCGGGCCAAGCTGGGTGACGCCCTGCCGCTGGAGACCTTGCGCGGCTCCGGATACAAGCTGCGCATGCCGGAAGCAGAAGGTGGCGAAGAAGGACCGGCGCCCGAGTTAGACTCCGAAGACGAATGATCGTCGTCTCCATGGGGTGCCCGGCGTCCGTCGGCCCCGAGGTCTCCGTCGCGGGCGTCCGCCGCGGTCGCCAGCAGCCGTGCGTGCTGGTCGGTAGTCGCCTGGCGCTTCAGCGAGCCGCCGAGCTCGTGGGTGTGCGCTGGGCGCGCTTCCAGCAGTATCACGGCGAGCCGCTGCGCAGCGACCGCATCTATTACCTCGACACCGGGCCCGAGCTGAAAGAGGCGGATCTCGATCCGCGCCGTCCCACCCGCGCCGCCGGTCGCTCACAGCTCGCGGCGATCGATGCCGCCTTCGACCTGGTGCGGGCGAATCCCGGCTCGGCGCTGGTGACGGGCCCGGTGAGCAAGGCGCTGATCGCGCGCTCGGGAGCACCGGGGGCCGAGCGCTTCGCGGGCCACACCGAGTGGCTGCAGGCGCGGGACGGCGCCAAGAGCGCGATCATGTGCTTTGCCTCGCCCCGGCTCACCACCAGCCTGGCCAGCACGCACCTGCCGCTGCAACAGGTGCCGAAGTGGCTCACGCCCGAGCACGTCGCCGAGGCCAGCTTCCAGCTCGCGCGCTTCCTGATCGATCTCGGCCACGAGCAGCCCCGCGTTGCGGTGTGCTCGCTCAACCCACACGCGGGCGAGAGCGAGCTGCTCGGAGACGAAGAGCGGCGCGCCATCGTGCCCGGGATCCGCGCGGCGCGCCGCCGGCTGCGCGGGCGCGCCGAGCTGCACGGCCCGATCGGCGCCGAGTCCGCCTATCGCTTGGCTTATGCCGGCAAGTATGCGGGCGTGGTCGCCATGTACCATGACCAGGCCACCATCCCGACCAAGCTCGTGGCCTTCGGCGACGCGGTCAACGTCACGCTGGGCCTGAGCCGCGTGCGCACCAGCGTCGACCACGGCACCGCTTACGACATCGCCTGGCAGGGCAAGGCCGACGCTCGCGGGATGATCGCCGCCATGAAGCTGGCGGAGCAGATGATCGCCCCAGCTGATTCGAGGGGCTGAGCCGCCGCGCGGGAGCGGAAAACGAAAAAAGCCGCTCCTGGGAGCGGCCTGGGGGGTGCGGGGTGGGCCCCGCGGATGAGAGTAGGGGGTTCGGTGGAGCCGACCGGGATCGAACCGGTGACCTCCTGACTGCCAGTAAGCGTGCGCGCACCCGGCCGCACCCGGCGGAGTCTCTAAAGCAGCGGAATTTGCAGCCGTCCCTGTGGGCATTGGGGTAGGTAACACCCCACAACCCGATCCCGCCGCGGTTCATTCGCGGTTCGCGGCGGTAGCCGAAACGGTTCGCGATGCCTCCCCAAAAACTGACCGCCCGCCTCCTGACGGCCCTGAAACCCGGCGACCGCGTGCGCGACACGACCGTCCGAGGCCTGTTCGCGGAGTGCGGCAAGACAGGCGGAGTGGCTCTGAAGATCCAAGCCGACCTGAGGCAGGGCCCCCGCACCGGGGCCGCGCGGAAACCGGTGACGATCCGCATGACCCTCGGCGAACACCCGGAGCTCTCCCTGGACGAGGCCCGGCCTCGGGCGATGGCTGTCCTCGCGGAGATCCGAGCGGGCAGGGACCCCCGCGCCGGCGCACCCGAGTCGCCTGGCGTGTGGACCGTCGGGCGCATGCGGGACGAGTACGTGCGCGACCTCGAGATCCGTATGCGCGCTCCGCGGACAATCGCGAACCTCGGGCAGCTGTTCGAAAGCTACCTCTCCGACTGGCTGGAGCTCCCCGCCGACTCGATCACGCGGGCGATGGCTCGCGACCGCCACGCCGCGATCACCGCGAAACATGGCCCCGTCGCGGCGAACTACGCGCTCCGAGCGTTTCGGACGTGCTTCAACTTCGCGAAGCGAGCTCAGGACGCGCCGCTCGGAGAGAACCCGGCCGAGGCCGTCACTTACCACCCGCAGCGCAGCCGCGAGGCCGTGATCATGCCGCACGATCTGCCGGGCTGGCTCGCCAAGGTGCGGGCGCTGAAAAACCCGCTGCGCGCCGCGATGCATGAGCTCGGGCTGTTCAGCGGCTTGCGCCCGGGGACGCTGGTTGCGCTGGAGCGCGCGTGGCTCGGCCTGGAGGAGCGCGCAATCGTGATCCCCGCGCAGCGCATGAAGGGACGCCGCGAGTTCGCGTTGCCGCTCTCCGGGCA
The DNA here is from genome assembly GCA_035760985.1 of Polyangiaceae bacterium. Taxonomy (GTDB): domain Bacteria; phylum Myxococcota_A; class Polyangia; order Polyangiales; family Polyangiaceae; genus SZUA-265. The sequence continues at coordinate 41,756 of DASTRX010000226.1, forward strand.
CATGATCGAGCTTGTGAAAAGGGCGCTTGCCGCGGGAGACGTTCTGTTCCCGGGCTCGCCCTACCTGTTCCCGACCCGCGATGGCGACGGCGAGGTGATCGCGACGCAGGTTTGGAAGGAGCGCACGCTGCGGGGCGAGACGGGCCACATCCTCCGGCACACGTACAGCACGCTGGCCAACGCTGCGGGCGTGCCGAGCGCGAACCGGATGCTGCTCATGGCCCAGAAAGTGCCCGGGATCGAGGGCGTCTATCTACAGGAGCGGGCATTGTTCGCAGCGCTGCTTGAGGAGCAACAGCGGGTAAGCCGCTACGTTCTCCAAACCGCGCGCGTCTGGGTCGGCCCGATGGTCGACAGTTCTGGGTGACCGGTTTTCCTTGACACAACACTTGGGGCACTGAACGTTCGACTGAACGGGCTACCCGCCCATTTGCGCAACACGCGAGGTTTTTCCGCCTACCCGTGAACACATGAACAATTTGCCTCGAGGCGACTTAAGCTTTATGTTAAACGGGCTCTCAAGGTGAGCGGGCTTCGAACCGTTTGTGGCGGTGCGAAGCGACGCGTCTGCATGACGGACAGCGTGTTCAAGGAATACGAAAAGCTGGAAGTTCGAACTAAGGCCGGCTTGGTCAGAAAAATGGGGTTGTGGGTCGAGAACCGCACGCAACCCGACACGCACTTCAAGTATGAGACTCGGGAACCGGTTGGAGGAAACCCGGTGAGAGAGGTTTCTATCTACGCGTTCAAGGAACATCAGACGCGAGTCTATGGGTCGCCGGTTCATTTGGATGACCGGGAAACTTTCATTTGCTCCGAGATCGACACGGCAAAGAAGCAGCCCAAAGCCAACCAGGCGAAGCTGAAGCGAGCAGCGCAGAACCTAAAAGACTTTCTGGTGACGCGGGAGAGCAAGCCATGAAATGTGATGAGAGCGATCGCGCTTTTGCGCCGCGAAATGAAGACGAAGCGTTGATCTTCGCCGAGGAGGCTTTTCGCGTCGAGACTCAGACTAAAATTCATGAGCTGATGGTCGAGAAGGGCCTAACGAAACAGGACCTTGCGAAGCGCTTGAAGGTATCGGGCGCACGAATCAGCCAGGTGTTTTCCGACCGAGCGAACCTGACGCTTCGGAATATCGCGCGAATCTTTTTTGCGATGGGCGAAGTGCCGCGAATCGAAACCACCCCCGTCGAGAACGCGAACTGGATTTTGTCCGCCAACGCAGGCGTTGAAGCCCTTGAGCCGGCGCTGCAAGGCTTCGCGTCAGTTACCGCCGATCCGGATCAAGCGTACGGCTCGCGAGGACATGCTCAAGCGGCCAAGCCCTTGCGCGGATATGGCATCTCTGTTGCCGCATGAAAACAGCTAAAAAGGAAGACGCACGCGACGGCGCTGAGCGGGGTAGTGATACGCAGGAGAACGCCGTAAATGCCGTGCTTAGCGACGACTACAACGCAGTCGTAGCGAATGCGCAGCTCGTTGATGTGCTTCTGATCGGGGCCACGTTCAAGATGGTCCCGAAGTACTACGACGCGTCCGCTAAGGAATTTCAATTCAACTTGGTGAAAGCCACGGTCGTGTCGAATGAGGAGGCCGGGAATGCGCACGGCGTATTCCAGTGGGCGGTCAAAGCAACGTCGGGCGATGAAACGGTTTTGGAGCTCTCGGCAAACTTCATGGCCGTCTACACCAGCCTAGAAGGGCAGAACGCCAAGGCGGTAGACGCGTTCGTGCGGCGACTCGGTCCGTTCACGACTTACCCTTATTTTCGGTCTTACGTGAGTAACCTGAGCTGGATGTCGAAAGCGAACCTGCCAATTTTGCCAGTTCTCACGGAATCCGACCTTGAACCGACAGCCGCGGATTCTGAGAGTTGAGAGGTAGCGCCTCCGGCGCAAGGCCGAAGCAGTAGTTCAGATCCCAGACTGCAGGTTGCACCCGGCTGGGCACGGGTGTCAGGCTGTCCAGCTCTGTCATGTTCTCCGCCCGCCGTGACCGTCTACCCCGAGGTGTGGTGCGCGATCTCCTCGCGATCGCCCGCATGCTCTACCGAGCGGAGCTTGCCCGCAAGCCTGACGCGATGCAGCTGGCACGGCTCGCTCGCCTCGAGGAGATCGGGAAGGAGCTGCGCCTCGCGCTCCGGCTTTCAACGGGCGAGCCCGACACGATGGGACACCGCGCCGCATGGGGCTGGGCCGAGAAAGCGACGAAAGCGCTCGGCGAGGTCGTCGGCGCGCACTTGCCGGTGGCAGACGTGCCGCGGGCGAGCGCCGCGAAGCTCCGGACCGGATTTTAAACTCCCGCGACGCTGTAAAAGGCGGTCTGGCCAGGCAGCAAGTCAGCGGCCCCCACGCGTACTACAGCGCGCAGGCAAGCGACCGATCCCGTTGATCGGGGAAATGGCCGTCTACTACATCCGCGGTGGACCAGATCGAATCAAGATCGGGAAGGCGGACCGTCCCGAGCAACGCCTGCGCGATCTCCAGACCGGCAGTCCTGTTGAGCTGGAGTTGCTGGCGACGGAGCCCGGCGATCGCGATGTGGAGCACAAGAGGCACAGACAATTTGCGGGCGATCGGGTCCAGGGTGAGTGGTTCGCTGCAAGCTCTGAATTGCTCCAGCACATCGACGAAATCAAGTCGGACAAGCCACGACCGAAGCCAGAGGAGACAGCACCCCCGATTGTCCGGCCCCTGCCGACACAGAACTGGCCGCAGCTTTGGGAGCATGGCGTCTGGCTTGGAAAGACTTTTCTAAAGGCGCTCGCAGTCATGGTGGGCATGATCATGTGTACATCGGCGCTGAGTAAGAACCCCACCGTACAAGAGCCGCATCCCGTGATGTCGTTGCCTGCATCCTCGGAGGTGGCTAGCACGCCTCCAGCCAAAGCTCCGGCGATAACGCCTGTCGCCAATGCCAAGCGCGCCACCATACCGAAGAAGAAGCGCGTGCAACGGCTGGAGCTGCCATGCAAGCCCGGTCAACAGCCGCCCTGCTACGACTGACTGGCACGCGCGGCCTAGGCACTCCCCTGCGGCTGTTCGAACTGGGTGAGCTCAAGACCATTCGCCTCATCGAACTCGCCGAGCGCCTCGGGCGGGCAGATATCTGGGTAGAGTACGAAGTTTTCGACTATGTAGTCGCAGACATTCCTGGCCGCTTCCGGTAACCGCCCCACGAATAGCCGAATGGTCTCGGAGGCCACACCATATGCCCAATAGGCGAGGGCGTACGATGAAATCTTCTGGCAGAACTGATAGTCGTAGCCGGGCGCCTCGATGAAAAATCCCCGCTGTTGGAGAGTCCTACACCACTCGGGGACATTGCCAGCAGCGGAACGCTCCGCACGGGGGAGGTAGTGTGCGAGTTCGTCCCGCATATCGACCATAAGACGTAGCTCCGTGGCCGCAGTTTCGAACCCCGGCGAACTCGATGCTACTCGGTCAAACCTGACGCACAGAGTCTGAGTAGCCAACTCGCGGTCGACGTTGCCTCCAAACGTCGACCCCATGGCGATGGCCTCGTTTATCGACACGTTGAGGGCGATCTCCGCCAGTACGATCGCACCGAAAGCGTTCGGGGAGTAGTGATTGGTCGGAAGTCGAGCGACTTTGCTCAGCCTGTCGTGCAGCGCCCGGCGTAGCGACTGCTTCGCACTGACGATTGCGTCGAATGAGAGATTACCAATGCCCGCGTTCGGACTTCGATACGCTGCTTCTCGTTCCTTTCTACGGGTCACGGCTTGCGATCCTTCTTTGTACGGTTGTTAACGCGCTGAGCGTGGAGGCGAGGTCCTTAGCGGACGAGGAGCGCAGATTTCTATCGTTTGCGTTCGCGCCGAGTGGGACGGGCCTCTCCCACGGCCGCCTTGAACCTGCCGCGCGCTGCGTCCTCTGGGCATCGCGCGTCACCCGCTTCTCTGAAGGCGGTTACCAATCGCGACCACCGCGCAGCCGTACCGATCGCCGAGTGAGTCAGCACCCCAGGTGCCACGGCGGTGCCGAAGTCCAGCTTGCGGAACGCCGGATCCGCTGCCTGCGGCTAGCTCCCGTGCCACGCGGGGCCACACGATTTCCTCCAGCCCCGTGTACGAGCGCAGGTTCCAGAGCGACTCTGCCGCATCGACGACAGCACGGCGCCGCGCTGAGACGGTCAGCTCAGGCGCGACGAACACGCTGGCGTAACCCCACTCTGCAGCGAGTGCGGCAACTGCCCAGTAGAAATCAGGGCGGAGATCACTGCGCCGAGAGATTGTTTGGCGCTGTTCGTCGTGTGATTCGGGCTGAGACATCGTTCCAAGCCTGACACGGGCGGGAGGGATCAGCCACCCATGACCTGTTAACAGCTCAATGCGAGGCTCATGCTGTGAAAAGTACAGCAGTCGTCGGCATTCGATTGCCGGCAAATCAAGTTGCAGCCGTGAAGACTGCGGCAAAGCAGACCGGCACGACCGTCAGTGACATCGTGCGGAGCGAGCTCCCCGCCTGGGTTCGTGATGGTCTGAAGCCAGGCGACCGCGTGACGCTCGAAACCGCGCCGAACGGCTGCCGGTACTACAAGGTTCACAGCGCGAAGCCTGCGCCCGCCAAGGCCTCAGGGTCACCGGCGCCGTCGCTCACCATGCCCGCACCTGGGAAGCATGCGCAACGCGTGCCGCCCACGTCCTCGCCAGCGAGGCCAGCGCCCTCGGTGGATCTCGATCCCGAGTCACCGCGCGGCGCAACCCTCGCGGCGCACCGGGCATGGCGCCAGCGCCGCGCGAACGCCGCGTACGACGCCAAGTCTCGCCACGTCGATGCATCGGGTCTGAACGCCCATGAGCGGGAGCTCGCGGCGGACATGACTCCCGCTCAGCGGAAGAAATTCGAAGCGCTGTGCCGCGAGTCCCGCGCTCGCCGCAACGCCAACGCCCCCAAGCCCACCAACATCAGGAAGATCCCTACGCCATGAAGTTCGACCAAATCAAAGCCCGGCTCCAAACCGTCGGCGCGGAGCTCGAAGCCGAACAGCAGAGATACCAGGCCGCAAAAGACAAGCTGGACGCACGAAAGCTCGCGTTGATCGAGGAGGGGCGGGCGCAGCACCGCGCTCTACTCGACGGCCACCGCGAGCAGGCAGCCAAGTATCTCGACAGCGCCGCTGAACGCCTCGGCCCCCCGCCGACTCCGCCCAAGCTGGAGGAACTGGACGGTCACGGCGACTTGGACGCGCTCGTGCGGGCCCACGATGAGTACCGAACCGCCGTGGCGGACCACGAAAAGCGCACGCGCGAGATCGGTGAGCCTCTCGTGGGCCAGCTCCAGGGCTTGAATCGGCTGGCGCGCAAAGCTACCGACGAGTGCTCTCAGATCGGGCTGCTCAGTGTGGGCGCCGCGGGCCGCGGACTGATCTCGTTCTGGGCTCAAAAGTTCCGCGACGGGAACCATCTCCTCGAGGAGCTCTGCCGCAAGGCGGTCGGTGGTGTTGTCACCGCTCAGGAGTGCAGAGCCCTCGCGACGATTCTGCGGATGCCGGAACCCGAGCGCGGGGAGCTGGTCCGAAACCATCACGGCGGGGCGGAGCATTACCAACCTGATCCGCGGGCTGACATCCGGCACAGAGGACACGCCTGAGCCCATGAGAGACGCAGAACATCAGGCAGCGGTCCGAGCCCTGCTCGGCGAGATCCGAGACAACACCCGGCGCATCGCCGAGGCGTGCGAGCGAGCGGCGCTGAGCACACCAGCCCCCGCGCCGAGCGTCACACCCCCGGCTGCGTCGGACGAGGAGCGCTGAGCCATGGCCGGTCCGATGCATCGCACAGGGATCCCCAGAACGGGGTCCAGGTTTTCGCCGGTACTGCGGGTCCGCGGGGCTATCAAGGCGAGGCGGGCGGTGGAGCGCTGGCGCTCGCCGGTCACTCGCGCGCTGGTGGTGTCGGTCACGCTGGCTCGATCACGTTCCGGGAGTGGATTGCGCCGTGACCACTGCAACACAGATCGACGTCACCGAACACCTCGGGCTCGTGCACGACTACCTGCAGCGCCGGCAGTGCCAGCGGTGGCTTCGCTCCAACGCGCTGCATCTACTCGTCCTCCTTCGCGAAGAAGGCCGCGGCTTTTTTTAAGATGGCTTTCTCCATCCGAAGCCGCTCGTTCTCCTTGCGCAGCCGCCGGACTTCGTCCTCCAGCGTCTCGCCCTTCTCGTTGCGCTTGGCGACGGCCTCCTGCTCGTATTGAGTCGCCCAGCGGTGCAGCTGGTTGGTCGCGACGCCCAGATCGTCAGCAATCTGGGCGACGGTGCGCTCCCCACGATTGCGCATCAGGCGCACGGCGTCGCGCTTGAACTCCTCGGTGTACTTCTTTCTCTGCTTTGCCATCTTCCGGACTCCAGGAGCTTACTGGCTCCATCTGGTGTCCGGGAAACCGGTCAGCTCGCACTTGTGTGTGCGAGCATCTGTACACACGGGTGCCCTGGAGCCCTGGGGCCATCCACCACATCCACCACATCCACCACACGCGGCGCCCCGGAGCAACACCACCAAGCACCGCCCCGCCCGACGGGCGCCGGTGCGAGCGCTCAAGCTCCAGCGCGCCCAGCATTCGCATGGGGTATTACCCTTCCAGTGTCACCGCTCGCGGATGGCCCCTAAGAAAACGTACGAAGTTTTTTCGTAAGTGTCTGTCAGGCGACCGGGGTCGGTTTGGGGGTTCTAGACCCCAGGCTCCCGCCTCGCGCGCGACGACCGCGTCCGATGCGTGTCCGATAAAAACGTCCGATCGGTGTCCGCTCCCGCGCCGAGCAAGACGTAGCGCCGCGCGGCTGTATTGCATAGGAAATGCCTTCCGATCGCGTTCGCCGGCTGCAGCTCGAGGCCGAGCTAGCTGCGGACCACCAGCGAGAGGACCAGCTCCAGTACAGCCGGGCCGTTTCCGAGCTCACGTCCTCGGGCGAGCGGAGCCTCGAGGCCATCAGCGTCGACTTGCTGGCGGTGCAGGCGCAGATCGCGGAACTGGAGGAACAACGCGATACCTTATTACTAGCGCCGCCGGAGCCACCTCGCGCGCTCCCCAGCTCCGCAGCCCAGCCCGCCGTCCCCGAGTATCTGGACACCAAGCAAGCGGCAGCGCTGCTCGGCGTGACCGTGAAGGGCCTCGAGGGTCTGCGCGCACGCGGCAAGGGTCCGCCCTTCGTGCGAATTGGGCGAGCCATTCGCTACCGACGCGACGATCTAAAGTAGCGCCCCCGCGGTTCGTGCCGCGGTTTGCGCTGGCGCGCCGCACGGTTTGCGCGGCTGGCGCACCCGCTTTTTCGCGGGATTTCTTCGGTGGAGCCGACCGGGATCGAACCGGTGACCTCCTGACTGCCAGGCGGGAGTAGCGCCCACAACGGGACACGGAAGTAACCGTAAGTGCGCGGCACTACGAAAAAACAGCCGCTTTGGGGCGAAACGTAAAAAACATCCTTCGGGGGTGCCACCGGTTCTCGTACGGTTCTGGTTATGAACGAGAACCGGCCTGGCTCGCCCCGTATAAAGCCGACGAAGCTGACCCGCCGCGTTCTGGACGATCTACCCCGCGGCGCCAGGGTGCGGGACGCTGGCAACGGCTCCGCCGTCGGGCTTTTTGCTGAGCGCGGCCAGCGGGGCGTCGTGCGCCTGAAAGTCCAGGCCGACCTTCGGCGCCCTGGGGAGCGCGCTCGCACGGTTCGGATCGACCTGGGGCGCTGGCCCGACGAGATTGAGCTGGACGCTGCCAGGGTGCGCGCTGTGGCGCTGGTGGCCGAGATCAAAGCCGGCCGCGATCCTCGCCTGCCCAGCCCGACCGACGGCGCCGAATGCTGGACCGTTAAACAGGCCTGGGATGCTTACGCCGCCGACTTGCGGAAGGCGCGCGGGGCCGGGGCGGAGCGCTCCGCCGCAGACCTGATCGCACGGAGGGACTTGTATCTGGCGACGTGGCTGGACCGGAGTTTGGCCGAGATCACGACGCTGGAATGCAGGGACCTACACGATCAGATCATTGCGACTGTGCGCAGCCGAGCGCGCACGGCCAACCACACCGGCGAGCGCACGGCGAACATGGTTCTGAAAGACGTCCGCGCTGTGTTTCGGCTGGCGATCGGAACGTTCCCGACGCTCCACCACAATCCCGCCAGCGTTGTGCGCCTCGCCGCCGAGCGCCGGGAGCACGGGCTGATCGAGCTTCAGGACTACCCCGCCTGGAAGGTCGCTGTGGACGCGCTCGACTCGCCGGTGCGCCGCTCCCTGCATAGGGTCGCGCTCTTCTCCGGGCTCCGATCGTCCAACGTCCGATCCATGCGGCGCCGCTGGGTGGATCTGGCGGCTGGTGTGGTGAAGTTCCCCGGGCCCGAGATGAAGAACCGGGAAGCCTTCGACATGCCGGTGTCGAAGGCGCTCGGGAAGCTACTCGAAGAAGCCTTGCGGGTCGGCCACGACGCTCGCCCGGAATCGCCATTCGTGTTTCCGGCACCCTCAGCAAGCGGCCACGTCGAAGTCACCCGGGAGCGGAACTGGAACCCCGGTTGGTATTCGCATGGGCTTAGGCACAGCTACTCCAACGTCTGCAAGCTCGCTGGGATCGACGGCGATACGCGCCAGCTCCTACTTGCCCAGCGTGTGCCTGGCGTGCGCGGAACCTATCTGTCCGCCGAGCAACAATGGGATCGGCTCAAAGAAGCCCAGGAGCGGGTTTCGAAGCGGCTGCTGGCCTTGATCAAGGGGCGCGAGTAGCCGCACCGACCCGGATCAATCTACTGAACACGGCGAGCGCAAAGGCTGAACACACTGTCACAAGCGGCCCGTGGTCCAGACCGGCACAGCTGGATTGGTTAACCTGGTATCGTGAGACGCCTTCCGTCTCACAGGAAGGTTAACTGTATGACTCCAAAGGAAGCGGCGGCCGCGATCGGCTGTTCGTACGACGCCCTCACCCAGCTCCGAATCGAGCGCCAGGGCCCTGTGTGGCACCGACTGCCGAACGGTCGGATTGAATACAACCCGGCCAGCGTCGGCACGTATGCGGCCGCGCGTGCCGGTGGCGCAACCCACCGGGAAGCCACGGAGCGCGCCCAGGGCGAACAGGGGCCAACGGCCGTTGCCCTCGAACATGCGTTGCCCCAGCTCGCGCCCGGCGACCTGCTGACGCGCGCCGAGACTGCCCAGCTCGCCCAGCTGGACCCGGCAAAGCTCGACCGCCTGGTGTTGGTGGGGCGTTTCCCCAAGCCGGTGCGGGAGCTGGCGACGGACGCGGTCTGGGAAGCTCGCGTGGTCCACTATTGGACGCGCGACGTCGCCTGGACCGATCTGTTCGGTTTTACCCAGACGGGCCCGTATTGGTTGCTCCGTTCTGCGGCGGCCGATCGTGGCGTCCAGCTCCCGGAGAATGGCCAGCTCCCGACAGCGGGCGCGGGCCAATTGAAGCTGCACAACTACACGGGCAACTGGCTTCCAGGCGCTGAAGTTCGGGACATCAACTATCTGAACGCTGAACCCGACCAGCTCACCGGCGACGAGATGGCCGCTGAAGTGAACTGGACCGACGATCGCGGCAACGCCCTGGGGAAGAAGCCGCTGATCGCTCACATGCAGGATCGGCAAGCCGCGTACGGCATCACGCCGAACCGGCACGTCCTTTCGCCCGCAACCCCGGCGCCGGGCCGCTGAAACAGCAGCGCCCAGCAGCCCGTTGGCTCGGGGCTGGGTGCGAAAAGAAGGTATGAACGTGTCTGATCAAAACCACTCGGCCGCACCGAATCAAGCGGCGCCTCAGCCCGGGCCCTTCGAGTATGCCGCCGCGGGCTTCCGAATCCTTCCGATCAACAGCGACGGGACGAAGCGCCCGCTGGCGAGCGGCTTCGGCAAAGACAACCCCGACGCCTGGTGTCCACCCGAGCAATTCGAGCCGGGCGACTTCTGCGCGATCCTGACCGGGCCGTGCCCCGCGCTGGCGCCGGACGCGCTTCTGGTCCTGGACGTGGACGGCGGCACGACCTTCGCGGACGTGGACGCCTTCACCGGCGTTCCGCTTCCCCCGACGCTTTCGAGCAAAGGCGATTGCCATCGCTACTATCGCGTCCCGCCGTCCGAGTATCGCGACGCGCTGGGCGCCTGGGCGCGAGTCTTTGGGCGCGGCACCGGCGCACCGGCGCTGGATCTGAAGTATCACGGCGGATACGCGATAGAGCCTGCTGGGGCTTGGGACGTCCCATTCAACGTAGACACGATCGCCGCGCTCCCGGAGCCGTGGCTACGCCGGGTGTTCGAGCTTCGGAACCAGCGCCCGCGCGGCTCCAGCGACGCGAGCAGCCGCGTTGCCCAGCGCCCGGCAAGTCCGGTTCCCCTGGGCGACGTGGACGCGCTGATCGCTGCCCTGGGCGCCGCGTGGCCCCAGCCGGGTCAGGGTTGCCATGCAGCGGCGCTGGCGCTGGGCGGGATTCTGGCGGACGCCTATCTGGACGAAGTCGGGATCGCCCAGCTCGCGAACATGATCTTCGCGGCCGCCGGCACGAAGAGCCGCACGACGGACGTCCTGGACTCGGTCGACGCGCGCATGAACGGCGTCCCGTGCAAGGGGTGGCCGTCGCTGAAAGAGATCATGCAGAACGCCGACCGCGGCGACTGGAAGAAGGCGCTCGACATGCTGAAGAACGAGATCCCAGGCCTTCGAGCGCCGAAGGTCGACCTGACAGCGCTGGGCGTGCATGCCGGCACGACCGCCGCGGACAACGCGCCACGTGCCCCAGTCCGGGCGCTGGCGATCGGGTCGCACGCTGAAGTGGCGCGCAAAGTGATCCGGGAACACCTGCTCGGGTCCGTCGTGGACGCTGGCGCGATCTGGAAGCGCAACACCGCGGGGCTTTGGGTCGAAGTCCCGGCGGACAAGCTGGCGCGGCTGGTCGCGGCATGGGACGGCGCGACGTTCACCGATCCGGAAGGTAAGTCTCGGCTGTATCGGGCCGTGGCCGAGCCGGTGATCAAGTGGATCCACACGTTCCGATCGCGCCCGGGCTTCTTCAGCGCGGCGCCGCGGGGTGTGGCCTTCCGGAACGGCTTTCTCGACATTCGCACGCGGCGTCTGGTTCCGTTGCGCCGTTGCCGTCAACGCTGGGCGCTCGCCTTTGACTACGTCCCGGACCAGGCGAAGAAGGCCAAGCCGACGAACTGGATCGCGTTCCTCCGGTCGATCTGGGGCAACGACGTCCAGTCGATCGAATTGGTCCACCAGCTCCTGGGCTACCTGCTGAGCGGGCGCATGGATCTGGAAAAGATCTTCGTGCTGATCGGCCCGCCCCGCGCCGGCAAAGGGACGCTGTTCAAGCTGATCGGGAAGATCTTCGGCGCGGCTTGCGGCGCGTTCAGCGTGAACAAGCTGGACAACCCGTTCGGCATGGCGTGCATGCTGGGCAAGCTGGTTTCGATCCATCCGGATCTGCAGCGCGGGACCAGCAAGTTCAAAAACGAAGGCGCGATCGTCGAAGCACTGAAGTCGATCAGCTCGGGCGACATGATCACGATCCCGGTCAAGTATAAGGACGACGTCCAAACGGCGCTGCTGACGCGGCTGCTGATCGGCACGAACCCGCCCTTCGAGCTTCAGGACGTGACTGGCGTCCTGACGACGCGCCTAGTCATGCTGGAGTTCCCGCGCTCGTTCCTCGGGTGCGAGGATACGGGCCTGGGCGCTCGGCTCGAAGCCGAGATCCCCGCGATCGTGGACCTGGCACTGGGCGGGCTGGACCGTCTGGAGCGCGCCGGGCGCTTCGTGGAACCAGCAAGCGCAGCCGAGACGCGACGCAAAGCCGAGCGCGCCCAGAACCCCATGCTGGGCTTCGTTGACGAACTGTGCGAGCTGGGCGCGGACTTCGAAGTCCCGTGCGCCGATCTGTACGCGGCCGCGGTCAAGTGGCGCGAAGCCAACGGCCACGGAAAGATGGCCAGCCAGACCTTCGCGAACTTCCTAGACGTCCAGGGCATCCGTCAGGTCCGCACGAAGCGCGCGGGGGAACGAAGCCGCGTCTACCGGGGGATTCGTCTGGTACCGGTCGGAGCCCAGGTATTCCAGTTCCAGCGGGCGGCCCTGGGCGAGCTGGGCGCGACGGCGTAACGAACGCGGGTCCACGGTTTCGCCCCGGACCCTAGACGGCCCGCTTCGGCTCCAGCTGGGCGGGCCGCTGTCGTTCGTCGACTCGGGTCCGGATCGTGACCAGCCCGGGTCAGGGGTAGGGGCCGACGTTTTGAAGCCAAAAACGGCTCGGGTCCGGGGTGGCCGGACCGGTTTCTAAAACTACAGACTCCCATGTCCGTGCTTCGGGGCGCCTGATCATATGTCTGATCCACCGATCTACCCCGCCACGGCAAACAAGTAGGAATCGCCCCGGCCACCCCGGACCCTCCTGGTTTGCGGCGCGCTCGCCGGGTCGGGTTGGGGCGCCCACTAGCGAGGCGATCGCGAAGGTCGACGTCGTCCGATCGTCGTCCAGCTCCGGGCTCGCCAGGGGATCCGGGCCGGGTGGATCTGCAACGCACCTGGCCGCGCTTGCTCGCTAACCCACCGGTTATGAACCGAGGTTCCAGCACGACTGGCACGGAAAGGAGCCGGCCGCCCTCGGGCCGGTCAAGGCAAAAAAAGCCATCAATGAGAAAAGCGGCTATGCGGCCTGCATACCTACATCAGCCCTAACCCCGCACCATTCTGGCCCCGGGCGTCGCGCAACCACCGGCCCGACGATTCGTGTTCCCGGCACCTACACCAAACACAGGTCGCCCAGCCGTTCTCATGTACTACACTTGAATCCCACAACGGAGCAAGTGGAACACTCGGCGCCCAGCCCGCCGAGCGCAGCGCGCAGTGTAGCACGTCCGGAACCGGCCAGCCAGGCAGCACACCGTAATATTCCCCGCGGCCGCTCGGCCCCCGCCCCGGCGCCACAGCGGACGTTGCCTGTGCGGCCCCCGCGCCGAACTCGCTGGAACGCTAGGGCGTGACATTGGCCGATCAATCGATCAGTGTTATCCTGGGAAGGTGACCCGCACGCCCAGCGCAACGATTCTCACCCGTGTCAGCACCGATCAGCAGGCCGGCTCCGGGCTCGGCCGCGAAGCCCAACTGGCGAGCGCCCGCGCCTACGCGGCCGCCCAGGGCTGGACCGTCGCCCGGGAGCTGGCCGAGACTTGCTCCGGTGGCCGTGACCTGGCCGATCGACCGGTGCTGCTGGACGCGCTGGCCGGGCTGGGCAAGGGCGACGTGCTGCTGGTGTCGTCCTGGTGTCGCCTCAGTCGGTCCGTCCTGACGACCGAGCTGGTCCTGGATCGGTGTAGGGCGACGGGCGTCCGAGTCGTGTCCGCGGACGGTCAGGCCAACGAGTCGAGCCCTGAAGCCGAACTCATGAGGCGCATCATTGGCGCGGTGTCGGCTTGGGAGCGAGCGCGGATCGCCTTGCGCACACGTGCCGCCCTGGCCGCCAAGCGCGCCCGAGGTGAGCGACTCGGCCACTCCGTCCCGCTTGGCGCTGGCTCCGAACGAGCGGCCGTGGCTCGCGCCTACTCGCTGGCCGACGCTGGCGAGCAGCCCGAGTCGATCGCGCGCTACCTGCTGGCCGAAGGGTACACCGGCCGCCGGGGGGCTCCCATCACCTACACGACGGTCCGGCGCTGGCTGGCCCGTCGTCGCTAGACCCACACCGACCGAAGAAGTGCGCCCGGCGCTGGTTGCACCCAGCCCGGGCCTCTGGCCGGCCATGTGGACCGGCCCACAGGCATGGTGTGGTCGGAGCGGCTGTGGGCGCGAGCCGGCCACCGACCCGACGAGTCCACTAGCTTGGCGACACTGGCGCGCAGTGTAGGGGTGTGGCTGTGACCAGCACCTACACACGCGCCCCGAGCCAGCGGAGCCGATCCTGCTCGCCAGCGACCCAGCCGTGGCTGCGCCGGTTGAGCGCCCGACGCTGGCCGGGCTGGGCGAGCCGGACTGGTCGACGCCAGCGACTGGCTCGATTCGGAACCCGAGCTGGCGGGCGTCGGCGGCGAGCTGGCCACGGCCGCCCCGAGCAGCCCCGGCGCCGAGCCCCAGCGCCCCGCCAGCCAACGGGTGCTGGTCGCAGCCGGGCTCGGACCCCGGCCCGCACGCGACGCGCTACTAGCGGCGCCCCAGGGCGCGGAATGGCCGGGCTCCTTCGGGGGCTCGGCCGTTTCTGTTTGGAGCGCGCGGGTCGAGTTGCCCGGTTTCTCGACCGGCGAACTTGACCGAGGCCGTCCGGCCGGTTAAACTAAGAGTGACCAGGGCAGCGGTGATCCGGCGGTTCCTTCGTCGACCGACCGGGTCCGGGGTGGGGATGCCCCGTATCCGACCGCCAGTCCTGGTCACCTACCTATGGCCAGCCGATATCAGAAAGTCCGCGTCCCGTTGCATCCGGCCGAGCGCAGCCAGCTCGACCGTCTCGTCGCGAGCCTGGGGCCCAAAGCCGCCAGCCGTGCGCTGGGCGTCGATGAAGAAACCCTGGATCGCGCCCGCGCCGGCCACGACCTGAACGCAGCCACGACGCGGCAGATCCGCCAATCGGGCTGGTTGCTCCCTGCCGATCCGAACGGCCCGAACCCCTGAAAGAACCCATGTCCACGCCCCTGCCCACAGCTGATGTTGCCAAAGTGCTCGACCGCGCGATCCCCGCGCCTCAAAGCCACCGATCGCTGAGCTACGAGAAACAGATCGACTTCTGTTTGCGCGCGATCGCCCAGGAAGTCGCGTTGTGCGACCCGCACGCGGTCGTTCGCACCGAGCAGGTGGCGCGCGACGGCGCTGGCGCCCCGATCTTCGAGCCCGACGGCGTCACGCCGAAGGCCGTCGCCAGCACCGTGCTGCGCTCCAGCGTCGTGGGCGCGCACTGGAAGGCGCAACTGGCCAGCGTTCGCGCTGCCTACGCCCGCCGGCTCCAGAAGAGCAACGCCGAGCACGCCCAGGACGCTGAAGATCTCCAGCGCGCGATCGCCCGAGAATTCGGCGAGCCGAAAGATCGTGCTGGTCTGCATGCTGAAGTCCAGGCCTACGCGCGCGAATATCAACGCGAGCACGGCCACTTCCAGGGCTGAGCGGGAGCACTACCGGTGGAACGCTATCCTTTACGTCAGTCGACTTGGATCCAGCTCGGTGAATGGGTCGGTCGGGACGGCGCACGCAAGGTGGCCCGACTCGCCCAGGTCGCGCGAGAAGAGCTGGATCAGGTCGTGGCCGCCAAAGTCGCCCCGCTCGTGGGCGATCGCGTTCGGCTGATCAACGCGCTGGTCCGCGCCGGCTACAGCCAGGGCCGCGGGGATCCATACCGGACCGATGGCACCGAACAACAATATGGCCTGGCCGAGCCGCGCGCAGCTGAGCGACGCGCACTGGCGAGCTGGGCCCTGTCTTCGGAGCGCGACTGATCATGCTGAAGCCCTACAGAGCGCCGAGCGGCCGCGTGCGCGTGCTCGACACCGACACGAATACCCCGCTCCCGGAGTCCGATCCGCGCTGCGCTCGGTTCGTTCAGATGTCCGATCGCGAGTTGCAGCTGGCGGGCGGCTACAGCCAGACGCCGCCGGAGCGGATCAGCTTCGACACCCCGATCCATGCCGCGCGCGAGCCCAGCCGCGGACGAACGACTTCGATGATCGTGCACATGCCGGCGAGCGCCCCGAGCGCGCCCAGCGCCTTGACGCCAGACGAACTGAAGATCGCGGCCATGCTCGGCGTCTCGCCCACCGACTTCGCCCGTCAACGACGCGCCGAGCAGACCGGTGCTGGCGGAGCTGGGCGCTGGTCGAGCGGCGCCGCGTCGGGGGAAGAATGAGCCGGAGCTTGTACGTAGCCGCCGACGACGATCCCGTCGTGCGCTATGAAGCCGACGAACGCGAGCAAGTCCTGGCGCAGATCCGGCAAGTCATGGCCGAGCGCGGGCTGTCCCGGGAGCGCGCCATTCGAGCTGTGCTCGGCGCTGGCGTGACCGAAGCGGCGCTGGCATGGCTCGGGGGGCAATCATGAACGACGAGTGGTGGCTTGTGAACCTTCCGCCCGGTGCTGAAGTCGTGTCCGAACCACTCCAGATCGGCGACTTGGATCGACCCGCCGTTGTGTTTCAAACGCGCATGCGGCGTCCGAACGGAACTCTGGCGCCACCTGTCTGGTTTATTGCGCGCCAGCCGCGCCCAGGTCTCGTTCGGAACTTTACGTTGTTCGAATCTGAGGCACGCGACTTGGTAGCTCTGATCCGGGGCGAGGCTCGCTGATGGCCGCCGTCAACGTTGAACGGGACGACCGCGTGCTGGAGCTGGCGCGCGCGGGCCATGGCGTCGACACGATCGCTGCCCGGCTCGACTTGCGTCGCCGGCAAGTTGAGCGCAGCGTTGGCCGTTTGCGGCGCCAGGGCGAACTTCCGCACGACTGGCGACCGAATCGCGAGTAAGACGGGAGGTCGCCCCGCCTACAGCCGCGCGGCTAGGGCGCCCGCAGTTTGGTGGCGCTCGCGCGCAGGACAGCCGCGATCGTGAGATTCTCTCCGACGAGATCACCGAGCGCCTTCGCAGCCTGCTCAGCCCAGCCCCAGACGTCCGTCTTCCGTGAGAGCTCCGCGCGAAAGAGCGGGCGGAGAACAGCTGCTTCGGGGGGCCCGGGGCGGCTCGCGCAACCAGCCGAACACCGTGGCCGACATCGGCGCTGGCGCAGCTGCGAGCTAGCTGAATTTGGGGCAACCCACTGTGGCTGTATGCGAAAGTCGGCCGCGCCGAGGAGCCCCTAACCGGCTCACCTCCAACTAGAGGACCTGGCCGTGGAGCAGACGTAGTCCTACCATTCTCTGTATTCTTCAGTACTTAGTGAGCGCTTGCCTGAACATGCGTCGCCATTTGCGCTGACCCTTCGCTCGGTGGTGGGCTCGGCGCTTGCATGACAAGCTGAAAATGACGACCTGTGTCAGTGAAATGAGCGGGACTCTGGATCCTATCGATCCAGTATGTCTAAGCTGCCGAGGCCTCGAATGACCAAGCCGGACCTAACTCAAGGGACCGCCGTTGTGACGGCGAACCGGTTCAATCCGTCTGTTCTCTCCCAAATCTGGTTCGTCAAGAACGGCATCACAGGCGAGAACGACTTTGGGCCTACCTCTATTCTGAGTCCTGAATTCGTTCAGATCGGAACCACTAATTTCAATCTCTTCTGTACGGCCGAGCACCTGCAGTTTGCTCCCGTAGGCGAGACTTCCACTTGGGGTAAGTTGACTCGCGAGACGCTGGGGAAGATCTTACAAACCCTGCCTCACACGCCGTTCACAGCGATCGGTCTCAACTTCATTTGGCGCATTCGCTTGAATGAAGGCCGCGAGGGGGAATCGCTCCGCCAGGCTTTTGCGGGTTCTAGCTCCGTCTATCGCCATTTTCAGGAGCCGAACGCAAGGTTTGGCGCCTATCTATCCAAAGACTACAACGGTATGCGCATGCGACTGACCACTCTCCCGACGTCAAAGGATGGCGGGGAGTCTCTGAGCATGACCTTCAATTTCCACCGGGCTCTTGGCGAAAAACCGGTCGAGGAAATGCTCGGCGTGCTCACGAAGTGGGACGACGCGCTTGAATACTCGCGCCTGCTTTGCGACGAAGTTCAGGGGGGCATCGACAAGTGACTGAGTGGATCGACGCACCTAATTGCTTTCTGCGCCCAACTTCGGACAGGCCAAACACGGGGCCCGTGTTTGGGTATCCGCAGGTGACGAACAGTCCGGCGCGCGCCCCGGAGCCGTTCACGAATCCTTGGCAGGAAACTACCAACCGATTCAGGCCTGTGCGTCGTCCAACGCCCGCGTTAGGTCGAGCCCTCATGCGGGGCGACTTGGAATTGTTCGTTGGGGCTCATCAAACGGCCTCGCACGTCCAATCTGAAGTACTAACAGTTTCGCAGTTATCGATAGCAGTCAACGCTCTGCAGGCCGAGCTTGAGAGCGAAACGCGCCTACTAGGATGTCTGCTGGAACAGAAACAGGATGCGTTCGAAGCGCGCATCCGCGAGCTTGAGAAGCTCACAGCCCAAGACAACTGGGACTTAGAAGGCGGACACGCTGTCGCGCCCGAACTGTGGGCTCTCACAAGGCGCTTTTATGAAACGGCGAAGGAATCGATCCCGGCTTGGATTGAGCCGTTTGTGTCTCCGTCCGGAGACGGCACCGTCCACCTAACTTGGGTTCGTGACGGCGGCAGGCTGAACCTTGAGATCTGCGACGGGCGCTGGAATCTAGCAATCAAGGCTTCCTGGGAAGCGACTTATAAAAGGGCCTCTGTCGCCAAAGAGCAAGCCCTTGCTCTGCTGCGGGATTTTCTCGGCTAGTGTTGCTCAAGTATGGGCCAGCCCGGGGAACCTGTTCCCAGTGACTCCTTCGTCTTGAGGTTGGTGCACCCGACCCAGTTTAAACGCGAGGCGGACGTTGGGCAGCGCCTGCAACCCTCCAACATGCCGTCGAGGGACTTCAAGCCGCCGAATCGACCATCACTTTGGGTCGAGGCAGATGCTTCGCTGGCTCAAATCGTCGCGGCCAGGCCTGCATTCTCGAAATACGGCGTAATCAGACTCCAGGTCGCACTCCTCCGAGCCCGTTCGTTGGACGTTAAGTACTCCCCTGACGAATGTAACATCCCCGAACTCTGCCACGCCCATGCGTCGCTACTTGGGGTAAGCGTCGATAACCGTGATGAGCTAGTCGACTGGCTCGATCAATTCGTCGTCCAAGAGCCTCTCTACGAGTGACGCCAACGGTTTCAGCGCTTGATCTCGGGGCGCCGCATGAGCCGTCGTCCGCATCGGCAAGAATGTCGTTCGCCTTGTGGCTCGACGCTGACCGCGCTTTCTCGCGCTCGCGCCAGTTGGGCTCGCCTAGCGTCGGCGTCGTCAACGGCCCGCAGTTCCAGTCCTGATTCCGGTTCTGGTCTCCGGTTCTCGTATTAGAACCGCGGGTTCCGTTCGGGTTTTATGTAGTGGAGCCGACCGGGATCGAACCGGTGACCTCCTGACTGCCAGTCAGGCGCTCTCCCAGCTGAGCTACGGCCCCGAAGGGGCGAGGAAGGTCGCATGCGGCGCTGCCAAACGCGAGTCCTTTTTGCTGATTTTTCGCCGGCAACCCGCGAAAGAGATTCCAGCGCGAGCTTCAGCGCGCCGCGAAAACCAGGATGGCAGCCACCAGGAACAGTGCAGCCCCGAGCACCGGCATCCAGAGGGGCGTCGGCGACTCGTCGGGGGCCAGGGTCTCTTCGGCTTGGTGTTCTTCCACGGCGCGCAGGCTAGGGACGGGGCTGGCCCAGCGTCAAGTCCCCGCCCGCTGGAGTTTCATTTCCTGGTCCAATGGCTGAGCGACGAGCCAATCGCGGTATGTTATTTGCCTAGCGGCGGGCCCACCCCTAGCCTCAGGGGCCGCCTCCGCCGTCGTCCCCAGCACGATCCATGGCCCACGCCCCGACACAGCGTTACCGCGTCATCGAGAAGATTGCCGCCGGCGGCATGGCAGAGGTGTTCCGAGCCGAGAGCGCCGGGCTCGAAGGATTCAAGAAGACCGTCGCCATCAAGCGCGTGCTGCCGCACCTGTCCCAGAAGAAACAGTTCATCGGCATGTTTCTGGACGAGGCGCGGCTCAGCGCGAGCCTGTCGCACTCCAACGTCGTGCAGGTGTTCGACATCGGCGTGGGCGACGAGACCTACTTCATCGTCATGGAGTACGTCGACGGCGCGAACCTGAAAGCGGTGATCGAGCATCGCAAGCAGGTGGGCAAGCCGCTGCCCATGGAGGTGGCCGCGTTGATCGCGCTGCGCACCTGCGAAGGCCTGGCCTACGCGCACGAGGCGCAGGACGCGCTGGGGCAGCCGCTCGGCATCGTCCACCGCGACGTTTCGCCCCCGAACGTGCTCATCACTCGTCATGGCGAGGTCAAGGTCGTGGACTTCGGCCTGGCCAAGGCCAACAGCCAGCTGGAGGCGAGCGAGCCGGGCATCATCAAGGGCAAGTTCAGCTATCTCTCGCCCGAGGCCGCCAACGGCGAGGAGGTGGACCATCGCACCGACATCTTCGCGACGGGCATCATGCTCTGGGAGATGATCACGGGTCAGCGGCTGTTCTTGGGCGATACCGATCTGGGCACGGTGCGCCTGGTGCAGGCCGCGCGCATCCCGCCGCTGGCGCAGTACGTGAAGGACGTGCCGGCCGCGCTGGAGCAGAGCCTCCAGCACGCGCTCGCCCGCGACCCGAAGAACCGCTATCAGACGGCGCGCGAGTTCGGCCGCGATCTGAACCGCGTGCTGTTCCAGATGGGTCGCCCCGTGTCGTCCTTCGACATCGGGGGACTGGTCGCCGACGTGCGCGAGGAGCAGCGGCGCCAGCGCGGCGCGCGGCCGAAGCAGCAGACGTTGATCGGCAACCTGATCCAGGACGCCATGATGAGCTTCACCTCGCTGCAGGAGGATGAAGAGAGCGATTCCGCGCTGGATCCCGGGCCCGACGAGCAGAGTGGGGTCGGCGCCATCCCGCTCAGCTTCGGCACGTTCGAGGGCTCGCACGCGGCCACCCGCTTGCCGACCGCCGAACCGTCGCAGGTCAACTTGGCCGCCCCCGGCGGGTACGAGGCCGGCAATCTAGCCGCGCTCGAGGATCAGGGCTTCGATGCTCCGCGCGGCCACAGTCAGCCGCCGCGATCCCAGCCCGGAGGCGCGCCCCGGCCGCCGCCGCCGAAGGGGGCTCGCCCGTCGGTCCGCCCCCCAGCACGGAATCTCCCGGCTCCGGGCTATCCCGGCGGGCATCCGCCGCATCTCGCGCCGGCGCCGTCCGCGATGGCGACGCTGCCGCTGCGCTTTTGGATCATCGCCGCGGCGTTGGTCTTGATCGGTGTCGCGCTCGCCGCCTACATGGCGGGCGTGTTCAGCTGAAGCTGCACTGGCCGCGGAACCACTGGCCGCGGAACCACTGGCCGCGAATATGTTGTGGCCGAAGACATCGGCTCATTCGTCTTCGTCTTCGTCCTCGTCGTCGTCCTCGTCATCCGAATCGACTTCGTCTTCGATTTCTTCTTCCTCGAGCTCAGCAGCCGAGACGCCCCGCGCCTGAGCTTCCGCCTCGCGCCGCGCTCGGTCGCTGGCGAGCCGCTGCAACACGATCGGCTTGGGCCCGACGATGGCGCTCATGGTGCGGCCTTCCATCTGCGGACGCTGCTCGACGTTGGCGAGATCGATGAGCTGCTCGATCAGCCAGTCCAGCTGCATCTGCGCGCGCTGCGGGTGTGTGATCTCGCGGCCGCGGAAGCGCACCGTGAACTTCACCTTGTTGCCAGATTCGAGGAAGCGGCGCGCCGCGCGCACCTTCACTTGCAGGTCGTGGTCGTCCGTCTTGGGACGCAGCTTCACTTCCTTGAGCTCGACGACGGTCTGCTTGCGCTTGGCCTCGCTCTGACGCTTCTTTTCCTCGTACTTGTAGCGCCCGAAATCGAGGATCTTGCACACCGGTGGGATGCTCTTCGGGTTGACCTCGACCAGGTCGAGCCCGCGAGTCTCAGCAGCCTTCAACGCCTCCGATGTCGGCATCACCCCCAGCTGCGATCCATCATCCAGCACCACTCGCACCTCAGGCACGCGGATGCGGTGATTCACCCGGATCTGAGGCGCCCGCGTATCGCGCGGTGCCATGCGTCTACCCATCGCCATGTATTGCTACTCCTGCTCCTTTTTCTTTCTTCGAGAAGCCCTCGAGGCCTCGCTCGGGGTGCGGTGCATCCCCGCAGAAATCGCGCGCAGCCGGAGCGCTCCTGGGCGCTCCGCTCTGAGCTTGCCATCCCGGCGTTCCCCCGCGCGGCATCTTGCCACGCTCGCCAGCGCCGCCACTCTAGCGCAGCTCGCGGCTGAAGAGTTGCGCCATCGGCATCGCCCGCCTCGGCTCGCTGGCGCCAGCCCCCAGGGGGCCGAGGCGCCCGGTCGGAGCGCCTGCGTTCGGCCTGCGGAGTCGCGCGCCTGCTGCACTCCACATGGACGCATTCCGGCCACCGTGTCGCTGGCTCTCAGCGCCGCGTCACGAGACGTCGTCATGGACAACGGAGTCTCATAACTCAGTCGCGAGGCTGGCGATCGGACGACGAACGTCTCCCACGGGAAAGCAGGGGGTGCGGGCGTTCCCCGCACAGCACACTGGTTCTCCCGTAGGCGCGGGCAGGATTGAACTGCCGACCCCTACCGTGTCAAGGTAGTGCTCTACCACTGAGCTACGCGCCTGGATCGTGTCACGGACCTCGACTACTTAGGATGTACGTCCGGCGACTGTCAAGCAAGCGCGGCCAGCCACTCGCGCCGCCGCCCGCGCCGTTACCCGGTCGCCACCAGTGCCGCCAGTTCTGCGACGGCGGGCCGCCTGAACGCGTTTTCACCTGAGTTTCGGCCTCGGCCGCGCAGGGAACCGTAGCTTGCGCGCCCTGTCTAAACTCGGTATAGGCCCGCCCCTCGGAGGTACATTGAATTTCGGGGTCTTCGCCTTCCAGGCCGTGCCGGATACTCCCCACCCAGGGAGCGCGCCCAGCTCCGGAACGGGGCAGCCAGCTCCGCCCGGCGACGGCGGTGCGCCGCCCCCGAGCAGCCTCGGGCTGTTCACGCCGCTGCTGATTCTGTTGCCCTTCATCCTGATTCTGTTCTTCCAGAGCCGATCGCAGCAGAAGAAGCAGGAAGCAAACATCGCTGGGCTGAAGAAGGGCGACCGCGTGGTCACGCAGAGCGGTCTGATCGGGCGCCTGGTGTCGATCGAAGGCCGCTACGCCGAGCTCGAGCTTTTGCCGTCACGCACCAAGGTGACGATCCTGCGCTCGGGTCTGGTCGGGCGCGACGCAGAGGGCGAAGCGAGCAGCGCCGAGCCCAGCGCCGAAAAATCGAAATCCTGAGCCTCCCATTAGGTCCCCGGAGAAGGGGACAGACACCGGACCCTCGCTAGTGGACACCAATACCGTTCTCGCCATCATCTTCGCGGCCCTCACGCTCGCCCTCTTGCTCGGCGGCCAGCTGCGTCGGCAGAGCCGAGGAGCCTGGTGGTTTGGCGCGATCTGCACGGCCTCCGCTGCCGCCGCCGCGCACTACGACTCCTTCTGGACGATGTTCAGCTTCGCCCTGATCGGGACCTGGGCGTTCATCGGCGGGCTGAAGGTGCTCGACGCCAACTGGCGCATGCGCTTTGGCCTGGTCGTGGCCGTGAGCGCGCTGGGCCTGATCTCGATCTGGCCCTCATTGGAGACCATGACCGACGGGCGCATCCCGTGCCCCCAGTACATCCGTGAGAACGTCAAGTTCCGGCTGGTGGCGGGCCTCGACCTGCGCGGCGGGCTGCGCCTCGTGTACACGGTCGACGTCGACGAGGCCCTGAAGGACCGGCGCGATCGCCTGTACGAGGACATGCAGGTGGCGCTCGCCAAGATCTTCGAGCTCCACTCCGGCGACGAGCGCCCGGGCGAAGAGGTCTACGCCAAGCTGCGTGAGAAGGTGACGCTGGAGAAGCCGCAGGGTGACTCGCGCACGCTGAAGCTCACGCTCAAGGACCCGGCGGACGCTGCCAAGATCGACGCGCCCTTCTTGCAGCAGTTCACCAACGAGCTCTCGTTCTCGCAGGGCGCGGACCAGCAGGGCTGGATCTTCCGGCTGCGCAACAACATCGAGAGCCAGATCCGCGAGAACGCCGTCGCCCAGGCCAAGGAGATCGTGCTGCGCCGCGTGGACGAGCTCGGTCTGCGCGAAGCGGCGGTGTCCACCCGCGATGAGGACATCATCATCGAGGTGCCGGGTCAGGATGAGTCCGGATTCAAGGAGATCCGCGACATCATCGGGCAGACGGCGCGCCTCGAGTTCAAGCTACTGGACGACGAGAACGATTTCTTCGCTTCCTTCCGCACCAGCGCCGACAAGACCAGCTTGCCGGAAGGCGTCGGCTTCGCGCAGGAGACCACGACCGTCGGGCAAGATCCGGACGGCGACGTCAAGCGCAAGACCATCACCTACGCCTTCATGCGCAAGAAGCCGGACGAGACGGCCAAGCAGGCGCTCGATCGCTTCAAGGAGTGGACGGCGACCCTGACGCTGCCGCCAGATCGCGAGCTCGGCTACCAGCTGGAGCACGACACGGATCCGGTCACGCTCAAGTCGACCGAGGCCGGCTGGCGCACGTACTTGCTCAAGAGCCGCGCCGAGATCACGGGCGACATGATCCGTGACGCGCGCGCCCAGCCCGACACCAGCCAGAACAGCCTCGGCGGCTGGTACGTGGGGATCCGCTTCACCGACGCGGGCGGCACGATCTTCGAGCGCATCACCGGCGCCAACATCAAGCGCCGCTTCGCCATCATCCTGGACGGGCGCGTCGAGAGCGCGCCGGTGATCCAGTCGCGCATCGCCGGCGGCAACGCCAGCATCACGCTCGGCTCTTCGGATCCAGAGAGCCAGCTGCGCGACGCCCGCAAGCTGGAGCTGGTCTTGCGCTCCGGCGCCTTGCCCGCGCCGATCACGCCCTCGAACGAGCAACACATCGGCCCCTCGCTGGGCGCGGACTCGATTCAGCTCGGCGTGCGCGGCGCCGTGGTTGGCGTGATCAGCGTGCTCGCCTTCATGGTGATGTACTACCGGCAGTCCGGGATCTTCGCGAACATCGCCGTGACCTTCAACATCGTGCTGCTGCTGGCGATCCTCGCGTCTTTCGGCGCTTCGATGACCCTGCCCGGCATCGCCGGCCTGGCGCTCACGGTAGGTATGAGCGTGGACGCCAACGTGCTGATCAACGAGCGCATCCGCGAGGAGTTACGCGCGGGCCGCAGCCCGCGCGCCTCGGTCGATATGGGCTACGGCAAGGCCTTCAGCGCCATCGTCGACGGCCACTTGACCACCCTCACCAGCGGTATCGTGCTGGCGCAGTTCGGTACCGGGCCGATCAAGGGCTTCGCGGTGACGCTGATCGTGGGCGTGGCCTGCAGCCTGTTCACCGGCGTCACGATGACGCGCGTGATGTTCGACGTCTGGGTGCGCGGTCTGCACCGCAACGCCAGGCTGGACCTGGGCTGAAGCGTGCGGGCCTGAGGCGCGGCACAGGGCCCGAGTTTCGGCTCGGCCCCAGCAGCGCTGCGGGCGGCACCAGCATGTGCCCGCCGCTCGACCACGCTAGTGTTGCGTCTCGAGTGCCGCGCGGCTTGGCCCGATCCGGGCCGCCGCTGGCGAACCGGCCCGGGCCGGGCCACGAGTGCTTCTAGTGAGACGCGACACGTCGCGCCCGAAGGGCGCGCAAGAAACAAGGGAGGACCGCGGAGCAGCCCGAGGTTGGGCCCGTGAGAGCGGGGCCCTCACCCCGCTGTGGGGACCCGCTCTCACGGGTCAAACTTCGGGCGAGCGGTACTAGTAACGGTTCAGCACGCCGCTCTGCGCGAGCTCACGCAGGTGGGCGGCGAACTCCGGCCCGAACTCGGGGTGGCGCAGCATGTACTCCACGTTGGCTTTCATGAAGCGCAACGGGTCACCGGTCGTGTGCCAGGTGCCCTCGATGGCGTGCACCAGCACGCGGTCTGTCTTGGACAGCTGGTGGATCGCCGGCGTGAGGTACAGCTCCTCGCCTGGGCCGACCTTCTGCGCCAGCAGCAGGTCCACTACCTTGGGTGACAGCACGAAGCGACCCAGCTGAGCCAGCGTGCTGGGGGCACGTTCGGGCGCCGGCTTCTCCACCACCGACTCGAGCTCCAGCGGCTCTCGCCCGGGCTTCAGCGCGATCGCGCCGTAGCGGTTGATCTCCGAGCGCGGCACGTCCTGCGCGGCCACCACCGCGGCGGGCCCGTGCGCTTCATACAGGTTCGCCAGCTGGCGCACGCAAGGAGTCTCCGAGAGCACCAGGTCGTCGCCGAACAGATAAGCGAACGGCTGATCGCCGATGAAGCGCTGCGCCGCGAGGATGGGCGAGCCGTTGCCGTAGGGCAGGCGTGACGTCTGCCGTACCAGCGCGAAGTTGGCCAGCTGCGAGATGGCGCGCACGCGGGCGAGCAGGGCCTCCTTGCGATTCTCGGACAGGTGCACCTCGAGCCCGCGGCTGCTGTCGAAATGATCCGCGATGCTCTGCGTCCCTTCGCGGACGACGAAGATGATGTCTTCAATTCCGGACGAGGCACACTCTTCCACGAGGTACTGGATCACCGGCTTGTCGACGATCGAGAGCAGCTCCTTCGGTACCACCTTCGTAGCCGGCAGGAATCGAGTGCCGAAGCCCGCAACGGCGATCACGGCTTTCTTGATCTTCACGAGCGCATTCCCTCTCTCTCCTCACGCGCGGCGCGCGTTCTCGACAACCATTGGTTTTTGTTCCTCCCCGGCGCGAGGTAGCCGAAGTCTGACGTCGCGCAGCAAATTGGGCAAGCTCTAGCGAGTGCGCGGCGCCGGCCGTGCGGGGGTAGCGCAGGAGCCGTTACGTCTTCGACTCAGCTCCACCATGAAACGAGTGCCGGGAAACACCGGGGCAATCTGTGCTGTCCGAGCACAGCCTCGGCGCGAGCTCGATGAGTTGCCCCGAAATCGCGAAATCGCCCACTTTCCTGCCCAGATCATGCGCGCTTGGATTGTTCGCGTGGCTGCGGCAGGACTGGGGCAGAGCCGCCAGATGTCCCTTGCGGGCTAGCAAGCCCTCCTACAGTATGAGCGCCGATGCTCCCTCTTCGTCCCGAAATTGGCCGCTCTGATTCTGCGGGCATGACCCGCAGCTCGAGTTCTTTCTCTTCAGCACGTTGCAAAGTGTCCCGATCGAGAGGGCGCTGGAAGCTCCTCGGTTCTGCGCTGGGGGTGGCGGCGCCGCTGTTGCTGGTGGCGCAACTGCTCACTTCCTGCGGCTCGGATGACGAGGCGCAGGCATGCAATCCGGGCGACCTGCACACGTGCACGTGCGGCTCGAACGACACGCCGGGTACGCAGACCTGCAACGATCAGGGCAGCGGCTACAACGACTGCAGCTGCAACGGGATGGCGGGGACCGGTGGCAGCGGCGGCGGCACTTCGGGCATGGGCGGCAACGGCGGCGGCGCCATGAGCGGCACGGCAGGCAGCACGGGCATGCCTGCACCTTCGCCGTACGACGGCGAGGTCGGTGCTCCCTGCAACGCGGATTCCGATTGTGCAGGCGCGCCGCTCGTGTGCGTGACGGTCAACACTCCCGGCGCCGTGGGTCCCGGTGGCCCGGCGAACGGTTACTGCAGCCTGCCGTGCACGGACGACGACGCATGCGCGGCCGTCGATAACATCTCGTTCTGCAATCGCGGCAGCGGCTGGTGCTACGGGTTGTGCTTGCCGGGCCAGGGCACCGCCAAGTGTCGCGACGCCCAGGCGTGCTACTCGGTCGTCGACGACAACACGATCGGCGCATGCGTCCCGCGCTGTGCCAGCGATGCCGAGTGCGGGCCCGGCCTCTTCTGTGATCCCGGCCTCACGGGAACCTGCCTGCCTGCCGCTCCTGCGGGAGGAAAGGTGGGCGATCCCTGCACGGTGGAGACACAGGCCACCGATTGC
Source organism: Polyangiaceae bacterium (assembly GCA_035760985.1). Taxonomy (GTDB): domain Bacteria; phylum Myxococcota_A; class Polyangia; order Polyangiales; family Polyangiaceae; genus SZUA-265. The sequence continues at coordinate 69,301 of DASTRX010000226.1, forward strand.
GCGAGCAAGTTCTGCTTCCAGCTGGCGAACGACGCGGGCAGCTTCTGCTCCGCGGGCTGCACGCTGAACCTGCTCGACGGCTGCGGGTACGACCGTACTTCGGGCGGCGTGCGCGAGGCAGCTTGCTTCGTGCCGTTCTTCTCGGGCGGGTCCACCCTGGACTTCGGGTTGTGCATCCCGCTCTGTGACACGACCGCAGACTGCGCTCAGGCGGACGCGGGCTGGGTTTGCGAGCCCTTCACGATCCCCGGCGAAGCCGAGCAGCTCGGGCGCGCGGGCGAGTGCATTCCCCGATCGCTATCGCCCACGGCGGGCGCCGACGCGGGCGCGGGAGCCGACGCGGGCAACTGAGCTGAGCTGAATCCGTGGCGAGCCGAACGCTGTGTTCGGCTCCGCTGCGGATGTTCGGCTCCGCCGCGGATTGTTCGGCTCCGCCGCGGATTGTTCGGCTGGCTACAGCCTTCCCGCCGGCGCTCCGCGCCAGGGCGCCTGCGTCAGAGCCAGGTGAGCCAGTCTTCGTGACGGGCGTCTTTGCCCGTCACGGTGGCCAGATAGGCGCGCTGCAGGCGGGCGCCGAGCGTGTCTTTCCCGGTGCGGAACTCGACGCCGTCGATCTCGCACACGGGCGTGACCTCCGCCGCGGTGCCCGTGAGGAAGATCTCTTCGGCGCGCATCATCTCCTCGCGAGTGAAGGCCTTCACGGAGATCGGCACGTGGGCCTCGGCGGCCAGGCGCAGGATGGTGTCTCGGGTGATGCCCGGCACGATCGACGAGGCCTCGTCATTGGTGCACAGCTGGCCGTCGCGCACGAAGAACACGTTCTCGCCCGTCGCGCTGGAGACGGTGCCGTCCTGATTGAGCAGGATCGCGTCGTCGTAACCGCGATCCAGAGCCTCGTGCGCGGCCAGCACGCTGTTCGCATAGTGACCGCTGGCCTTGGCCATGGTCGGCAGCGCCGAGTGGTGAAACTTGCGCCAGGAGGAGATGGTCACGCGCGCGCCGTTGCGCAGCGCCTTTTCCCCCAGGAACGTGCCCAGCTCGCGCGTGGCGATGAACACGCTCACGGCGCACGACTGCTTGGGCTTGATGTCGATCGGCCCGTAGCCGAAGAAGGCGAGGGGGCGGATATAGGCGTGGTTGATCCCGTTCTGCCGCGTCACCTGCACGGCGCCCTCCGCCAACTCCGAGACGCCGTACGGGATGCTCATTCCGTACAGGCGCGCCGAACCGAGCAGGCGCCGCATGTGATCCTTGACGCGGAAGAGCGCAGGCCCGCGCGAGGTGGGATACACGCGGATGCCCTCGAACACGGCGGTCCCGTAGTGAAGCGCGTTCGCGTAGTAGTGCACGCTCTGCTTCTCCGCCTTGCGGATCTCGCCATCCCACCACACGAAGCGGGATAAGGCCTGGCCTTTGGGGCGCGAGGTCGGTATGGCCTCCTCCAGCGGAATATCCGCGAAATTGGGCCATTCCATGGGCGGTTGCGTGTCGCTCATGTACGCAATTCTAGTGCGCTGTAACGCAAGTTACAGGCACAAATATCAGGAGCGGCGCGCACCCCGAGGTCCAGCACCTGGCGTTCCGGACCGCGGCCCCGTATCCTTTCGGAGATGCGCGGGGTTCCGACCCAGACGAGTGTGACCGCGCGCTCGCACGATCGGCCTGGGGCAGCCCCGTGGCCGGCGCGCCTGCGCACGTGCTTGCCGGCGCTGCTCGCGCTCGCGCTCGCGAGCAGCTGTCAGCGCAGCGCGACCAAGAACCTGGAGCGGGGAGACCGCCTGCTCGCGCTGGGCGACAACAAGCAAGCGATCGTCGAGTACCAGAGCGCCCTGAATGTCGAGCCCAGCGCGCACGCGCAGCGCGGGCTCGGGCTGGCGTACGAAGCGCTGGCGGCATTCGCGGAGGCCCAGCGCCATCTGCAGGCGGCGCTCGAAGCGAAGCCCGGCGATCTCGAGGCGCGGGTGGCGCTGGCGCGGGTGGATGCGCGCTTCGGCCAGTATGAGAAGGCGCGCCAGCAGCTGCTGACCGCCATCGAGCAGGAGCCCAATCACGAACCCGCGTTGCTCCTGCTCGGTGTGTACGCGGAGACGCGCCCGCAGATCCAGCAGGCGGTGGACTACCTGGAAGCCCGCGGCGAGCGCTTGCAGAAGCTCGGACATGCCGCGAGCCTGGAGAGCCAGCTGGTGCTCGCCGATCTGATGGCGCGCCTCAATCGCGGCGACAGCGCCGACAAGCTGCGCGACAATGTGCGCTACCTGACCGTCGACAATCCCCGTCTGGCGCTCGACCTGGCGCAGGCCAGTCAGGATCGGGAGCACCACGAGCTGGCGCGCGCGCTGCTGCGGGCGGTGATCGAACGGCTGCCCCCGGACGGCCCTGCCTGGCACGCGGACGTCTGGCAGACGCTGGCCTCGGCGGAGATCGAGCTGGGGCACGTGAACGAGGCGCGCGAGGCCTTCGCACAGCTGCGCAATCGAGCTCGCGAGCCCGAGTACCGGCTGCTCGATGCTCGCCTGGGCTTGGCGAACGGCAAGGAGGCCGAGTCCACGCAGAAGCTGCAGGCGCTGCTCGCCGAGCTGCCTGCCGATCAGCGTCACGAGCGCTCGCGGGTGCGCGAGATCCTGGCGCGCGCGCTGATGGATCAGCGCAAATATGACGACGCCGAGGCGCAGCTCGCGGCGCTGCTCGCGGAGGATCCGCAGCAGGCCGAGGCGAGCCTGACGCTGGCCCGCTTGCACATGCTGCGCGGCGCGCCCGACAAGGCCGTGCAAGTGCTCTCCGCGCTGACCGAGAACCACGGGCTGCTGGCGCGGGCCCACGCCACGCTCGGTGAGGCTCAGCTGCAGGCAGGGCGGCTGGAGCTCGCGGAACAGGCCTTCCGGCGGCTGTGGGAGCTCGCGCCGCAAGAGCCGGACGCGCGCTACTGGCTAGCGGTCACGCTGCGCCGCCGAGGCCAGGCGGACCAGGCGCGGCGCCTGCTGGAAGGCAACCTGAAGCGCTTCCCGACGCACACCAAGAGCCTGGGGCAGCTGCTCGAGCTGATCGAACAGAGCAACGGTACGAATGCCGCCAAGGCCTACGCCATCAGCTACGGCGCACAGCATCCGGAGTCGCCGGAGATCGCGAACCTGGAGGGGGATTGGTTGCTCGGGCGGCGCGACGCGGAGCACGCGCTCGCCGCTTACCGGCGCGCGCTCGACAGTCACCCGTCCTTTCTGCCGGCGGTGAGCGCGCTCAGCCGCTTCTACGCGCGGCACGCGCGCGGCAGCCTGGCGCAGTCCGTGATCGACGCCGCCCTGAACCACGACGCGAAGGACCTGAGGCTGTTCTTGCTGGCGGCCAGCGTGGCCATGGATTTGCGTCATCCCGACCAGGCTCGCCAGTACTGCGAGCGAGCGCTGGAGCTGTATCCGGGGCACCCGCTGGCCCTGGCGAGCCTGGCGATCGTCCAGGCGGAGGGGCTGCGCGACGTGGCGCAAGGCAAGCAGCTCGCCGCTGGAGCGTACGCGGCGGCGCCCACGCAGCCCGACGTGCTGGACGCCTACGGCTGGGTCACGCACCTCGCGGGCGAGCCGGTCGCGGCGCTGCCCTATCTGGAGGCTGCCTCCCGGGCCACGCCGGGCTCGGCCACGGTGCTGTACCACTGGGGAGCCGCGCTGCTCGCGGCGGGGCAATCGGCGGCCGCCGGCGCCAAGCTGACGCAGGTGCTGGAGCTCGATCCGCAGTTCCCGACCGCGCAGGAGATCCGCGGGGTGCTAGCCCGGCGCTGAGCGGGCGCACTCTCACTGCTATTTGGCGGCGCGCTGACTGTAGGCGGCGACGTCGGCGTTCAACGCCGCGGTCGTCTTGGGATCCGCCCAGTAACGATCGAACGCATCGAGCGACGTGGAGCGCAGCAGCAGCGCGAGCTCTTCCGGCGTGGCCTCGTCTCGCGGCAGATCTGACGAAGATTCGCTCCGGGCCCGGCGCAGCTGCGGCCCGTCCTGCACCTTCACCTCGAACTCCAGCTTGACCAGGACCCGCGTCATCTCGCCGCGCGCATCTTCGAGGTCGAGCGCGGTGCCATCGTTCACATAAGCGATCACCTGCAGGCTCGGCCCCTGACCTGCCAGCATGCCATTCAAGCGCTGCTGTCCCCTGGCCTCGAAATCGCTGGGCAAGAGCAGCTGGCGGGTGGTCGCCGATTGCGGTGCAGGGCGGGAGTCGACCACCTCCAGCGCCATGCTGGACGCCGCCAGCTTGGTCTCCGGATAGGGTCTGGGCTCGTGCACCTCGCGCGGCACGCCGGCGCAGGCCAGCAGCAGCAGGCCTGCCAGCGCGCCGCCGAGTCGCTGCGCTTTCGCACAGAGCCCCGCGCCGTGAGCGGCGAGCTGCAGTGAACGAGTCAACGCTTCAACCCGCGCTGCCGACGACCGACGGCCTCGTGTCCGCCGGATAGCAGCCCGGTACCGCCAAACACTCGCTCTGCGAGTCGAGGTCTCCGCAGCCCGTCGCCGAGCCCACGCACTGCGAGCCGAGCTTGCATTGCGAGTACAGCTCGCACTGGCTGTCTTCCAGGCGATTGCAGTCGAAGTCATCGCCGATACAACGGCGGACCTGCATGCACCCTTCAGTCATCCCGCAGGCGTCGTACGAGAGCTTCTTGCAATCCGCCGCACCGTCGCAGGTGCCCACGTAGCGACAGCCCTTGGTCTGCACGCACACGTTGGGATTGTCCGTCAGCGAAGCGCAGGTCACCGGAACATCACCGACGCAGCCGGTGCGCAGCTCGCAGCCGTGATTGCAATCGCTGAAGTCGCGATTCGAGCAGGCCACCGCGGTGCCCAGACATTCGATGGAGTCATCACCGCAGCCGGCTTGCGCCAGCGGTAGCGCTGCCAGGGCGAGAAACAGAACGCGAAAACAGTGCTTGGTCATGGCGAAAGCGTCGAGGGACCGTAGCGCCCCGCATTCGTAGAGGCGACCGGAATCGGAGGCGCTATCCTCCTCGTGCTGCGCCGGAGCAGAGCTGGGCCTCTCTCGAGTCCGACATGTCTGCAACTTTCCTGGTCACCGGCTTCGAGCCCTTTGCGGAACATCGCACCAATTCGAGCTGGGATGCCCTCGAGCGACTGCGACCCCGCTGGCCCGAGGCGATCGTCGCGCGGCGCTTGCCGGTCGATCACTGGCTCGCGCATCGAGAGCTGCGTCGCACGCTCGCGGAGCTGCGGCCCCGAGCCGTTCTCTGCACGGGCCTGGCGCGCGGCGAGGTATTTCGGATCGAGCAGCGCGCGCGCCGCCCGGCGGCGCTCGAGGGGCTGCCGGGTGACGCCGAACACCGCGGGCGCTGGCCCTGGGACGAGATGCGCCGAGCGCTCGACGACGCCGGGGTGCGAAGCCTCGACTCGCTCGACGCCGGGCAGTACGTGTGCGAGAGCACGTACTGGTCGTTGCTCGACTATGGGCAGGATTCCGCGCAGCTGCCGCAGCCAGGGGAGGCGCCGGAGTTCGCCGCCTTTCTCCACGTGCCACCGGAGTCGCCGCTGTACCCACTCGAAATCATCGCTCGCGCCGTCGACCGCGTGGTGCAGCGAAGGTGGGCGGCGCTGGGCGCCGCCGATGGCGGAAGAGATATGCTTCAATAAGTATATCGTGTAGCGTCCGCCGCTGATGAGGCTGCGCGCTTTGGTGGGGGCCAGTTGGCGTCGTAGCCTCGGCGACGCTTCCCGTTCCTGCGCCCGTCGTCAGCTTTCTTGCCGCGGCAGAGCCGCTCCGATCCGCGGCCCGTCCATGATCACAAAACGCATCAAACTCCCTCAGAGGAGCAAGGCCCCTGGGGAGCTTCGATACAAATTGTTTCGATGCGGGTGTGAGGATATTACGTCGCGTGACGGGGCGCTGCGAGCAGGGACATCTGCGTTCGAGAACTCCCAAGCTATCTTCGCCGGAGTCGGTCAGCCTCAAGGGAGGCCGCGTTCTGGCCAGGAAAAAAGCAACCCGGCCAGAAGCGAACCTCGCTCAACGGCAAGCAGACGTCAACTGAGCTCAAATAGCGCCGAGCTCGCCACCGAAAACGATCACTCGAATCCGCTGACGAGCCCCGATGCCATCACTGTGGATTGGAGAGCCGCCCCCATGGCGTTGCCAAAAGTTCGAGCTCCAAACCACCAGCCGGGCTCACGCGCAGCGCTCGCCCGGCTGAAACAATCCTTCCGCGCTCTTTCGCGCTGGAACTCAGCTGCCGGCGTCCGCGCCGTTGCTGCCAGCGCCGCCGCCAGCACCAGCACCGCCACCTGCGCCAGCGCCGCCGCCAGCACCAGCACCGCCACCTGCGCCAGCGCCGCTGCCGCCAGAACCCGCAGCAGAGCCGCCCGTGCCGCCACCAGCGCTGCCGCCGGTACCCTGGCCGCCGGAGCCTGCCGACGCGCCGCCAGCACCCGCGGTGCCGCCCGCGCCGCCGCCGCCGTCGTCACCACTGTCGTCGCCGCACGCATACGCAGCGGACAGAGCCAACGCGCTGATTAGTAACAAACCCCTATGATTAAGACGGATACCTGCCATAGCGGCGTCATATACAGGGACACGTCTCGGTGCAAAGTCTTTCTGTCGAGTCCATGAAAGGAAGTAGCAGTTCGTGAACGACGGGCAGCACCTGAGCGAGCGTTGGCGTGGCGTTCGTCATCGCTGGAGTCTTGACAAGGCGTGGCGAATTGCCGTCGGCGCTGCGCTTTTGCTCGTGATCATGAGCATGTGGGCATTTGGACCGGTCGTGCGGAGCATGGCGATCTCGCGCGCGCATGCACGGGGTGTGGAGCTTCAGGTCAGCAGCGCACGACTGGGCTGGTTTTCGGTTCAGTTCCGCGACGCAGACGTGCAACTGACCAACGTCGCTGGTCTGCAGGTGCACCTCGATCGCGTCGCCGTGAACGTCACGCCCTGGCTCGGCCTGCGCGGGATCGAGCTACACGGCGGCGAGATCACGCTCTCCGGAACGCCGGACGCGCTGCGCGATCAGGTCCGGGCCTGGCGCGCGGCGCATCAGCCCCCGGCGGCGGAGTCGTCAGGGCGCGGGCGCTCGCGCCTGGCGCTGAGCGGCGAGGGCCTCTCGCTGCGCTGGAGCGGTGTCGAAGCGGGCTCTGCCGTACAGGTGGTGCAGAACATCCGCTTCGAACGCGCTGAAACGCAGCGCGCGAGCTTCGAGAGCGCTCACCTGGAGCTCGCGAGCGCGACCCTGGACATCGGCGACGCGCGCGCGGAGTTCAAGCAGACGCCGGAAGGCGCGGCGCTCGAGTCGGCGGTCGTGGCGCAGATCGTCGGGCGCATACGGCTCGGCGATCGCCCGGGCAGCGGTGTCGCGCCGAGCGGTGTCGCGCCGGGCGGTTTCGCGCCGAGCGGTGTCGCGCCGAGCGGTGTCGCGCCGGCCGCCGGCGCGGGCAACGCGGACGATCTCAATCCCGACGATGAGCTGGAGGAGCCGCTCACGACTGCCAGCGCGGGTACGCGCAGCGGGGCCAGCCGCCTGCTCGCGCCGATCGCCAGCGTGCCCTGGGAACGCCGGCGAGAGCAGCTGCAGGCACTGCGCAAGTTGGCGTCGCGCTCGCTGACGGAGGACGCGACGGTGCGCTTCGAGCGCGTGCAGATCGAGCTGGCGCGCGGCGGCAGCTTGCTGAACGTGGGCCCCGCGCCCTTCAAGCTCTCGCGTCACGGCTCCTTGATCAGCGCCTCGTTCACGCCGCCGTCGCAGGACGGCAAGCAGCTGACCCTGCAGGGGCAGCTGCCGCTCACGGACGCGCCGATCGAGGCGCGCTTCGAGGGCGGCCCGATCAGCCTGGCCACGCTCGGCGTGCACGAGGGCGACTTCGGCTTGCTCGGTGTGCGCAACAGCGAGCTCACGGTGGCGACCCGCATCGCGCTGTCGCCCGAGGGCGTACTGGACATGGCCGCGTCGGGGCAGCTGCAGCGCCTGACCTTGCTGCAGCCGGCACTCGCGCAGGATCCCGTGGAGAACATGGATCTGGGCTGGCGCGGCCAGATCCGGCTGGATCTGGCGCATCATCGGCTGGAGATCAAGGACGCGGGCCTGTCGGTCGAGGGCGTGGGCGCCGAGCTCGGTGGCGTGCTGGAGTCGAACGGTCAGGACCTGCGCGTGGCCTTGCGCTTGCGCGTGCCGACCACGCCCTGCCAGCGTTTGCTGGAAGCGGCCCCGAGCGCGCTCTTGCCGCAACTGCAGGGGCTGCGCCTGGGGGGTACGATGGGCCTCGACGCGAGCGTCGACTTCGACACCGCCAAACCCAAGGAGACGCAGGTCGAGTGGAACCTGCACAACAAGTGCAAAGTGCTGGAGACGCCCGAGGACATCGATCCGGCGCGCTTCAAGCAGCCCTTCACCCAGCTGGTGCTGGACGCAAAGGGTGACCCGGCTCAGTTCGACACCGGCCCGAGCACGCCGCAGTGGGTGCCCATCACCGAGATCACGCCGTACATGGAGACGGCGGTCGTGGTCTGCGAGGACTCGCGCTTCTTCTCGCACCACGGCTTCGATGACAAGGCGATCGCCAACTCCATCGGCGACAACCTGCGCGCGGGTCATTTCGTGCGCGGCGCGAGCACGATCAGCATGCAGCTCGCCAAGAACCTGTACCTCAGCCGTGAGAAGACCCTGTCACGAAAGCTGCAGGAGGCGGTGTTCACGCTCTTGCTCGAGGAGCGCTTGAGCAAGCAGGACATCCTGGAGCTGTATCTGAACGTGGTCGAGTTCGGGCCCGGCATCTACGGCATCCGCGACGCGGCCATGCACTACTTCAACGCGCACCCGGGCGAGCTGTCCCTCGGCCAGGCGCTCTACCTCGGGTCGATCCTGCCGGCGCCCAAGGCCAACCATTTTCAGGCCGACGGCGCGCTGAAGAAGCGCTGGGCCGATCATCTACAGACGCTGATGAAGATCGCCTTCAAGATCCATCGCATCGGGGACGCGGAGCTGCAGGCGGGCTTGACCGAGCGGCTGGTGCTGGGCCAGGCGCAGACGCAGCCGGACCAGGAATTCCTGAACGACGGCTGACCCCGGGCTATTTTTCGCCGCGCGCGCGCAGCGCGCGGAAGAACGCTTGCAGCTGCGCGGCGCTCTGCGCGTCCGCCACGCCGGAGCAGACCTCGAAGCGGTGATTCAGCCGCGGATCGGCAGCCAGCTGGTACAGCGAGACGATCGCGCCCGCCTTGGGATCCAGCGCTCCGAACACCAGGCGCCCGAGCCGCGCGTTGACCATGGCGCCGGCGCACATCGCGCAGGGCTCCAGCGTGACGTACAGCGTACAGTCGTTCAGGCGCCAGTGGCCTCGGCCCAGGGCCGCAGCACGCAGCGCCAGGAGCTCCGCGTGCGCGGTGGGATCGGCATCGAGCTCGCGCCGGTTGTGCGCACTCGCGAGCTGCTGGCCGGAGGAGTCGACGATCACGGCTCCCACGGGCACATCGCCGTGCGCCGGCGCGAGCGCCGCCTCGGCCAGGGCTGCTTGCATCCAGCGCGCGTCGAGCTCCGCGGTCATCTGAGCTCTGTTAACACATGCGCTCCGCTGCGCGATCGCTCCGCGTCACAGCCAGGGGCTGAGCCCCGGGTGAGCCGCCGTGCTGCGCAGCACCGCGCGCAGCCCGAGCAGCGCCGCGGGCAGCAGCAGCGCGAGCGCACACACCGCGAGCGGACCGAACCCGGAGAGCAGCCACTGCCACGGCTCCGAGCGCGCGGCGAGCGCGCGCCAGGCTCGAGACAGGCCCAGCGCCGCCAGCGAGCCCGGTAGCACCAGCCAGATGCCGAGCGGCGCCCATTGCGCGAGCGTCGGGCGTTGAGCGAGCCCGCGCAGACACGCGAGCAGCGCGTACGAAGCGGCGTATTCGAGCCAGGCGATCAGACATTGCGCGAGCCGCTCCGGCCCCACGCCGAGCGTGACGCCGGCGCCGCCGCCCAGAAACACCAGGGCCCCGAGCGCGCAGATCGAGCAGGCATAGATCGACTCCAGCAGCCCCGCCGGGGGGGCCGCCGTGCCGCGCGCATGGCGCAGCCGCTCGGGGCGACCAGGCTGCGGCAGCGCGCTCAGCAACGAGGACAGAAACAGCGCGCTGGCGCCGGGATTGCTGAACACGTTCCAGCTCCAGGGCAGCGCGCCCTGACTGCGCAGCCATTCGTCGGCATCGATGCCGCTCTCCAGAGCGATCGCCGCGAAGCCGATCCAGGCGGGAGCCAGCACCAGCAGCTGCTGGAAGGCGCCGAGCACGCCGCGCCGTAGCGACCAGCGCCCGGCGTGGCTGCCGCCGCGGATCAGGCTGGCGGCGAGCAGCAGCGTCGCCGAGCCGAAGCAGAGCGCGAGCAGGCCCAGCCCCTGGTCGATCGGAGTGCGGCGCAGCGCAGGCGCGAGCAAGGCAGCGCCCACGCCCAGAAAGATCAGCGTGCCGAGCGGTCCGCCCAGCGCCTCGCCCGCGAGCTCCCAGCCGGAGCGGCGGCGGGCCAGCGCAGCGCTCCAGCGCGCGCGCAGCTGATCGAGCCAGGCTGGCGCCAGCGCGCCGAGCAGCCGCGGCAGCGGTGTCGCCCAGAGCACGAAACAGAGCGCCGCCACGCCCAGCAGCAGCGCGGCGCCGTTCACGCCCTGCGGCGGCAGGCCGCGAAAGCCGTCCGCGTCGAGCACCAGCGAGCGCGGCACGCCGCCCCGGTACACGCCGATCTCCAGGCTGCGCGCGTGCGGCGGCACCATGTCGCTCGGCTCGAGCACGTTGAGCCCCGCCGCGTGCACGATGCGGTCGCCTGCCTGCAGGCCCGCCTGGGCTGCCCGCCCACCCGGGATCACCTCGGACACCGCCAGCCCTGCACCTGCTGCGGCGCTCACTTCCAGTCCAAAGAACTGGAGCGCGCTGCGACCGAGCGCCGTGCGTTGCTCCACGACGTCGCGCGCCTCCAGCGATGGATAGAGCTCCAGGGCCGCGCCGTGCAGCGTGCCCGTGACGGGCGGGGCTCCCGCTTCGCTAGCCGCGATCGCCACCTGGAGATCGCCGCGAAAGGTGGCGTGCGTGGCTGCGGCATCCGTACCGCGGAACTCTGCCTCGATCGCGCGCGGCAGCGGCACGTTCAGCTCGTGCTGCGACTCCGAGCGCGCGTCGAGCGCGATGTCGACCTCGCGTGGCGGCAGACCGGGGCGATAGACCCGCCCGCGGAAGCGCACCAGCACGGGCTTGCCCAGCGCGAAGCCGTCCCCGGAGACCTGCAGCGCGTCGCCGAACTGCACTTCCGTGGCGGCGACTCGGCTCACCTCCAGCAGCTCCGCGGGCGGCTCCGGCTCACAACCGAGCAGCGCCAGCAGCGTGAGCGGAGCGATGCGAAGCAGTGGAGCGAAGCGAGCGCGCACGATGATCCTCTCGCTCCGGCTATAGCGGTGGATCGCGCCTCTGGCACAACTATCCGTTGGCGATCCGCGCGCCGCGATGGCGCCCGGCGAGCCGCCGTGTTTTTGGCCGGATGGCGCCGGACCCGTTATGGCGTTGAGCGTGGAGAAGCAGCATTTGACAGCGGGCGAGCCGCGCTGGCGTGTGCTCTCGAGCAGCATCCGCGCGGTCCAGATGGAGCTGAAACGTCGGGCGCCCGATCGCCCCATCGGGCTCTCGGGCAATCCCGCCGCGCCCGAGAGCGCGATCGTCGTGGCAGAGCTGCGCCTCGGACGGCGCTTGCCGCCGAGCTACCGAGAGTTTCTCGCATTCAGCGATGGCTGGCCGCGCTTCTTCGAGAACGCGGACCTGCTCGGCACCAGCGAGATCGGGCGCTATCCGCTGGGCGTTGCCGAGCGCGCGCGGGGTCATGAACGGCTGCTGCCGTTCGGAGCCGACAAGTCCGGCACCTCGTTGTTCGCGTTCGACACCAGCGTGCGCCTGGGCGATGGCGAGCTGCCGGTGGTGGCGTGGGTGGGCGGGCTCGGCCTCGACTGCCGCTGCTTCACCAGCTTCCTGGCGACCGTGCTCCAGCTCTGTCGGGCCGAGCTCACCACCGAGAAGGCGCTGGAGGCCGGCGGGTCGTTAGGAAATTCGCCTCGCGCAAAGGCGGGCGGAACTGTTCCGGGAAATGGATGGACGAAAGTAGGCTGACGGGCCGCTAGGTCATAATTATCGCGACTGCATGGCCGACCTCTTGACGCCTCGCATCAGCCCTGCTCTTGTTTCCGCAAGCCGGGGCACCCTTTGTCAGGGAACCGTCACGGCGCTTACCCCAAGACCCCGAAAGAGGCCGCTTGACCACATCGCTCGTCGAACACGAACCGGTCGGTCCCGCTGGACCGCGCGTTGAGCATCCTGCCAGCGATCCGCGCTCCGAGTCCCGAGTGGAAATCACTCGAGGCGACGATGTTGCTTCTCTCAGCGAAGCTGCTGGAGACAACGGCGGTAGCTCGTGGGATGGCGTCAACAGTGTCGCCCTGGATCAGGGCGATCACGCGGATCTGCTGGATCCCGAGCTTGCTGAGAGTGCCGAAGGTCGTCGCACCATCAAGCGCTACTCCAACCGCAAGCTCTACGACACCCGTCAGAGTCGTTACGTCACGTTGCTCCAAATCGCGGAGATGGTGCGCGCCGGTGAGGACGTGCAGATCATCGACAACGCGACCAAAGAGGACAAGACCGACGTCACGCTGGCGCTGATCATCTCGGAAGAGTTGAAGGCGCGGCCGCGAGCGATTCCTCTGGCCACACTGAAAGCTCTCATCCGACACCGGGGGGGCAAGCTGCTCACGCAGCTGCGCGAGAGCCCGATTGGACGCCTGATGCCCCGGGACGAAAATCACAGCGGGGACGCCCCGCACCCCGAATCGGGGGTCGATGCCGTTCTGGCGGTGGACGTGCCGCCTAGCGACGCCCAACTGACCGCGGAGGATGCCCAGGTGAACAAGGAACAACACGGAGCGCTGCGCCGGACCATCGAGCAGTGGCAACACACCATCGATGAGCGAATCCGTGCAGTGGTGCCGCACTATGCCGCGATCCAGGAGCTCCAGGGCGAGGTGCAGCAGCTCTCGCGCCGCCTGGAGGAGCTGGAGAAGCGCCTCTCGGCAGCGCGGGAATAGCGCTCCCGCGCCGGTGGTTTAGAGTTCATGCAGGAGCCGGCGTTTGCGCGCCGGCTCATCGGTTGAGCAGCCCACAATCTGCTCGGGGATACCCCAAACCCCGAGCAGCCACCACGCGAGGTCCCAGTGTCGCCTGCCGAGTTCGAGGCAGAGTTCCTTCCGAATGTCCCGTCGCTGTTGGCGGTCGCCAACCGCCTGACGGGCACGCGCTCGGAAGCGGAGGACCTGGTGCAGGACACGCTGCTCAAGGCATTCCGTTCGCGCCAGCAATACCGGGCCGGCACGAATCCGCGCGCCTGGTTGCTCGCGATCCTGCGCAACACGTTCCTCAATGGCTATCGGCGCCGCAACCTGGAGCGCAAAGTCTTTGACGGGCCGGATGGGGATGCGCTGGCCTATGGTTGGATCGGCGCCTCGAGCCTGCGTGCCACGCGCGATCCACACTCGGGAGCCCTCCACCAGCTGCTGGAGGCGCCGCTGCTCTCCGCGATCGACGAGCTTCCGCCCGAATTCAAGATGACGGTGATGCTCGCCGACATCGAGCAGCTCTCCTATCGCGAGATCGCGCAGAGCATGAACTGCCCGATCGGTACGGTGATGTCGCGCTTGCATCGCGGCCGCCGCTGGCTGCGGGCGCAGCTGCTCGAGCACGCCAAGGCGCTCGGGCTCGCGGGAGATGAAGAGGCAGAGGGATTGGGCTCGGCTGCGGCTGCGGCTCCTGCAACCGATGCCAGCGCGCCGAGCTCGACGAGCGTCGTCAAGGAGCCGGTCGAGCTCGCACAATATCGCCGCACCAGGAGGGCCCTATGAACGCAGGGACACCGCGCGCCCCAGGGAACGCTGGGGCACTGCGCAGCCCGGAGGCAGGCTGCTCCAAGCTTCACGCTCCGTGGGAGACCTTTCTCGATGGCGAGTTGCCCGCTCAGCAGATGCTGGAGCTGCAGACGCATCTCGACCTGTGCGCGGAGTGCTCGGCAGAGGTCTCGCTGAGCCGGGCGATCCGCGACAGCACGCGGCGCGCGGTGCTGGGCGGCGACACCGCCGAGCTGAACCAGGACTTTCAGGCGCGGCTGCGCGGCGCGCTCGCGCGCGAGGTCCAGGCCGAACGCGAATCGCAGCGCTCACAGCAGCTGCGCAGACTGGCTCGCCAGTGGCTACCGAGGACCGGAGCGCTGGCGATCTCCTCGGCTGCAGCGGCGGTGCTGTGGATGCGCATGAACGACAACGTGGAGCCCACTACCGACGTGACCGGGAGTACGGTTGCGAGCAGCAGCGTCGCGTCCAACCCGGCGCTCTCGCCTGAGGAGGCGCTCGATCGCATGATCGACTGGCACTCGGCGCCGCCGGAGCCGCAGGTGACGCGGCCGGAGCTCGTGCCGCAGCTCGAGCGCGACGTCGGCGTTCGGCTGCCGGTGGTGAACCTGGCGCGCTACGGCGCGCTCTGGCAAGGCGGCAGCGTGGTGCGCGTGCGCGACGATCGCCCGGCGGCGTACTTCCGCTACCGCACGACGGACAACCACCGCGTCACGGTCTACGTCTACAACCCTGCCCGGATCCCGCTGCACGCCAGCCTGGAGCCCAGGATCGTGCGCGAGCAGCCGGTGTACGAGGGCTACCGGCGCGGCTACACGATCGTCGCGCAGCTGCGGCGAGGCGTCGGATACGCGGTCACGACCGATCTCGACGAACCGATCAGCGCCGAGCTCGTGCAAGCCATCTCCAGCGGCGGCGTCACGCACTGAGCTGCGGCGGTCTGAGCAGCATCCCAGAAACCTGCTGCTTCGCTGGAGAGTGCTTCCCCCCCGCGGCCGGGAGGCGCGCTCCTGTCGTGCCGGGCACCCCGGCCCTCGCGCAGCCCGAGGCGCGCCGGCGCCGTCTCGGTTCGCAAGGGGCCGCGGCGTGCAGGGCCCCGAGGGGTCGGGCATGGTCGTATGGTGGAGGCTCGGCCCCCATTCTTTCTTCGGGTGACCAGCGGCGGCCGGTGCCGCGTGCAGCTTGGCGCCTCAGCGTTGGCGTGTAGCGGCCTGGCGTAGCAGCTGGTCGACGCTGGCGAAGTCGAAAGGCTTTTCCACGCGCGGGTTCTTGACCTCGTCGAGGAAGGCTTCGGCTTCGGCGGTGAAGGCGCCGCCCGTCATGAAGACCAGCTTCTCCTCGAGGCCGGGCGATGTGGCGGCCAGCGTGCGGAACAGCTCGATGCCGGACATGCCTGGCATCATCAGATCGCAGAGCACCGCGTCGAAGGGCATGCTGGAGAGCTTGGCCAGCGCCTCTTGCCCGGTGAGGGCGACGTCCACCTGGTACTCTTGCTCGAGCAGCAAGCGCAAACCGGCGGCGACGGCGCCCTCGTCCTCCACCACCAGGACTCGGTGGCGAATCAGGTTCGCGGCGCGGTTCGCCCGATCCTTCACGCGAGCTTGCCTTTCCAGCTCGGAATGCAGCTGGGTCGGGGTGCGGGATGTCCCCGCAATGGCTTCCCCGCCGAGGAGTCCAAGTCCATTCGCCACTTCAGCAGGTCTCCGTTCTTGCCGGGGTGCGGCCTGGGGTGCAGGGGGTCCCCGCAGAAAGCGTCCCCGCAGAAAGCGTCCCCGCAGAAAATGTCGTGAGTCAGCGATCTGGCCAGTGAAAATGTAGCCGATGAAAAAGCGTGCATAGCCACACCGCACGCGCAGGTCCGCGTGCTGCGCCGCTGGCCGTTCCCCTGCTTCACGACGCCAGACGGCAGCATACTTGAACCTGGCCCGGTCCCCAACGGGGAATTTGCCCGTTCAGGGTGCGTCGCCGGCGGAAATGACCGCCTCGGGTGGTTCCAGCAGCGGCACCGCCTGCCCCCGCTGGGCGACGCGCTCGCCGTCATCGCGCAGCTCGACCACGATTTCGAGCGCGACGTTGGCATGCTCGGAGGTTCGCACTCCATAGTCGAAGCCGACCAGGCCGGGCACGACGCTCGGGCGGTACGGGGTGAGCAGCGGGCTGCGGTTGCTGCGATCGCGGACGTTGAAGGCGTTGTTGACCAGCGTCGCGCGCGGGTCTTCGTCGTCCTCGGTCACCGGCACGGCATCGTTGAGAATCTTGAATACGGTCGCGAAGTCGACGGCCAGCTCGTCCATGTCGTCGAAGGTGAAGGTGCCGACGATGCGCGGCTCGGCGTCGTCCTCCGTGCCCGGCACCTGGAACAGCATGTCGATGCCGGAGAGGTCGCGGGTCGCGCCCTCGTCGCTGAGGTGGACGGCGGGCTCGTACCTACCGAACTCGTTCCATGGGTCGATCATGACCCATACGGCGTGCGCCTGGGGATCGAGGTTGCTCAGGGTCCAGGTGACCTGGACGTGCACGTCGCTCTGCTTGACCCAGGGCAGGCGCTCGAAGGGGTCGGCGGCGTCGCTGTTCAGGGCCTCGAGCTGCTCCGGTCGGGGCGCGATGATCGGCAGCATCAAGCTGGTCTTGGATTCGTAGATCGTGAGCTCGTCGTCGCTGTAGACGGGGGCGAAGCCTTCGTCTCCGGGCATCGCGACCGAGATCGGGTCGAGGCGGCGCTGGGAGTCGTCGCTGCAGCCCAGCGCCGCCGTGAGCGCCGCCGCTGCCGCGAGGCGCGGGATGCTGGGTGTCCCCGCAGATACGATGGCTCGCATGCGCTGGCTCCTCTCGCTGGGTCAGTCTTTGCCGGGCCGGAAGATCAGTGGCCAGTTGGCGTTGGTGGGCTTGTCCGCCGCGGGGAAGCGCAAGCGGTTGAAGGTGCGCAGCACGCAGCTCTCGACGCGCGGGTTGTCGAGCGACGAGTTGGCGATGCGGGCCGTGACCGATCCGTCGGGGCTCACCGTGAAGCTGACGGTCACGCCGCCCTGGAGTTTAGGATCGCGCGCGGCCGCGCTCTCGTAGCAAGCGCGGAAGGCGCCGTTGCGCGCCCGCACCACGCGCCCGATCTGCTCCGGGCCCAGGCCCTGACCGGGGGCGGGGCCCGCCGCCGCCTGCAAGCGGCGCTCGCCGCCGTGGCCGTTGCCATCCCCGTTGCCGCTGCCGTTGCCGCTGCCGGCGCCCTTGCCGAAGCGGCCGCGGCCGTTGCCGGTCGAGCCCGCGCCGCTGCCGAAGCCGGTGTCGAGCGTGCCCGAGCCGAAGACCGCCGTACCGCCCGCGCCGCCGCCGTCGCCGGAAGCGCGCAGTCCCATGCCGCCCGAGCGACCGCCGAGCACGAGGCCCGACGACTGCAGCCCGCCGAGCGCCTCGGAGACCGAGCTGATCGTGCCGAGCGTCTGCAGCACCTCTTTGCCGACGTCGCTCTTCATGACCTCGGTGATGGCGCTCAGATGCTCGGACCCGCCCGGGCGCTCCGGCTTGTCGTCGTGCGTCGGGGTCTTGGGCCCCGGCGTCCGTTTGCGATCGCCGGCCGCCTTCTGAGGCTGCTTGCTCTTGGCGCCCTTGGCGCCCTCCGACTCCGAGCCGCCGCTCTGCGGCTCCGGCGGCGGGGGCGTGAAGTGGTATTGCTGCTGCAACTCCTCGGGGCTGGTCAGCTCCAGCGGCTTGGCCAGCTCTTGCTGCGGATACAGCAAGTACAACAGCATCAAGCCGCCGCCGATCGTGAGCAGCGCGAAGACGAACGCCAGGATCATGGCCAGATCCGGGCGGAAGCGCGCCTTCGGCACCGGCGCCGGATGCGCGAACTGGAAGAAGACGGACAGTGATCCGTACTGGAGCACCCCGTAGTCGCCCGCCACGATCGGGACTGGCGCACCGCTCTGGCCGAGCTCGGCGGGGTCTTCGACGCGGCCGCGCAGCTGCAAGCGACCGCCCGTCGCGCCACGCGCATCGAGCTCCCAGCCGGCCCCCACCGCGCGGATCGGCAAGCCCGAGACCGGGCTCTCATCGGGCTTCGCGATCAGTGCCGTGGGAGCGTCGCCCACCTCCAGCGACTGCCCCGAGCGCAGATCGCGCGAGGCGAGCACGAACGTGCCCCAGAGCGCCGCGGTGCGCAGCACCAGGGCCTCGGAAGCGTCAGATCTCGGCGTAGGGCTCATCACGGGTGCGGCTCGCGGAACACGTCCGGCTCGATCCGGAACGCTGCGCCCACGAGGGACGCCGAGCCTCTGCTGCTGATCCGGCTCGCTGCGTGCGAGCCTGAAGCAGATTCGGGCCGCCTACTCGAGCGACGGATGGCGGCGCGTGTCGGAGAGCTCCAGCAGGAAGGAGCGATGTCCGAGCGGTTCGGCGTCGAACTCCGCGCGCACGCGGCGCAAGAAGTAGAGGATCTGCGGCGACTTCATGCGACCTTCGACCTCCTCGGCACCGAAGGTGTAGGTCTTGACGCCCTGCTCTGCCTCTTCGGTCTTCACGACGCCGATCGCGGCTGCGTTCGCGGGGGCGACCTTGGCTTCGCTGGCGCCCGCGGGGGGGCCATGCGCTTCGGGGACGCCGGGCGCGGGCGCTGCTGGCCGGGGCCCTGCCGCGGCTTCAGGGGCGGGCGCCGCGGTTTTTGCGGCGGGCTTGTTCGTCGCCCGGCTCGGGACCTTCGGCTTGGGGCGCGCCGCGCGGCTGGGCGCCGGGGCCGCGCGGGGAGCGGCGCGCGCAGGGGTGCGCGAGGGAGCGGCGGGCGAGAGCTGCGCGACGCAGAGCAGGCACACGCTGCACAGCAGGGCCGGGAAAATGCGGATCCGGGACATGTCTCGCGCGCTCTCGAGGCCAGGACGGTCGCGCAAAGCCCGGGGTTTAGGTCAGGACGCGCGGGTGCCAGGTGCCTTCATCAGCACTGAACGCATACTCCGGAGCCTTTTTCCGCCCGATTGTTGCCCGAGGCGGGCAGAGGGAACGCCGCTTCCGGTGACGAAAATGGTTTGCCAAGCAGGGGCACGGCGACTAGGGTCACGGCCCCCACAATGACGAGCGCAATCTTTCGCAGCGGCGGGCAGCAGTTCCGCGTAAACGAGGGTGACGTTCTGCGCGTCGCGACCCTCGCGGGCGACGCTGGCCAGAGCGTGGTGTTTGACGAGGTGCTCGCGGTGCTGGGCGATAGTCCCAATATCGGCAAGCCGCTGGTCAAGGGCGCTCAGGTCAAGGCAGAAATCGTACGCCACGGTCGTGGCGAGAAGCTGATCGTGTTCAAGTTCCGCCGCCGCAAGCGCTTCAAGCGCAAGATGGGCCATCGCCAGAATTTCACCGAAGTGAAGATCACTTCGATCTCCGCCTGAATCCGAGGGTTTGCAGCATGGCACATAAAAAAGGCGGCGGTTCATCCCGCAACGGTCGTGGTTCCAACGCTCAGTTCCGCGGCGTGAAGGTGTACGGCGGCGAGCAGGTCAACGCCGGTGGCATCCTCGTGCGTCAGGTCGGTATGACGCTGGCTCCAGGTCGCAACGTCGGCCAGGGCAAGGACTTCACGCTCTACGCGCTGGTCGACGGCACGGTGAAGTACGAGCACGTCAACCGCTCCAAGAAGCGCGTCTCGGTTTACCCGGCTGCGACGCCTTGAGCTGAGCTCGAGCTGGCGCGCACCGCGTCTAGCAATCACGAAAGCCGACTCTGATTCAGAGTCGGCTTTCCGCGTTTGGTGCGTGCGGCGACGTCGCCGGAGCGGCCGCCTCATGATTCGTCACAAGTGAGGCGTCCCGAAAGCTCGAGCCAGATGCGCAGCGTCGAGCGAGAACCGGAGCGGAGCGTACTCTGGTACGCGAGCACCGGAAGCGCAGCGAGACCAAGCAGATGGCCGAGATCTCGGGACGTCGCTTCAGGTTGAGATCAAGCGTTCAGCTCTACGCGCATCAGCTTGCGGCCGATGGCGACGTAGTCGCCTTGCCCGAGCGGAGTCTCGGACTTGATGCGCAGGTAAGTGCCGTTCAGCGTATCGTGATCGGTGAGCCGGAACTTGGTGCCGATCGCTTCGACCGTGCAGTGGCGCGGCGAAACGTACGAGTCGTGGGGGAAGTTCAGGTCGCATTCTTCGCGGCCGACGGTGAGGGCGTTGCCGCGCGCGCACACGGTCATGCCGAGCGCGCCACCGATCAACACCTGGCTGATGCGAAAGGTCGAGGTGAACTTGGGTGAGGAGTAGAAGTACGTCCCCTCCTGGTCCACACCGTCGGAGGCGATGGGCGCGGTGTCGATGCGAAAGACCTGCTCCCCCGCCATGAACGAGTCGCCCGCGGCGACCTCGATGCTGCCGCGCACGCGATAGTAGACGCCGTTGAGCGAGTCTTCGTCCCGGATCACCAGGCGGTGGTCGCGATAGAAGAAGTTGGCGTGGCGGGGCGAGATGAACTCGTCATCCGGGAACTCCAGCTGCCCCGTACGGCCCAGGATGTGCTGCTCGGCCTTGAGGTGATAGCTGAGCCCATCCATGCCATCGCCGCGAATCAGGATCAGGCGCGCCTTCTCCGGATTCTGCATGTCGCTGAAGTAGCGCGTCTGTAACACCAGAGCTTCTTCGGGGACGGGCGCCCCGCAGCGGCCGCAGAACTTGTGGCCATTGGCCACGCCCGTCATGCACGAGCGGCAGATGTAGTGTTTCGCCTGATCCATTCGCTATCGTCCTCGCATCGTCCGATCTGGAGCGGAAGTGAGTGCCCGAAGAGCATAGCCCGGGCATCGAAGCTTCGCGCAGTTTACGGCGATCTCTCCGTCTTGGGCCCAAAATATCTCGCGGGGCCGCCGCGAACCCCGAGCGCGGTGACGCACGCCCCCGGCGGTGACGAGCCGATCGCCTCGTGGGGTGTGCTCCGCAGCTGGTTCCGCGCTCACTGAATCAAGCTCAAGCGCGACTCGACATCGCTGAAGCCGAGACGGCTGACCAGGCGAAAGATCACGGTTTCCGAGCAGCTCTCCTTGGGCACCGCTCCGTAGTCACGCGAGTCGAAGGGGTAGTAGCGATTGTCGCTGATCAAGAACAGCTTGCCCGTCTTCACATCGGCGGAGAGCGGTGCCGGCTTGACCCCCGCGCTCACCCTCCTGCCGCGCTGATGGTGGACCCCTCCCAGCACTTCGATGTCGCAGCGGAGCTCGATCGGGTCGCCCGTGCGCGGATGCGGCACCTCGATGGTGGTGCGTCGGGCGCATACGCCTTCCGACGCTTGGCGCAAGTTGTTGATCTGAATGCCCCCGTCCTCGTCGACAGCGAGATGGTCGCCGCCTTCACCCACGATGCGCCCGACGACGACCTGCCCGGGTTCGCCGGGATCCGGGCACATCACCAGGTCGCCGAAGCCGGGCGGTGTCAGCCGCCAGAGCACCACCCAGTCCCCCGGTGCCAGCGTGGGAGCGAGCGAGGTCGCCAGGGTGGGATCATCCTCGGGCACCTGCCACCAGCGCAGGCAGGTCAGACGAGCCGCTCCCACCACGATGCCGCCGAGGAGCAGCAGCCAGAAGATCGCGCGGAGTAAGTTGAACGGCATGTGTGCGCTGTCGAGCCCCGCGAGCCCCGCTCGGGGCCACGCCCTTTCTCGACCGCAGATACGGCCCGAGCCGGCAGGAATGGAGTGGGACACTGAACGCGGGCGCGGAACTTCTGTTCAGAGGGGGTGTGCGCCTGCCGTCCGAACCCGCCGCGCCGGAGGCCGATTTTTGCCTTGTTTGCTCCGGCCGCGTTGCCCATACTCGACTCCGAACCCGAGCTCTCAGGACCCAGGAACGACGGAGGAAGGATGGACAGCCCAGTAGTCATCACCTCGCGTCGCGCTCTGCCGGTCTGAGGCGCTGTTCGGGCCCTGTGCTTCTGCAGCCGGCAGGGCCGGTTTGGGACGCTCTGTTCTTGGCGGAGGACCTCGGCGGAGGCCCTCGGCGGAGGGAGCGAGCGAGGGACGTGCCGCGAAGCGAACGCGACGGTTCCGCCGTGGACACGGGCCTGGACGCTGATCTGTCGCCGAGGCAGACAGCGAAACTGCCCGTGACCGTGGTAGGACCGGAAGTGCCCGGATCCCGAGGCGGCGACCCAGGGCTTCGAAGCCCACAACCCCCAAAAGAGTCAGAGAATCATGAGTGCCAAACCCATTCACATCGTCTCCTTGCCTGGAGATGGCATCGGTCCCGAAGTGTGTCGCGAGGCGCTGCGCGTGCTGGAGATCGCGTGCGGGCATGCCGGCCGCACCCTGGACGTGGTGGAGCTGCCTCTGGGCGGCGTCGCTCTGGATGCCGGCGAAGAAGCGCTGCCCGAGCGGACGCGCGTCGCCGCGCAGCAGGCGGACGCCGTGCTCCTGGGCGCGGTGGGTTTGCCGAAATACGACGGGCAACCCGGCAACCGGCGCCCGGAGAAGGGCCTGCTCGATCTGCGCAAGGCCCTGGGCGTCTACGCGAACTTGCGGCCTGTGCGCACGATCCCGGCGCTGGCCGGGTTCTCTCCGCTGAAGCCGGAGCTGCTGGCCGGTGTGGACCTGATCGTCGTGCGCGAGCTGCTCTCCGACGTGTACTTCGGCGAGCCGCGCGCCATCGAGGGTGAGCGCGCTTACAACACCATGAGCTATACCCGGCAAGAGGTGCGGCGCGTGGCGAAGATCGCCTTCGAGCTGGCGCGCCGGCGCAAGAAGCACGTGTATTCAATCGACAAGGCCAATGTGCTCGAGGTCTCGCAGCTGTGGCGCGCGACGGTGAGCGAGCTGCACCGCGAGCAGTACACGGACATCAAGCTCGAGCATCAGTACGTCGATTCCGCCGCCATGGACCTGATCCGCACGCCGAAGAAGTTCGACGTGATCGTCACCGGCAACCTGTTCGGCGACATCCTCACCGATGAGGCCGCGGTGCTCGCCGGCTCGATCGGCCTGCTGCCGAGCGCGAGCCTGGGCGACGGCCCCGGCTTGTTCGAGCCGATCCATGGCTCGGCGCCGGACATCGCCGGCAAGAACATTGCCAACCCGCTCGGAGCCATCGGCTCCGTGGCGTCGTTGCTCGATACCGTCGGTCTGCCAGAGCAAGCTCGCGCGGTCGAACGCGCGATCGACCAGGTGCTCGCCGCCGGTCACCGCACCCGAGACCTCGGCGGTGATGTCTCGACCGATCAAATGGGAAGCTACGTATGCAAGGCTCTAGAATCGTCCTAGATAAGCTAGACAAAGACGCATCCGCGCCGAGCTCCGCTCGGCGCGCGGATCCGGCGGGGCCAGCCCGCACCCCCAGCGCGCCGGCGCGCGAGGATGGACCAGCGGGCGGGGCGGTACCGTCCAGCGCGCTCGACCTGAGCGCGGCGCCGGTATTGCGCGGTGCTCGCATCGTCGTCGAGTCGCTGATCCAGGAAGGGGTCGACCTGATCTTCGGCTACCCGGGCGGCGCCATTCTGCACGTGTACGATGAGCTGTACAAAGTGCAGGACCGGCTGCGGCACGTGCTGGTGCGCCACGAGCAGGGCGCGGTGCATGCCGCTGAGGGTTACGCGCAGTCGACCGGCAAGGTCGGTGTGGCCATGGTGACGAGCGGGCCGGGCGCGACCAACGTGGTCACGGGCTTGCAGAACGCGCTGATGGACTCGACCCCGATCGTCGTGATCAGCGGCCAGGTCGCGACCACGCTGATCGGCAACGACGCCTTTCAAGAGGCAGACATCGTCGGCATCACGCGCCCCTGCACCAAGTACAACTACCTGGTCAAGCGCGTGGAGGACCTCGCCGCCACGATCAAGGAGGCGTTCTACCTCGCGCGCAGCGGGCGCCCGGGGCCCGTGCTGATCGACATCCCCAAGGACGTCACGGCCAACAGCACGGCCTTCTCGTATCCAGAGAAGGTCGAGCTCGCTTCATACAAGCCGACCATCAAGGGTCATCCGCTCCAGGTCAAGAAGGCGGTGGACCTGATCCGCCAGTTCGACAAGGCGGTGCTCTACATCGGCGGCGGCGTGGTGAGCGCGGGCGCCGAGCGCGAGGTGATGGAGCTGAGCCGGCGCATGAACTTGCCGGTGACGCCGACCTTGATGGGCCTGGGCGCATTCCCTCCCAGCGACCCGCGCAGCCTGGGCATGCTCGGCATGCACGGCACGTACACGGCCAACATGGCGATGGCCAAGGCGGACCTGATCATCAACATCGGCGCCCGCTTCGACGATCGCGTCACCGGGCGCGTGGACAAGTTCGCCGTCAACGCCAAGAAGATCCACGTCGACATCGACCCCTCCAGCGTCAACAAGACGGTGATGGTGGACGTGCCGATCGTCGGCGACGCCAAGCACGTCCTGCAGCAGATGCTGGAGATGCTGGCGGACGACAAGGCGCCGGAGCGCGCGGCCTGGTGGGCCGAGCTGCGCGAGATGCAGCGCCGCTACCCGCTGCGCTACAAGGACCGCGGCGACTGCATCATGCCTCAGCGCTTCTTCGAGGAGCTCGCGAGCCTGACGCAGGGCCGTTACATCTGTTCGACCGACGTCGGCCAGCACCAGATGTGGGCGGCGCAGTACTACCCGGTCGACAACGGGCGTAAGTGGCTGACCTCCGGCGGCCTGGGCACGATGGGCTACGGCTTGCCGGCGGCGGTGGGCGCGGCGCTCAACGGCACCAAGGAGCCGGTCCTGTGCGTGACGGGCGACGGCTCGTTCCAGATGTGCATCCAGGAGCTCGCGACCTGCGTTCAGGAGAACCTGAACCTGAAGATCCTGGTCATGAACAACCGCTTCCTGGGCATGGTGCGCCAGTGGCAGGAGCTCCTGTACGACCGGCGCTACAGCGAGGTCGGGCTGAAGTATTTCCCCGATTTCGTGAAGATCGCCGAGGCCTACGGCGCGACCGGCTTCCGCGCGGAGAAGCCGGAGGAGCTGCGGGCGGTGATGGAGAAGGGCCTGAACACGCCCGGCACGGTGTTGATGGACATCATCGTGCACAAGGAGACCAACGTGTTCCCGATGATCCCGGGCGGAGCCGCCCACTACGAGATCTTGCTGGGACCAGAAGACGATGAGCAGAAGGACGCTCAGCCGCGGGAGCTCGCATGACCAGCGTCGCGCCTTCGACTCGTCACATCATCAGCATCCTGGTCGAGGACCGATCGGGTGAGCTGGCGCGCATCGTTGGGCTGTTCAGCGGGCGCGGCTACAACATCGACAGCCTGGCAGTCAATCGCAGCATCGAGCCGGGCATGAGCCGGGTGGTGCTCACCACGCGCGGTGACGCGCCGGTGATCGAGCAGATCCTGAAGCAGGTGAACAAGCTGGTGCGCGTGCACAAGGTGCGGCACCTGCAGGGCGAGGCGCATCTCGAGCGCGAGCTGTGCATCGTCACCGTGCGCACGCAGAACGCGCGCGCCCGCGAGGAGCTGGAGCGAGTGATCAAGCTCACCGGCTCGCGCGTGCTGGCGTTCTCGGCCACGGCCTTCACGGTGGAGGCCACGGGCACCAGCAGCGACATCGATCACTTTCTGGAGCTGATCCGTCCGCTCGGCGTCCGCGACATGGTGCGCTCCGCGCCGATTGCGCTCACCCGCGCCGGGACCGAGGCTGAAGCACCGGCAGTGGAAGTCGGCGGCGTGCTCAGCTGAGGCCCGAGGAGGCAGCGCGGTGGCAACCCTGGATTACCTGAACGCCGCGCTGCCGGCCGAGCGCCGCGTGGAGCTGTTGCTCCCGCACATGACGCTGGACGAGAAGATCGGCCAGATGTGCCAGTACGTGGGCGAGACCAGCTCGCCCACGGCCGAGAACGCGGATGAGGTGGTCGGCTACGCGCTGGCTCTCGCCGACAAGGTCGAGCTGATCAAGAGCGGCAAGGTCGGCTCCTTTCTCAAAGTGCCGGGGCCGCTGGAGGCGAACTTCCTGCAGGAGGTCGCCGCCTCGACCCGGCTTCAGATCCCGCTCTTGATCGCCACGGACGCCATCCACGGCCACGGCATGGATCTGCCCGAGGCGACGATCTTCCCCTCGCCGATCAGCTTCGCGTCCGCGTTCGACCCGGACCTGGCGCGCCGGATCGCGGCCTGCACCGCGCGGGAAATGCGCGCCACCGGCTTTCACTGGTCGTTTTCGCCCAACGTGGACGTCGTCCGCGATCCGCGCTGGGGCCGTACCGGCGAGACCTTCGGGGAAGATCCGCTGCTGGTCGCGGAGCTGGGCGTCGCCATGGTGGAGGGCTATCAGGGCCAAGACTTCTCGGGTGAGCACGAGGTGCTGGCCTGCGCCAAGCATCTGGTGGCGGGCGGCATCCCCAACAATGGTTTGAACGGAGCGCCCTCGGAGCTCTCCGAGCGCACGCTGCACGAGCTGTATTATCCGCCCTTCGAGCGCGCGGTGAAGGCCGGCGTGTTCACGCTGATGCCCAGCCACAACGAGGTGAACGGCGTGCCGTGTCACGCCGACGAGGACTTGCTCAACCGGCGCCTGCGGCAGGAGTGGGGCTTTCGCGGCTTCGTGATCAGCGACTGGCTGGACATCGAACGGCTGCGCAGCGTTCATCACATCGCGGAGACGCGCGCCGACGCCGATCGCCTGGCGGTGCTGGCCGGGATCGACATGCACATGCACGGGGGCGAGTTCTTCGAGAGCGTGCGCGCGCAGGTGCTCGAAGGCAAGATTCCGGAGGCGCGCATCGACGCCGCGCTCCGCCCGATCCTGCTGGCCAAGTTCCGGCTGGGGCTGTTCGAGCGGCGCTACTCCGACGCGGAGACGATCCGCCGCACCGTGTGCAGTGAAGAGCACCGGGCGCTGGCGCTGGAGGCTGCGCGCAAGTCGATCGTGCTCTTGAAGAACGACGGGGTCTTGCCGCTGCGCGGGCTGCGCAGGCTGTTGCTGACGGGCCCGGATGCCGCCGATCAGAGCGTGCTCGGCGACTGGGCTCGCTTCCAGCCGGAAGGCAACGTGATCAGTGTCGAGGCGGGCTTGCGGGCGGAAGCGCTGCCGGGCGTCGAGATCGAGCACGTCGCCGTGGGGCCGATCGAGGCGATAAGCGACGCGCAGATCGCAGCTGCCGTGGCAGCTGCAGCGGCCAGCGACGCGGTGGTGCTGGCGATCGGCGAGAACTCCTTGCGCTTCAACCCTCAGCGCACCAGCGGTGAGAACGTCGATCGTGTCTCGCTCGAGCCCCCCGGGCGGCAGCTGGAGTTGATGCGGGCGCTGGCCGAGACCGGCAAGCCGCTGGTGGTGGTGCTGATCAACGGCGCGCCGATCGCTTCGGAGTGGATGGTCGAGCACGCTGCGGCGCTGGTCGAAGCCTGGGAGCCCGGCATGATGGGCGGCCGGGCGATCGCCGAGGTGCTGTTCGGCAAGATCAACCCCTCCGGGCGCTTGCCCATGACCGTGCCCCGCTCCGTGGGGCACCTGGGGGCCAGCTACGATCACCGCCCGTCCGCGCATCATCGCGGTCGCCTGCGCTTCTCCGAGTCCGATCCATTGTTCCGCTTCGGGCACGGCACGAGCTACAGCCATTTCGAGTATCAGAACCTGCGCTGCGCCGAGACGCTGGGCCCTGGCGACGCCCTGGCGGTGGAGCTGGACGTGCACAACGCGGGTGAGGTCGCCGGTGACGACATCGTGCTGCTGTTTCTGCGCGACGTGTACGCGAGCGTGACGCGGCCGGTGCGGCAGCTGGTCGGCTTTCAGCGCGTTTCGCTGGCGCCGGGCGAGACCTGCAGGGTGCACTTCGAGCTGCGCCCGGCTGTATTCTCGCTGCTGGACCGCGGCTTGAAGCGAATCAGCGAGCCGGGCGAGTTCCGGCTGTTCGCCGGGCTCGACGGGCCCGAGCGGAGCGTCTGGCTGAAGGGCGGGGCTCAGTCGGCTTCGATGCGGTAGATGCTGCCGCCGCGCGAGGCGATGTACAGCTCGCCGTCCGCGTCGGTGCCGAAGCTGGTGAAGTCGCTGATGCCGTCCGGGTTGATGCTGGCGGTGATGTCACGCGAGCCGCCGAGCGCGCCGTCCTGCATGCGCAGTGTGCCGATCAGCCCGCTGCAGTAGTCCGCGTAGAAGTAGACGCCGCGCAGCTCCGGGATGGCGCGGCCGCGGTACACGTAGCCGCCGGTGATCGAGCAACCGGCGTCGTGGCTGTACTCGAGCACCGGCGCGGCGATGCCGTCCCGGTCGCAGCCGCTGTTTGGCTGGTAGCAGCGCGAGCCTTCCATGGTGTTCCAGCCGTAGTTGCGCCCGCCCTCGCCGCGCGGCTCGTAGTCCACCTCCTCGACGGCGTTCTGGCCGACGTCCCCGATGTACAGGTCACCGTTGTCGGGATCGAAGCTGAAGCGCCAGGGGTTGCGCAGGCCGTAGCTCCAGATCTCGGGCAGCACGCCGCTGCCGCTCAGGTTGCCGTCGGGGATGCCGTACTCGCCCTGAGCCCGCGAGTCGACGTCGATGCGCAGCATCTTGCCCAGCCACACGCCCAGGTTCTGGCCGTTGCCTCGAGGATCGCCACCGCTGCCGCCGTCACCCAGGCCGATGTACAGGAAGCCATCGCGCGGGCTGAACGCGAGCATGCCGCCGTTGTGGTTGGAGTAAGGCTGGGCCACGCTGAGCAGGCGGCGCTGCGTGCTCGCGTCCGCGCTGCTCGCGCCGGCGCTGCTCGTGAACTCGCTGATCACGCCGTCGCCCGCGCGCAAGCCGTTCTGGGCACCGTTCTGGGCAATCGTGGAATAGTGGACGAAGAAGCGGCCGTTGTCGCGGAAGTTGGGATGGAAGGCCAGCCCCAGCAAGCCCTGTTCGCCTCCGCCGGAGAGCACGCGGTCGCTCAGATCGAGGAAGGGCTCCGCGCGCAGCTGACCCCCCTCGATCCAGCGCACGCGGCCGCCTTGCTCCAGTACCAGGAGCACATCGCTGCCGGGCAAGGCCGTGATGAACGTCGGCCGATCGAGGCCGTCGACCACGGGCGTCAGGCGCAGATGATCGACCACATCAGCGAGCTCGCCCGTCGCGGGCAGCGAGCTTCGGCTGCCGTCGGAGCAACCGAGGGCCGCGCCAGCGAGGGCCATGAGCGCGAACCTGGCTCCCCCAGCGGTCAGCGTACCGAAAGGTGTGTGGGTGGCGCGCGCCGGCCTGAACAGCAGCTTCATCCCCCACATCTTGCCCTAAATGGTGTCGGGCGTCCTGCCGTTCTCGGGACCGGTGCCCCTGAATACAGTTGCCATCGTGCAGGGGCGGTTGCTGGAGATCCGTGCGGATGCCGGCTACCGCAGCCTGCAGGACGTGGAGCAAGTCACCAGAGCCATCCAGCGCGAGTCGATGAAGGTGCCGCTCAACCTGCGAGCGGTGACCGTCGTCGACTGGCGGCGTTGTCCGGTGATGAGCGACGACGCCTCCGCTCGGCTGCTCGAGCACATGCGCAGCACCAATCCGCGCGTGGAGCGCAGCGCGGCGCTGGCATCGCAGAAGTCATCGATCGCCGTGCTGCAGTTTTTGCGCCTGGTGCGCGAGAGCTCGCACCGAGACCGGCGGCTGTTCTTCGAGCCGGAGCCGCTGATCGAGTGGCTGGGGGAGGTGCTCACGCCCGAGGAGCTGCAGCGCCTGCGCGAGTTCCTGGCCGAGGGGGCGCCAGCGAGCCCGTGAGGCTCAGGCCGCGCCGACGTCGCGCAGCCAGCTGTCGATCAGCTTGCGTGCGATGCTGAGCTTGGGCGGTATCGGCGGCAGATCCCCCGCGGAGAACCAGCGCGCATCGACGATCTCCTGGCCATCGACGGCGATCTCGCCCGCCGCGTGATCGGCAAAGAAGCCGACCATCAACGAGTGCGGAAAGGGCCAGGGTTGGCTGCCGAAGTAGCGGATGTTGTCGACCTGGATGCCGACCTCCTCGAACACCTCGCGCGCCAGCGTCTGCTCCAGCGACTCGCCCGGCTCGACGAAGCCCGCGAGCGTGCTGTAGAAGCCGGTCGTGAAGCGCCCCGAGCGCGCCAGCAGCGCTTGCTCGCCGCGCCGCACCAGCACGATGATGGCCGGCGAGACGCGCGGGTAGAACACCAGATCGCAGTGCTGGCAGCGCACGCAGCGCTCGACGCCGTCGCGCGCGACGGGTTGGCCGCAGCTGCCACAGAAGCGATGCGTGACAGCGAACGTGACGATCTGCACGGCGCGCCCCGCGACCGCGAACTCTTCCTCCGCGAGCTGCCCGTACAGAGCGCGCAGGCCCTGCGCGCTCCAGGGCGCGGGCAGCTCGGCGCGCCCGGAGTCCAGCGCGAAGCAGTCTTCCCCGTCGAGGCGGCCGAGATACAGGGCGTCGGCCGGATCGAGCCCGAGCCGCGGCAAGTCGACCAGCTCAGGCAGCAGCGCCCGCTCGCCTTCCGAGCGCACCACGAGGCCGACCTGACGCACGACGAAGTAGCGCGGATGCGCGGAGAGCACGGTAGGGGCGGAAACGGCAGGAACGAAGGTCATCTCAATCGGATCAGCCTGCGGCGGCCAGCTCCAGTACATGGACCCCGAAGGGCGGAAATTCCAGACTCCTGGCGGCGGGTTCGCTCGCGCCGTCCAGGGCTCGTAGCGCGCCAGCGCGCAATTTTGGCTCGCAGCGCAACGCCGTCTCCACCATGTTGATGAACCAGACGAAGCGCCGGCCATCTTCATGCACGAGCTCACCGACCACGACGCGTGGATCGGCCACCGACACCTCCGGCGTAACCCCCGCCACGTCGGCCAGCGCAGAATAGATGCGCCAGGTCGGTTCCGGATTCACGGCCATGGTCTGCGCGGCCATGTGTTCCAGTGGATAAGTGCACAGGATCCAGCGCCCCGCGCCCACCCGGTGCTCGAGCAATGCCGGCCGGCCGTGGCGATCCTCAGCGATCACGGTCGCGCCATCCGGTTCGACGGGCAAGAAGGCGCGCGAGTTCTCGGTGCCCGCCACGCTGAACTCGAGCAGCGCCCCCTCGGCGATCGAGCCGAAGGAGCGCCGGAAGTTGAAGCGCACGCGCTCGTCCTGGATGCGATTGACGAGCCCGTAGCGCAGCAGCTTCTTCACGCCGAACGTGGCGTCGAGGTCGGGCCACCACGGGCCGCGTTGATTCTTGTGCACGCCCACGAAATAAGAGCAGTAGACGGTCGCACCGGCTCGTACCCGCTCGTCGAGCTGACGCCAGGTGGGCCCGGTCAGCTGCTTCACGCTCGGAATGATGTACAGCGCAGCATCGCGCGGCAGGCCCGGTCCGAGCGCGCGTGGATCGAGCTGGCCGGGAGCCAGCGCGAGCGGGTCCGTGCTGGTGCGGCCGTATTGCACGCCGCCCGCCGCCACGCCGCGCGCCAGCTCTTCGACCTGAGCCGGTTGCCAGAGCAGCGCGTCCGCCTCGCGCAGCAGCTTGACGGGCAGGTCCGCTTCGCGCGCGGCCACGTACGCCTGACGCAAGCTGTCGGCGATGCTCAGCGGATCCTCCGGCGCCGTGAACGGGTATTGATTCTCCAGGTACGAGGGCACGAGCAGCGCGATCGAGGTATCCGGTCGCTGGCAGCGGCCCAGGTCGATGCGCTGCAGCAGATCGCTGAACGCTCGCATCTCGCGCGCGGCGGGCTTGGGCTGCCCGCGCCGATCGATCAACCCGAAGTGCTGCTCGAACGGGTGGTGGCTGTACGGTGCCTGCGCGTACAAATCGTCGTAGTCGGTGTTGTTCCAGGCGATCCAGCCCGTCGCGCCCGCCAGCAGGGTGTGGTGCAGCAGCTGCCGGTAGTAGTGCGCGGCGTTCTCGTCGCTCGTGTAGTCGCTGGTGACCCCGAACTCCTCCATCACCACCGGCTGCTCGCCGAAGTCGAGCAGCTCGCACACGAACGCGGCGCCCAGGTGCTGGCGCAGCTGATCCGTCTCCATGCGGTACACGTGCGGCCCGAGAAAATCGACGATGCGCGCGATGTCGCGCACGCGAAAGCCGTTGTCGGTGCCGTTGATCTCCACGCCCCAGGCGCCGTCGCCGATGCTCACCGGCTGCCAGCCGCCACCGGCGCGCACCGCGTCGATCAGGAGCTGCGCCCAGGAGATCACCGAGTCCGGGCGCAGGGCGCCGTTGCCGCGCGAGCGCCAGTCGCCGTAGATCGGCACCTCGTTGGTCAGGAGCCAGGCCACTACCGCGGGGTGGCTGGCAAAGCGCCGCGTCAACTCGCGCACGTACCAGGCCTGGCGCGCCACCAACCAGACGTCCTCGAACAGGTCGCGATCGCCGCGCCAGGCCGGATCCCAGTTCTGGCCCGACATGTGTCCGACCAGAAACGTGGGGATCGAGACCATCTGGCGCTCCTGGTGCGCGTTCAGGAAATCGCGAAAGTGCTCCACGAGCTGCTCGTCGAGCCGATCCGGCGCGGGCATGAAATCGGGCCAGTAGAAGAAGCTGCGCGTCAGCGTCATGCCGTGCGCGCGCAGCTGATCCAGCTCTTCGCGGATCACGCCGGGAGCGTAGTTGCGCCACATCAGCGGGCCTCCCGTCCGCGACCAGAAGTTGACTCCGGTCCAGATCTGCGGCTTCCCGTTCACGAGAACTTTGCGATTCTGACGCTTCACGGTTTCCTCGAGGCCCGGACCTTAGACTCGGCAGGCCGCGATTTCGAGGCTGATCTCGCAGATCGGGAGCCGTGCAGAGGCTCGATGTGATAGCGATGACGGTCGGCCGCCGCGGAGTTTTCGCGAGACCGCTGCGGCCTCTTTGACGCATGCAGCTCAACGAATATCCCTATCCCTCGCGGCGTCGCGTGGTGCTTGCCGCCAACGGCGCCGTTGCCACGAGTCAACCGCTGGCTGCTGCGGCTGGCCTGTCCGTGCTGCGCGCCGGCGGCAACGCCGTCGACGCGGCGGTCGCCACGGCGATCGCGCTGACTGTGGTCGAGCCGACGTCCAATGGCATCGGCTCCGACGCCTTCGCGCTGGTCTGGCACAATGGCGAGCTGACGGCCCTGAACGGGTCCGGAGTCTGGCCAGCGGCCGCCGATGCGCAAGAGTTGCTGGAAGCGGGCGCGCGCGAAATCCCGGAGCTCGGCTGGCAGAGCGTGACCGTGCCCGGAGCGCCTGCGGCCTGGCGCGATCTACACCAGCGCTTCGGGCGGCTCTCCTTCGAGCAGCTGGTCGCGCCCGCGCTCGAGTACGCGGAGCAAGGCTTCCCGGTCTCGCCGGTGACGGCTCACAACTGGCAGCTCGCTGCGCCGCGCTTCCTGGGGGCGCGCGACGCGGCCCTGAGCGGCTGGGGCGAGGCGTTCGCCTTGCAGGGCAGCGCGCCGCAGGCGGGGCAGATGTTTCGAGCGCCGGGTCATGCCGCGACGCTGCGGCGGCTGATGCAGGCCGGGGTCGACGACTTCTACAGCGGGCAGATCGCCCAGGCCATCGACGCCTGGGCGCGCGCGACGGGCGGCAGGCTGCGTGCCTCGGATCTGGCAGCGCATCACAGCGAGTGGGTGGAGCCGATCGACGTGACCTACCGCGGCCATCAGATCTGGCAGGTGCCGCCCAATTGCCCGGGCATCACCACGCTGCTCGGCTTGAGCATCCTCGAAGGCTTCGATCTGGCCTCGACCCAGCACGCCAGCGCCGACAGCTGGCACCTGCAGATCGAGGCGCTCAAGCTCGCGCTGGAGACCGTGCAGCCCGCGCTCGCCGATCCGCGGCATGTGGCCGTGCCGGTCAGCGACTGGCTCACGCACTCGTACGTGTCCGCCTGCCGCGCGGAGATCGGCGAGCGGGCGCGCAGCCCCGGGCCCGCGCCGCTGCTTCGCGGAGGCACCGTGTACCTGAGCACGGCGGACCGCGACGGCATGATGGTCAGCCTGATCCAGTCGAACTTCATGGGCTTCGGCAGCGGCGTGGTCGTGCCGGGCTGGGGTATCGCTCTGCAGAATCGCGCGGCGTGTTTCACGCTCGATCGCGAGCACGGCAACTTCGCCGCTCCCGGCAAGCGCCCACGCCACACCATCATGCCGGGGTTCATCAGCCGTGACGGCGTGCCGATCGGCCCGTTCGGGGTGATGGGCGGCGAGATGCAGCCGCAGGGGCAGCTGCAGGTGGTCTCCAGCGTGCTCGATCACGGCCTGAACGTGCAGGCGGCGCTGGACGCGCCTCGTTTCCGCCTGACCGGTGGGATCGACGTGAGCGTGGAGCCCGACGTGCAGCCGGGCGTGATCGATGCGCTGCGCCGGCGCGGTCACCACGTACAGGTGGCGAGCAACACCGGCCCGTTCGGGCGCGGCCAGGTGATCTGGCGGCTCGAATCGGGCGCCTATGCGCTGGCGACCGAGCCGCGCGCCGACGGCGGCATCGCCGCCTGGTGAAGGGGCGGCGTCAGCTGGGATCGGGCGTCGCGTTGGACCCCGAGCTCGGGTCGGAGGAGCTTGAGCCGCTTTGCTGCTCCGGCGGCGTCGAAGCTTCGTCCGGATCGGGGGCAGGGTCCAGGTTGCCCCGCCCGTCGCTCGGCTTGCGCCCATTGGCGGGCTCGGCCCCGCGCCGGCGCGGGCTGTCGAGCCACGGCTCGGTGGGGCGCCAGTGCGTGTTGCTGCCTTCGCTGATGGGCCGCTCTCCACCTCCGACCACTTCCGGGTCGGGAT
>DASTRX010000227.1:0-10836 GCA_035760985.1 Polyangiaceae bacterium
GGGGGCTCTATGCGTCCCTACCGCCGGGGGCAACGCCGGAGACCTTTCAGGTCGACCCCTTTCTTCTGGCAACGAAGCTCGCGGCCGACGCCACGGTGGCGTACCACGCGGCACTCCAGTTCCGAGGAAAGACCTATTCGGTTTGGCACCGCTTCGCGGTGCTGACCCGTAGCAACCTGCGCCCACTGGCCTTTCAGGGCAATGAATGGTTCGGCGTTCGCCCTCCGCGCGCGCTCGAGTCATTGCCGGATCTGGGTGGGGGCATCGTGACCGAGCCTCACGCGGGGGGAACGGTGCGCATCACCACCTTCGAGCGCACTCTGGTCGATCTGCTCGATGCGCCCGACCTGGGCGGCGGGTGGGAGGAGGTCTGGCGATCTCTGGAGATGGTAGAGTACTTCGACTTGGCTGCGGTCGTAGCACACGCGATCGAGCGCAATTCGACGCTCACCAGTGCCCGGGTGGGCTTTTTCTTGGAGCAGCACCGGGAGGAGCTGTTTGTGGAGGAACAGCACTTGGCGGCCCTTCGCGAGCATGCCCCTCGGCAGCCGCAGTATCTGGATCGCAAGCGTGAACCCGGGCGGCTGGTGAAGAGGTGGAACCTGATCGTGCCGGAACGGGTGCTCCATCGAACCTGGGCCGAGGTGGCTTGATGCTGTCGATGGAGCAACTTCAACGAGCGGCGGCAGAGGGCGGTTATGCGCTCGAGTCCTACGAGAAGGCTCACATTCTCGTCCGGTTGCTCGAGGCACTCCGGACCCATCCGTTCTTGGGCTCACGGATGGCGCTCAAGGGAGGGACCGCGCTGAACCTCTTCGTTCTGGACCTGCCCCGCCTCTCGGTCGACATCGATCTGAACTATGTCGGAGCTGCAGAACGCGAGAAAATGCTCAGCGATCGGCCTCGCGTCGAGCAGGCGCTCCAGCAGGTCGCTGGCCGCACCGGCTTACAGGTCAAGCGCGTTCCCACCGATCACGCCGGGGGTAAGTGGCGCCTGACGTACGCGAGCGCGCTGAGCCGCTCCGGCACCATCGAGGTGGATGTGAAC
This sequence comes from Polyangiaceae bacterium, assembly GCA_035760985.1. GTDB lineage: Bacteria > Myxococcota_A > Polyangia > Polyangiales > Polyangiaceae > SZUA-265. The sequence goes on from DASTRX010000227.1 coordinate 1,049, forward strand.
TTCATGCTGCGTACACCTCTTTGGTCGCCGAGGCGGGCGGACTCGCATGCAGTGGGCGGCGAGCGGGCCTCGCAGGTCCTTCTTCTGGATGACCACGAGCTTGCTGCGGGAAAGCTCGCAGCTCTGGTCGCTCGCAGTGCAAGTCGCGATCTGTTTGATGCGCGCGAGCTCTTGCGCCGGCCGGGCTGGGACCGGAGCCGGTTGCGGCTGGGATTTGTCGTCTACGGAGGGCTGAACCGCGTCGACTGGCGCAATATCACGGTCGAGAACGTCCAGGCGACGGCGCGTGACGTGGATGCACAGCTGGTCCCGATGCTGCGTCTCGACGTGCGGCCCGCTCCGCGCGACATGGAAGCGTGGACCCGCCAGCTCCTGCAGGAGACACGCCAGCTGATGGCGGCCGTCTTACCCCTCGCGCCGCAGGAGCGGGAGTTCCTCGAGCGTTTGAACGGCGCCGGCGATATCGTTCCGGAGCTGCTCACCACGGACACCACGGTCCAGATGCTCTTGCGCGATCACCCAGGGCTGAGGTGGAAGGCACTCAACGTGAAGAAGCACCTCGGCGCGCCGAGCGGTGATCCGGAAGAGCCGTAGCACCAATCACCGCGCACAGCCGCAAGTACGGCTGGTCACTCGTCTTCAACCGGGTCCATCCAGGCAATTCGGTCGGTGCGCACGCGTTCGGTATGGCGCTCCAGATCACGCCATTTTTGCTCCTGAGCCGCTGAGGGCTTTCGGCCCTCGGCGCTGGCGAGCGCGCGCGCGTTGTCGAGGGCCGCCGTGCGGCGCTGTACCCAGGCGTCGATCTTGCGCTTCTGGTCGCGGAGCTCGGGCGCGAGGCGCCTGCCGCGCCGCGTGCGGAGCGCCTGCATGTGCTCGGTGGCGGTCTGTACGGCGCCCGGCAGGCGGCGCCGAGCCCCGCAGCATCGAACTTCTGAGTGCGGTTGACCAGGGGCTGGTCGAGTCCGACCAGGGCGGCCAGGTTGCGCGGGGATTCGACGGTGGCCGGTCGCTTCGGCACGGTGCGCACCCCGAACCAGTCCACGAGCACGGGCGCGCTGCGCTGGTTGCTGAGCACGCCCTGGAACAAGTAGACCCACTCGTCCTTCGCCAGGCCGGAAGCGACGTGGAGGACGGGGGCCTCGTGGCGGCCGAAGTGACACACGACGCGGTCATTCACCCAGGTGGCGATGGGGTGCAACTCCCAGAGCAGCTCGAGCGCGGGCCAGGTATCCCGTTCGCGTGCCTCGATCAACGCCCGCTGCACGCGGGCGCGATCGGCGCTCAGCGTGAAGGTCCATTCGCTCGTGCCGCCCACGTGGCGGAGCTCCGGTGGTAGATAGGCATAGCGCTGGCGTAGATCCGCGGGTGCGTTCAGGCGGAAGCCGGAGATGTTGTCGTGCCACTCGGGCAGCTCCAGGCGGTGCTCCGCGGGCAACCCTTCGGGCTGGCTCTCGACGAGCTCGTCGAACGCGACCTTCAAGTAGCTCGCGTCATCCGGGTACAGGCGGAACGGAGCCTCCGTCTCCGGCAGGTCGACGGAGCCGGTGGAGGACGCGGGTGGGGAGGACGCCGGCGCGGCCGGAGCTCGCGCGCCCGCCATGAGTTGTTCCAGCAAGCTCAGCTGCTGCGCGGGCGGCGGCTGCAGGATGCGCTCGGGGGGCTCATGCCGACTAACGCCATCGATCACGCGTGCTTCCTCGTCGGCGGGGTCGGAGAGCCCCATCAGCCAGCGCACGTCGCCGAGGTTCTTGTGCGCCTCGGCCTCCTTCTCGATCAACACGTCGAGCACGCGCAGGTCGCCCTGCAGCGCGCCGTTGGCCGGCACGCTCAGCAGGTAGTGCAGCTGCGGCTCGTGCTCTTGTCCGTAGCGGTCGACACGGCCGTTGCGCTGTTCGAGCGTGATCAACGACCAGGGGATGTCGTAGTGGACCAGGTTGTGGCAATGGTGGTGGAGGTTGATGCCCTCGCTCGCGGCGTCGGAGGCCAGCAGGATTCGCACCGGGCTGTCGAGGCTGCCGAAGCTGCGCACGAGCTGCTGCTGTTCGACGTCATCGAGGCTGCCGTGGAACAGGCCGACTTGCTCTGGCTTCAGGCCGAGGCTTTTCTGAAGCTGGTCGCTCAGCATCTGGAGCGTCGCGATGCGCTCGGAAAAGATCACGACACGGCTCGAGGATCCGCCCTTGCCCGTGACCAGCGGCCGGATCAAGGAGATCAGCTGTCGCAGCTTGGTGTCCTGTGCCGGCTGGACCTGGGCGCACAGCGCCTGTAGGTGCTGCAGCGTCGATTGGTCGGCCTCGTGCGCAGCGCGCAGCTCCGGGGTCAGGCGGCCTTCTCGCTCCAGCTCGCTGAGCTTTTTCGTCTGGCGCTTGCTGCGCTCTTCGAGCGTGGAAGCGAGCGCGGCAGCGGACGAGAGAAAGGATTTGAGCAGCAGGGTCCGAAACAGGGCGGAGCGTCCTTCAGCGCCGGGATCCGCAGCCGCGCCCGCGCGTCCGGGCAGCCGCGGGTGGATGGTGGAGAAGCGCGCCCGCGCCAGCGCCTCGTAGACCGCGTTCTCGTTGGGGCTGGCAGTGACGTGGTGGGGATGCAGGCGGCGCTCGCTGAACGACCCGGCGCTCTCCGCCGCGATGTCTTTCTTGAAGCGCCGTACGTACAGTGACTCCACGTCCTCGCGGGTAAAGTCCTGTGGATCGGCGACGGCGGTCGGGTCGAGCAGGTTCATCAAGCTCGCGAAGCTCTCGGGGCTGCCGTCGTGCGGCGTGGCGCTGGTGAGGATCAGCGAATCGCACGTGCTCGCCAGCATGCGCGCGAGGCGCGAGCGCTGCGAGCGCGACCCGCCGTCGCCGCGATCGGCCACGTGCTGGCACTCGTCGATGGCGATGACGTCCCAGTGACACTTTTGGAGGAAGCGGCGGTACTTCTCGTCCTTCTTGAGCGTGTCGACCGAGATGATCACCCGGTCGAAGCGGTAGAACGGGTTGTGGTTGGCCGGGATCTGGCGCTGGACGCGCTCCAGACCGACCGAGTCCAGGCGGACCAGCGGGAGCGTGAAGCGGGACCACAGCTCCTTCTGGAACTGCTCGAGCACGCTCTTGAGCGTTACCACCAGGATGCGCCGGCCGCGCCCGCGACGGATCAATTCGCTCAGCAGGATCCCGACCTCGATCGTCTTGCCCAGACCCACGGCGTCCGCGATCAGCAGGCGCGCCCGCGGCGCTTTCAGGGCTCGGGCCGCCGGCACCAGCTGGTAGGCGGCGGTGTCCATGGCGCCGCGGTGACCGACGGAGAGCTTGCTGTCCGTGGGCGGCGTCTGTCGTAGCAAGCTCTCGAGGTACAGCTTGGTCCGGCGGTACTGAGGAGAGGGGTCCGCGACGAACTTCGTGTCCTCGGGGCGGAGGACGGTGATTGTGTCGATGTCGTCGAGGAAGATGGCGTCCTTGTCGCGCACTAGCTCGCTCTGTCCGGTGACATGGACCGCGGTGGTGCCGGCGGAGGTCAGCTCCGCTCGGCGCACGATCCACTCCTCGCTGCGGATTTCCACGCGGGCGCCCGGGGCGTAGGCGACGGGCGGAGTCACGGGGGAGCGGCGTTGTGCGGAGGCGCTGGTGCGATGGACGGTCATGAAAGCTCCAGGTGAGCGAGGACGGCGGAGAGAACGGCCTCGTCGTCTTCGAGCCCGCCGAGGTCGAAGTCGTCCTCGGCGTCCTCGGGACTGATGAAGTAGAGAACGGCGGCCTGGGCGATGCGGCGGGTGACAGGCGAGAGCGCTTCGACCTGCTCGAGCAGGCGCGCCATGCGTTCCACCAGCGCCTGGGCCAGCGATACATCGATGAACTCGTTCTGGTGGCTGGCGGCCTCGATCTCGGCGAGGTGCGCTTTGGCCTGCTCGAGCAGCTGTTCCCGGGATTGGAGGGGGCGCAGGAGCAACTCCTCGAAGTGCTGGCGCGCAGCGGCGGGCAGGCCCTGAACCCGTCCGGCCAGATCCGGCAGGGGATCGGCAGGAGCTGACAAACCAGCATCGAGGCGCACCAAGTTGGGTGCGAATGGAGACGTGATGGATGCGGGCGGTGTTTCTTCCTGCGCTGGCGCGCGGACGACGATGACCTCTGCCTCGAGCTGAAGCCCGTTGCGCTGGCATTCGCCGCCGAGTTCCGCTCGCTCGAGCTCTCTGCCGTAGGTGTCGAGCAGCTTGGACTGGAGCTCGGCCACACCCAGGCGCCCACCAGTCTTTTCGACCAGCTGCCGGATGAATTCACCGCGCGTGGGGGCGCGCACGTCGTCCCAGCTGACGAGGCCGACGTGCCCCGAGCGGGACAAGCGCAGCTGCGGCTCGCTCCGGAGCAGCGAGAGCACGAGCTCCGGGCTCCAGGTCTCGCCGACGGCATCCGCTGCGACGTGTCGTGCCTGGTGTGCCGTCAGACCGCGCTGTCCGGCCTCCAGCCTCTCCAGCACTGCTTCGACCGCTCGCGCGATGGCTTGCGAGCCGCCGGGCACGTCTCGCTCGATCAGCCCGTAGAGATTGTCTGCGAGCTTCACGAACGGGCTGGAAAGGAGCAGCAGGCCGAGGGTGCTATCGCGGATATCGGTTTGCCGGCGAACCTGCTCCGCGATGCTCTCCAGGGGGAGGGGGGTGCCCGCCGCCTGCAACACCTGAAGCACCGCGTCGCTGTGGTGAATCCGCTCCTGACGGTTGCCTTCGCTGGGCAAGGCGACGCGCAGGCGCCCCAGATAGTCGACTTGCCCGCTGCGTCGCAGCAGGCTGGCGAGGTGCCAGTGCCCGAGCCAGTCGGGCAACTTGCCGGCCTCGCGCAGCGCCTCGTGCAGCTCGGTCACCAGCCACTGGCGCCCTGCCGGCAGCTCGGCCATCAGCTCGCGGCAGGCCGGGACCAGGCGATCGAGCCAGAGTCGAAAATCCGGGAAGTGCTGCTCCAGCCCCACCACACCGCGCCGGAAATACAACACCTCGTCCGGCAGCTTGCAGCGCCCGAGCGCCTCGAAGACCGCGCTCACCGGGATGGGCTGAGGTTGGCTCGCGAGCAGCGCGAGGACTCGGTCCGGCTTGGTGTTGCCAAAGCTGAGCACGCGCTCGGGATCATCTTCGTCGAGGTTCAGCTGTTCCTCCAGCACGATCTGCAGCGCCTCGCGCAGGGCGGGATCGAGCTTCTGGACCGCCCGTTCGAGCAACGGTTCGTAGTCGGCGAAATGGGCCGGCGTGGGGATCTGTGCTGCCTGTGCGAGCAGCTCTTTCTGAGCCAATTCCAGATCGTGCTGGGTGAAACGGGCAAAGAACGTCGTCTGCTGATCCTGCTGCGGGAGACGCAGCCGGTGCACCGAGCCGCCGAGCAGGCGCTCGAACAGGTAGTCCGTCCAATCCGGGAGTGGTTCGATGCCCTGCCACCACGGGTCGTTCTGGAGCAGCAGGTTCAATGGCACGCAGCGCCCACCGGCGAACGCCTGCGTCAGTCGTTGTTGCAGGGCTTCGACCAGGGCCGAGCGCTGCCGAAGGTCTTCGAGGCAGCTCGCCTCGATCTGGCGTACGCGCTCGCGCGTGAGGCCCAGCGTCTCTCCCAGGCTCTCCAGCGTCTCACGCGGCCCGTAGCTACCCGATCGGCGCGCCAGGATCATGCGTTGCAGCGGCGGGAGCCGCTGCACGAGCTGGCGCCACCCCGATACGAGCTGGTCGATCTGGTCCGGGTGCTCGAGCTGGTACAGTGCCTGGTCGACGGCCGCGAGCGTCTGCAGCAACGATGCGCGACCCAGGTTGGGCTGGGCGAGCAGCTCGTCGCGGGGCACGGCCAGGAGCTCGCCCAGCGTCTGGAAACCGCGCTGATCGCAGAACGCGCGCATGCGCGTCGGTAGCTCCAGGCGGGTCAAGGGCAGCCGTTGCTGCGGCTCGGACAGCTGTTCGCCGCGCCGGTTCCAGCGGGAATGATCCGGGCCCGGCAGAGGCCCCGCGGCGTCGTCCGGCTCGGCCTCGTCGGCGTGTGGGGGCGGCGTCTTGGGCTCGTCGAGCTCGCTCCAGACCTCCTCCCACTCGCGGCCCAGCGCGGTTTCCAGCGCGAGACGGGTCTCGCTCGAGGTCAGGCGGCCCAGGTTCGGCTCTGCCGCGAATGCGTCCGGATGCCAGGCTGCGAGATCACGCACCGTGGTCAGGCCCTGGCGTTGTGCCCACGTCACAGTCCGCGTCGGGAGGGGCAGATCGAACAGACGTCGCGCGAGCGGATCGCCTTGGACGTCGGGAACGTTTTGGGCAGCTGGGGAGGTACTGGAGTTGGTGGGCTCTACGGGCTCTACGGGCTCTACGGCGGCCGGCGCGTTGGCGCTGACCTTTTGCACATAGGCCGCGCCGACTCGCTGCAGCAGACCCCGGCGAATGGCGCTGTTAAGCGCGCTCTTGAGAGCTTTTTCGCTCTTGCCGCCGGAGCGCAAGCGCTGTGCGCCGAGGCCCCAGGTTTCACGCGCGTACTGGAATACCAAGCGCATGGCCGCCGCCCGATCCAGCACCTCACCTTCAGGCAGCGCGTTGGCCAGGCAGTCGAGCCAGTCTTCCCGAGCAAAGCTCTCGAGCTCGGGCTGGATGGCTCGCACCTGGCCGCGCGCGGGTCGGTCGAAGCGAGCTCCTTCGCTCGCTTCGCGCAACAGGCGCTGCGACAGCAGCTCGTACAGCGGCCCGTCCCGGCGCAGGCGCTCATAACGGACGTAGCCATCCTCGCGCAGACCCTGGGCGCTGATGCCCACGGCCTCGTCGAGAGGCAACGGTCCCAACCCGATCAGGTATTGCCAGACGAGCGCACCCTGCTCTGCGCCGTCGAGGGTTGCGAAGTCGGCGTACCCGGGGCCCGCCGTCTGCCGCTGGCGCGGGGCCAGCAGCTCTCGAAGGCGACGGACCTCTTCCGCGAACGCGGCGAGTTGCGGTGCCAGCTCCGAGCCGGCCTGTGCGATCAGGGCGACCCGCTCCGCCCTCTCCGCGGCGCCATCCGAGCCAAGGGCCGCTACCTCTACCAGGGTTAGTCGGCATTGAGACCAGAGCGTCTGGTTCTTCTTTTCCGAGGACCCGAGGAGGCCGCCCCGCCAGGCCAAAGCCAGGTGGCCCTCCGAGTCGCGAAGTAACAGCCCAGTGCTGGCGAGCGTCGAATCCTCCGCTCGCAGGACGATCTCGACGGTGCCCTGGGCGGCAGTGAGCTCCAGGCGAACGCCGTCGGACAGGGCTGTGAGCGATAGGCGCCAGGGGTCTGCTTCTCGAGCCCAGAGCGTGACGCCTTCAGCTGGGGGTGCTCCCAGGTCGAGCGCGAACAGCTCGGAGATCGCCTCACGCAGGGCGCGGCGATCGGTCACTGGCGTGAATGGCGTCGCGGTGACGGGCGGGGAGGGCTGCGGAGGGGCAGGGTGCTGGAGCGGCGCAGTGAGCGCGTCCAGCTCGCTGCCGGTCGGCGCCCGCGCCGCCTCCCGCCACTGGTCGATCAGACGTTGAAACGAGCTGGCGAACTCGTCCGTGCTCTCCCCGCGAAAGTGCACGACGGCACCGCAACCGGCGTGCAGCGTGGCACCCGTGAGCGGCGCCCGAGCGAGGAACAGTTGCACGCTGCCCGCACGCTCGAAGCACAGGAGCTGGTCCTGGTAGCGAGGCTCGGACGCCCGGATCAACCGCAGGGCGCCGGTCTCGTGCAGCCGGTGTAGCAGCCAGCTCTCCGTTGCTGGGATCTCGCTGACAAAGATACGGTCGTACTTCGTGCTCGCCGCCAGCAACTCAGACCAGGGCTGTGCGGTACCCTGCTCGCTGCGCGGTGCGGCGAGACACAGCGTGATGCGATCGCACCACTGGACGGCCTCGCCCAGCAGTGTGCCAAAACGAGCCGGCTCACCAATGAGGTCGACTGTCCCCATTCCTGACACTCACGGCGCGTCGCAGGTATCGCTTCAGGTCAACGCTGCGCAGCCAGGAGTGGGAATGTTGGCTCGCCTGAAAGCAAGTGTGCCTGCATGTCGGCGGAGTGTCGCTAGAAAGCCTGACAACGGCGCAGGTCATCGAGGAGCGGGATAGCGCTGAATCAGCATTGTCCGGCGGCCGTGAATGCGAACATGGCGGGCTCCACTTTCCAGACCAATCCCTACGATCTTCGCGACCTCCTGAAGAACTGCCATCGCGGCGTGATTCAGCTGCCGGACTTTCAGCGGAGCTGGGTCTGGGATGAAGATCGCATCAAGAGTCTGATCGCCTCGATCTCGCGAGCCTTCCCGGTCGGCGCGCTGATGACGCTGCGCACGGGGGGGCCTGTCCGCTTTCAGCCTCGGCCCATCGAGGGAGCGCCAGCGGAAGCAAAGAGCGCCGCGCCGGACGAGTTGCTCCTCGACGGCCAGCAACGCATGACGTCGCTCTATCAAGCCACCATCCGTGGCAAGGTCGTGGAGGCGCTCAGCTCGAAGAACAAGAAGATCAAGCGCTGGTTCTACATCGACATCCGAAAAGCAATGGATCCTGCTCTTGACCGGGAGGAAGCGATCCTGAGCGTCCCCGAAGATCGAATCATTCGCGCTCATTTCAATCGTGATGTGGTGCTCGACCTCTCTTCGCCGGCCCGGGAATACCAGGAGCTGATGTATCCCGTATGCCAGGTGTTTGACTGGGACGAGTGGCAGGATGGTTTCAGCGAACACTGGCGGGGCGATCAAAACTACGCGACGCAAAAGTTGTTCAAGGACTTCAAGCGCGAGATCCTCGAAAACTTCAAGGGCTATCGGCTCCCGGTGATTGCGCTCGACAAGTCGACTTCGAAGGAAGCCGTGTGCGTGGTCTTCGAGAAGGTGAACACCAAGGGCAAGGCGCTGGACGCGTTCGAGCTCGTCACCGCGATGTATGCGGCCTCCGGTCACGAGCTCAGGAGGATTGGTACGGCGACGAGCATACACAGGGCCGCCATCACCGGCTGATGGTGACGCTACATGCCGCGGGAGCCGAGTCAGGCATCCTGGCCGAGGTATCCAATACGGACTTCCTGCACGCCGTCTCGCTCTTCCACACTCGCGACCAACGCTACGCAGCGGAAAAGGCGGGTAAGCAAGGGAAGGAGCTTCCAGCGGTCAGCGGTAACCGGCAGGCCTTGCTGAATCTGCCGCTCGAAGCGTACGAGAAGTACGAGGCGCAGGTGGAGGCAGGCTTCGTGAAGGCGGCGAAGTTTCTCCACCTGCTGCACATCTACCAGATCCGTGACTTGCCCTATCAGTCGCAGGTCATCGCCCTGGCGGCGATCCTCGCTGATATCGGTGATGCCTGGGAGCACGAGGCACATCGGGCCAAGCTCGTTCGTTGGTACTGGAACGGCGTATTCGGCGAGCTCTATGGCTCCGCCATCGAGAGCCGCATCGCGAGAGATTTTCTGCAAGTACCCGCCTGGCTCAACGGAGGGCCAGAGCCCTCGACCGTGTCCGAAACGGTGTTCAGAGCCGATCGCCTGAAGACCATGCGCATGCGGCTATCCGCCGCGTACAAGGGCGTCAACGCATTGCTGATGAAGCAGGGCGCACAGGACCTCAGGTCGGGACAGAAGTTCGACCACACCGTGTTCTTCGGCGAAAACGTCGACATCCATCACATCTTTCCGCAGAAGTGGTGCAAGGAGCAGGGCATCCCGGCGACCGTTTACGATTCCATTATCAACAAGACCCCGCTTGCGTATCGCACCAACCGGATCATCGGCGGCGCGGCGCCGTCCGAGTATCTTGCCAAGCTCGAGAAGGGGAATGACAGCACGCCGCCCATCTCGTCCGATCGGCTCGACGAGTACCTGCGA
>DASTRX010000228.1:0-6036 GCA_035760985.1 Polyangiaceae bacterium
CATGAAGATGGTGGCGGGCGCGCGCTTGAGCCGCGCTCAGCAACGCATCACGGCGATGCGACCCTACGCGCAGCAAGTCTCCGAGATGCTGAGCGAAGTGGTGCGGGCGATCGGGGCAAACAGCCTCGAGCACCCGCATCCGCTGCTGGCGCGCCGCGAGGAAAAGCGCGTGCTGTTCCTGGTGATCAGCAGCGATCGCGGCCTGTGCGGCGCATTCAACACCAACATCAACAAGCGTGCCGAAGCGCTCTGGAAGGCCAAGCTCGCCGAGGGCGTCGAGGTCAAGTTCGCGACCGTCGGGCGGCGCGCGCGCGACTACTTCCGCCGCCGCTCGGCGCCGTCCTTCCAGGACTTCGAGGGCGTCTGGGAAGACCTGAACCTGGCCCAGGCGCGGCGCATCGCGCGCACGCTGCTGGCGCCATTCCTGAGCGGCGAGGTGGACGCGATCTACCTGATCTACAACGAGTTCAAGAGCGCGATGACGCAGCAGGTGATCAGCCGCACCCTGCTGCCGTTGAGCGAGGTGCCCGCCGCACCGGAGGGCGACGCGGAGCCGGCGCCCGAGTACATCTTCGAGCCCAACCAGGGCTCGTTGTTCGAGACGCTCGTGCCGATGTACATCGAGATCACGCTGCTGCGAGCACTCTACGACTCGGTCGCGGCGGAGCTCGGCGCGCGCATGACCGCGATGGACTCCGCCACCAAGAACGCTTCCGACATGATCGCGTCGCTCACGCTGCGCTACAATCGCCAGCGCCAGGCTGTGATCACCACCGAGCTGATCGAGATCATCGCCGGCTCCGAAGCCTTGCAGTCCTGAGCTCGGTGGGGTGCGGGGCACCCGGGGCCCTGGCGCTGCATTTCGCTGCAGCGCCGAGCTCGGAGTCGGGGCAGCATTCAGCCCTCGCCGGCGGTTGCAAGTCACGGGAAGTGCAGGGCTCGTCCCGCACGGAACCGCGCGGCGCCAGGAGTGCCCACTGCACGCCCGCTGGCAGCGCGGCAGCCACCCCTCGCACGACGGCCTGCCGCCCCGCTGGCAATTGGCGGCGGGGTGCGAATTGCGCCGCAGCTGCTCGAGGGCTCCGTCTCCGCTGTTTCGGGAACGCTGAAATCCGGATAGCATCGCGCGAGCGGTGAGCAGCTCGTTTCGCCCTTCGTCGGCGCCGGCTTCCTCGCGGGGGGCGGGCGGGCCAGGGTCCCCCTTCGGGGGCTCGGCCGCGGTGTCACCGCCCTTGAATGTCCTGGTCGTGGACGATGACGGTCCCAATCGCCTGCTGGCGGTGCGCTGGCTGGAGCGAGCGGGGCTCGCCACCTGCGAGGCGGACAGCGGGGAGGACGCGCTGCGCCTGTTGCGCCAGGCGCCGGACCGGGTGGGCGCCGTGTTGCTCGACGTGATGATGCCCGGCATGAGCGGCTTCGCCGTGCTGGAACAGCTGCAAGCCGAAGCCGAGCTGCGCGATGTGCCGGTGGTCCTGCTGAGCGGTCACGCTCAGCCCGAGAGCGACGTCCTGTATTGGCTCCGTCACGGCGCGGTCGACCACATCGCCAAGCCCTTTCGCGGGCCGATCCTGGCGGCCAAGCTGCAGGCGCTGGTGGAGCGGCGCAGCCGGGAGCTGGAGCTGAGCGAGCGGCTCCGGCGCGCGGAGGCGCAGGCGACCACCGACGTGATGACGGGACTCGGCAATCGGCGCCAGTTCGAGGTCGAGCTGCGGCGCGAGATCGCCTTCACGACGCGGCACCGCACGCCGCTGGCGCTGCTGCTGGTCGACATCGACAATCTCAAGGTGATCAACGATGCCCTCGGGCACAGCGCCGGCGATCGCGCGATCACCTGGACCGGCGAGAGGCTGCGCAGCGCGATGCGCTGCAGCGACAGCAGCTTCCGGATCGGTGGCGATGAGTTCGCCGTCCTGCTGCGCGGGCTCGATCGGCAGCTGGGGCTCGGTGCGGCGCGCCGCTTCGTCAAGGCGCAGGGCAAGCAGCCCTTGCGGCTCGATGCCGAAGGCGCCCTGCAGGTGACGGTCAGCGTGGGCGTGGCCGCGGCGGACGCCAGCAACGACTACGACGTGACGGAGCTGTTCCAGCGCGCGGATCGCGCGCTCTACACGGCCAAGAGCCGTCCAGAGAGCCGCGTCGAGGCGGAGCCAGAGCTGCCCGCGGATTAGGTCAGCCCAGCGGAGGCGCCGGCCGCTGGGTTTGCGAGCGCGCCCGTTTTCTCCCGGGCCGCGCTCGCCGTAGGGCCAGCATGGCGTCTCTCCGTATCTGCCTTTCGCTGGCTGCCCTGTGTTGCGCGGCGGCCACGACGCTGGCGGCCCCGGCCCGTGCCCAGTGCGTGGATGAAGAGTTGAAGGAACAGCTCGTCGGTAGTCGGGCCTATCGGGGGGTCGTGCCCCGGGTGTTCAAGAAGGCGCTGCGGCACGAGCTCTCCGCGCTGGGAGGCTGGTACGCCGCCGACCTCAGCGACGGGCGCGCCACCTACGGCGGCGCGTATACCTTTCATTTTACCGAGGATCTGGGGCTGGAGGCGTCGTACCTGCGGACGCACCGCTCCTTCGGTTTCCTGGAAGCCGTCAACGACCGTCAGCAGAACCTGACCCAGATCACGCGTAACACGGACGTGCCGGTGCAGCTGTTCATGGGGCATCTGGTGTGGTCGCTGGCGTACGGAAAAGTGCGCTGGTTTGGCGGCCCCATCGGCCGCTTCGACTTCTACGTCTCGCTGGGTGCGGGAGCGACGGACGAGGACGGCACGAGCAGCGTCGCCGGTTCGGGCGGGATCGGCATGAAGTTTCACCTCGCCCAGTGGCTGCTGCTGCGCTTCGATATTCGGGACCACGTGCATTCGGTGCGCGCGCCGCTCGGGGTCGAAGAAGTGGTGAACGACGTAACGACCCTGGGCGGGCTCAGCTTGTTCATTCCCTTCACGAGCTGAGATTTGCCGAGCCGGGTCACGCGGCTCTTCCCATTTGCGCGCCGTCCCGGTAGCCCGAAGGTGAAAATGCAACGCCGCTCCTCGCCCCGGCTGGCCAATGTCGAGCGGCTCCGGCTGGTCGCGATGTACGAGATCGTGGCGTTCCATGTCAGCGAGCATCGGCTGCCCGTCGTCGCGGGGCTCGGGTTGCCCGTTTTTCTGCTGCTGAACAACGTCTTCAACACGACGCTGGCGGAGCGCATGGGCACCCGTGCCTTTTTGAATACCAAGGTCTCGCGTCTGCTCTTGCCCTGGCTGATCTGGAACCTGATCTATCTCGGGCTGCTGCTCGCGGAGCGTTGGCGCCACGGCGAGCAGCTGACCTATGGTTTCTCGTTCATGATGGTGCTCGGCGGCACCTACGAGCATCTCTGGTTCGTGCCCTTCGCGCTGCTCGGTGCCGTGCTGCTCGCGGGCGCGCAGGGGCTGACCAGCGCCGCCGCGAACGGTTGGGCCTGCGCGGCCGCGCTCTTGGTGGCCGCCGCGACCACCTTCGCGAGCGCATGGCTGCTCGCTCCCGGCACGATCGGCTGGCCGTGGTTGCAGTGGTTGTTCGCTCTCCCGGCGGTGCCGTTCGGATTCGCGCTCGGCCGCGCGATCTTGGCCGTCGATCCGCGCGTGCGCGCGCGCGTCGCCGCAGTGGCGGGGGCAGCAGCAGTGATCTGCCTGGGCGCTGGCCTGGCGTGGGGTCTCGGCCGTGTCTGGGGCTGGCCCGCGCCCGAGGAAGTCGTGCGACGGTACGCGGTCGCGCTCGCCCTCGTCGGCGTCGGCTTCGTCTGGCCAGGCACGGCAGACCGCGTCAGCGTGCGCCTCACGCCGCTGCTGTTCGGGGTGTACCTCAGCCATCCGCTGATCGTGCGTGTCTACCAGGCGACACATTTGCCCGAGCCGCCGCTCGCCCTGTTCGCGCTCGCGATTTTTTGCGCATCGGCGCTGTTCGTGGCGATCTTGCAACGCACCCCGCTCCGCTTCTTGGTCTGAGCGTGGGTGGAACGGGCGTCCCGCCCCGGCACACTCCTTGCTGACTGTCGGTCAGCGAAGCGGGAAGCCCCGAATGTGGCTCAGTGTGTGCCACCGGCGGAGGGCGACCAAGGAGACGGCATGAAAATGAGCGAAAGAGCTGCGCAGGCGCCGCGCCGCGCGCGAGACAGGCTTTGGTGGGTTGCGGTTGCGGGGCTGGCCACGATCGGGATCGGGGCGACCGGCTGCGCTTTCGAGGACGTGATCGACGATCTCGCCCAACCCCATCCGGGTGGGGCTCATGGCGGGGGCGGTCCCGGCGGCGGCTGCGTCGTGGATGGAGTGCGCCACGCGGTCGGTGAGAGCTTTCCCTCGTCGGATGGCTGCAACAGTTGCAGCTGCAACAGGGGCGGGCAGGTCGCGTGCACGCTGCGCGCCTGCGTCGCCATCTGTGGAGGCCTGACCGGCGCCAGCTGTCCCGACGATCAGTTCTGTAGCTTCGCGCCGGAGGCGCAGTGCGGCGCCGCCGATCAGACGGGCATCTGCGTGGCGAAGCCGGAGGCCTGCACCAGGGAGTTCAATCCGGTCTGCGGCTGCGACGACCAGACCTACGGCAACGCCTGCACGGCGGCGGCAGCCGGAGTGTCCGTGGCTTCGACGGGGGAGTGCCCCGGCGAGGGCGAGCCGCGGGTGTGCGGGGGTCTGCTGGGCCTCGGCTGTGATGAAGGCGAGTTCTGCAATTTCCCGCCGGAGGCGATCTGCGGCGCTGCAGACGCCACGGGCACTTGCGAGACCAAGCCGGAAGTGTGCACCTTCATCTTCGATCCGGTCTGCGGCTGCGACGACGTCACGTACCCGAATGCTTGCGTGGCGGCGTCGGAGGGCGTGTCCGTCGCGGCGCAAGGCGAGTGCGAGTGAACGTGTTCCACCGCCTGGGGCGCGCGATCGTTGCGGGCATGGCCCGTGCTCGCGGCCCCAGGTGGTGCCGCCTGTAGACGCGGCGCCTACAGCGCGCGTCACGCCCAGCTGCTGTGGCAAATTCGCCCCGACCGCGGCAGCCCGGGACTAAGCCCGCTCGCGAGTCCCGCCGTGGTAACGGAAGGTGAAAATCGCCCTTCCTCGCTTCGTACGGCTCTGCGAGCCCTCACAGGCCTCGGCGGCCCGGCGCAGCCTCGCGGCGGCGTGCGCCGGTCTGGCGCTGACGACCGATCTGCTCGCCCAGACGCCGGGCGGCGCAGCTGCTGCGCCCGCGCCGGTTGCTACGCCCGCGCCCCACCGCCTGGCGGCGGCGCCGGTCGCGCCCGCGGAGCCCTCAGCGTCGCCGGCTTCCGCGCCCGCGGCGGCTTCCGCGCCCGCGGCGGCTTCTGCGCCGGCACCGGCGCGCCCCTCGCCTCTGAATCCCACACCCGCCGAGTTTCCGAGCACCACCCCGGCGCCCAGCACGGCTCAGCTCGACGCGCTGCTCTCGCGCGTCGCTGCCTTGCGCAGCCGGATCGCCGCGCTCGCGAGCGCCCTGTTCGCCAGCAAGCTGCGCATCGAGGTGCGCGCCACCGGCGACGGTGTGCGGCTCGAATCGCTGCACGTGAGCCTCGACGGCGGCGTCGTGTACACGGCTCCCGCACGCTCCGGATTCGAGCAAACCGAGACCGTCTACGAACATCCCGTCGCGCCGGGCCAGCACGTCATCGGCATCGCCGTCGAGCGGCACGACACGAAGAACCCCCAGTTCTCGACCTGGCAGGAGTCCCGCTTCGTGGTGCTGGTTCCGGAGAAGAAGCTGCTCTGGACACGGCTGGAGCTGGAGGACGAATCGAGCATGGCCGAGGACTTCACCGAGGATCAAGAGGGCAAGTACCAGCTTCGCGTGAAGCTGATCGCCGAAGTGAACGAGTGATGCAGAGCATGCGCCGAACGCTGGCGGGAATGCCGGCCCTCGCTCTGGGCCTGGCCCTGGCGCGCTCGGTCGTCGCGGCCGAACCCGCCCCGAACAGCCCAAGCTCCACGGCCGCTGCACCCGGCGCCGCCGCGCACCCCGCTCCAGCGCCCGGCGCCGCCGCCGCCAGCGCTGCCGCGCCCAGCCCGGGCCTGGATCCCGGCGCCGCGCT
>DASTRX010000229.1:0-51284 GCA_035760985.1 Polyangiaceae bacterium
GATGTCGGAGTTTTTCTCCAGGGTCGCAATGCCCTCGTGCCCGGTCTGAGCGGCGAACACCTTCATGCCGTGCCGCTCCAGGACGCTGCCGAGCGCGAAGATGTTGCGCACGTCATCGTCCACGACCAGCACCTTCTTCCCATGCAGGTCTTCGTCGGAGCGGTGCAGCTGCTCCAGCATTTGCTGCTTCTGTACCGGGAGATCTTTGATCACGCGGTGCAGGAACAGAGCGGTCTCGTCGAGCAGCCGCTCCGGCGATTCCACGCCCTTGATCACAACCTTGCGCGCCAGGTCTTGCAGCTGCGCGTCCTGATCCGGCGTGAGCTCCTTGCCTGTGAACACCACGACAGGCAGCTCCGACAGATTGGCGTCATCCCTGATCTTGCGCAGCACATCGAAGCCGGAGATGTCCGGGAGCCGCAGATCGAGCACCACGCAGTCGACGGACTGTTGCTTGAGGATGTCGAGCGCGGCGGCGCCGGTGCTCGCGGAGATGATCTCGATGTCGTCGTGCCCGAGCAATTCGCGAATGCTGAGCTGCTCCAGGTCATTGTCCTCCACGACCAGCAGCCGCCGCCGGCGTGGCTCCGCATACTTCTTGATGCGCGCGAAGGCCGCCTCCAGCCCTTCCGTCGTCGCGGGCTTGGTGATGAAAGAGAACGCCCCGCGCGAGAGCCCGTGCTGGCGGTTTTCATCGAGCGTGACGATCTGCACGGGGATGTGCCGCAGGTCGGGGTCCTGCTTCAGATGGCTGAGCACCGTCCAGCCCAGCATGTCCGGCAAGAACACATCGAGCGAGACCGAGGTCGGGCGGTACTCGCGCGCCAGGTCCAGCGCTTCCGCACCGCGCGCGGCCACCAGTACCTTGAAGCCCTTGTCGCGCGCCAGGTCCGCCAGGATGCGCGCGTAGTGCGGATCGTCCTCGACGATCAGAATGCTCGCGTCGCCGGGGGCCATGCTGGCCCGATCATCGGGGACGCGCTCCGGGGTGGCGTCGGCGATGCGCACCACCGCGGGCGAGATCGTTTGTGGCACCGAATGATGCTGGCGTGGGGGCTCGCGTACTACCAGCGCCGGCCCGGCATACTTGAGGGGCAGGTACAGCGTGAAGGTGCTGCCCAGCCCTGGCGTGCTGCGTAGCTGGATCTCGCCACCCAGCAGGCTGGACAGCTCACGGCTGATGGCCAGCCCGAGGCCCGTGCCGCCGTACTTGCGGCTGGTGCCCGCGTCCGCCTGCTGGAACGCCTCGAACACGATCTTCTGCTTGTCGGGCGCGATGCCGATACCAGTATCGGAGACCTCGAACGCCACCGCATGGTCCTGGCCCAGGATCGGATGGTCGCTGCTCCAGCCGCCGGACACCGACGAGACGCTCAGGCGCACTCCGCCCGCCTCGGTGAACTTGAAGGCGTTCGAGAGCAGGTTCTTGAGCACCTGCTGCAGCCGCTTCTGGTCGGTCACGATGCTGCGGCCGAGCTTGGGATCGAGCTGCACGTCGAAGGTCAAGCCGCGCGTCTCCGCGTCGTGCCGGAACGGGCGAGCCACCGTCTCGAGCAGCGTGCTGAAGAAGACCTCCGCGGGCTCGACCGTCACCGTGCCGGACTCGATCTTCGAGAGATCCAGGATGTCGCTGATCAGGTTCAGCAGATCGGTGCCCGCGCTATGGATGGTGCGCGCGAACTCGACCTGCTTGTTGGTCAGGTTCTGCTCGGGGTTGTCGCTCAGCTGCTGGCCCAGGATCAGGATGCTGTTGAGCGGCGTACGCAGCTCGTGCGACATGTTGGCCAGGAACTCGGATTTGTACTTGGAGGTGAGGGCGAGCTCCTCGGCCTTGTCCTCCAGTGCGCGGCGAGCCTGCTCGATCTGCTGATTCTTGCGCTCCACCTCCGCGTTCTGATCGGCGAGCTGCTGAGCCTTTTGCCCGAGCTGCTCGTTGGTGGTCTGCAGCTCCTTTTGCTGCGCTTGCAGCTCCGCGGCCAGCTGCTGGGACTGAGCGAGCAGCGCCTCCGTCCGCATCGTGACTTCGATGCTGTTCAGCACGATGCCGATGTTGCTGGTCAGCTGATCGAGGAACGCCAGGTGAGACGCCGTGTACGAGCCCAGCGACGCCAGCTCGATCACGGCCTTGACGTCGCCCTCGAACAGCACTGGTAGCACGATCACGTTGCGCGGCAGCGCCGAGAACAGGCCGGAGCCCACGCGCACCGTGTCCGACGGCAGCTCGGTGATCAACATGCGCCGCCGGTCGAGCGCGCACTGCCCGACCAGGCCCTGGCCGAAGCGCAGCACGGCGGGGTGCCCATCCTGGGCGTCGTCGGCGTATGAAGCCAGCAGCCGCAGTTGCGGCTGCCGCTCCTTGTCCACCCAGCTCTGGTAGAGCACACCCTGCTGCGCGCCGACGAGCGGCGCGAGCTCGGACAGCAGCATCTGGCCCACGCGCACCAGGTCACGCTGGCCCTGCAGCATGTTGGTGAAGCGCGCCAGGTTGGTCTTGAGCCAGTCCTGCTCGGTGTTCCTGTCGGTGGTGAGCCGCAGGTTGCCGATCATGGTGTTCACGTTGTCCTTCAGCTCGGCCACCTCGCCGCGCGCGTCGACCTGGATCGAGCGCGTCAGATCGCCCTTGGTCACGGCCGTCGCCACCTCTGCGATGGCGCGCACCTGCGTGCTCAGGTTGGCGGCGAGCAGGTTCACGTTGCCCGTCAGGTCCTTCCAGGTGCCCGCCGCGCCGGGCACGTTGGCCTGGCCGCCCAGGCGCCCGTCCACGCCCACCTCGCGCGCCACCGTGGTCACCTGCTCGGCGAAGGTGGCGAGCGTGCTGGTCATGTTGTTGATGGTGTCGGCGAGCGCTGCGACCTCGCCCTTCGATTTCACCGTCAGGTTCTGCTTGAGGTCACCGTTGGCGACCGCCGTCACTACCTTCGCGATGCCGCGCACCTGCTCGGTCAGGTTGGCGGCCATGACGTTCACCGTATCCGTCAGATCTTTCCAGGTGCCGCCGACCCCGGGCACCTGCGCCTGGCCGCCCAGCTTGCCGTCGGTGCCGACCTCGCGCGCGACGCGCGTCACCTCGGCCGCGAAGGCGTTGAGCTGATCCACCATGGTGTTCACGGTGTTCTTCAGCTCCAGGATCTCGCCGCGGGCATCGACCGTGATCTTGCGCGAGAGGTCGCCGCGCGCCACGGCGGTGGTCACCTCGGCGATGTTGCGCACCTGGGTCGTCAAGTTGCCGGCGAGCAGGTTCACGTTGTCGGTCAGGTCCTTCCAGGTGCCGGCCGCGCCGGGCACGTTCGCCTGGCCACCGAGGCGGCCTTCGGTGCCGACCTCGCGCGCGACGCGCGTCACCTCGCCGGCGAACGAGCGCAGCTGCTCCACCATGGTGTTGAGCGTCTCCTTCAAGACCAGCAGCTCGCCGCGCACGTCTACCGTGATCTTCTCGGACAGGTCTCCGGTGGCGATCGAGGTCGCCACCTCGGCGATGTTGCGCACCTGGGCAGTCAGGTTCTTGGCCATGGAATTGACGTTGTCGGTCAAGTCCTTCCAGGTGCCGGCCACCCCGGGCACCTCCGCTTGCCCGCCGAGCTTGCCCTCGGTGCCGACCTCGCGCGCGACGCGCGTCACCTCCGAGGCAAAGGCGTTGAGCTGATCCACCATGGTGTTGATGGTGTTCTTGAGCTCGAGGATCTCGCCCTTCACGTCCACGGTGATCTTGCGTGACAGGTCGCCGCGCGCGACGGCCGTGGTCACCTCGGCGATGTTGCGCACCTGCGCCGTCAGGTTGCCGGCCATGAAGTTCACGCTATCGGTGAGCGCCTTCCAGGTACCGGCGACGCCCGGCACCTGCGCCTGACCGCCGAGGCGGCCCTCGGTGCCGACCTCGCGCGCGACGCGCGTCACCTCGCCGGCAAAGGCGTTGAGCTGGTCGACCATGGTGTTGATGGTCTCTTTGAGCTGCAAGATCTCGCCGCGCACGTCGACCGTGATCTTGCGCGACAGGTCGCCGCCCGCGATGGCCGTGGCCACCTCGGCGATGTTGCGCACCTGACCGGTCAAGTTGCCCGCCATCGAGTTCACGCTGTCGGTGAGATCCTTCCAGGTACCGCCGACGCCGGGCACGTCCGCCTGCCCGCCGAGCTTGCCGTCGGTGCCGACCTCGCGCGCGACGCGCGTCACCTCGGCGGCGAAGGCGTTGAGCTGGTCGACCATGGTGTTGATGGTCTCTTTGAGCTGCAAGATCTCGCCGCGCACATCCACGGTGATCTTGCGCGACAGGTCACCGCGCGCGACGGCGGTGGCCACCTCGGCGATGTTGC
The DNA here is from genome assembly GCA_035760985.1 of Polyangiaceae bacterium. Classification (GTDB taxonomy): domain Bacteria; phylum Myxococcota_A; class Polyangia; order Polyangiales; family Polyangiaceae; genus SZUA-265. The sequence continues at coordinate 4,311 of DASTRX010000229.1, forward strand.
GCACCTGGCCCGTCAGGTTCGAGGCCATGGAGTTCACGCTGTCGGTGAGATCCTTCCAGGTGCCGGCCACGCCGCGCACCTGCGCCTGGCCTCCCAGGCGCCCTTCGGTGCCGACTTCGCGCGCGACGCGCGTCACCTCGCCGGCGAAGGCGTTGAGCTGGTCGACCATGGTGTTGATGGTCTGCTTCAGCTGTAAGATCTCGCCGCTGACATCCACGGTGATCTTCTTGGAAAGGTCCCCGTTGGCGATGGCGGTGGCCACTTCCGCGATGTTGCGCACCTGGGTAGTCAGGTTGTTCGCCATCGAGTTCACGCTGTCGGTGAGGTCCTTCCAGGTGCCGGCGACGCCTGCCACCTGGGCCTGGCCGCCGAGGCGCCCTTCGGTGCCGACCTCGCGCGCGACGCGCGTCACCTCGCCGGCGAAGGCGTTGAGCTGGTCGACCATGGTGTTGATGGTCTCCTTCAGCTGCAGGATCTCGCCGCTCACGTTCACCGTGATCTTGCGCGACAGGTCGCCGCGCGCGATCGCGGTGGAGACCTCGGCGATGTTGCGCACCTGCGCCGTCAGGTTCGAGGCCATGAAATTGACGTTGTCCGTCAGGTCCTTCCAGGTGCCGGCGACGCCGGGCACCTGCGCCTGGCCACCGAGCTTGCCGTCGGTGCCGACCTCGCGCGCGACGCGCGTCACCTCCGAGGCAAAAGCGTTGAGCTGATCCACCATGGTGTTGATGGTGTTCTTGAGCTCGAGGATCTCGCCCTTCACGTCCACGGTGATCTTGCGCGACAGGTCGCCGCGCGCGACGGCCGTGGTCACCTCGGCGATGTTGCGCACCTGCGCCGTCAGGTTGCCGCACATGGCGTTCACGGAGTCAGTCAGATCCTTCCAGGTGCCGGCCACGCCGGGCACGATCGCCTGACCACCGAGCTTGCCTTCGGTACCCACCTCGCGCGCGACGCGCGTGACTTCCGAGGCGAACGAACGCAGCTGATCCACCATGGTGTTGATGGCTTCCTTCAGCTGCAAGATCTCGCCGCGCACGTCCACGGTGATCTTCTTGGACAGGTCGCCGCTGGCCACGGCGATGGTCACCTCGGAGATGTTGCGCACCTGGCCCGTGAGGTTCGAGGCCATGGAATTGACGCTGTCGGTCAGGTCCTTCCATACGCCCATCACGTCGGGCGCCTCCGCCTGACCGCCGAGCTTGCCGTCGGTACCGACCTCGCGCGCGACGCGCGTCACCTCCGAGGTGAACACGCCGAGCTGCTTGATCATCGAGTTGACGATGGTCGCCGAACGCAGAAACTCGCCTTGCAGAGGCCGCCCGTCCACGTCGAGGCGCATGGTCTGCGACAGATCGCCCTGGGCCACCGCCGCCAGCGCGCGCGTCACCTCGGTGGTCGGCCACAGCAGGTCCTCGATCAGCGTGTTGACGGAGGTCTCCATGTCGGCCCAGGCACCCAGCTGACGCGGCAGGCGCACGCGCTGGCGGGTCTTGCCCTGTTTGCCGACGACCTCGCCCACGCGCTCCAGCTGTTCCGCCATGCGCTGATTGGCGCCGACCACGTCGTTGACGGCGTCCGCGATCTTGCCTACCAACCCCGTCCAGTGCCCGGGCAGGCGCACGCTGAAGTCGCCGTCGCGGACTGCGAGGAACACCCGCAGCAACTCGCGCAGCTCCTCCTCCTTGCCTTCGGAGCGCAGGGGCGGGGGATCACCATTTCCGTTTGCGTGCTCGACGGGCTGCATGGTCATGCTTCGTTCTCCAGCTCGGCTCGGAGCGTGCTCCGGTCGGCATCCGGGTCATGCCCGGTTTGATCTGGGCGGCGGCAGCTCATGGATCGAGGCATCAGCCCCGGGGTGCCGTCTCCAGCGGCGGGCGCTCGCTCGGGCCCCGCCGCCGGCTCAGGTCCACGAAGACCGCGACTTTTTTCTTCACGATCTCCGCGTCCAATGGTTTCACGAGATAGTCGGCGCCCCCCGCCGCGTAGGCACGATGGATCTCCTCGGGATCGTCCCCGAACGCCGTCACGAAGATGATCGGGATGTCGCGGCTGCGCTCGAGCTCCTTCAGGTGCGTCGCGACCTCCAGCCCGTTCATCCCGGGCATGGCGATGTCGATCAAGGCCACGGCGAACTGCTCACGCAGGGCCAGTCGCAGGGCTTTCTCCCCGGACTCGGCCTTCACCAGCCGGTAGTCGGGGCGCTCCAGGATCGTCTGCAGCGCCAGCAGGTTCTCCGGGCGATCGTCGACCAGCAGGATGTTCGCGACGTTGCTGGCCTGGTAGCGAGAATCCGGCGCGTCCGCTGCGGGCAGCGTGAAGTACAAGCAGGTGCCCTTGCCCAGGTCGCTCTCGGCCCAGATGCGGCCGTCGTGAGCCTCCACGATGCCCTTGCAAATGGTCAGGCCCAGACCCGTTCCGCGTCGATCCGCGCGCTTGGCCTGCCAGAAGCGGTCGAAGATGTGTGGCAGCTGCTGCGCCGGGATGCCGGAGCCGTTGTCGGCGACCCAGATCTTGATCTCGCCGCCTTCGCAGCACGCGCCGACCGTGATGGTGCCGCCGGGGTTGGTGAACTTGATGGCGTTGCCGATCAGGTTCTCCAGCACCTCCAGCAGGCGCTCCTCGTCGGCCTCGATCGTGGGCAGCGAGGGCGACAGGTCGGTGGCGGTGATCACCGAGGCATCCGCCGCCAGGCTCTGCTGGGACTCCAGCGCCGATAAGATCAGCGCCGTCGGATCCAGCCGCCGGCGCTCCACGGCGAAGTGCCCTTCCTCGATGGCGCTGACGTCGAGCAGGTCGCGCAACAGGCGCGTGGCGCGCTGCACGCTGCGCACGATGCGTTCGATCGGCCTGCGCGCGGATTGCTCGGGCACGCGTTGCAGCAGCATGTTCGCGGCCATCGAGATCACGTTCAGCGGGTTCTGCAGATCGTGAGCCACCACCCCCATCACGTCATCGCGCGCGTGCACGTCTCGTTGCAGGCCGTCGTAAGCGGCTTGCTTCTGCAAGGCTGACGCGCAGAACGGGGCCAGCAGTGCGAGCAGGCGCGTCTGCTCCGCCTGCGGCTGCCAGTCAGCGAAGGCCCCGAGGTAGATCGCGCCCAGCGGCTCCAGGCCCTGTTGCAGCGGCACACACAGCAGGCACTCGCGGCGCTGCTCCTTCAGGATCTTGGCGGGCTCGCGCAGGGGGAAGACGTCACCGCTGCGCGGCATCCGACCCTCGAAGGCCTCGCGCGGCGAGAGCGAGAGCTGTGGCGCGCCATCCGCGCCGGGCTTCCAGTGTTCCGGCGCGCTGCCCACGCTGGCTCTGGCGACGAGCACGTCGCCGTCGTGTAACAGGGCGACGCCGATGTCGGCACGGGCCACGCCGGCCAGCAACTCCAGAACTTTGGCCAGCAGCTCGTTCGCGTCGCTGCTGCCGGCGCTCGCATCCAGCAGGCGCTCCAGCGCTGCCGCATAATGCTGCGCCCCATCTTCCTCCAGCAGCGTGCGCAGCTGGGCGCGCGACTGCTCCGCGCCCTCATCGGCGTGCGCGGGATCGCCGCGCATACCCCCTGGCACGTCCTCGAGCGACTGGAGGAGCTCACGTTGCATCGAAACTTCCGTTGTCCCGCCAGTCCATCCTCGAGTCCACCCTCGTACACCAATTGGAGGCGTATCGCATCATTCAGACCAGAGCAGTGCGACTGAACGCCGTCATTTCAAAGCCTGCGAGCGCGGGAGAACGTGACGGTCGAGGCAAATTGCCACGCAGATCGCAGGGGTTTGCTGCGCGCGCGTGCGACTTCATCCGACATCGAGTCGAAGCGCGGGCGCAGCGTCCCCGGCGACCTTTGTCACGGCTGCTGCACGTTCAGCGCGAGCACAAAAGGTCTGTTGCTTTGGTGAAACATCTGAGGTCTGCGCTGCGCTCGAGGCGTGCGCCGGAGCCGCTGGGCTGCGTCGAGCCGCGCACGTGCGGCGGCTCGCAACGCAGGTATTGAACCGCAGCCGCGCCCCCAGACGAGCGTCGACCGAGTCTGTCGCAGGGATCTCGGCCTTCCGGGGCCCCGCCTAGCGAGTTCGAGGTTGGCTAAAATTTCCAAGGCGTCGACCCGAGAAGAAATGAGCCTGGGACGTCGTTCTGAAGCAACCGTTGCCGGCGGCGGCCGACTCTCCCGGTGATGTCCGACTGTATTGATTTCAAAGAGCCTGCGAATTCACCATTCTCCCGCTGGGCTCGCCCCAGCGCCGGCCTCGACGACGGGCCCCTGGCCCCGCAGCCGATCAGCGATCGGGCGGCTGAGCTCACCCGTGAGCTGCGGCGTGCCTGGCTGGAAAAAAACCTGGAGGTCTACGTGCAGCTACTGCGCGATCTGGCCCCCGAGTTCGGATACAGCAGCCGTGGTCTGGCCCGGGGCCTGCGCATCACGCCTCGCCACCTGCAGCGCGTCTTCGCGGCCATCCTGGGGCGCGCCCCCCAGGCCTGGCTCAACGAGGAGCGCTTGCTGGCCGCGCGGCGGATGCTGCAGACCGCTTGCACCGTCAAGGAGGTCGCCTACTCGCTGGGCTTTCACAGCGCGTCCCAGCTCAGCCGCGACTTCAAGAGTCATTTCGGCGTTGCTCCGTCGACGTTTCTGGTCGGGCAATACGCTCGGTCCTGTCCGCGTTCGCTCCAGGACCTGCGACCCGCGCCGGAGGCTCCGCCTCCTTCTTCCCAGCGCGCTCGGCTGGGGCGCGATTGAGCGCCGCCGCTCAGGCGTGCGCCGCCGCTCAGGCGTGCGCCGCCGCCGCGGGCAAGCGCCGCTCGATCGCGGCGAGCATCTCCCGATAGGGCTGCGCAAATTTCTCGAGGCCGTCGGCCAGCAGCTCATCGGTCACCTGGTCCAGGGAGATGCCGAGCCGCTCCAGTTGCGAGAGCACCCGGCGCGCTCCCTCCAGATCGCTCTCCAGCGACAGCCGGGCGCGCCCGTGATCACGGAAGGCCGCCAGCGTGTCGGGAGGCATGGTGTTGACCGTGTCCGCGCCGATCAGCTCCTCCACGTACATCACATCGCGATATTCGCGGCTCTTGACGCTGGTGCTGGCCCACAGGACGCGCTGGGGCAGCGCCCCCTGCGCGCGCAGCGCTTCCCAGCGGGGGCCTGAAAACAGGCGTTTGTAGCTCTGATAGGCCAGCTTGGCGTTGGCGATCGCGACCTTGCCCCTCAAGCTCTGCAGCGCGCTTCGGTCTTGTTCGCCGGAACGCCCGATCTCGTTGGCGAGCCGCGCGTCCACGGCGGTATCGATGCGGCTCACGAAGAAGCTGGCGACGCTCGCCACCCGGCTCACGTCTTCACCCCGAGCCGCGCGCTGTTCCAGGGCCTGCAGGTAGATCTCCGCGACCTTCTCGTAGCTGGCACGCGCGAACAGCAGCGTGATGTTGACGTTGATGCCCTCGCCCAGCAGGCGCCGGATCGCGGGCAATGCCTCCAGGGTCCCAGGCACCTTGATCATGACGTTGGGTCGCGCCACGGCGCTCCACAGCCTACGAGCGGCGTCGACGGTGCCGTGCATATCGTGCGCCAGATCTGGTGCCACCTCCAGGCTGACGTAGCCGTCGCGTCCGCTCGTGCCGCGGTAGACCGCCGAGAGCACGTCGGCCGCGTCGCGAATGTCCCGAACCGCGAGCTTCTCGAAGATCTGCTGCGGGTTCGAGCTCGAGCGCGCGTGCTGCGCGATCACGGCAGCGTATTCATCGGATCCGTCGATCGCCTTCTGAAAAATGGCCGGATTGGAGGTGAGCCCGCCGAGCCGGTCTCGGGTCACCAGCTGGCCGAGCTCGCCGCTGTCGATCAGACGGCGAGAAATGTAGTCGAGCCAGACGGACTGGCCATACTGCCTCAGCTGTTCGAGGGGATTCTGGGTCTCGGGAGCGGCGGTGTTCGTTTCCATGATGTCGCTCGATTTGAATGCAAACTCTGCACCAAATTTGACTTTTCCGTTCTGCTAGAGGTCAGCGCGCGCAGACTGCGACGCGCTGGGCGCAGGCGCACCGGGCAGTCGGCACTTGCGTCGGTGCCCCTGGACTGCGGATGCTCCTGCACCCCATGTCACGAGCCCATTCCGACGCCCTGGTGCTTTTCGGAGCCAGCGGTGATCTCGCGTTCAAGAAAATCTTCCCCGCCCTGTACGCGATGGCGCGCCGCGGTCACCTGCGGGTGCCGGTGATCGGCGTCGCCAATTCGCCGTGGAACAGCGAGCAACTCCGCGCGCGCGCGAAGGAGAGCATCCAGAAACAGCCGCAGGTCGATGGCCAGGCGCTGGAAGAGGTGCTGCGCCGGCTGAGCTACGTGCAGGGCGAGTACACCGATCCAGGGACCTATACCAGGTTGAAGGCTGAGCTGGGCGGCGCCACACAGCCGCTTCACTACCTCGCGATCCCGCCCAGCTTGTTCGAGACGGTCGTGACGGGGCTCGGTCAGTCGTCGTGCGCAGAGAACGCCCGCCTCGTGCTGGAGAAGCCGTTCGGCAGAGATCTCGCTTCCGCGCGAGCGCTCAATCGCACGCTCCACAAGGTGTTCGACGAGCCGGCGGTGTTTCGCATCGACCACTACCTGGGCAAGGAGCCCGTGCAAAACCTGCTCTTGTTTCGCTTCGCCAACACGTTCCTGGAGCCGATCTGGAACCGAAACTACGTGGAGAGCGTCCAGATCACGATGGCGGAGAGCTTTGGCGTGCAGGGGCGGGGACGCTTCTACGAAGAAGCGGGAGCCATCCGTGACGTGGTGCAAAATCACATGCTGCAGGTTGTCAGCTTCCTCGCCATGGAACCGCCGATCACGACCTATGCAGACTCGATCCGTGATGAGCAGGTGAAGGTGTTCCGCGCGATCCAACCGCTGAGTCCTCACGATCTGGTGCGAGGCCAATTTCGTGGCTACCGTTCGGAGACGGGCGTCTCGGCGGATTCGCAGGTCGAGACGTACGCTGCGCTGCGCCTGAACATCGAATCCTGGCGCTGGGATGGCGTGCCATTCTTCATTCGAGCGGGCAAATGCCTGCCGGTCACGACCACCGAGGTCATGGTCACCTTGCGTCGCCCGCCGCTGCGCGAGCTCGGCACGGAGGACGCGAACTATGTGCGCTTCCGGCTCAGCCCCGACGTGACCATCGCCGTCGGGGCGCAGATCAAGAAGCCCGGTGAGCGCATGTTCACACAGAACACGGAGCTCAAGGTGATGCACAACGCGAACGGCGAGGAGCTGGACGCCTACGAGCGCTTGCTGGGCGACGCCATGAAGGGGGATGGCGTACTGTTCGCGCGGCAGGACGGCGTCGAAGCGGCCTGGGCGATCGTCGAGCCGATCCTCGGAGGTGAAACGCCGTTGCACGAATACGAGCCAGGCAGCTGGGGCCCGACCGCGGCCGCGACTTTGGTGCGCTCGGTCGGCGGCTGGCACTGCCCGCCGGCTTGAGCTCAGAGCATGCTCACGGGATCGACGTCGATCACGACCCGCGCGCGGCGATCGACCTTGGCCTCCTGCACGCCGGCCAGCACGTGGCGCAGCGGCGCCCGCGTCTTGGCGCGCACCAGCAGCCGGAAGCGATACTGACTGCGCAAACGCGGGATCGGCGCCGGCGATGGGCCGAGCACCTCCGCGTGACTACCTGCGCGGCGCTGGGCGACCTCGGCCAGCTCCTGCATGGCGGAGCGTGCGACGCCCTCGTCCAGAGCCGAGACGCGCACCATCGCCAGCCGGGAGAAGGGGGGATAGCCGAGCGCCTGGCGGTCAGCCAGCGCATAGGCGACGAAGCCGGTGACGTCGTGCTTCAGCGCCAGCGCGATCGCGGGGTGCTCGGGATTCTTGGTCTGGATCAATACCTTGCCCGGCGTGCCGGCGCGCCCGGCGCGCCCGGCGACCTGCACCAGCAGCTGGAATGTGCGCTCCGACGCCTGGTAATCCGGCATGCTCAGGCCCGCGTCCGCGTTCAACACACCTACCAGGGAGACGCGCGGTAGATCGTGGCCTTTGGTCACCATCTGCGTACCCACCAGAATATCGAGCTCGCCGGCTTGCATCTTGGAGAGCACGCGCTCGCTCTTCAGGCCGGGCCCCGTGTCGCGATCCAGGCGCCCGACGCGGGCGCCGGGGAAGGCGGCGGACAGCGCGGACTCGATGCGCTCCGTGCCGATGCCCTCGAAGCTCAGCGCCTTGCTCTTGCAGTGTTTGCAGCGCTCGGGCACGCGATCGTGATAGTCGCAGTAATGGCAGACCACGTGCGGCCGCGGGTTGACGTGGTACGTGAGGGGCACCTCGCAGCTCGGGCAACCGAGGATTTTGCCGCAGCCCTCGCAGATCACGCTGGGCGCGAAGCCACGGCGATTGAGGAACAGGATCGCCTGCTCCTTGCGCTCCAGCACCCCCTCCAGCGCCCGGCACAGGGGCAAACTCAGCAGCTTCTCACCGGGGCGGCCGGGGCCGATGCGGCGCAGATCGACGATCTCGGTCTCGGGCAGCACGGCGGCGCGATGCGCTCGCTCGGGCAGCACCAGTCGGGTCAACTTGTGCGTGCTCACGCCGTGGAAACTCTTCACGGAAGGCGTCGCGGAGCCGAGCACGCACACCGCTCCGGCGCGCTGCGCCCGCAGCAGCGCCATGTCGCGCGCGTTGTAGCGCACGCCCTCTTCCTGTTTGAACGAAGTATCCTGCTCCTCGTCGACGCAGATCAGGCGCAGGTCGCGCAGCGGGGCGAACAGCGCTGATCGCGCGCCGACGGCCACGCGCCGCTCGCCGTTGTAGAGCAAGGTCCACATCGAGTGCCGCTGGCGCGGCGAAAGCCCGCTGTGCAGCACGGCGATGGTGTCACCCAGGCGTGCGCGGAAGCGCCCGACCAGCTGTGGTGTGAGCGCGATCTCGGGCACCAGGATCAGCGCGCTGCCGCCGCGGTCGAGCGCCGCTTGCACGGCACGCAGATAGACCTCGGTCTTGCCGGAGGCTGTGACCCCGTGCAGCAGGAAGGCGTGGTTTGCTCCTGACTCGAGCTGCTGCTCGATGGCGCGCACGGCTGCGCCTTGCGCCGGATTCAGCTCCGGCGGCACGTCCCGGGCGATCGGGCCCGAGAAGAACTCGCCATCGATCTCGGAGCGCTGCTCGGTCTGCACCAGACCCAGGCCCTCCAGCTTCTTCACGGCGGCGCGCGCGTTGCCCCAGCGCTCCAGCAGCTCCGGCAAGCGCGCGCTCCCCTGCTCGAGCAGGTACTGCCAGACCTCCTGGGCCTGGCCTTTCAGCTTTGCCTCCAGGGCCTCCCGCGCGCCGGGCTCGGGCATCAGCGGCGTCACGTGCGCGAGAGCGCGGCCGACCGCTGCTAGCCGCCGCTCCGGAGCGAGCCCATCTTGCTGCAGCGCGCGCGCTCGGGTGCGCTCCACTGCCGGCACGGCCAGCCGCAGCACCTCACCGATCGGCGCCAGGTAGTAGTTGCTGAGCTCGCACAGAAAGCCCAGCAGCTCGGACGGGACCACGGGCTCGGCATCGACCACGGCCAGGATCGGCTTGAGCTTTCGTGGATCCACGCCGGGGTCGCCGTGCTTGACGTCCAGCACGACACCCAGGATGCGCCGCCCCCGCAAGCCGCACACCACGCGCGCGCCGGTGACGGCGCCGGCGGCCAGCGCCTCCGGGATCGAGAACGAATACGAGCGCCCGAGCGGCATGAACAATGCCACCTCGGCGAAGTGCACCGGCGCGCTCGGGCTGGGTTCGCGCGCGCGCGCCCCCTCGAACAAGTCTCCACTCAGCGCCTCCACTACTCGCGCCCCAGTGCCTGCACCGGGTCGAGCGAGGCCGCGCGCCAGGACGGCACGAGCCCGAACAACACTCCGATGGCGCTGCTCACGCCCAGCGCCAGACACAGCGCGGCCAGCGAGGGCTGCATGGGCAGCGACAGCGCGCGGGCCAGGCCCAGGACCGCCGCGACCGAGAGGGCGGCGCCGAGCGCTCCGCCGATCGCGGACAGCAGCACGGACTCCGTCAAGAACTGCACCAGGATGTCCCAGCGCGAAGCCCCGATGGCCATGCGGATGCCGATGTCGCGCGTACGCTCGGTGACGGAGACCAGCATGATGTTCATGATCCCGATGCCGCCCACGAGCAAGCTGATCGCGGCCACCGAGGTCAGCAGCAAGCGCAGGATCTGCACCACGCGGTCCTGCGTCTCCCGGAATGCGTCCTGGCCGCGGATCCGGAAATCATCGCTGGCGCCCTCCCACAGGCCGTGGCGCTCCCGCAGGATCGCCGCGGCCTCTTTCTGGGCAGAGGCCAGCGTGGTGTCGCTGGTTGCGCCGATCACCAGCTGCTGCACGCGGCCGTGCCGCGTGGGCTGCAGCTTGGCCCGCTTGGTGGCGATCGGCACCAGGATCACGTCATCCTGCTCCTGGCCGAACGCCCCCTGACCCTTCTCCGCCAGCACGCCCAGGACCTGGAACGGGTGGCGCCCGATGCGCAGCACGCGCCCGACCGGGTCGATGTCGCCGAACAGATCCGTGACCACTTTCTTGCCGAGCAGGCAGACGCGGCTCGCGGTCTTCTCTGCTTGCTCCGACCAGACCTCGCCGCTCGCCAGCGGCCAGGCGCGCAGCTCCAGGAACTTCTGGTTGGTGCCGATCACCTCTGTGCCGACGCCGTAGCCGCCGAACGCCACGTCGGCGCGCGAGGTGAGGATCGGCGCGACCGCCCGCACGCTCGGCGCATCGCGCGCGATCGCCAGCCCGTCCGCCTCGCTCAGGCGCGGCTCCCATTGCTGTTGCTGGGCGCCGGTCGTCTGCGGCTGCTCCGGCGAGATGTTGAGCGTGTTCTGGCCCATGCTGGCCAGCTTCCTCTGGACCGCGATCTGAGTGCCTTCGCCGAGCGCCACCACCGTGACCACCGCGGCGACTCCCACCAGGATGCCGAACGCCGTCAGCGCGGCGCGCAGCGGCCACTGCAGCAGCGCGCTGAAGGCGAGCGAGAGCGGGGTGAGCAGATAACGCAGCATGCGTGGCGGTGGGCTATTCGTAGCGCAGGGCTTCGATCGGATCGAGTCGAGCCGCGCGTTGCGCGGGCCAGAAGCCGAACGCGATGCCCAGGGCGACGCTGGTGCCCAGCGCAGCGGCCACCGCCGTCAGCGGCAAGGAGAGCGTCCAGCCGAGCTGCCGTTCCAGCAGCCGCAGGCCGCCGATGGCCAGCCCGAGGCCGGCGACTCCGCCGAGGCAGGTGAGGGTGATGGCCTCCGCCAGGAACTGCCAGCGGATGTCCTGCTGGCGGGCGCCGACCGCGAGCCGCGTACCGATCTCGCGCCGGCGCTCGGTGACATTGACGAGCATGATGTTCATCACGCCCACGCCGCCCACGAACAGCGAGATCGCCGCCACGCTGATCAGCACCAGCGATAGCACCTGATAGATCTCCTCCTCGCTCTTGCGAAACGAGTCCTGCGTCAGCAAGCGGAAATCCCGCTTGCCCGTCGAGCCGATGCGGTGCTGCTCCAGCATGACCTGATCCATCTGATCGCGCAGCCCGGCCACGCTCGCCGAGTCCGGCGCGGAGGCGATGATGATGTCGACCCTGCGCTCGTGGCCCGGCAGCACGCGCGCGTGCCAGCCGCCGATGGGCATGACCAGGCGATTGTCCTGATCGCTGCCGAAGGGCGACTGCCCTTTGCGCGATAGGAGCCCGATGATCTCGAAGCGATGGCGGCCGATGCGCACGGAGTAGCCCACGGGATCGTTCTTGCCGAACAGCTTCTCCGCGGCGCTGGCTCCGATCAGGCACACCTTGGCCTTGGCCTCCACCTCGCTGCGGCTCAGGTCGCGCCCCGACTCGATCGCGTAGCCGCGCACCGTCGCGTAGTCCTGGTCGGCGCCGACCACGTCGACGCTGGCCGTTTCGAAGTCGCTCACCACCTGGGTCGTGGTGCTGGAATAGACCGTGATGCCCCTGAGCCCGGGCACCTCGCGCCGGATCGCCTCCGCGTCTTGCACCGTCAGCCGGTGGCCTGCGCGTTCGCCGCGGCGCGACTGACCTTCACCCTCGCCGTTGAAGACGTAGATCAGGTTCGAGCCGAGGCTCTGGATCTGGGCCGTCACCTGTTCGCGCGCGGATTCGCCGAGCGCCACCACGGTGACCACCGCGGCGATGCCGATCAAGATGCCCAGCACGGTCAGCGTCGAGCGCAGCCCGGAGCGCAACACCGAGCGCAAGGCCAGCCAGAGCGACTCCCCGAACGCGCTCACCGCCCGCTCTCCAAGCTCTCTGCCGGGCGCGGCGCGGGCGGCGGCGCGCGATTCTGGACGTCTCGTTCGATGCGGCCATCGCGTACGGTGAGCACGCGCTGCGCCCGCTCCGCGATCTCATCCTCGTGGGTGACCAGGACCAGCGTGATGCGCTCCTCCTCCACCAGCCGCTCCAGCAGATCCATCACCTCGCCGGTGGTCTTGCTGTCGAGGTTGCCGGTGGGCTCGTCCGCGAGCAGCAGCGGCGGGCGCGTGACCAGGGCGCGCGCGATCGCCACGCGCTGCTGCTGTCCGCCCGAGAGCTCATTGGGGCGGTGCAAGGCGCGGCCGAGCAGGCCGACCTGGCCCAGCGCCTCCAGCGCCATGCGCCGGCGCTGCTTGCGTGACAGGCCGCGATAGACCAGCGGCAGCTCCACGTTCTCCAGCGCCGTGGTCCGCGGCAGCAGGTTGAAGCCCTGGAAGATGAAGCCGAGCATCCGGTTGCGCACCAAAGCTCGCTCGTCGATCGAGCGCGACCCGACGCTGATACCGCCCAGCAGGTACTCGCCGGAGCTGGGCCGATCCAGGCAGCCGAGGATATTCATCAGTGTGCTCTTGCCCGAGCCGCTGGCGCCGATCACCGCCACGAACTCGCCCACGCCGATGCGCAGGTCGACGTCGATCAAGGCGCGCACCACCTCCGGACCGGTCGTGTAGTTCTTGCACACGCCCGAGAGCTCGATCAGCGGTGGTGAGCTGCTCTGGCCCGCCTCGCCGTTGCCCAGCAGCCGCAGCGCCCTGGGAGCGCGGGGTGTGCCGCCGGACGTCGGCTGCGCCGAAGACGCACGCGCCATCAGAAGATACCGAGGAACTTGCGGCGCTCGCTCTCCGGAGAGCTGCGCTCTTCGGTGACCACGCGCGTGCCGAGCGCCAGCGCGTCATCGCGCAGCTCGGTCCACACGCCGTCGCTGATGCCGACGCGGACCACGCGCGGCGCGAGCTTTGGTTCAGCGGGCTTGCCGTCGGCGAGCGGCGCGCTCTCGTCGAGCACGAACACGCGGCGCTGCCCCGGCGCGGGCTCGGGCACGCCGCCCAGGGCTTCGGGCGCCTTCGGCTTGAAACGCAGCGCGGAGTTCCGGACGGCTTTCACCCCCTGGACCGATTCGGCCGTGACCGTCACGGTCGCCGTCATGCCCGGGCGCAGCGCCAGCTCGTCATTGCGCACGTCGATCACGGCGGCGTACGTCACCACGCCCAGCACCTCGGTCGGGCTGTAGCGGATCTGGGTCACCGTGCCGGCGAAGGTCCGCTCGGGGAAGGCATCCACGCGGATCTGCGCGGCCATGCCTTCGCGCAGCTTGCCCACGTCGGCCTCGTCGATGTCCGCCAGCACCTGCATCGCGGAGAGATCCTGGGCGATCACGAACAACACCGGCGCCGAGAAGCTCGAGGCGACGGTCTGCCCCGGGTCGACCGAGCGATCGATCACGATGCCGTCGATCGGGGAGTAGATCTTGGTATAGGCCAGGGTCGTGTTGGCGCTCTGGAGCTGCGCCGCCAGGCCGTCGACCTGCGCGGTTTGCGCCAGCACTTCGGCGGACGCGATGCGCATGGCGTTGCGCATTTCATCCAGCTCCGCTTGCGACGCGATCGACTCCTTGCGCAGGCCCTCGGTGCGCTCCAGGTTCAAGCGCGCCGAGGCCTCGGCCGCCCGCGCTCGCTCCAGCTGCGCCTGGGCCGCGCGAAACTGCCCGCTCACCTGGCTCACCTGCGCGCCGAACAAGCTCGGGTCGATCTCCGCCAGCAGGTCCCCCTTCTTCACCCGGCGATTGAAGTCCACGTACACCTTCACCACGCGGCCCGAGACCTGCGTGCCGACCTTGACCTCGGTGAGCGGGCGCAGCTTGCCGCTCGACTCGACGCTCTCGGAGATGTCGCGCTGTTCGATGGCCTGCGTCACGAAGCGCGGAGCCGCGTCCGCGGGCCGTTCACCCCTCCGGGCATAGGCAGCTCCCGAGATCGCCAGCGCCAGGGCGACGCCGACCGCCCATTTGCCGTAGCGCCCCTTGCGGCGCGCGCGCAGCTCGCGTTCCAGGGCTGCGACGGCGTCGAGATCGGGTGCTCCGGCGCGCGAAGCAGCGCGCCGGGGGGAGGGAAGTTCGCGCTGCTCTTCTGCAATGCCGGTCATTTGCAAGCGGGTACTCTACGGCATGTCGGCGGCACCAGGGCAATCGCGGAGCTCTCGCAGCGCCAGCCGCAGCTGTCAGGCCATTTGACCGGTGGAAATTTCCTCGACTTCCTCGCCGAAATGCGCGGCCCGCGCGCGCCGCAGGGCGCAGCCGCCCTTCACGCCACTTCATTCCCGGTCGATGTGGGCGTCCAGTCCTGCCCCATCCGTCACCGCTCGAGCTGACGAGCGACCTGCCGCGCGTCGAATCCATGAAGCCGTCGCCTGGGTGCGTTGTCTCGGCGTCGCTGAGAAAACCTGCGCGGCCGCAGGATCTGCGCTCGGATCTGAACCGTGAGGGGTCCGGCGCAAAGCTTTACAAGTCCGGGACGGCTAGGCTATCTGAGAGCGCCATGCGCATCCGGCGTCTCCGACGTCCCGTTTCGGCAGCCGTGTCTTCTGCAGCCATGTTCTCTGGGGCTGTGTTCTCTGCGGCCCTGTTTTCCGTGGCGCTGTTTGCAGGCTGTGCACATCGAGGCGCAGCGCCCGCCCGTGCAGCCACGACAGCGGGGGCGCCGGAGCTTGCCGCCGGTAGCAATCCGTTCGCGGGCATCGAGATCTATCGGGCCCCGTACTCCAACGCCGAGAACGCCCAGCATCGCCTCGAGAAGTCTTCCCCCGCCGACGCAGCGCTGGTGGCCAAGATCGCTGCACAGCCGCAGGCCAGCTGGTTCGGCAGCTGGAGCGGCGATATCGAGACCTCCGTCAGGAACTACGTGAACGCCGCGGATCGAGCGGGTCAGCTGGCCTTGCTGGTGGCGTACAACGTACCGAATCGGGACTGCGGCCAGTACTCCGCGGGTGGCGCCAGCGACCCGGAGGCTTACCTCGCGTGGATCAAAGGCTTCGCCGCGGGCATCGGTTCGCGCCGCGCGGTGGTGGTGCTCGAGCCCGATGCGCTCGGATTGCTCACGCAATGCCTCTCCCCCGAGGACCAGGCCAAGCGCCTGGACATGATTCATCAGGCGGTCTTGACGCTGAAAGCCCTGCCCGGCACGTCCGTGTACATCGACGCAGGGCACTCGCACTGGGGCCCCGCGCCCGAGATGGCGGAGCGCCTGAAGAAGGCCGGCATCGCCGACGCGCGCGGCTTTGCGCTCAACACCTCGAACTTTCGCGCGGACGACGAGCTGCTGCCGTTTGCCAGAGATTTGATCGCTGCGCTGGGGATCGAGACGCACTTTGTCATCGACTCCAGTCGCAATGGCAACGGGCCGGCTCCGGCGGGCGATCCGCAGGAATGGTGCAATCCGGAGGGCAGGGCGCTCGGTCGCGCTCCCACCAGTGACACCGGCAATCCCGCACAGGACGCGTTCCTCTGGCTGAAGCGGCCAGGTGAGTCCGACGGCGAGTGCAAGGGCGGTCCTGCGGCAGGGCAGTGGTTCGAAGCGCGCGCGCTCGAGATGGCCCGGAATGCCAAGTGGTGACCCCTGCTCGGGGACGCCCCGCACCTTCAGGTCGGTCCGGGTCGGGGTCGACGAGAACGGCCTGGGCGCGCGCATCGGGCCACTGGTCGTAACGGCGGTGCTCGCCCACGTCAGCGACGAAGGCCGGCGCTGGGTAGAGAGGCGCCCCCGGGGCAAGCTGGCCAAGGACCTGGACGACTCCAAGCGCTTGGTCAGCCACAGCAATTTCGCGCTGGGAGAGGCCTGGGCGCGCGTGCTGACCGGCGACCGCTGGGCGAGTCCGCAGGCGCTGTTCGAGCATCTCTCGCTCGAGGGCGGAGACAGCCTGCGCCGTGATTGTCCCGGGCACATCGAGAGCCAGTGCTGGGGACTCGGAGGAGAGAGCTTCGGTGCCGGCGGGCCCCTGCTGGGGCGGGTCTCCGGGCACCTGGAGAAGCTGAGGCAGCGCGGAATCGACGTCCGGCGCGTGCTGGTGGCGATCGTGTGTACGCGCCGCCTGAATCAAGGGCGCCTGCAAGGCAAGAATCGCTTTGTCAGCGACCTACACGCGATGGAAGGCCTGCTCCTGGCCCTGCGCGAGCAAAGCGCGGGCGACCTGCTGGCAACTTGTGGCAAGGTGGGCGGGATGACCGAATACGACCGTTTCTTCGGTCCTCTCGCGGGCCGCCTGCATACTTCGCTGCAGGTGAGCCGCCAGCGCAGCGCGTACTATTTCCCCGGTCTCGGCGAGCTGCACTTCGTGCAAGACGCTGACGCGCGCGACGTGCTCGTGATGCTGGCGTCGCTGGTGGGCAAGTACGTGCGCGAGCTGTTGATGGCGCGCATCTCGCGCTTTTACGGCGGCGCTGACGAGACGGCTGCCGAGGGCACGGCGCCAGGCGTCAGCGGTTATCACGATGAGCGGACGGACGCCTGGGTCGCGGCCACCGCGCCGCGCCGGCGCATGCTGCGCATCGTCGACGATTGCTTCGAGCGCGCTCGAGACGTTGTTGCATGAGGGCGGTGTCGCATGAGGGCCATCGATGAAGGACACGGCGGCAAGGGCCTGCGACCCGGGGCTCCAGGCTTCATGAGGCCGCCGCTCGACTCCGAGCCGCCGGGGCGTGCCCCGGCTTCGTCCGTGGTCGCCGCGCGCATGAGCCCGGCGAGCCAGCGCATCCTGTCCGGGCCGCTGGCGCTGGAGATCGCTCGCTTCGGTGTTCCGCTGGCGGTGGGCATGGGGCTCCAGACCAGCTTCAACCTGGTCGACGCGTACATTATTTCCGGACTGGGCGGCAGCAAGGCCAGCGCAGCGCTTGGCGCGATCGGCGTGGCGGACCTGATCGGGGCCGTCGGCACCATCCTCAGCTACGGGCTGTCGATCGCCAGCAGCGCCATCATCAGCCGCAAGCAGGGCGAGGGTGACATGGACGGCGTCCGGCGCGTGGCCTGGCAATCCGTGCTGCTCTTGATCGCGGTCAGCGCCATCGTCTCCAGCATTGGCATCTTCGGCGCCGAGGCGCTGATGGTCGGTCTGGCCGGGGCCAAGGGCGAGGTGGCGCGCGTCGGCACCCAGTTTCTGCGCGTGATGATGGGCGGCAGCTTCACGATCTTTCTGTTGCTGCACCTGATCACGATCCAGCGCGCGCTCGGCAGCAGCAAGACGCCGATCGTGCTGCTCGTGATCGCCAACCTCGCGAACCTCGGGCTGGCGGTGCTATTTGTCTATGGTCCGGGCCCCGCGCCGGCGATCTTCGCCTGGGGTCCGGGGTTGGCCGAGAAGCTCGGCATCCCGCGCATGGAGCTCGTGGGCGCCGCCTGGGCCACGGTGCTCGCGCGCTGCTTCGGCCTGATCCCGATCTTCTACATCTCCTTCCGTCGCTTCGGCTTGTTCGGACCGGAAGATCGCTTGCCACCCAACTGGGCCCAGATGCGCCGGATCTGGGACATCGGCTGGCCCACGAGCTCCCAGCTCGTCGTGCGCGTGTTCGCCATCTTTCTGGTCGTGGCAGTGGCCCAACGGCTCTACACGACGGCGGACGATCAATCGATGTCCACGGCGCTGGGGCTCGTGTTGAGGCTGGAGACGATGGCGCTCTACGTGGGCCTCGGCTGGGGCAGCGCGGCGCAGACCTTCATGGGGCAGAATCTGGGAGCGGTGCAGAGCCTGCGCGCCAAGCAGAGCGGCTGGTACGCGACGCTCTACAACGCCATCATGATGGCGGTCTTCGCCCTGGCCTGCTGGATCTGGGGTCGGCAGTTCGTCATGCTCTTCGACGCGACGCCGAGCGTCGTCGAGGACTCGATGCAATACCTGGGCATCGTGGCGCCCGGCTACGTGGGGCTCGGCATCGGCATCGTGCTGGGCTCGGCGATCCAGGGGGCAGGTGCCACGCGCCAGAGCCTGCGCCTGGACGCGCTCGTGATCGCCTTCGTGCAGGTGCCGCTCTGCGCGGCGGCCTTCGTGCTGCGCTGGGACGCACCCTCGCTGTGGGCGGCGGTGTTCGCGACCTACATCGCCTTTGCGTTGATCCACATTGCCAGCTATCGGCAGGGCACGTTCCTGCGGCATGGCCTGGAGTGAGGAGCGTTCTTGGGTGGCCGGGCCTCCGCCACACGGCAGCGTCCGAAGCCTCGGGGCGCTGGGCGCCCAACTCCCCGTGAGCGTGAGCGACCAGCAGTGGGGAAGCTGGGGGCGCACAAAAAGCGACGGGCCCGACCTCTTTCGAGGACGGGCCCGGTGCGCGCGCTGTGAGCGGCCCTTGCGGCAGAGCTGACGGGAGCCTTGGGGAAACGGCTCCGTGGGGGGCGTCGATCAGCTCTTGGGCGTAGAGGCAGCGCGCGCCAGGACGGTCTGATGGCTGCGCAGCGGCATTTCCGGAAGCAGACTGGGCGTCGGAACTTCGCGTGCGATGCGGGTCTCCGCCTCGCGCAGCAGGCGATCGATCGAGAGCTCGCCGGAGCCGAAGATGAAGTAGACGATCAGCAGGGCCAGCACGAGCGCGGAGAACTCGAGCGACTGCCCGGGGTTCAACAAGCCGCCGCTGGAGTGCACCAGGAACACGGCACCGAACAGGATCGGCACCTGCGTCGCCGCTGCGAGCCGTGTGAGCAGGCCCGCCGCCAGCATCAACCCGCCGCACAGGTGGGCGACCGCCACGAAGTGCACGAGCGCGTAGGGCAGGATCCAGGTGTGCACGTCCTGCATGTAGCCGAGCAGCAGCTCCGGCTCCGAGACGAACAGTACACCTCGCACGAACAGGCCGATGCCGAGATACGCGCGCATCAGATCATAGCCGAGCGCGGGCCCAGGTCGCAGCACGACAGGTAAACGCTGCGCCCAGCTCTGGTTCAATCCTCCAGCGCGGCTCGCTCCCTGAGGACTCTGAGTGGTATTGACGAAAGACTGGGAGGACGACATCGGGGCTCCTTCGGCTCGGGTACTGGCTCGATCTCGGGAAATTCGACCGCCTGAGATCAGTGATTGAGATCAGGATCTCGGAGGTGTTGCCTCGGGGAGCTGTGACCTCCACGAGGGCGTTTGCCTTCGTGGAAGAACGACTCGGCTCGAGGCCTCGGGTGCGGGGCATTCCGCGGGACCCGTGGAGAGAAGACGGACAGTGAAGCTCGTCGAGAAGCTCGCTAAGGGATGTTCAAGATAGCAGACCTCGAGAGCGCGCGTGAGCTCAATGCTCGCTTTGGTTGCCGAAAGATTGCCGAAAAAACTCGCGTCAACGCGTGCTGATCTGTTCCTGCTCGTGCCTGAAGATCGGGTCATCACATCCGAAGAAATGCTCGAGCTGTACAGCATGCGAGCAGATCCATGATGGAGAGTGCAGCTCGAAGCGTGAATCCGTGCGCTCGAGATTTGATTCCTGTTGAGCTTCGATGTGTCGACGTGCGCCGCGTCGTCGTTGCATGTGGTTTATCAAACGCACTCCGATCAGAGATTTTTACGAACACGCGATGTGGGAACGTTGCCAGCGACTCGCTCGCGAGCACGGCTGTAACTTTCGTCGCAGACGAGGTCTCACCGCAGACAGCGGCTTTTTGCAGCGATTTTGCTGCAGGGCGCGCGGAGCAAAGCGAACGCGAGCCAGCGGGGGCTGCGCGGCGCTCGATGTGCTTTTTGGTATGTCGATGTAGGAGTTCGGTGTGCTACGAGGCGTCGCCCGCTGCGGCTCGCGCCGCGCGGGCGGCCGCCGCAGCGCGACCGCGAGGACGCGGGATGCAACAGTGGATGCAACACGAGGGCTGGCGCGAAGCCGCTCGCGACAACCAGCGCGAGCCCGATGCCGCGTCCCGCTCACGGGTGAGCGCGCGCGTCGAACGCTCGCTCGTTGAAGAGAATGCACTCAGGCAGCGCTGCGGCGGCGTGTTTCGCGCCACTGCTGGTTTGACCCGAACCGGTGGGCGCCCGCTCGCATGACAGGAGTGCAACGTCGCGTTGCACCGCGTCGTTTCGAAGGCGTCGCTGACGCTGCGCAGGGGCAGCACGAAGGCAGTGCGCGACAGCACTGAGAATGCTGCGCAAGCCGCCTGGATAGCGCTGCGACGCGTTCACGCACGCGCAGCTCGAGTGCACGCGAAGCGGAAGAGAAAGTCCTTGCACGTCTCAGATACGCCCGCCTAGACTCCCGCGCCATGCCGAATGACAAGGGCCAACCGGTCGACGACGAAGGGCGTCGCCTGTTTCTGAAGTTGGGGGTTCACGGTCTTGGCGCAGGCGTCGCTGCAGTCACTGCGGGCCCTGCCATCGCGTACCTCGCGTACCCGCTGAGCCATGACACCACGACGGGCAGCTCGGGGTTCATCCCCGCGGGGCACGCCGACCAATTCAAGGAAGGGGAGCCGGTGAAGGTGACCTTGCTCGCTGACAAGATCGACGCCTGGAACCGCGTCGAGCAAGTCAAGGTCGGCTCGGCCTGGGTGCTCCGGACGAATGGCAAGCTGGTGGCGTTCAGCTCGGTCTGCCCGCACCTCGGGTGCGCGGTGGACTACGAGTCTGCCGAGCACAAGTTCAAGTGCCCGTGCCATCGCTCCGCGTTTGGTCTGGACGGGAAAATTGAAGACGGCCCGGCTCCGCGCCCCATGGATGAGCTGGAGGTAAAAGAGGAAGGTGGCGTGCTGGCGATCCGCTACCTACGCTTCAAGCAAGGCGTGCCCGAGAAGCACATTGTTTGATCCGTCCACGCATCGTGGTTCTGCGGCGGCCCGCGAGTGGTAGCTCAGCCCTGTCAATGGCAGCTCTTTCAACAGCAGCCCTGTCGGTGACGGCCGTCGCGGTTTCGAGTGAGCAAGGTTTTGAGTTTGGTTTGTCTCTATGGGCGCCGCCTGGAAGCGGCGTCGTAGCAGTCCGGGAGCAGCACAATGCTGGCTAAGGTTATCGACTGGCTCGACCAGCGCGCGAGCATCAAGCATCTCTGGCACGAAGCTGCCAACGAGAAAATCCCCGGTGGGGCACGGCCACGCTACGTGTTCGGTAGCGTGCTCATGTATTTGTTCATTCAGCAGGTGGTGCTGGGCATCCTACTCGCACTCTATTACAGCCCCTCCGCCACCGATGCCTGGGCGAGCACCGCCTACATCACCGATCAGGTGACGGCGGGCTGGTTCCTGCGCGGGCTGCATCATCACGGCTCGTCCGCGATGGTGATCGTCACCGTGCTGCACTTCCTGCAGGTGACGCTGGCCGGCGCCTATCGCGCCCCGCGCGAGCTGAACTGGATCACTGGTCTGGTGATGGCGGCGCTGGTCCTCGGCTTCGCGCTCACCGGCTATCTGCTCCCCTGGGACCAGAAAGGCTACTGGGCGACCCAGGTAGCCACCAGCATCATGGGCAGCATGCCCGCCGGCGACGTCCAGCAGCGCCTGCTGCAGGGTGGCAGCCAGTACGGCAACCTGACCATCACCCGCTTCTTCACCCTGCACGTGTTCGTGTTGCCGATCGGGTTGGCCGCGCTGCTGGGCGCGCACCTCGCGCTGTTCCGCAAGCATGGCGTCACCCCGCCGGTGCTGCCGAAGGCGGAGCTGGACCGCAAGGAGGACCTGTTCTTCCCCAAGCAGCTGTTCATCGACCTGGTGGCCATGGCGGCGACCGCGGCCGTGCTGGTGATCGTCAACTTCAACACCCACGGTGCGGAGCTCTTCGCTCCCGCGCAGCCCGCCAGCAACTTCGTGGCGCGCCCCGAGTGGTACTTCCTGTTCCTGTTCCAGCTGCTCAAGTACTTCCACGGGTCGCTGCAGATCATTGCCACGGCGATCATCCCTGGCTGCGTGGCCATCTTCCTGGTGCTCTTGCCCTGGGTCGACAAGGCGGAAAGCCGTGCCTGGAAGGACCGCCTGCCGGTCCTGGGCGCTGTCGGCTTGCTGATGGCCGGTGTGGTCGTGCTCACCAGCCTCGCGCTGAACGAGGACAAGCACAACGAGAAGTACCAGTCAGGCCTGGTGGTGGCGGAGAAGGAAGCTCACTACTCGCGCACGCTCGCCAAGAAGGGCGTGCTTCCGCAGGGTGGTGACGCCGTCTTCGAGAACGACCCTCAGGTGGGCGTGAAGCGTCTGTTCAAGGAGAACTGCTCCAACTGCCACTCGGTCGAGTCCGCTGGCGGCTCCGAGGCGCCGGACTTCACCGATTACAACAGCCGCCAGTGGCTGAGCGCGCTGATCCGCAACCCGCAGGACAAGCGCTTCTTCGGTGGCACCAAGCACGAGTCCGAGATGGATCCTTACCCGAAGGACAAGCTGAGCGACGAGCAGCTGGCCGCCGTGGTGGAGTTCATCCTGAGCGTGTCGGCATCGCCGCCCAAGGATCTGGACGCGGCGCTGGCAGAGAAGGGCAAGGCCATGTTCTCCGACCCGCTCAACTGCGGCGACTGCCACGAGTACGAACCGGGCAAGCACGGCAGCGGTCCGAACTTCTCCAAGCGCGGCGGCACGGAATGGATCGCCAGCGTGATCCGCGACTCCAGCCAGGAGCACCTGTTCGGCGAGAACGGGAAGATGCCGAAGATGGGCTCCAAGCTGAGCGCGGATGAGGTCCAGCGCCTGGCTGAGTTCATCTACTCGCAACAGCCCCTGGTCGCGACCACCGTGGTCGCCGCGAAGGAATGAAGACCTCACCGAGGTAGCTCCGTCGGGGGAGTGGCTCTGCCGCTCCCCCGCGCTGCATTTGGGGCAGGGAAATATTTCAGGCGCGCCGTTGCGGGCGCGGGTTCACTTGCCGGAGGGCGCCTTCGAGCCCTGGCCGTGACCGGGGCCGACGATGTGCGGCCAGGCTTGCTCGATGCTCCAGTCGTCGGCCACGTGCGGTGTGTGGTGGCAGCCGCGGCACACGCTGGCCTCGGGGCGCCGCTGGATCAGCTCGGTCGAGCCCGCGCTCTCGGCGTGGCGCGAACCGGGGCCGTGGCAAGCTTCGCACTGCACGTCCTTCAGCTTCTCGACGTGCGTGACCGTGGAGCCCCCGGGGCGATTGTAGCCCGTGACGTGGCAACCCACGCAGTCCAGGTTGAACTCTTTGAACTGCGTCGCCAGCGTCTGGTAGGCGCTCGCGTGCTGAGTCTTGTGCCAGAACGTATCGGCCTCGTTGTGGCACTGAGAGCACGTCTCCGAGCCCACGTAGTGGGCGCTGCCCGCGGGCGCAGGCGCCGGCGTGCGGTCCTGGAAGGCCTCGCGATTGTGCGTGTTCACACGCTTGTAGTAGTCCTGCATGCGTCCGGCGACCGCCGCCTGGGTACCGGCGCCTTCGCGCACCTCGACCAGATGGTAGCGGAACACGCTGCCACTGGTGGCAACCGGCACAGACAGGGCGCGCAGCTGCTGGGCGAGCTGTTGTCGATCGCGCTCGGCGCTCGAGATGCGCTCTGCTGGCGGCGGCTGCTCCGCGCGCCAGGCAGCGATGCGGCGCTCGAGGTCGGTGATGCGGCGTTCGAGGCTCTCGCGCCGCTCTTCGTTTTGGATGCCCATGGCATCCTGAAAGCTGAAGTCGTCGCCCTTCACGAAGAAGTCGACGTAGGCCAGGGTCTGCAGGTGGTTTGACGTTTGGACCACGAGCGTATCCCCCACCAGCTCGGGCGGAGCCGGCGCATCGTTGGCGTCGCCCGCTTCCTGCGACTTGCCGAGCAGCAACACGCTGAACCCGGGCACCTTCTCCGCGAGGCGCAGACCATCGCCGCGCGCTGCGGCGACCAGCGCCACCCGGATCTGTGCACCGGCCGCTTGCAGCGAGCGAGCTGCCTCTGCGAGCGCCGCGCTCGGGTCCGTGGCGGCTGCGTTCACGTCGGTGCTGGCGCCGATGCCGGCGACGCCCACGCGATACCCACCGACCTCGAACGACGCCGTGCTCGCGAACGGCACGCCCGGCGTGTGCAGGTTGGCCGCCAGGAGCTTGGCGCGGCTGCGCGCGGCCAGCTCGCTGGCGGTGCTCGCGCCGGCGGCGAAATCATTCACGCCCGGCGCCCAGGCGCCGAGCTGTAGATCGGCGAGCGAGTCGGCGATCGCAGCCGCCTTCCAGCGATCTTGATCCCCCCGCGCCGGGTCGAGCTGCGGGTCCTGAAACAAGGTGGGGCCGGCCGCGAGCAGCAGCCGCTGAGGTGCCTCTGCTCTGCTCGCCGCGATCAACGCAGCCGCGTGATCGATGCCTCCGAGCATGTCCTTGCGGCAGCCGCAGGGTTCCAGCGCGCCAGCCAGGTTGGACAGCAGATACAGCCGCACGCTCGGCACGGCCGGCGGCTGCGGGGGTGCCTCGGCCTTGCGACAGCCCAGCGCGGCGAGCCCGAGCAGCAGCAGCGCGGCCCCATGCTGGCGGACGGGAGCTGAGAGCGTAGCGTCACCCATCACGGAGCCTTGGGCGCGAACGGCAATACCGTCTTCAAGTCTTCGTCGTCGAACCGGAGCTGCATGCCGAGAAAGTACTCGCGGCGGTCGACGCTCATGATGTCGTCCACGCCGCCCATCAACCACAGGCGACTCAGGAATGCGTAGCCCAGCGAGAGCCGCCAGCGTGGCCGTACCACTTCACCGAACCCGAACAGATCCTGACGCACCTCGAAGGCGTCGTCCAGCAACAGCACATCCAGACCCACGCCGCCCGTCGACTCCTTCAGACCAAATCGCCCGATGAACGGGCCGAAGCGCTGCGCGAACTGCAGCGAGAAGCGCAGGGCGTTGCTCGTGGTGCTGCGGATCTCTTGATACTGATTGGGCTCATTGGGGTTGGTGGTGTTGACGTTGACCTGCTGGATCTTGGTCAAGCCGCGCGGATCGTTCACGATCTCGATCGAGTAGAACTTGTCCTCGCGCGGCTGCAACCGCAGCTCGACGAAGCTCTTCACGGTCTGGACTCGAAACTGGTAATCGCTGCGCAGCGACAAGATGGTGCGCATCTGGTTCAGGCCCTGCACGTAATTGTTGACCGCGTGCGCGGCGTCCTGGACGTCGTTGATCAGCTTCTCGTCCTTGGTCAGTCGCCCCAGCGTGCCTTCGCCGCGCTCCAGGCGCCCGGTCGTCGAGGCCAGGTTGGCCATGGTCTTTTCCAGGTTCTCGGAGGTGCGGTCCAGGCGATCGACGAGGCCCTTCACCTGATCGGACGTGCCTTGGCCGCCCTCTTCCTTGCCCGCCATCAAGCGCCGGAACTCCGCGCTCACCACGCGCAGATTGGCCAGGATCTCGATCGCGTCTTCCTGGCCGCGGGTCGTGACCGCTTCGACGCCGCTCAGGATGTTGCGGATGCTCTCGCGGTTCTCGGCCACGGTCTGGTTCAGCGCATCGGTCACGTCGGCCAGGTTCTGCAACGTGTCGCGCATGTTTTGCTGCGCCTCTTCCGAGCCGACCGACTTCTCCAGGGCGGAGGTGATGCGCTCCACGGTCTGGGCGATGCGCGACATGTTCTGCAGCAACTCGTCCGGCGTCGCGCTGCGAGCGACGGTGCGGATCTCGTCGCCATCTTTCAGCTCGCGCCGCCCCGGCGTACCCGGTGCGATCCCGATGTAGGACTCGCCCAGCAGGTTGCGCGAGTTCTTGCTGGCCTGAGCATCCTCATACAGCGGCACGTCGGGATGCATGCGAATATCGATGCGCGCTTGGCTGCCTTCGAGGCGGATGTCCTCCACCGTGCCCACCGGAATGCCCGCCACGCGTACCAGCGAGCGCTTCACGATCCCGCTCACGTCTTCCATGCGCACGAACACGAGATAGCCGTCCGTGCTCGAGCGGCCGCGATCGACGAAGCGCAGCACCAGCAGTCCGATCAGGACCGTAACGACGGTGAGCGCACCCACTTTCAGGCTGGTCGAGAAGCGACTCACCGCGGGCAGACCCTATCAGGCGTTGACGCAGCTGACCAATTTGGCTGCGGAGCCAGCGCTCGGATGCTCGATTGGCGTTCGCGCCTCGTCTGAGGCACTCTGGCCGGATGACGCTCCCGTCGTCTGCGGCGCGCGGCGCGTTTGGGCTGCTGCTGTGCGCGGCCGCCCTGTTCGGATGCAACGCCCGGCGCTGGGCCATCGACACGCCGCTGCCGAGCGCCCGCGGTTCCGCTGACGCGCTGCCCGCGTCCCCGAGGGGAGACGAGCTCGAAACCTGGGCCTCCAGCAGCGAGTCTCCCAGACCGGCGCCGCCCGGCTTGGGCCTGCCCGGCTGCGGCCGCCCCGAGCAGAGCCTGTTCAGCGCCGCTCGTGAGGTGGCGCAGCAAACGGCGGATCACCAGCCCTGGGATGTCTCGGACGTGGTGGCTCAGGTACGCGCCGCTGGAGGGCCGTTTGTCTGGCCTCGCGCGTGGACGCTGGAAGGGAGCCATCTGGACGCCGCCGAGCTGGAGTCGGGACTCACGGCGTGGCTGGAGCGCACCCCGCCGATCGGTGAACGGCGCTGCGGAACTGCCCAGGTGAAGGGCAAGCAGGGGGGAGAGGTGTTTGCCGCGGTGGTGGTGGACGTGCTCGCCGACCTCGACGCCTTGCCCACGCGCGCTCGACTGGGGCAATGGATCCGGCTGCGCGCTCGCCTGCTCACCGGCGCGCAGTACGCGGAGACCGTCTTGCTCGGACCGCGCGGCGTTCCGAGGATCATCCCCAGCGAGCTGCGCCCCGCGGAAGTTCGGGCTGTGTTCAACCTGGACCAGCCCGGGATGTGGCGCATCCAGCTGCTGCTGAGCGGCGATCGCGGGCCGCGACCGGCTGCCGAGGCCTGGATCTTCGTGGATGAGGAGCCGCATCTGGCGGCGGCGCAGCGCCCCGCCCCGGGAGAGGAGCTGGCCGCCAGCAGCGCGTCGGTCGGCGACCTGCGCGCGCGCCTGCTGGAGATGCTCAACGCAGCGCGCCGCAGCGAGCAGCGCCTCCCGGTCCATCGTGACCCACGCCTGGATCAGCTCGCCCAGGCACACGCCGAGGCGATGCGCGCGTCTCGACAGACGGCCCATGACGTCGGGCAGGGGCTGCCGCCCGAGCGTGTGCGCCGGGCCGGCATCCACGCGGCCGTGATCGGCGAAAATGTCGCGCATGCGTCGTCGCTCGGCCGTGCCCACCGCTCGCTCTGGGACAGCCCGGCACACCGTGCAACCCTGCTCGACCCGAGGTTCTCCGCCGTGGGCATCGGCGTCGCGCTCGGGGACGAAGCTCGGGTGGGGCCGCTGAGCGCGGATGTGCAAGGGGTGGCTACAAACCCGAAAAGCCCCGCCGTTAGAACCGGGGCCGCGCCTGACACAGCAGTACTCGGGGCGCGGGGTGACCCCGAAGTATGGGTCTGTGAGCTTTTCGCTAACTGAGGTGCTCGGGCGCCTCATGCGTGACACGCAGCAAGGACGCTGACTATTGGAACGAAGTAAGGTACTCTGCCGTCGCTTTATCTTGAAGTCGACTTCACCTTTACTACTCGGTTCGTGCGCGGCCTCCGTGGCGCCTCGCTGCTCGCGTTTTGCCTCGATCGCACGCCGCTCGGCGGCGCTGCTGGCGGGCTTGCTCGGCGTGTTGTGCGCGGCCCGCCCCGCTGAAGCGCAGCGCTCCTTTTACCTCGATCGCGTGCAGATCGGCGGCGCGCCAGACGATGGGCTCGTCACGCGGCGCCCGTACCTGTCGCCGGAGACGCGCGTCTACGGCAATCTGGCGCTCGGTTACGTGGTGGACGCGCTGCGGGCCAGCACCGTGGCCGCCTCCCAGCGCGTCGAAGACAAGATCGAGAACCTCATCCAGCAGCAGCTGATGGGGTATTTCAGCGGCGGCATCGAGATCGGCGGGCGCGTGTCCTTCGGCCTGACCGTGCCCGTGGCCTTCGCCCAGAGCGGCGGCCAGGTGCCCATTCCGGGCTCGCGCCCCCCGCCGCCCAGCATCTTTCCGATCGATACCGGGTCCGCCCTGTACGACGTGTCGCTCGAGGCGCGCGTGCTCGCTTACAACGACGAGCAGAGCAAGTTTCGGCTCGGCCTCGGCGGCGCCGTGCTCGTGCCGTCCGGCAATTTCAGCCGCGGCGGCGGCGACAACAGGGTCACCTTCTATCTGTATGGCGCCGCCGAGAAGGCGTTCGGTCCGTTCCTGCTCGCCGGCAGCCTCGGCCCCCACTTCCGCCCGCTGCGCGGCATCGACGGCAGCGACAGCGAGCTGGACGTCGGCAGCGAGCTGCGCGCGAACGCGGCGCTGTTCTTCGATCTGTTCGAGCGCCTGCGCGTCGGGGGCGAGCTGAACGGGATGATCGGCATCGCCGAGAACGAAGAAGGGGAGTCCACCTTCTTCAAAGGCAATGCCACGCCCTGGGAGTGGCTGGGGTCGGGGCGGCTCCTGCTCGGCGAGAGCAAGAAGACCTACTTACGTGCTTCCGTAGGCACGCGCTTCACCGACGGCTACGGCGCACCCGATCTGCGCGTGATGGTCTCGATTGGCCGCTGGTTCCTGCTCGACGACGTGATGCCGAAGGACACCACGCGCGTCCGCTTTGCGGGTGAGGTCGATCGGGGCGCGCCGCCGCCTGACAAGGACTCGGACAACGACGGGTTCCCGGATTCGATCGACGCCTGCCCCAAAGAGCCAGAGGATGGGCAGGACCCATACCCGGGCGATGGCTGCCCGATCTCTTCGGATCGCGACGGCGACGGCATCCCGGACATCAAGGACAAGTGCCCGGATGAAGCCGAAGACCTCGATCATCTGCAGGACGAGGACGGTTGCCCGGAGACCGATGCCGACGGCGATGGCGTGCCCGACGTACGGGATGCTTGCCCCAAGACAGCTGGCATCGAGCAGGGCGATCCCAAGCGCGACGGGTGCTCGCCCCCGCCGAAGAAGCTGCAGATCGACGCGGACAAGGGTGAGCTGAAGCTGCTCGAGCCCGTGCAGTTCGAGACCGGTACGGCCGAGATCAAGAGCCAGAGCTACTCACTGCTCGACGAGGTGGTCAACGTCCTGAACGACATGCCGGACAACCGCATGGCGGTGCAGGGGCACACGGACAACCGCGGCAGCGCAGCCTACAACCGCGAGTTGAGCCAGCGCCGCGCGCAGGCGGTCGTCAAGTACCTGACCGACAAGGGCATCGCCCCCGAGCGCCTGGACGCGAAAGGCTTCGGGCCGGATCGCCCGGTGGCCACCAACGACACCGCGGAAGGCCGAGCGCAGAACCGGCGCGTCGAGTTCAAGGTCATCGAGCCGAAGGCGCCCTGAGGTCGGCGGGCGGGGCCCAGGCGGTCACTTCGATAGGCGGGTTGGTCCTGCGCTGGAATTCAGGCCGCCGGGGTTGCGCTCCCCTGGATCTCCATGATACTGGCACGCCGCCATGCGCGATAGAATCCGCCTCGTCTCTTCGGCCAACACCGGGTACACGTACTACACGGACAAGAACAAGCGAACCCAACAGGGCAAGCTCGAGCTCAAGAAGTACGATCCGGTCGTGCGTCAGCACGTGGTCTTCAAGGAGGCCAAGATGCCTCCGCACAGCAAGTGAGCAGGCGCTTTTCGCTGCGATCTCGCGAGCGGCGGCAGCCTCAGGCGGGGACGCCCCGCACCCCGACAGGGGCGCTCTGCAGGAGCACCCCCCCCGCGCCTCGGTTTGATCTTTTTTTAGTGAGTGAATCATGAAACGCACCTATCAGCCCCACAACCTGAGCCGTCGTCGTACGCATGGCTTTCGCAAGCGCTTGAAGACGGCGGGCGGGCGAGCCGTTTTGGCGAACCGTCGCCGGCGTGGCCGCTGGCGTCTCGCCGTGACGGGCAACGATAAGAAGTAAGACCGTGAACGAGATCCGGCCTTCAGGTCGGTTTTCGGCTCGCGATCGGATTCGAAAGCGGTCCGAATTTCGGACCATCCAGGACGCCGGGCACCGAGTCGTGTCCCCGGCGTTCGTGTTTTTGCTCGGGCGTGCACCGGCTGTCGTGGAGGGGGCTGCCAGCGGCGGCCCCAGGCAGCGGTTGGGCATTACCGCGTCGCGCCGGGTCGGCAACGCGGCGCAACGCAATCGAGCCAAGCGTCTGCTGCGGGAAGCCTTTCGTTGCGTGCGCGCCGAGCTGCCAGGCGGTCTGGATCTGGTGGTGATCGTGCGGCACGGGCTGGGTGCCCGCAAGCTCGCTGACGTCGTCGCCGAGTGGCAGAGTTGTCGTGCGCGCATTGAACGCCGTTTCGCTGCGCTGTTGCCTGCTGCGCCGTTACCCGTTGCGCCGTCGCCCGACCGGCGGCCGCGCGCAGCCGGGGGACCCGCACGCTCCAGCGAGGGTTCGTGTTCCGGTGCCGCACCGGAGCCAACGACCCTGCCGGTGAAGAATTCGTGCTAGAGCGCCTCAGCGTGGAGCCCAGGGGCAAGGTGCAGCCCGCCATGGAGCGGGTGATGTCGCGGGCGCGGCCGGCGTGGTCGCGCGAGCTGGGCCGCGTCCTGGTCGCGCTGATCCGTGTCTATCAGCTGTTCCTGTCGCCGCTGCTGGGCGCGTGCTGTCGCTTCGAGCCTTCGTGCTCGCGTTACATGATCGCCTGCATCGAGCGCGGCGGTCCTTTGCGTGGTGTGTGGTGGGGCGCGCGGCGTCTCTGCCGGTGTCATCCCTTTTGTGCCGGTGGGTATGACCCACCGCCGGAGTTTTCAGCCTGATGCAGGGCGGCGGTTTTTTACGGATTCTCTTGATCGCGGTAGGAGGCTTCTTCCTCTACCGTTACCTCACCGGCGGTTCGCACAGCGCGGCGCAAGCGCAGCCGATCGCGGCGGAGTCGCGCCTCGTGCCGGCGTCGCGCGCGCCGTATCAATACTGCGACATCCAGACCGAGTACTTCCACGCGCGGCTCAACACGCGCGGCGCGGCCCTGCGCAGCTTCGAGCTGCGCAAGCCGAAGTACCAGAAGCACGGCGTGCCGATCGACCTCTCGACCACGCCGCATCCCGGCGTCCCGCTGGGTGATCCGCGCGCCGAAGACCCGAGCGCGCCCGGCCTGCACGAGTTTCGTCAGCAGCTGTTCTCCGAGTGGCGCACCCCCACCGTGGCCGTGCCGCCGGACGTGGCCTGGAACATGGACTACGACAGCGTCGACTATCACCTCGATAGCGCTGACGCGACCAGCTGCACCTTCTCCTATCAGGACGCCAAGGTACAGATCGTCAAGACCGTGCGCGCCACCGAGCGCCCGTACGAGCTCGAGGTGAGCCACGAGATCAAGAACCTCGACAGCGCGCCGCGCGCGCACGCATTCTCGATCGACACGGTGACCTGGCTGCGCACCTCCGAGGTGACCGGTGGGATGTTCTCGCGCGCCAGCCCGTTCATCACCCACGCGGAGTGCGTGCCCGAGCAGGGCAAGATCTTGCGCCTGGCGACCAGCGACTTCGATCCCGGCAAGTTCACGGACACCGAGACGTACGAAGTGCTGCGTCCCTCGGGCTGGTATCAGGAGCGCTTGCCCGCCAAGATCGCGGCGCTCTCCAACGCCTATTTCACGCAGGCCATCGCGGCGGTCTCCGGCAAGGGCGCGCCCATGTGCCAGCTGCTGGTCGAGAACCATTTCAAGGGCGGCCATGCCAACGATCCGGAGTCCGGATCGTTCTATCGAGCGCGCCTCGCCTATCCGCTCGCCAACCTCGCGCCGGGAGAGAGCGCGCGCTACGTCTCGCTCGCGTACGTCGGGCCCAAGGAGCGCAGCATCCTCGCGGAGACGGGTGGAGATCCGCAGCAGCACTTCCTGGAGCTGATCGATCTCGGCTTCTTCTCCGTGATCGCCAAGGTGCTGGTGACCTTCCTGCTCAAGGTCCACTCCGTGGTCCCGAACTGGGGCATCGCCATCATCGTGCTGACGATGACGGCGCGCATCCTGCTGTTCCCGCTCTCCGTGCCGAGCATCCGGAACATGATCCGCATGCGCGAGCTCAAGCCCGAGATGGACGCCATGAACGAGAAGTTCAAGGACGATCCCCAGGGGCGCGGGCTGGCGCAGATGGAGCTGTGGCGCAAGCACAAGGTCAACCCGCTCAAGGGTTGCTTGCCGCAGCTCGCGTCGATGCCCGTGTGGTTCGCGCTGTACACCACGCTGCAGACGGCGGTGGAGCTCTACAACACGCCGTTCTTGTGGTTCCCCGACCTGTCCGCGCCGGATCCTTGGTTCATCCTGCCGGTCATCATCGGCGGGACGTATTTTCTGCAGCAGAAGCTGATGCCCATGCAGGGTGGTGACCCGGCGCAGCAGAAAATGATGATGTACTTCATGCCGGCCATGTTCACCGTGTTCATGCTGTTTTTGCCCTCGGGCCTCGGCGTGTACATGTTCACGAACAGCGTGCTGGCGATCGCCCAGCAGCAGCTCGTCGAGCGCCAGGTGCGGCGCAGCACGGCGAACGCCAAGGCGGGCCAAGCTCAAATCCGGGAGCAAACCGGTCCTCGAGAAGGAAAGGTGTGACCATGAACGAGTCCAAGCGAGAAGGGGTAGAGGGCGAAGTCCACCGGGAGCGGGATGAAGAGGAGGGGCCGGTAACGGATTCGAACGATGCTGCCCCGGGGGGCGACGCGCGCGGTCGCAGCCGCCGGCGGCGTCCGGGCCGGGGAGCGCCGCGCGCAGCGGCGGAGGCGGAGGTGGTACCCGCCGACGAGCGCAGCCGGGAGGCGCTGGAGTTCGCGCGCGACATCATCCGCAAGATGGGCATGGACTGCGACGTTCGGTTGCAGAGGCGGGACGAGCAGGACGGCGACATTCACATCCAGGTCACGGGCCCCGACGCCG
Organism: Polyangiaceae bacterium; assembly: GCA_035760985.1. GTDB lineage: Bacteria > Myxococcota_A > Polyangia > Polyangiales > Polyangiaceae > SZUA-265. Next base: position 37,293 of record DASTRX010000229.1, read on the forward strand.
GGCGCATCATCGGCAAGAAGGGCCAGGTGCTGGCGGCGGTGCAGTTCATCGTCAACCGCGCAATGAACCGGCCAGGGCTCGAGCGCCGCTACGTGAGCGTGGACGCGGACGGCTACCGCAGCCGTCGCGAAGACTCGCTCGCCAACATGGCGCGTCGGCTGGGGCGGCAGGCGGTGAGCGACGGCCAGATCATCACCTTCGAGCCCATGAGCCCGCGTGATCGCCGGGTGGTACACCTGGCGCTGGCCAAGTTCGACGGCGTCGTCACCAAGAGTGAAGGCGAAGGTGATGATCGACGAGTCCAGATCATCCCCGTCCGCCGCGGCTGAATCCGGGGGGCCGCGCGCGGCCGGTCCTCCTACATCGGAGTCGTCGAGGGATCGCGGGCCGTTGTGTGGCCTCTTGCGAACGGCGGCTGTTCGCGGCAGGCTCCAGCGGTCGTTAGAGGAAAGGGAGATCTCATGTCGAACCATCGCGCGATCCACTCGGTAGCTCTCGCGCTCGCGAGCCTCATGCTCACGGGCGCGGCCGTCACGGCCTGTGGCGGTGGTGCTAGGGCTGTGCGTGGATCGGATGTGAAGGGGCTGGACGACGCGGCCATGAGCACCGGGCTCGACAAGCGCGACCTGGAGCAGATGCTGCACGAGAACATGGAGTCGCTGCAGAACTCGGCGCTGGTCAAGCGCTGGGAGGGTGAGAACCGTCCCGCGGTGGCCGTGCTCTCGATGCGCAACGACACGAGCGAACACATCGACAGCGTGTTGCAGGCACTGATCACCGACGTCGAGACCCAGCTGGTGAACGCCGGTCACGTGCGCGTGATCAGCCGCGACTCGCAGCCGGAGATGATCGCCGAGGTCAACAAGCAGCAGTCGGACGCCTTTGACGCGTCGACGGTCGCCCGCCTGGGGCAGCAGGTGGGGGCCCGCTATTTCGTCACGGGCCGCGTCTACAACGCGGACGAGCGACAGAGCGGCGAGCGCCGCGTGCAGTACTTCCTGTTCATGCGCGTGCTCGACGTGCAGACCGGTGACATCCTCTGGCAGAACAAGGCGGACGTCACCAAGGCGATCGTCAAGTAACGCGCTGACGCCGGCGCCGCGCCCCTGATGGCAGGAGGGCGGCTCCGGCGTTTTGCTATTTCCAGCACGAGGTTTGCGGAGATGGGTGCGCGCTCGATACTGATTCTGCGGGGACATCCCGCACCCCGAGCAGGGCAGACCGCGAAGAGGTCGCGAACGAAGCCAGGTAGGTCGTGGGCAGCCGCAGCGTTGCTGATCGCGGGCGTGGCGAGCGGTTGTGCAAGCCACTCGGACCACACCAAGGCGGCGCGCTCGGCTCTGGACGCGGGCAACGCCCAGAAGGCGTTGGAGCTCTACAACAAGCGGCTGGAGGTCGAGGATGCGAAGGACCTGCCGAAGAACGTGGGCGGCGACAACACGGTCTTGATCCTGGACCGCGCCATGATCCTGCAGCAGCTCCAGAACTACAAGCTGTCCAGCCGTGACCTGGAGGTCGCCGACAAACAGATCGAGGTGCTCGACTTCAGCCGCAAAGCCATCGACGACATCGGCAAGTACCTGTTCTCGGACGAGACCGGCCCCTACAAGGCGCCCTTCTACGAGAAGCTGCTGATCAACACCCAGAACATGCTCAACTACCTGCAGCAGCAGGATCTGAACGGCGCGCGCATCGAAGCCCGGCGCCTGGCGGTGATGCAGAGCTTCATCTCCGATCATGAGGGCGAGGGCGCTGCCCTGATCGGGCCCGGCAGCTACTTCGCCGGCTTCATCTTCGAGAAGAGCGGCGACCCGCAGGAAGCGCTGCGCTACTACGACGAGGCCCTGCAGTTCTCGGACTTCAAGAGCCTGGCTCCCGTGGTGCGCCGACTCGCCGCCAAGGGCAGCTACCGCACCAAGCGGATCCAGGCCATCCTCGACGCCGGCGGCGGCGGCACAGCCGAGGACGCGGCGCCGAGCGAGCTGCTCGTGGTGGTGAATCACGGCCGCGTGCCGGCCAAAGTTCCCAAGCGCATCCCGATCGGTCTCGCGCTCACCTATGCAAGCGCGTTCATCAGCCCCGCCAACGCGGCCCAAGCAAACCAGCTGGCGGCGCAGGGGCTCGTGACCTGGATCAACTATCCCGCGCTCGAAAAGGAGGGCAGGCTCGCCATCCCCGAGCTGATCGTGGACGGTACGGATCAGCCGATCGAGCTGGGCCTGTCCGTGGACAGCGAGGCGGTCAAGGCCTGGGACGAAGCGCGTGGCGCGCTCGTGGCCTCCGCCATCACGCGCATGATCACGCGCGTCCTCGCGGGTGAGGTGGCGCGCAAGGCCAGCGGCGGCGGCACGCTGGGCGCGCTGCTCAGCCTCGGCACGCAAGCGGCGCTCACCGCCAACGACGTACCCGACACGCGCAGCTGGGCGACCTTGCCGGCGCGCATCGGCATTGCCCGCCTCCCGCTGCCGCCCGGCAAACACGACGTCCAGGTCGTGCTCGGCCCCGACCGCCGCAGACAAACCGTCGAAATCCCGCCTGGCGGCTACGCCGTGGTCTGCGTCACCGACCTGCGCTGAAGAACAAGGGTGGCCGGGCCTCCGCCACACGCGGCTGTCCGGCACCTCGGGGCGCGTACCGGCCGCCCGCCCCTGCGGAACTCCTCCCAGTCGACGAGCGCCGCTGTTGCGGCCGGCACCCAGCGAAGTGCGAAGAAGCGGCGAAAGCCGCCGCCCGCCACCCACGGTGCCGCGTCGCCGGCAGAAACGCCCAAGTAGGCCGCGCTATCGTGAATCGGAAGACCCAAGGTGGGTCGCGGCGTCGCCGAGCGTGTCGTGGAAGACCAAAGTGAGTTGCGGCGTTGCTGAGCGTGGCAGCGAAGACCCCGGGGTTGGGTCGCGATGTCCTGCACGCGACCAGCGAAGACCCCGGGGTTGGGTCGCGATGTCGCCGTGAGTGATGGCGGAAACCCAAGGTGGGTCGCGATGTCGCTGAGCGTGATGGCGAAGATCCCGGGGTTGGGTCGCGATGTCGCTGAGCGTGACGGCGAAGACCCCGGGGTTGGGTCGCGATGTCCTGCACGCGACCGGCGAAGACCCAAGGTGGGTCGCGAGGTCGCTGAGCGTGATGGGGGGCGCGGTGTCGTTGAGCGTGATGGTGGGAACCCAAGGTTGGGTCGCGCGGGCGCGGCGCCCGTGGCGGGGGACCCAAACTGGATGCGGTTTCGTTGGTGGAGGTTGGCGGAAGTTGTCCCGAGGTTTGAGCAGAGACGGGCGGCGGAGGTCCGGCCCTATTCCTGCTTTCGGGGGGTCTCCTGGAGCGTTCCTGGTGACGCCGATCTCTGGGTCCGCGCGCGCCGCAACGGAGAGAGCCGTGCCGGCGGCGTTCACAACTCGTCCAGCGTGGAGAGGGAAAGCGGTATCCGCGTAGCGCGGATCGAGGGCGGCGCAAGGGCCCGCGAAATCGAGGGCGGCGCAAGGGCCCGCGAAATCGAGGGCCGCGCAAGGGCCCGCGAAATCGAGGGCCGCGCAAGGGAGGCCGTGGGGTGCGGCGTCGCGGGGCGTTTCGCTGGTGTCGCTCTGCGCAGGCAAGGGGCGGACGCAGCGTTGGCCGGGGCGGCGCTGCGTCCAGTTGCGGGAGGGCGCTGATCAGCGCATCGATTCCGGCATCATCACGGATTCTGGCAGCGAATCCGTGAGCGCATCGGACAGGGCGCGCAGCGCGTCGGTGGTGGTGAAGACGCCGACCACTTTGCCCTGGTTGGTCACGATCGCCGAGCCCCATTTGTGCTTGGACATCTCGCGCGCCGCCACGTCCAGCGCCTCATCGGGGGAGACGGTGTAGTACTCGGTGACCATCAAGGACTCGACCTTGATCGGGCGCACCACCGCCGGCTCCAACGCCTCGACGAGCTTGAGGTCGCTCTTGAACAAGACTCCGACCAGCTTTCCCTCCCGCAGCACCGGCAGGTGCCGGACGTCCTGCTCGCGCATGCGCTCGTACGCGAGCAACACGCTCTCCTCTGGCGACGCAAAGTGCTGGGCCTGCGTCATGTATCTCTGGATCGGAATACGCCGCGCTGTCGTCATGCGCATAGCGTAGTCTGCCCCAGGACGGGACGCTATCCCGTCTTCTCGGAGAGGCCCTTGGCGCGCGAGAGTCGCTGCGCGATCTGCTCGGTGCAGCTGCGCACGTCCAGGCGCAGGGTCCGCAAGTGGGCGTCCACGCGCTGTTGCATTTCCGGTGTCTCGCGGACGCCAAAGAGCGCACAAACGCGTCCGGAAAACTCCTCGCGGGGACTTTCCGTGGCCAGGTAGCGACTGAGCTCGGAGACCGGCATGGTCTGATCGAGGAGCGCCTGCACGCAAGCGCCTTGAACCACCAGGATGGATTGCATTTGCGGCAGGCTGGTGCGCGTGAGTGCCTCGTACAGGACGTAACACACGTACACGCACGCCTCACCGATCAGGCCGCGACGCAGCTCTTCATCCGCTCGGCCGTCGAGCAGTGCCAGCGGATCGCTGATCGTACCGTGCAGCGCGCCGAGCGTGGCGAACAGCACGTCCGCCGCCGCATCGCGGACCGGCTGGGCCAGAGCTCGGCCGACGGCTTCCGCGCCTTCGCCTGGGCTCTGCTCGAGCGCCACAGAGAAGCCGGATTTGGTGCGGACGATGCGGGTGTCCACGGCGGGCACGACGCCGCTCACCATGCGGGAGGCCGCGGACGGGGCACTGCCCACGGGCGGCGCGGCCGCGGCGGGCTTCGGGGTGGCGGGAGCAGCCGGGGCGGCCGTGCGCGGCGAGCCCGCGCTGTAGCGCGTCGAAGAGACGCCGGGGGTTCCTGCCGCGGGTCGCGCGTTGGGCAAGCCGGGGGTGGGCGGCGGGCGCACGGCAGGCGTCGCCGGCGTCGTGACCCGGCTGGAGGGAGGCGGGGAAGCAGCAGGCGCGCGCGCCGTGGCCGAAGCAGCCGGGGTCGGTCTGAGCGTGGCCTGTGGGCTCACCGCCACTTGATTGGACATGCTGGGCCGAGCCGGAGCCGCGCTCGAGGCCGGGGGAGTGATCGAGCGCGCATCCGGCTTGATCGTGGTCGCCGTATGTGCGCCAGCAGGCGACACCGCCTTCTCGCGGGTCTGCGACACCGCGGGCATGGCGGGAACAGTGGGATTGCCCTCCGGCTTCACCGCCATCATCGAGCGGCTGCTGATCGCGCCCTTCTGCCAGACATGCAGGCCGATCAGGCGAACGTTCTTCTTGGGCAGTGTGGTCACCTGATCGGTGATGCGCTGATACAGCTCGTGCTCCTCGAAGGGCAGCTCGCCATTGCTCAGCTCACACTCCACAGCGGTCGCGAACGCCCGCGCGTACTGCATCATGATCTCTTCCGCCTCGGCGTTGTTCACGGCCTTGGGGAAGTTCAGTGCCAGTTTGGCGCGAATCTTGAACCCGTCCATGGTACGGGCGCTCGCCACGCGCTGCAGGGATTCCACGTCACGCTTTTCGAACAAACCCCAGGCTGCCACGCACCCTGAAGAACGGACCCCCGCCGTACGGGTTGAGAGGTATGTAAGTTAAAATCCCAGCGGTTTGTTAGGGATTTTGGCGTGCTGTGCTTTGCTCCTGGCGTCCCGCCGAGTTTCAGTTCGGGGCAGCGGAGGGTTCACGGCTCACTCTCCGGCGCTGCTGCCGTCGAGGCTCGAGCCGCCGATCGCGGCGCTCAATGTGTCGCGCAGGGATGCGTAGATTCGTCCGTCGCGCGGTCCGCTTTCGAACACGACATAGCCGAGCAGCCTGCGGCGCAAGACCAGCGACTGGACCAGCCAGGTGACGCGCCGCTGGGGCTGCAGCAGCGCCTCCGGCACCAGCCGTCCCTCCGAGAACTCGCCGGGCGGATTGAGCTCGACCTGGCCGTCCCGGATCAAGAGCGCGCCGCGCGCACTCCCGGGCCCGCTCGACAGCGCAATGAAACAACTGGGTACTTCCAGCTGAATCAGCGTTTCGCTCAGCGCACGGCTCAGTTCGCTCCAGTCGATCGCGTTCGAGATGCGCTGAGCCGCCAGGCGCAGCGTCTGCGAGAGCGCCGCCTCGGCGAGCCAGCGCCGCGCCTGGCTCCGCTCGGCGAGCAGGCTCACCGACGAGCGCGCCAGGTGCCACATCTCGTCGGCGCTGCGCCTCCACTTCGGATCCTGGCGCAGGCAGAGCGAGAAGTGCCTGCGCATCACCGTGATCACCTCCTGCCAGGCGCTGACGTCGGCGGTCGGCCCCTTGTCCATCTGGCCGATCACCTCCTCCAGGAACGAGACGAAGCTTTGCCCCTGCAGCAAGCCCCGGCGCCGGCCCTGGATGTCGGTGGCGGCCTGGACGAGCAGGGTGTCGGCGAGCGTGGGCTCGCAATCAAAGCCCGCCTCCTCGATCACGCGGCGGACGTCGCCCAGGATGCGCGGCAGCGCGAGCCGATACGCCTCTTCGAAGCGCAGCGGCTCGAGCAGCTCCGGATCGGCGAGCATGGGCGTCACGCCCGAGCTGCCGCTGGCGAGCGAGCGCGCGCCGCAGGATTCCCGCGGAATGAAGCTGGCATCGAGAAAGACCCTGCCCGGCAGGTCTTTCTCCGAGATGCGCGCCACCACCTCGCGCAGCGCGCGCCGCCCCTGCTCGTACAGCGGCTGGCGCACGGTGGCCAGCGACGGGGACGCGAAGCGCGCCGACTGGATGTCGTCGAAGCCGACCACCGCGACCTTCTGCGGAACGGGCACTTTGCGCTCGGCGAGGGCGCGCATGGCGCCGATGGCCATCAGATCGCTGGCGCACATCAGCGCATCGAAGCCGAGCCGGCGATCGTCGAGCAGCACTTTGACCGCGTGCGCCCCCGAGGGCTCCAGGAAGTCGCCCTCGACCACCAGGTCCGCTTCATTGGCCAGCCGCAGGTCGGCGACCGCCTCACCGTAAACTTGAAAGCGCTCCTGCGCCTCGTCGTTGCCCCGCGGGCCTTTGACAAAGGCAATGCGGCGGCGACCGCAGGTCTGCGCCAGGTGCGTGAGCGCCTGGCGCACCCCGGCGCGGTTGTCGACCGCGACCTCGACCGCACCGGCGAGGTTGCCGCCGATGCTGCACACGGGCAGGTGCATGAAACGCTTGCAGAAGCTGCTGAGCGCCTCCATCCCGCTGTAGTTGGAGAGCGTGCCGGAGAGCACGATCAGGGCCTGGATGCCCTCGCTGGTGCAGAGCGAGTAGGCGGCATTGAGGGGTGTCTGCGCTGGATCAGGAGCCTCCAGCTGGCCGCCGACGAAACATGTGACATCGAGCTCCAGCGACTTCGCTTCCGCGTCGATGCCCAGCACGATTTGCTGCTGGTAGTCCTGCTCCAGCGTGTCCACGAACACGCCGATGTTGGTGCGCTGCGTCGTCAACGTGCCGGACCCCTTTCCTGCGAGAAATAGCCTGGGTCGCCTGGCCGGCTAGAGGTCTTGGCAGCTGCCCAGGGCAAGCACAGGAACACGGCTCTGGCTCGACAGGGAACGGTGAGGGCGCCGGAGGAGGAGGAAGCGCGTGTGGTTTCGGAGCACTGCATCAGCTGGGACTTCTCGGCCAATTTTACAGCGCATTGTACAGCCGCGCGCCGATCTGCTGCCGGGGCGAATGCAGGTTACAAAAACCCACAACTCTGGCCTCACATTTCATGGCCATGTGCAGTAAACGGACAAGCGCAGGGAAGAACCATGAGATTCGCGTGTCAGAGCTGCGGCAAGGCCTACAACCTGCCCGAAGAGCGGATTGCCGAGAAGAGCAACGTCAAGCTCAAGTGCCGCGTGTGTGGTGCGATCGTCGAGGTGAAGAAGCAAGGCGAGCTCGTGGCGCACTTGCTCGACGACGGGGACAACAAGCGCATGGCGCGCGTCTCGGAGGCGCCGGCGCCGCTCACGAGCATCACGCCCGAAGACGAGGATGATCCGGAAGGAGCGACCGTCTCGATCAGCGAGGGCAGCATCAACGATCGCGATCGTCCGCTCGTGTATGAGGGGGCGGCGCACGCCGCGGCGCTGGAGATGCCGGTCGTGCCGCCCGCGCCAGCGACGGGTTTCTCTGCCGCGCTGAGCGGGGGAGCGTCAGCGATCGCCGATGCCGGAGCTCAGCGCTTCGATGCGCCGAGTGTCGCGTTGCCGTTGCCGCCGCCGCCGCTCTCGCCGAGCTCGTTGCCGCCGCCCCCTCCGTTGCACCCCGGCAGCGATATCCTGCCCAACGGCGCTTCCGGCGGCAGCGTGGTGACCAGCGTGGCGGCGGTGACCGTCGCAGCGAATGCCGCGGCAGCCAAGCTCCCCCCGCCGGGATTTCCCGGAGGCCAGCTCCCCACGTCCAACGGCTCGGGCAACGGCGCGGGCGCGTTCTTCCCCGAGGTGAGCGAAGATCTGACGCCGGAGCTGAAGGCTCCGGTCGCGCCGAGCGGCGTGCCCTCGGCCCTGGGGAATGCGACGGGAGCAAACGCTCTGGCCCCGGCCGCCATCTCTTCCGAGCTGGGCGAGTTTCCGGTGCCCCCCAGCGAGCAGGCCAGAGATCCGATGTTCAAGCTCAAGATGCTGGCCGCATTTGCGACCGGCGTCCTGATCGACCGGATCATCTCGGGGTTGTTCCAGTAGAACGCCGTAACCTACAGGCGTGGGTACCAAGCAGCACGCGGTGACCGGCCCGCTCGAAGCGGGCCAGAAAGTACTGGCGGGGATCTCGGGACGCGCGCTGAGCCGCGCGCAGACGGCGGACGCGGCGCTGGTGCTGGCCGAGCATCTGTTCGCGCTCGCCGATGCCTGCCTCGATCGCGCTGAGCGCGCACGCCGGCGGCGCCTGTCGCGGCTGCTCGATGACCCACGCGGTCAGCTCTTGAGCGTTCTGCTGACCGATCGCGTGGCGCGCGACAAGAGCCTCACGCACGCCGTGCCGCAGCTCGAGTACCTGATCGCTCGGCTGGGGGTGCCGAGCTTCTTGAGCTCCTTCGAGCGGCTGCAGCTGCGCCTGGGCGCGCAGGTGGGCTCGCTGGCGCCGCGCCTCACCGGCAAGCTGATCGCGGAGCACATCCGCAGCGAGGTGAAGGGCCTGGTGCTGCCCTTGCAAGGCGAGGCGCTGGCGAGCTTTCTCGCGCAGCGGCGCAGCGAAGGCGTGCGGGTGAACGTGAACCAGCTGGGCGAAGAGGTGCTGGGCGAGGATCGCGCGCTGGCGCGGCTCGGTGAGTACATCGAGCTGCTGTCCCGCCCCGACGTCGACACCATCTCGGTCAAGCTCTCCTCCATCTATAGCCAGGTGGATCTGTTCGCGTGGGAGTCCACATACGAGCGGATCGCCGAGCGGCTGCGCCAGATCTATCGCGCGGCGCTCAGCTCGGTGACGCCTCCGCCGGATCTCGCGCCCGACTCCAGCTCGCGTCCGGCGGCCACGCGCTCCAAGCTCGTGTACCTCGACATGGAGGCGTATCGCGATCTGCGCTTCACCGTCTCGCTGTTCCAGCGCGTGCTGGATGAGCCCGAATTTCAGCAGCTGAGCGCGGGCCTGGTGCTGCAGGCGTATATCCCGGAATCCGCGGAGCTGCAGCGCGACATCACTGCCTGGGCGGTCGAGCGGCGCCGGCGCGGCGGTGCTCCGCTGCGGCTGCGCATCGTGAAGGGCGCAAACCTGGCGGCGGAGCGCGTGCTCGCCTCGCGCATGGGCTGGACGCTGCCGATCTACGCCGACAAGGCGCAGGTCGACGCCAACTACAAGCGCATGCTGTACGTGGGCACGGAGCCCGCGCACGCCGAAGCGTTGCAGCTCGGCATCGCCAGCCACAACATCTTCGATCTGGCGCTGGGCTTGGTGCTGCGCGCCTCGCGCTCGGTCGGGCACAGCGTGGGCTTCGAGGTGCTGGAGGGCATGGCGGGTTCGGTGCAACGGGCGCTCACGGCCCTGGGAGCGCCCGTGCTGGTGTACGCGCCGGTGGTCAGCCCGCACGAGCTGGACACGGCGGTCGCCTACCTGCTGCGCCGATTGGACGAGAACACCTCGCGCGAGAATTTCCTGCGTCACTCTTTCTCGATGCAGCCCGGCGACGCCGCATACGTTGATCAGGCGCGGCGCTTCCGGGAAGCCCACGACGCCGCCGAGAGCGTGAGCAGCGCCCAGCGCCGCACCAAGGACCGCTTCGGCGAGGTGCTGGATCTGGCCCCGACCGCGCCCTTCCGCAACGAGCCGGACACGGACTTCTCCGAGGCCTCACACCGCACCGCGGTCCGCTCCGCGCTGGACCAGCTGCAGACTCGTCCCAGCTTCGAGATCGCCTCCGTGATCGCCGGCGCGCGGGCAGAGACCGGCGAGATCGAGTACGGCTTCGACCCTTCGCGTCCGCGCGTGGTCCCGTACCGCTGCCAGCTGGCGCGTGGGCCCGAGGTGGAAGGGGCGATTGCGTGCGCCGAGCGCGCGCTCGCGAGCTTCGGCGCGAGCCCGCTCGCGGAGCGGGTGGAGCTGGTGCGCGGCGTGGCGCGTGTGCTGCGGCGGCGCCGGGCCGCGCTGATCGCCACCATGCTGCTCGACTCCGGCAAGCGCGTGAGCGAGGCCGACGCCGAGGTGTCGGAGGCGATCGATTTCGCCGAGTACTACCTGCGCCAGGCGGAGGAGCTCGGCCGCGACGCGCGCGTGCGGGCGCGGCCGCGCGGGGCGCTGGTGGTGACCTCACCCTGGAATTTCCCGCTCGCCATCCCGCTTTCCGGGGTGCTGGCGGGCTTGCTCGCTGGCGACCCCGTGATCTTCAAGCCGGCGCTGGAGACGGCGCTCGTGGGCGAGCAGCTGTGTCAGGCGGTCTGGGACGCGGGCGTGTCGAGGGAGGCGTTGCAGCTGGTGCTGTGCCGCGATGAGGTCGGCACGCTGCTCCTGCGTCATCCCGCCGTGCGTGGGGTCGTGCTCACCGGCGCGACCAGCACCGCGCGTTTCTTCCTCGAGCAGCGGCCGTCGCTGCACCTGTGCGCCGAGACGGGCGGCAAGAACGCGCTGATCGTCTCGGCGCTCGCCGATCGCGAGCTGGCGATCCGCGATCTGGTCGCCTCCGCGTTCGGCTTCTCCGGGCAGAAATGCAGCGCCGCGAGTCTCGCGATCCTGGACGCGGAGGTCTATGACGATCGCCACTTTCAGGCGCAGCTGCGCGATGCGGCCGCGAGCCTGGTGGTGGGCTCGGCGTGGGAGCCCGCGAGCCTCGTGACGCCGCTGATCCGTCCGCCCGAGGCGGCGCTGCGGCGCGGGCTGACGCAGCTCGAGCCGGGCGAGTCATGGCTGCTCGAGCCGCAGCAGCACGCCGACAATCCGCGGCTCTGGTCGCCGGGCATCAAGCTCGGCGTGAGCCCGGGCAGCTTCACTCATCAGACCGAGCTGTTCGGGCCCGTGCTGGGCGTGCTACGCGCGCGCGATCTGGAGCATGCGCTGGAGCTGGCAAACGGCACGCCGTACGGTCTGGTCGCGGGCTTGCACAGCCTCGACGAGCGGGAGCAGGCGCGCTTCCTGCAGGGAATGGCCTGCGGGAACCTGTACGTGAACCGGACCATCACCGGGGCGATCGTGGGCCGCCAACCGTTCGGCGGCCACAAGGCTTCCAGCGTCGGTCCGGGCGCGAAGGCAGGGGGACCCAACTATGTGTTGCAGCTGGTCGATCTGGAAGACGCGGCGCGCCCCGCCAGCCCGCCCTCGGACGAGCCGCTGCCGGCCGCGGTCAGCGCGCTCGGCGACTGGGCGCGACAGCGGCTGACGGCGGACGAGTATGCCGTCTGGCGCGCGCGCGTCAGCGACTACGGGCGTGCGCTGCGCGAGTATTTCCGGATCGAGCACCCGGCGAACGAGGTGCTGGGGCAAGACAACCTGCTGCGTTATCTGCCCTGCAGCTCGCTGCTGCTGCTGGCCACGCCCGATGGCTCGGCGCTGGCGCTGGCCAGCGCCTGCGCGGCGGCGCTGCTGGCCGGCAACGGCTGGGAGCTGAGCGGGCAGGCGAGCGCCGGCTCGAACGGCTCCGCGCAGCGCTTCGCACAGGACTTCGACGCGCTGGTCGCCGCCTGCGGCTGCGCGGGGCGGATCGAGAGCATCGAGCAGCTCTGCGCGCGGCTCCGGGGCTTCGAGCGACTGCGCTGGCTCGGCCCGGCAGCGCGCGAGGTGCCGGAGGCGTTGCTGCGCGCTGCTGGCCAGGTCGGCTGTCACGTGGCGACGCGCCCGGTGCTCGGCAGCGGGCGCTACGAGCTCGTCTTCCATCATCGCGAACAGGCGATCAGCAGCGACTATCACCGCTACGGGCATCTGGGCTGGCGCAGCGAAGGGCTCGCCCCTCACTCCGGGTCGCTGAAGATGAACTCGAACGCGACGTTCTCGCCCAGCGGCCCGGCTGCGCGCGGCCCGTAACCGACGGCGAGGAAGCGCTCCGCGGGCGCGTGGCAGTCGCGCACCAGCACGTCCACGGCGCGCGCCGCGCGCGCCGCCGAGAGCTCCCAGGGACTCGCGTAGCGCTTGCTCAGCGCGGGCTCGGTGATGCGCGGCTTGCCATAGTAGCCGGTGATGCGCAGCTGGCCCTCGAACTCGGCCATCACCGTCTGCGCGACGTCGCACAGCAGCGCGCGGCCCGCGGCCGAGACCTCCAGGCTCGAGCCGGAGAAGAGCTGCGCGTTGGCGATCGCCACGGACATGCGATCGCTGGCCCTGGCCACGCTCAGCTGCTGCCCGCGCGCCAGCTCGCCGAAGCGCTCGCGCAGCCGCGCGTCCAGCCGCTCGATGCGCGCCCGCGCGCGCGCCGTCGAGTCGAGGCCGCCGGGAGCGGCGGCCGGCGCAGCGGCTGGCGGGCGCTCGAGCAATTGTTTCAGCTCCGCTCGAGCTTGCTCGAGCTCGCCGCGCGAGCGGTCCGCCTCCGCGCGCAGTCTGGCCGCTTCGCGGCGCAGGGGCAGGTAGTAGCCGGCGACCACGGTGAGCGCGCCGAAGAACAGAAATCCGCTCGCGAAGCGCCAGCGTCGAGCGGAGCTCCGGGCCGTCACGGTCGGCGAGCTTAGCGACCCGTGATGGTGCGTCATAATTTTGGGCAGCCCCGGCGGCCGGCTCTGGGCGCACCGGACGATCAGATGACGCGGGAAGGAGCAGTGTCCCGGAGCGTACGAGGGACGAGTGCGATCGCTCGGTTCACCGCTGACCCGTCGAGCTTGCGGGTGCGTTGCTCCGACTCGGGCCGAGGTCCGCCTCCGGGGCTTACGTAGGCATCGCACCTCCTCGAAACTGTCCCGCAGCGCCCCGGGCGCGCTTACAGGGGCACGGCAGATTGCCGCTGCGGGGCTTTCTCCGAGCGGGCTGCGGACAAGCCTCTCGAGAGACCGATCTCGCAGTGCGCTGTGCGCCCGCGGATCGCAGCGAAAATCCCTTTTTGGAAGGACTTTCCCCGCATTGGTGCGCAGCGCAGAAAAGCGCCTCCGGGGTGTACATCATGAGATGCGCTCGCACCCGATGACTGCTAGCCTCAGCGTTCGACCCTCGAAAACGCACCTCCTGCCCGAATTCTTGCGGGCCAAGTTTCTCGGGTGAGCGGCGCAGAACTTTTCTGCCAGCTCTCGAGGGGCTTGGCAGAGCCCGTGGAGCTCAGAGGAGCCCGCGGGCTCAAATTGGGGTGGGAGGTTTCGAGGACTGGTTCTGCGGGGACACCCCCCGCACCCCACTGCGGGCAGCCCCCGCACCCCGAGCGACCCGAGCACTGGAACCTGTCATGAGTCAAGGAAACGACTTCGCCAATTACGCCTCATCCGCCGAGGATCGGGGCTCTGCGTCCGAGGACGTTTGGTTCGTAGCCGTCTCGAGTGACGACATCAAACAGATGAACGTTGATCAGCTGGACGAGGCCTTCCGCCTCGGGGTGATCACCGCTCAGACGGCGGTCTGGACCGAAGGTATGGAAGCCTGGGCTCCGCTCGGCGAGGTCGCCGATCTGGACGGCGAGGACTCCTCGAGCGAGAGCGAGTCCAGCGCGGAAGCGCCG
>DASTRX010000230.1:0-22698 GCA_035760985.1 Polyangiaceae bacterium
TCGCCGCGGACTTCCGTGCGATCGCCGAAGCCGCCGCGCGCGCGGTGCAACACATGCGCGCCGCCGCCGGCCTGCCCTCCGCTCCGCACGACCCGGGCGGCTGGGACCGGGCCGCCTTCGTGAGCTGGATGCAGCGCAAGATCGAGCTCCAGCGCGCCCTGGCCGAGCAGCTGCTGGAGCAGGCGCAGCTCTCCGAGCGTGGCCTCGAACGCGCCTGACGGGCGGCCGATCGCCACAAATTCCGACACTTGCGCTTCAGCGAAGAAAAAGTGCAGCGCGCTGTCGATCGGCGCTGCGCTGCTTCGTCGACCCGGTAGAGGCTGGAACGACAACCCCCGGCCGAACCACAGGAGACGGACATGCGAGTGATGGTGATTGTGAAGGCGACGAAGAACTCCGAGACCGGTCAGTACCCCCCCGGTCAGATGGAGGAGATGTTCCGCCAGATGGGCAAGTACAACGAGGAGCTCGTCAACGCCGGCATCATGAAGGCGGGCGAAGGCCTGCACCCGAGCGCGCGCGGCAAGCGCATCAAGTTCAACGGCAGCAAGCGCACCGTGACCGACGGCCCCTTCAGCGAGACCAAGGAGCTGGTGGCGGGCTTCTGGATCTGGGAGGTCAAGTCGATGGAAGAGGCAGTGGAATGGGCCAAGCGCTGCCCGAACCCGATGCCCAACGAAGAGGGTGAGCTCGAGCTGCGCCCGATCCACGGGCCCGAAGACTTCGCCGACGCGGACCCGACGGGCGAGATCCGCAAACAAGAAGAAGAGCTGCGCAAGCGCATCGAGCAGAGCAGCTGAGCGATCCCGGGCGTGCCGATCGCACGCCGGGCACTCCTGGAGTTGGGCTCGAGCCGCACGGCACCGAGCCCTCCAGGAGTGCCCGCCGAACGCCGCGGTCACGTCACATGCATCGCTCGGCCGCGCGCGTGAACTGAGTTCGCCCGAACGGGACCGACCTCAGCGCTTCGCCCGCTCCAGCTTTCTCAGAATGAGCTCGGCCTCTTTCTTCAGCTCGTCGTCGTGCTGAAGGTCCATCAGCGATGCACGCGCTTGCGCATCAGTGGAGCGCCCGAGCGCGCTGAGCAACAAAACCCGGCTTGGGCCTTGCTGGCGATCTCGAGCAAGTGAAATCAGATCATGGATCAATGCGTCGTCCGCTATGGCCGAGATGGCCGCAGCCAGACCGTCCTTCACTCGTGGCTCCTGCTCTTCTCTGTAAAGGCGAACCAGCAGGTCCCAACCGATCTTTGCATCGGGAACCGCAAGAGCGCGCGCGATCCCCTCCCGAACGGCCGCCGGATAGGACCGATCGACATGATTCAGTAAGATCGGGACCGCGGCAGGATAGGAGCCCGGCGTATTCACCAGATCCCAGACCGAGTGCAGATCATGACCGGCCTCTCTCAGGTCCTCGAGGAGCGGCGTCTCGGCGGCACGCCATTCAGCCTCACGTTGCTGTCGCTCTGCCTCCGCTTTCTGTCGAGCAGCCACGAACTCGGGCTCGGCATTGAGCTTCGCCATCAACTCGGCCGCCGTCACCTTGCGCTGGCTCATGGGATAAACCTCAGATTGATCACTCCGTTCGCGATTTCCTGAGCGAGCGGACCGGAGAGAATCGTATTCGGCCTCACGAACAAATCAAAGCGCAGTCCATTTTGCGCCGCGTAAGCGGCAAAGTCACGTAGCTGCTGAGTATAGCTCAGAGATCGAACATTCTTGACCTCGCTGAGCACGGTGCTCGTGAGTCCATCAGGAATGCGCGTTCTTCCCGCAACTCTGATGATCACCTTTGGGCCGATGTTGTAGGCAGCACGAACGGCGGCTTCGCCGGCTTGGCCGACACGGACGACGGCAGCTCCACCGCTCGCCACGGTCGGCGCGGCGGCTGCGGCCTGCGGCGCCGCTGCGACAGCGGGCGCGGCGGCTGCGGCCTGCGGCGCGGCCGCTGCGGCCTGCGGCGCCGCTGCGGCAGTTCCTGCCTTCGCAGCCTGCGGGGCCGCGGCCGCCGCCCGAGGCGCGGGCGCGGCGCGTGCCGCTGCTGGAGCCGCCTGCGCCGCCGCCTCCGTCGCTGCCGGCGCCGCGCGCGCGGCGGCGGGCGTCGCCTCGGCCAGCGCCGGGACCGCACGGGCCGCCGCGGGCGCGGCTTCCGCCACGGCGGGGGCTGCACGAGCGACGGCGGGGGCGGCTTCGGCCGTCTCGGCCGCGGCGCGGATCACGGTTGGCGCAGCGGCAGGCGCGCGAGCGAGGGCGCCTGCACCGAGTGATCCGACGATGCCAATTCCCGCGTCAGCCAGGTTGGCCTGCGTCCTGGAGAGGCCTGCCGCCTGCAGCCCCTGGGACGTGAAGCTGTCGACCTCCGTACCCGAGACGGCCGTTCTCACGCCGGAGACGACCGTATCCGCGCCATGGGCCGTGACCAGAACGCCGGCTGCCGCGATCGGGATGCCGATGCCGATCTCGCTGGTCGCGACGCCGACGGCCACGAGCCCGGCGCCCGCAACGGTTTCGAGCGCACCACCGACCGCCTTGACGCCGCCCAGGAAGCGGTCCCAACCGCTCAGCCCGCTCGGGTCGACCAGGCGCATGGGGTTGCCCGAGACGTATTCGTACAGATTGAGGCTGTCTGTCGTGCCGGCGGGATCGGGGCTGCACCAGCGGCCGAGCCACGGCAGGTAGTAGCGCGCCGAATGGTAGGCGAATCCCGTCTCTTCGTCGCGCTCGAGGCCAATGTAGCGATAGCGCTTGGCACTCACCTCGGCGGCGTTGCGCCCGACCTGGAACGACGTGGTGCCGTACGGGTGGTATTCCTCGTAGGAGATCAGCGCCCCCTCTGCGTCGAGCTCGAGCGTCGCAGAGCCGAGGTGATTGTCGAACTGGTAGCGCAGCAGCGGGCGAGGCCCAGTCACCGGATTGCCGCCGGCGACGGTCTGCGTCTCGACCAACGCCAGGCGGCGCTGATCATCGAGCACGTGCAGGGACTCACGCTCCAGCGAGAGGGTTCGTCCGTCGCTCGAGTACTCCCGGTAGATCTCGAAGCCGCCCAGATAGATCCGCTCTTTACGCCGCACCCCGTCCGCACTCTCGATGATCTTGCGGACGCGGCGGCCCGAGGCATCGTACACATAGCGTGCTCGACCGCCCCCGCGTAGATCAGCCTGCTGCAGCTGATCTTCGAAGTCCCAGATCAGCTCAGCCAGCTGCGGCGTCGCGAGCAGGTTGCCGTGAGCGTCGTAGGCGTAGTTTTCGACGAACTCGAAACCGGCGCCGATGCTGGTGCGGCTCAGACGATTGCTGGGCTTGTCGTGCTCGAGCGGGCTGGGCTCGGCGTAATCATAGCGGCGCGTCCAGCGACCGCTCGCTGCACGGTGCCGGAGCTCTCGCAGATTGCCGGCTCGATCGTATTCGTAGCGCTCGGAGTAGTTTCTGAGCGCTTGCAGATCGTTCGCGTGCGCTCGCGCCCCGGCGAACGGGAAATCGCGCAGGCTGCCGTCAGCCGGTCGAACATCGAACGCGGTCTGCCCGCTATGCTCGCGGCCCGTGGCCTCCACCAGGCGATAGAGCGCGTCGTAAGTATAGTGTGATGCGGCATCGACGCGCTGCCCCCCGCGGAATACGGTTGCCAGAGCGCCATCCTCGACCTGCGTCAGATTTCCGACCGGGTCGTAGGTGTAGCGCAGCTCTTGCCGGACGGCGGCGTCGGCGAACAGCGGCGAGCCGCTCCGGTCGCTCACGTCGCGGCGCCTCGTTCGCAGCTCCGTCAAACGGAATGTGAGCGGGTCGTACGTGTAGGAAGTGCGCGCGCCGTTCCCGTAGGCGATGTGCTGTCGCCGGCCTTTGGCGTCGTAGTCGATGTTCGTGACGAATGCCGTGGCGACAGGCGCTCCGCGCACGTTGACCTGCACTGCATCCAGCAGGTTTGCTTCGTTGAAAGTGGCGCGGTAGACACTTCCGTCGGGTGTGGTGGTGGTGAGCGCGCGGTTCAGCGCGTCATAGCTGGAGCGCGTGCTGAAACTGCCACCATCGATGCCGGGCGGCGCACGCCAGTCGACGTTCTGCTCGTGACCCGACAGCAAGTCACGGCGGTTCTCGAGCAGGTTCCCTTTGAAGTCGTACGCGACTCGGGTTTCGCAGCCCGCGGCATCCAGCAGCTGATAGATGCGGGTGCGATGGTTGGCCGCGCTTCCGCGAGCTTCACCGTAGACAGTGCGCTCGGCAAGGCGTTCCGCGCCCGCTTCGCTGACAAACACATCGGTGTTGCGCCGGAGCTCATCATAGGCGAGCCGCCGCGAAAAGCCGCGACTGTCCCAGGTCCGGATCGCCTTGCCCGCCACATCGTTCAACGTCCAGCGCTGGCCGGCGTCCATGCTGGAACGGCGGATCACATTGCCCAGGATGTCGTAATCGCGGCGCTCGACGACGCGGCCCTCGGCGTCGCTCGAGGAGCGGATGTTTCCCTCGATATCGAGCTCGATCCTCGTCGCGTGACGGGTCTCGATCAGCTCGCCATCACGTTCGAGGCGATTCTGAGCGACTTTGAGAAACGTGCGCGCCAGCGGATCCGAGTGACTCACGGTCGGCGTTCCGGCGTGGACGGCCGCCTTCAAGGCGGCAGCGCGCTCGGCAGAGCCGAGCTGCCCCGCAGCACGCTGCGCGTACCAGGTCTGAAACGCCGGCTGGCCATCGAAATATCTGCGCACAAAGCCGGCGATGTCGGGATCGGTTCTGGGATCTCCAGTCTGCGCCCCGCGCGCTGCGACGGTGTCATTGGCGTCGAATGCCGATTGCTTCCAGCCCTCGATCACCACCTTTTCGTAGGTGTCGTTCGGCAGAAGCGTCGCCACGAGGCGCCCGAGCGGGTCGTGGAAGCGAATCTGGCTGACACCCGTGTCCGTCATCTCGCGCTCGCGCTCGTACAGGTGCGTTGCGCTGAAGAACGGCTCGTATTGCCGGATCGGCCGGCCTTTGTTGTCGAAGACGGTGCGGCCCGAGCCCACCCACCTGCGCGCCGCTCGGGCTTGCGCGAGCCGGCCATCGTTGCCCCGCAGCAGGGTGCCGGGCTCGATGTCTCCACTGCCGAGGAGCTTCTCTGCATCGCGCTGCGGCGCGAGACCCGGCTCGGCTTGAAGCTTTTTCTGAATCTCATGCCCGAGGCCGTCGGAGTAGGTGAAGCTGATCTGCACGCGCCCGTCGCCTGCCGCTGCATCAGACGCGTGCCTTTCTCGCTTCAGCGAGGCCGCCACTGGAGGCTGTCCGGCGCGTCGAAAGCGATCGAGATCATAGACCACCCGGGTGGTCGCCATTCCGAGCAGCTCCGGCGCCTGCTCGAGCGGATCAGCCAGGAAGGCTTGCACCGTTGCGAGCGCTGGGTCCGGCTCGAATCCCTCCAGAAGATCCCCGACTTGCTCATCCGCCTTGCCCCTGACCGCCGTCGCCACGAGCAGCCCGAGCGTGTCAAACGCGGCGGCCGCACGGTTGCCGTTGGGGTCGGTCACCTCCGCGACCTGGAGCACCCGGTAGTCGTTTGCTGCGCTCACTACGTTGCCGAGCGCGTCCACCACCTCGTGCACGAGCAAATCGTAGCGATCGTGCTTCACGCTCGTGGCATGGCCGAACGGATCGACCAGCTTCCGAGGCAAGAAGAAGTGGCGCCGAGCGGTCGCCAGCTCCTGGGCCGCCGTGCCCGGGTCATCGCTCTCCGCTGCAGGGTCAAAGAAGCTTCTTCCGGAAGGCAACCACCAGTTGCCTTCGATTGCGACGTAGCCGCCTTGATCGGCTCCTCTGCCTTGCAGCAGCTGCGCGGGGTCCGGCAACAGGTCCTCCGGCGGCGCATCCGGGCGACTCCGCTGGAACACGTCTCTGAGCAGCGAAGGGGTGAACGCCAGCTTGTAGCTCTCGCCCGACAAGGCGAGCGCTTCCAGTTCACCGACCGGCAACAGCGCCGTGAGGTCATCCCTACGATAGCGCGTGATCACGCGCTCGATCAGCCGCTTCTGCGCAACACCTGGGTCTGCCTGCGCTTCGTAGGGAATCTCGGCGGATGCCCGCAGGCGGCGGAAATCGTCCGATCGCCATTCCTCGATGCTGAAGCGATCGCTCGCTGCCTCGGGAGCAAACCCGGTGAGCTCCCACGTGCGGGTGTCTGCGAGCAGCGGTGTGCGGTGGTGATCCGGAGTCTCCACCGGACGCGTGAAGCGCCGCTCGGTGTAGCTGATGCGACCGCGAGTCTGCTCGGCCAACGCCTCGCTCCCCAGCGCCGGATCGAGCGCGTCCGCGCGGCGGGCATAGGCGACGGCCAGCTCTCGCAGGACGTTGCCGAATTCGTCGACTTCCAGCGTGAGCGCGTGGCTGACGCGTGGGTCGCGGGGGTTCCGTTCGTATTGCGAGCTGAGCGCCTCGCGCGGATGCGCGAAGAAGACGGCGTGCCGGAAGCTGCCCTTCGCTTGTAGACGCACAACCTCGAAGTTCTGCTCGACCACCGTGTACGGCGTCGCGGCTCGCTCGCTACCATCGAGCGCGTAGGTCTCGCGGCGCAGCATCAGACCCTTGAGCGCCCGGCAGGCTTCGCGCTCCTCGTCCAGGCTCAGCCGCGGCGGCAGCACTGTATCCGGCAATAGGGCGCGCGCAGCCTGTGCAGGGTTGAGCCCGGGCTCGCGATAGTATTCACCGTCGTCGCAAGGATCGAGCAGCCCCGCGAAGAAGTTGGAAACGCGATTTCGATCCAGAAAGATCCCGGTGTGAAACCAGGTCTTCGTGAGCACCGGAGGCACATGCGAGGCCGGATCGATGTTGTTGGCGGGCGGCGCTCCAGCGCCCGCGAGTGTCTCGAACTGCTCGGTGTCCAGCTGCTCGACCAGCGCGAAGCCGCGAAATTCGCGCTCCACTCCGTCAAAATAGCCGTGATGGTAGGCGTAGCATGTGGTGAAGCGATTGCCTGCGATCGCGTCCACCACCTCCACGCGCTCGACGACGAAGACCGGGAAAGCCAGCTTCGTCAGCCATGGATTGCCGGCGCGCGCGTCCTGAAGGTAGAACTTGGTGGAGGAGGCGTACTCCACTCGCGTCTCCGCCCCCAGATTGTTGACGACCCGGGAAAGCAGATGCGGCTTCTTGCCCCCCATCAAGTCGACAAATTGCATCTGCCGAGCCGCGTCCCCCGGCAGTGGCGACGACCACACCAGACAGGCCGTGCCGTTCCCGAACAGATCGACGACAGCGACACTGGTTTGCTGGTCTGCCGGCGGCCATGCGCGCAAGCTGCGCGGCGCCTGCCAGCCGTTGCCGGATTCGTTCAGGTAGATGCGGGCGCCGTCACGGTGCAGGTAGATGATGTCGGTCGTTCCGCTGCCATCGATGTCCGCGAGCCGGATGCGCCGCTGCTCGAATTGGTCCGGCTCATCGAAGCGCGGCGAACGATCCATGATGATCTTGGCTCCGAAACGCCCGTAGCCAAGATTCGGCCAATAGCAGACTTCCGCGTTGCGAACCCGCACCAGGTCGGTCAGGCCATCGCCGGTCATGTCAGCGAGATAGATCGTCTCCAGACGATCACCGAACAGCAAGCGCGGCCCGCGCTCCTCGTCCAGCGCCTTGCGGATCGAGCGAGCAGGTCCGAACCCGCTCTCGCCCAGAGAGGGGTGCCACGTGAGCACGTCATCTTCAGTGATGAGGAGGTCCGCTAGACCATCCCCGTCCAGATCGATAAAGCGCAGATTCGGATCGGCGAAGCTCCGGGTCGGCATCGTCCTGAAAGGCCGGAACGGCTGCCAACCTTCCGCGCGGTCATGCTCGTAAAAGCCCGGTGTTTCGCGATCCAGCACTACCAGATCGAGCTGACCATCGCCGCCGAGGTCCAGAAACTGCGCGTCCCCGCTCGCTATCGTCCGGTTGGGTAGGACGGCAACGCGCTCAGCAGGACCGAACTCGACGGGGCGTCGGCTGATGGGGCTCAGATTGCGCTTGTACAGCCAGGCGCCAGCTTGCTCGCTCAGGATGCCAGGGATGCCTTCGCCATGCAGATCGAGCCAGCGATAGACGTTGCCGTCGAGGCCGCGTGGCAAGTTCTCCAGGCTCTCGGGGTCCACGCGCTGTACAGCGTCGTGGATGACAGCTTCGGTGTAGAAGAACTCGACCGGCGGTACCCCACGACGCAGATATCCGCCAGGGACTCGACGGTAGCCGTAGTGCGTGACCGCGCGCAGGAATTGGTAGGCGGCAGGGCTCGCGCCGCTTGGCTCCAGCTCGTGCGAGTAGCTGAAGTCGGTGGAACGCACGAGCGCATCAGCGCCCACCTCCGCCTCCTCCGGAAAGTGATGAAACATGAGCACGCGCCGGCACAGGCGCGTGGTGCGGACTTCGAACCCCGCGCGGCGCGACGAGAACGGATCAGGTCGGAATGCCCAGGTGCCCGCCTCCTGTGGCCGTGGTGCCTCGCGGTCGTGCTCGCCGTAGTCGAACACGAGCTCGAACATCCAGGCCGCGTTCGCGCGCCGCTCATCCGTCAGCAGCGCCGGCCTCCGGCCTTCTGCATCCAGGAGTGACGTGCGATTTCCGTATCGGACGCGCTTGATGTAGCGGTTGGCGGTGCGACCGGGAGCCATCGGGCTTCCGCGGCTCCGTTCATGCGCCAGGCCCGGATCGACGCCGGCTCCGTCCTCTGGCTTGTACTCGTAGAGGATCGCGTTACCCTTATCGTCACGGACCTCGCACACCAGCCAGCTGAAGACGTGACGATGGTCCTGCGGGTCCGCGATGCGCGCATGGGGCGTCGCGCCGTATACCGTCAGAACGTTGTCGCTCGAGATGGAGCGCCAGTGGACATCGCCGTCGCACTGACGCGTCCAGCGCTCGATGCGAGCAAATGCGCCTTCGATGCGCGGACGATAGGCATGGATGACATAGCCCGGCGCTGAGGTCGTGTCGGCACGATGGTGGCCCACAGCGTCGAGCCGGGGCACCAGGTCTTCGAGACCGGAGAGGATGAAGACGTCGCTTTCGCCGGCGTCGTCGTAGCGCGGCAGGCCCTTGTCGGTCTTGCGCACGATCGCAGGCAGCCGCAGCGACCAGCCGAACCCAAATGGGCCATTGCCCTCGCCCGAGTCGTACGTCAGCTCGAGCTTCGGGTCGAAGCCGGACCTGCCAGGGCTGGTCGCGATGGGTACGCTGGTCACGCCGGTGCCAGTGACTGGATTGGTGGCAAACTTTTCGCCGATGCCGCGGATCGCGCCACCGCCGCGCGGCAAGGAGAGCGAGGGCGGCGCGAGCGCGCCGGGCGTTTGCGGCGCGCTTGGTTCGCCGGAACCCGGAGCCCGAACGTTGTCCTCCGACCTCATGGCGTACGGCGGCCCGAAGTCGATGTCCGGAAGGACGTATCCGCCGTCGAATAGCTGACGACGAGGAAGAGATCGGTCAGGGCATGAGCGCCGCGAGGGAACGTCAAAGTGAGGACAGGTCCCGCTCCCCGCTCGCTGATCGGACCCAGACTCAGCAACACGGCACCGTCGTAGAGCTCGGGCCAGCGCTCGCTCGCGGCGCACTGGATCAGGCGCGTCGGGCCCTGGCACGCTGCGTCGTGCGTGCAATCCCCGCGCTCGGGCAGGCTGAGCTCGACGATGTGCGCGGCAGGTTGGGCCTGGCCCGGGCCATGCGCGGTTTCGAACAGCAGCTCGAGTCGAGTCACCCGCAGCGCGGGCTGGCCCGGCAGGAAGGGGAAGAACTCGCGATCGAGCCGCAGCTCGAGCGCACGCCGTGAGTGCGGAGCCATAGCGGCCAGACGCTGCCAGACGTCGGGGAGCTCCAGCCTGACGTCGATCACGCGCTCCCCCGCATCCGGCAGCCGTGCCCGAGCGAGCTCGGCGGCAGCAGTCCGCAGCGCCGCGCCGCCTTCTCGGGCGGTGTAGTTGATGTGCAGGATGACGTCCGTGACTGTTGCCAGGTCGAAGTAGTTGTTTTCCGGCGGAAGCTCCAGGCGGAAGCGGCTCACCGCGCCGGCGAATTCGAACGGCAAATAGCGCTCGTCCCGGAAGTTGAGCTCAAACAGGCCGGCGTCGTTCTGCGCGCTCGAGGTCGCGATGGCCTCGACGGAGCCTGCTCGACGGACGATGCGTGGGTCGTCGGGTAGCTCTGCGTAGCCGCTCTGAAGTGCCTTGCGTGGCAGCGGGCGCCGGGGCGCCGGCTGCAGCACGTGTCCGCAGCAGGCGCAGGCGTGCGGATGTGGCTCGGGGGGCGCGCCGTGCTCGCAACATACGCTCCGCGGAATGCCCAGGCGAGGATCGATGCGTGTGGCGCTGGAGACCAGCGTCAAGCGGCAGTGCACGCCGCTGAATGGGCCGATCACGCTCGGAATGCTCAAGCTCAGGTTGCGGATGCGGCGCAGGTAGTGGCCCGGGTAATCGAGATCGAACAACCACTCCGGTAGCTCGATCTCGCATGCTCCCGTCCGCTTCAGGCGCAACAGCTGCAGCGGCAGCAACTGCCTCAAGGAGACGTGCTTGGTCAGCTCGTACTCGCGATGGTTGTCGTCGAGGTAGGCCTTCTCCATGGTCTTCAGCGCCAGGCTGAGCCGTTCGCCTGCCAGCAAGCCTTCATGCAGATCATTCCACAGCTCGCCGTCGAGAAAGCGCCGGGACTTGTGACCGCGCTCGTAGTTGAAGGCGCGCTCGGCTTGACGCGCCAGCTGAAACGCGAGCTCGAACGCTTGCCGGTGGAGGGCCGATGTCTCGCGCTGCAGCCACACGAACAGCTGATGGCTCGTGAATTTGTCGCGCAGAAAATCGTGCAGCTCCGCCGACTGCTCGAGCTGCCGCTGATAGTTGTTGAGCTCGCGCAACGCGATGTCGCGCCGGCGCTTGGCCGCGTTGATCTGACGCTCGATCTGCTCGATCTCGATGGTGATCACGTCGACCTGGTGACGCCACTCGTCCTCACGGCGCTGCCAGCCCGCCTCCGTGAGCCGCAAGCCGGCGGTCGAGCTCAGCACGTCGGCGACGGTGTTGGCGATGGTGGCGATCGCCGAGAACACGTTGGCGAGCTTGCTGCCCACGGGCGGCTGAACCTGATTGCAGGGGAACCCGAGGTACAAATCCGGGATCAGGTTCATGACTTGCCCAATGGCCTGCGAAACGTTGCCCGCCGTGCGCGAAGCCGTGGACGCGATCGTCAAGTCGCGATAGCTGGACTCTCCGCCGATCAGGCCGCGCACGATCAGCGCCTGGAAGTAAGCCAGGCGAGTCTGCGCACCCTCTTTGGTCTTGTACAACGACTGGACTTGCCAGTCGCTCTCCCGCCACTGGTTCTGGCGGATGGTCGTGGTGAGCTCGAGCAGCTGGCGTTCGTGCGTCGAGCGCAACGAGGCCAGATACTCCGCATCGCCGCTCTGGTACGCCGAAAGCAACGCCGTACCCAGGCCGCGCACGTCAGCGGCCAGCTCCGTGGCTTTCTGGATCAGGAAATTGAAGCGGTACGCGCAAGCGGGAGCGCACCAGTCCTCGTCATCGAGGCAGGTTGCAGCGCTGCTCTCCCAACCGTTTCTCACCTGCAGGTCTCCGAAGTACGGCATGTCCCGCTTCGGCAGACCCAGCGGCAAGCGTCCCGCGCTCTGGCAGCGGTGCACCAGATCCAGACGATCGTTCACACGTTCATAGAGAGCGAGCAGCCTTGGGTTCAAGGGCGGGCTGACGCTCGCGAAGTCGAAGTCGCCAACACCGAGCGCACTGTCTGCCGACTCGCCTGCAATGTGGCGAGGCGTTTCACCCAGGATCCTCGCCGCGGCGTCCAGGATAACGCGCGCTTGCTCGAAGGCCTCGGGTGAATGGCGGCGCAGCGTGGCGTCCGCCCATTCCAGCAGTGTCTCCAGGTAGCTCAGCGTGACCGCGCGGCGCTGCGCCTGCTCGCGGGGCACCGGCCCACCTTCGCAGCAAGCGGGCAGGACGCTCGCGCCGTCTCCGATCTCGACGGGAGCGCACCATGCGGCATCGCCCTGCAACGGATCGAAGAACTGCCGATACCACGCGAGCGCGGCCTCGAACCGACAATGCGAGCGCAACACGCCCGCGATGGACAGCGCCTGACTGAAGAAGCTCGGCGGGATGAGAGGAGCCCCCGGCTCGAAGAGCACGAAGTACGGGTGGGCGGGAAGTCCCGCTGGTTGCGGCGGCAATGCCGCATCGGCCACTGCCGGAGGCATGACCTCGGCGCGATCGCTGGCCAGATCGTAGCGGAAGCCGGGCTTCAGCGTCTCCTCGCCCGGCTCGGCCGCGACGTAACCCACGGGGCGCATGCCGGCCAACACGCGAAAGTGCAGCGAATCTCCGAATCTACCGAGAAACACCAGCTCCGGTTCCTGCGCACTGCTGCGATCGATCTGCACGCCTTCGTGCGAGCGGCGTGGCTGCCCGAGCTCCCCGTTGTGCACCCGCGCCCAGAACAAGTGGACCATCGGCTCGCTCTGCCAGGCCAGTAAGCGAGGCAACTGACCCGGGTCGTGCCAGGGCCCCACACCACCCCCCGTCGCATCGCCCTCCGGCGTGCCCAGCACCGAGCTGATGTCGGCGTCCTGCCGGCGGCTCGTGAAGTGGCGCGAGTCGACCAGCCAGAAGTAGTACTCGTCGACCGCCGGCGGGTGCGTGACACCACACTCCGTGCAGCACTCCTGCCCGGCAGCGCTCGCGGGCCCGTCATGAACGGCCGCACCCGTCGGCAAGCCCGCGGCGGCAACGCGAACGAACTTGGCGCCGAGGCGGATGGCAGACTCGACCCAGTAGGGCAGCTTGTTCGTCGTGAGAGCGGGTTGCTCCGCGGCCGACGGCACTGGCGTGGTCGCTAGCCAGGATGGCCGCGCGTGCCGCTCCGGCTCGCCGAGCAGCGTGAAGCCCTCGCGGCCCACGAGGCCTGGCTTGGGCGCGGGCAGGCGTTGAAGCAGCGACGGTTCGCGCGCTTGCAGCAGCGCCAGCCCAGCGCGGGAGGGCGGACGCGGGCCATTCCATGCGCTCTGCCCTGCCGGGGCCGCGAGTGTCAGCGTCGAATGGCGGAGCTGGTCTTCCAGGAAGCGGAAGGATTCAGACCTCCGCGCGTCCTCCAGCAACTCTGCCTCGATGCGATTCTCGCGGTACAGCTCGCCGCGCCGACACGCTTGCCAGAGCTGGAACGTGGCGAAGCGGCGATCATAGAGTAGATTGAAGTCTGCGCTGGGGGAAAGGCTCGGTTCGAGCCCCAGCCGAGCGCGCTGTACGAACGTCTGCACGGCGCTCACGGCTTGTTCGACGCGGCTCGCCCGCTGGCACAGTCCAGCATTGACGTCGATCAGGAACAACTCGCTCAACTGTTCCGATCGGCGCACGGGCTCACCGCTCGGATCCTGCAAGCGGTCGAGCGCCGTCAGATAGGCGACGGCCGCGGCCCGACCGCGTTCACGCAAGCCGTCGTTCAGCGCCTTCAGATCCTCGTAACGCACGGGCTCGCCATTCTCGATCAGCCCTTCGCGGACGAAGCGGGTGAGGTTCTCGTTGCCCGATTCCGTCGCGGGATCGTTGGCAGCCCACAGGTCCGGCCGAGCCTCTCGCAGGTCGTGGACCGTGAACTGGCGCAGGATCGCGCGCAACAGCTGATCCGCTCGCCACACGCGGATGGCCCATTGTTCGTCTTCGAACTCTTCGCTGCGCACCGTCGGCACATCGAAGGACACTCCGGGAGCGTCGTAGTAGCGCAGCACGAGCCCCGGCAGGCTCCCCCTGCTCGCCGCATGCGCCAGGTCCACGCCCAGATGGCGCAGGATGTGGGCGGGATCATCCGGGTGATTTTCCGCCGCTTCGTGGAAGAGCAACCAAGCGGGCGCCTCGGAGGCGGTGCGCACGTCGGCGCGCAGGACTGTGTAGTCGAACAGGCGCTCCCACCAGTCAAACAGCGCCTGCTGCCGCGGGAGGGAGGGTGCCACGCGCTGATCCTCGGACGCGGCGGGCGCAAAGTAGTCGTCGCTCACCGGCAGCAAGTTGAAATCGAAGAACGCTGGCCGTGGCTGGTAGACCGAGCCCACCAGTTCGAACGCTTGACCCGCGAAATCACCGCGATGCTCGGGCTCGAGCAGGTAGCCGATTTCCGACTGCGCAAAGTCCGAGATCGGCTTCGCCGAAAGGCCCATGCGCTGCGCGAACAGGAGCGCCTTGAAGGCACGCTGGTAGGTGCGGCGGATATCGCGCAGCGAGCTCGTATAGATGCGCCTGAGAAACTCGCGCGCGGCCGTCGCGCCTGCCACTGGGAAGCTCACGCCGTCATCCAGAGTCGGGTGAGCGAGATCCTTGAAGGCGATATAGAGCCGGCACGCGGGAATGGCGACCAGACAGTGATCCGTGTCAGGGCCGGTATATTTGAGCTGGAACCCCGTCCGCGCCGGCTTCACGTCGTCCCGATCGAACACGGGCGGCCGCTGCTGAAACGAGACCGTCAGGTCGTACGCGCCGCGTTTGAGCGTGAGCGGCGTGGCCCGCAAGCTATGGGCCTCCTTGCCCGAACCCTCGTGGCTGAGCACCACCCAGCTGCGCTGCCCTTGCGCCAGCGTGACCTTCCAGCACTGGCAGGCGCTTCCTTCGAGGCTCGGCGGCTCGCCATCGGGCGTGGGGGCTCCGGCCTGGAACTCGTAGCTGCCGGACCCTTCGACGAGCAGGACTCCGCGCCAGGTGATGCAGAAGCCTTCGGCGCCCCCCAGGCGATCAGCGTCGTCGTTATCCAGCGCAAAGCCGTTGCGGATGCCGACGAAGCGCAGCTGAGCGGCGCTGAGCTCGAAGGCCAGCTCCGGCATGCTGGTGGGGAAGGGCGCATTGTAGCGGTTCCGCAGCTCGCCGAAGGCGTCGAGTGGGCCGCGCAGCTCGCGGAACAGCAGCACGTCCGCACCGCTCGGGCGGATCTCACCCGCCAGACCGGTACCGACCAAACCCAGCAGAGCGGAAAAGGCGCCTCCGATCGGCGGCGCGCCCGGCCGCGGGGGCGCCGCGGGGAACCAGGTCACCTCCGGGCGATCTCCCGAAGGCAACTCCCAGAGGCCGCCTGTGGCCTTGTTTTCATCGGCCAGCAAGTGCTGCAATAGCTTCCAGGCGAGCCCATGTCCTTCGTGGTTGGGGCTGCCCGTGACGGAGCTGACATGTGCGGCCAGATGCTCGGCGATGATCCTGCTGCGAGCGAAGGCCAGCGCGAAGCTGTGCTGAAAGTAGCGCCAGCGGGCCAGCTCATCAGGCTCCTCGATCAGGCGCGCTTCGGCTTCATTCAGATTCGGGAACAGGAATGCCAGGGAGGCGAGCTCCACGCGCGGAGCGAAATACAGGTCCTGCACCGCGCGACGTTCCTCGGCGTTCAGCGGCTTGACCCGGCTCAACTTCTGGATCACCGCCTCGTCCCTCAGCGGCAGCTCGGTCCAGAGCTCACTCGTGCTTTCGTCGTAGCGAAATGGCCCGGCCGGGGGCGTGTTCCACATCAAAGGCGGAGTTCCGGCGAGTGGAACTCGATACTGCCGCTTCAGCGCATCGATGTGACGTAGCACGCGCGGGAAGAAGTGCTCTGCAAACGTCTGCAATGGCTCCGATCCGGCGCTGGCAAAGCCGAAATCAGAGCGCAGGGAAGCCTGGATTTCAGCCCAGGATCGGCAGCCCACGTCCTCGTCGGAAACGCGCGCGGCGAGCAGCTTGCGCCGCAGCTCCCAGAGCGAGAACCTGCGATCGTCGTCAGGCAGATCGAGAGGTGATTCACGGCTCTCGTTCCGACTCGCGAGCGGGAACGGATCGTCGCCGGGCAATTCCTGTTCCGCCGTGAACAGGAACAACAGCTCTCCAACGCTGAAGCTGGAGGCGCAGATCTTGCCGAGCACCTCCGCGAAGCGGAGCGTGTGCGTGGGGTGGGCATCCCAGCTGGTGGTCGCCGGTGCCACGTCGAAGCCGGCCAACCTCGACAGCGGATCGAGATGGTCCGCGAGCAGCTTCAGAAACTCCGGTGGCCGCAGCTGGCAGCGGTAACGAGCGCACCCAAAGTGCCGCAACCGCTCCAGCAGCTCGCCGATGGCCCAGTGGCGTTTGCGCGCTGCGGGGGTACCTCGCGCGACCCAGAGCGCCAGCAAGTGCGTGCGCGATGCGCCCGTGGCTGTGAACCCCTCAGCGGGCGGCTCGTCGCAAGGGTCGACGAGAGGCAGCGCGAGCTCATCGCGCAACATTTGAAAGGCAGCGAGCTGGCGCAGAAAGTCTGGATTGATCTTGCCACGCAGCTCGGGGGGCGCGCTCTCCGGGTAAAAGAGCTGAAGAACCTCGGCCATGTCGGCGAGCTCGGTGAAGGAGTAGCGCGCGCCCGGCAGCAGCTGTAGCTTGCGCCAGAGCCGGAGGAAGACTGCTAGCCTGCGCAGCGTGACGCGAGCCGTGAAAGGCCCCGCGCGGAGTACGAAGTCGTCGAGACAGCAGGGCTCGCACTCGGGCGGCTCGACGGCGACCTCGCCATCGCTCAGTTGCACGCCAGCCCATCCCGATCGCAGCAGGTCGACGAGATCACAGTAGCTGAGGCCCGTGCGCGCGAGGAAGCTCGAGAGGACCAAGACCGTGCTGGGCCAGCTTTCGTCGCTTGCTGGGGACACGCCGAACAGCTGCCTCAGGTCGAGGCCGCTCTCGGCTTCATCTGGGAAGTCCGACCCGAAGATGCTGGTCGCCTCCTCGGGGCTGATCCCCAGGTACTCGCGCGCAATCTCGACGCGCACCGGCAAACGCCAGAGATGAGCGCGGAACTCGGCAGGCTCCGCGGGCGCCCCGCTCGGATCGGGAGCCAGAACGAACTCGGTGATCTTGCGCCGGAAGTGCCGCATCATCTCGAAGCGGCTGGTGTGCAGCGGCTGCAGATGAGAACGACACACATCCAGCGGCTGCGAGTACGGCAGGCTCGGCGCAGAGAAGTCGGAGCGCAAGGGGTCGTACGCGAACGGCAGCGCAACCGGCGTCTGGGGCGTCGAGTGCTCGGGCAAGGCGCCGAACAGCGTCGCCGGCTCGTGCGCATTGCGACCGGGGCTCGGTAGCCCCGGCAATAACGTGTGGCCCGCGAGCGCCACCGCGTTCGTCTCGTGCACGACACCGCCCGGAGCGCCCGCCAGCTTGGCCTCCAGGCACTCGTTGACCAGGTCGATCACGGGTAGCGGGGTCTCCAGGTTCGCGCGCGTGACCAGCAGGCTGGCGAGCGGTCCACGCCGCTCCGCGACCAGCTCCGACAGGGTCTGCGCTTCCGTGAACGGCACGGCGCAGGTCGAGACCCCGGAGAGCATCAGCAGCTCCTGCAGATAGGCTACGGGCCCGAGCGGTGAGCGGTGGGCGGGCGGCACGCAATGGACCAGGCCCCGATTGGCGTTGATCGCGCGGGCGCTTTCCTCCCCCTGCCCCTCCGCTGCGGTGCTGCCACCTGCTCGCGTCTGGATGGCCTGCGCGTAATCGTAAGCAATCGTGCCCACCAGCGCATCCAGAAAGTCCGGCTCGGTCAGGGCCTGGATCGCACCGCGACTCGTGAAGCCGCGCGCGTACAGCGCCTCCATCAGGGAAAATCGGAACTGCGCGGCGGGTAAGCTCAGCGGCTCCGGACTGTTCAGGTAGGGCGGCAGCGCGATGTCCGTGACGATGAACAGCTCGTTCAGCGCACGGAAGGCGGCTTCCAACCGGGCCTGAGCGCGCGGATCGCCGGGGAATACGGCGTTGAGCGCCGCCTGCAGGTCGCCGACATCGATCTCCTCGCCGAGCGCGTGCGGCCCGGCGAGGTAAGCGCTGAGCACGGCTCGCAGCGGGTCGCCCAACGGCACGCCCAGGCTGGGCGGACCCTGTCCGGGATCCGGACTGAACGTGTCCGAGACGCTCGAAGCGTCAAAGAAGCGCTTCAGGTGGCGGATGAACGCGCTGACGCGTTCATCAAACGAGCCGGGCAGCGTGTAGTCGGGGAGCAGGTCCTCACGCCCCGTGAAGATCAGCGTCCATTGCGCGGAGGTGATGACCGCCAGATCTTCGACGCTGAACTGATCGAGGAACTGCTGGACCGTCTGCGGCGCGACGCGCAGCACGTCGGCGATGCGCGTGAGCAGATCCTCGACATTCGGCCGCTGTGTGATCACGGCCAAGGCGAGGCGCACGTGCCCGCGCGCGAGCGCCAGGTTCAGCGCCTCGGTGACCGTCGACCAAAAGGCAGCGATGTCCTCCGCGGGATCTTCCGCCAGGGCGGGGTTGTTATAGGCGAGCCACTGCTCGACCAGCAGCCGCACATCCGGGGAGGGAGGCGTGGGCGGCGGCGCAGGCGCTACTGCGGGTGGCACGTCGACCTCCGGGAAACCCGCCACGCTGCCCAGCGCGCGCAAGCGCCGCGCGGCCTGCTCAGGTGTGATCTCGGGAGGCTCGAACTCCGCAGCGTCGGTCGGCGCCGAGATGATTCCTCGATCGATCGCGGCGCGCAGCAGATCGCGAACCTGCCTCTCGTCCTCGAGCGTCGCCATGCGGTAACGCGTCTCGGGCGTGACCAGCACGGGAAGATCGGCTGCGAGCGCGTAAAAATACTCCGCTGGGACGAAGAAGCTGGGATCCATGCTCGTTTTCCTTCTGCGATGACGCCAGAGCTCGCGACGACTCAGGAATTCCTGAGCACCACCTGTGCTTCGATGACCTTGCCCGAGGCCGGCGCCGAGGCGCCTGGACGAACGGGGAACTGTAGGCCCGCGCGGGCAGCTTCCCGGCTCAGGCGCTCCGCGGTGAGCGCGGCCGCCAGCGAGTAGACGTACTTGGCGAGCACCTCTCCGGTGGCGTTCAGCTCGCCCTGCGCCTGGAGCAGCTTGCCCTCGAACTGCTGCCGGTCGTTGTCGTCATCCTCGTCGTCGCCGAAGCCGAGCGTGTAGTAGCGCTCGAGCGCGTCGGCGGAGATCGTGGTCAAGGGCGAGAGCTTGCGCTGCGCAGCGATCTCGAAGGCGACATGTCGAGCCTGAGCCGGCGTGAGGCGCGAGATCGCATCCTCGAGCACCTGTGGATCGTTGGGCAGGCCTGGATCGCCCAACAACACTTGCTCGACCGCATTCTTGAGATCCAAGAAGTTCGGTGGCGAACCGTCCCGCGGCAAAGTCACGCTGGCGTCGCCCAGGTCGGGCTCGGTCGCTGGCGCGACCAAGGGCACGAGCGCTGCGATCGGAAAATCGCCTTGGAAATGGGCGGCACGACCCAGCGGATCGGCCGGGTCGGGATCGTGCAGCGGATCCGAGGGCGGCGGCGGAAGCGCCGTGTCGGCGACCGCGATGTTGTAATCGATGGGGAAGGTCGCGATCACCTTCGTTCCCCGCTTCACGCGCAGCAGGATGTCGGGCGTGCCGAACTCGGGGACCGGCAACGTGATCTCGATAGCGGCCGTCGCGATGGCTCTGAGCTCAGTGCGCGTCAGCGGATTGGGCGGGAGCGGCACGGGCGCGATGGGGATGCCCGCTCGATGCTGAAAGATGCGATTCGCCGCCGGATCATCGGGATTGTACGTGGCGGAGCCGAGCAGCGGGTCGGGAGGATTCTTGGGATTCAACCTGCCGAACGAGGCGTCCAGCACCTCGATGGTCAGATCGCCATTTCCGTTACGGAGATATGAAGTGAAGTCCGTGCCAGAGACGGGGCTCTCGGGCCGCAAGCGAACGATGAGAAACTTAGCCATGCTGGAACACTCCTGCCTCTCCTGCGGGTGACCTCGACCCGGACGCGATCACATCGCACGCGCCGCATCGCATGCGCTTCGCAGGCTCCGCATGCCAGTGAACGCTGCCTGCAGATGCATACGGTGTATCGACGCACGCTGCCTGCGAACGGTCCTGAGCTCGCAGCACCGCCCGGGCTCAGCCGCGCGTGACACTCCATGCCGAGGCCACTCGCGTGGCCACGGCGTCACGTGACGGTTCAACCCGAGCAGTGCCCGAGCAGCACTCCTCTACCCTGTACTCACC
Organism: Polyangiaceae bacterium; assembly: GCA_035760985.1. Lineage (GTDB taxonomy): Bacteria > Myxococcota_A > Polyangia > Polyangiales > Polyangiaceae > SZUA-265. Next base: position 19,954 of record DASTRX010000230.1, read on the forward strand.
CTCGACGTGTTTCTTACACACCTCTATGCGGTACGCAAATCGACGCCTGACACGTTCACCCGCGTGTCATTCCCCAGGGACGTTCGCGCTCGAGAAGTGTCGCTCGGAAATCGAGATGCGCGAACGCTTCTGCGTGCGTCATGTCGCTGCCTGATGCGTCTCCATGTGTTGACGGATCTTCGCAGACATCCGTTTGCCGACCCGTCACGGTGCTGTATACCAGGAGGGCGGTGCCCCGTTCGCGCTCGGCTGTTGCATCGAGCGCGGGACGAGGGCCTGTTCGAGGGGCATGACGACATTCAAGCCGCATTCATTGCAGCCGCGCACCCAGCCCGAGTCGGAGCAAGGCGCGGAAGCGCTGCACGCGAGCAGCGCGAGCCGGGTCCGCTTCTTTCTCGGACAAGCTCTCGGTCCAGAGGATTTTCAGTGCGATCAGCGCTATCACGTGCGCCTGCGCCGGTTGGCTCAAAGCGAAACCTTCGGCATGGGGACCGTCGCCGGGCTCGCCGTCGTGAGCCAGGACCAGTCTTGGCCCGATGCAGCAGATTGCGTGTTCGTGCAGCCCGGCCTGGCATTGGATCCCGACGGGCGTGAACTGCTCATCGAAGAGCCGGTGCGTGTGCCGATCCCGCGCGAGATCGCAAGCCGGCGTTGCTGCTTTGAGCCGCTGCCGAGGAGCAGGTCGGGGCTCGCGGCGGCCATCGAGCAACGATTCGGCAGGCCCTTTTCATGCGACGACTTGGATGACTCGATCGAGCTTCTGGCCAGCTGTGGTCTCTTGTCGCACTCGGAACGCGGCGCCTACTTCGAGTCAGGTGAGATCGCTGCGGCGTGCGGCCATCTCGAGCGCGTTCCTTCTGCTCCAGGTGCGCCGGCGGGCGCGAGGCTCGCGCGCTGGTTGTGCGAGCAGCTGGTGGGATGCCGCTATATCGGCCTGCGCTACGCAGACATTTCGGCGCGCCCCCAGCCGGCGGTGTTCTCGGGCGCGACGCCCGACGCCGGGCGCTGTTTTGAATCGCGCATTTCACAGGCGGTGCTGGTGGTCTCCTCCGATCGGCCATTCCCCGACGTACCCGATCCGTTCGAGCACGCCTCGAGCTGCTTGGCGGACGCAGTCGATGGCAGCCACGATCTCTGCGAATGCCTGATCGAGGGCTTCCGGGGGCTACCCCCGCTGGAGATCGAGCGCGGTTGCGATGCTCCCGTGGTCAGTCTGGCGCGCATCTGCTTCAGCCGCTTCGAGCTTGAAGAGAGATCCCGGATCCTGATGATCGACAACTGTTCCTTGCGCGCGCTCGCTCCCGGTGGTCCCTGGCTGCGCGCGCTCGCGCAATGCCGCCCGAGCGCGCCGGGGCCTGCTGGACCGGCGGGGCCCACGGGACCGGCTGGGCCTGTTGGGCCGCGCGGCGAAGCCGGCGAGCGCGGGCCAGAGGGAGCGGAAGGCCATCCCGGGCCTCCGGGACCGAAGGGCGAGCGCGGGCCAGAGGGAGCTCGCGGCGAGCGCGGTCTCGCAGGACCCACTGGCGAGCGTGGTCCCGCTGGCGAGCGTGGTCTCTCTGGCGAGCGTGGTCCGAGGGGTGAAATCGGATGTCCGGGCCCGCCCGGGCCTGGCGGGGCAGCGGGCGCTCGGGGCCAACCGGGGCCGACAGGGCCAGCAGGAGCCACCGGACCCACGGGACCTGCAGGACCCACGGGCGCCACGGGACCTGCGGGTGATGCGGGACCCACGGGCGCTACGGGACCCGCGGGGAATACGGGACCCACGGGAGCCACCGGCTCTGTCGGCGCGACAGGGCCCACCGGCGCGACAGGGCCTACCGGCGCGACAGGGCCTACGGGTGCAACAGGTTCCGCTGGAGCCACGGGTGCGACCGGTGCAACAGGTGCAACAGGTGCGACCGGCCCAACCGGCGCAGCAGGGCCCACCGGCGCAGCAGGGCCCCCAGGCGCAACCGGTGCGACCGGTGCGACCGGCGCCACCGGGCCTCAAGGCCCGACAGGAGCCACCGGTCCGCAGGGTTCGATCGGCCCAACAGGGCCGTCGTGCATTGATTTCGTGATCAACGCCGAAGCGGATCTGCTCGCAGCGGGCGCCACACTGGCAGGCAACGCTTACACGCTGAACGCGGATGGCACCTACTGCTTTGGCCCCTTCACGCTGACGCCGGCACGCCAGATCATCGTGCCGGACGGCAGAAAGGTCGTGCTCCTGGGGCACGGCACCAAGTCGCTGGTGCAAGGCAATATCGACAACGGTGCCGTGTTCGTGTTCCAGGGCCAGGCGACCGTCCACATGCACGACCTCAAGATCAAGAACAACAGCGCGCTGGCGGGCTCGCGTGGGATCGAGAGCTCGACCACTGAGGCCTACCTCCACGACATGGCCATCGTGTCCAACGACACGAGCGAAGGTCTGCGCATCACGGGAGGACGGCTCTTCGCCACGCAGCTCCGCATCTCGAACGTCATCACCGGCGTGAGCTGCCGCGGCGGCGAGCTGTTCTTGCAGAACTACGACTGCGAGAACCTGACCAACGGCCTCAGTATCGACGCATCTCACTCCGGCTTGCAATGGATCGGTGGCCGTATCAATGACTACGCAATCGCCTTGCAGGTCACCAACGCCTGCCAGAGCATCGTGCTGCACGGAGTGACCGCCGTCAGCGGCACCGACAGCTTCGTCAAGCGCACGGCGGGCACCGTCAATCGTGCCACCATCATGGGAAATACCGTGGCCGTGACGAC
>DASTRX010000231.1:0-39856 GCA_035760985.1 Polyangiaceae bacterium
CGCTGCGTTCACGCAGCGGAGAGGCTGATCTCGACGATGCGCCACAGCAGGCCCGTATCCAGCTTCAATGGGGCCGCTGCGTTCACGCAGCGGAGAGTTTTACACGGGCAGCCGCGAGGGCGAGGGCTGCGGACTGCTTCAATGGGGCCGCTGCGTTCACGCAGCGGAGAGCTGCAATCGCAGGCCATTCCCGCGACCGCGCTGGAGCTTCAATGGGGCCGCTGCGTTCACGCAGCGGAGAGCCCAAGTGGGTAGCGGATCACGTGCGGGCCGTGCGGGCTTCAATGGGGCCGCTGCGTTCACGCAGCGGAGAGCGGTAGAAAGCGCCGTCCGCTACTACCGGACATGCGCGCGCTTCAATGGGGCCGCTGCGTTCACGCAGCGGAGAGCAGAACAGCGCTGACCGATCGCCGTGCTCCTCACTGCTGCTTCAATGGGGCCGCTGCGTTCACGCAGCGGAGAGCGGTCGAGGCCGCGCCGAAGGCGGGGTTCTGCAGGTTGCTTCAATGGGGCCGCTGCGTTCACGCAGCGGAGAGATCGCGGCGGGCGACGCCAAAGTGGTCGTCCAGTGCAGCTTCAATGGGGCCGCTGCGTTCACGCAGCGGAGAGCTCCAGGCCCGTGAAGTCCGTCGCCACCAGCGCGCCCGCTTCAATGGGGCCGCTGCGTTCACGCAGCGGAGAGCGGGACGACGGCCAGCGCGTAGCGGCCGGAGACGTGGGGGCTTCAATGGGGCCGCTGCGTTCACGCAGCGGAGAGTCTGTTCACGCTACCGCTCTTCCGAACGGAGCCCGCGCTTCAATGGGGCCGCTGCGTTCACGCAGCGGAGAGAAGACGCCCGCGGGCGCGCAGATGTTGCGCCCGGGAGCTTCAATGGGGCCGCTGCGTTCACGCAGCGGAGAGCGTGAGATGGGCGACGGCTTGCTCAGGCATACGGCTTGCTTCAATGGGGCCGCTGCGTTCACGCAGCGGAGAGCGCAAACACGCGAGCTCCGCCCTTCGGAGTGGTCGGGCTTCAATGGGGCCGCTGCGTTCACGCAGCGGAGAGCTGGGCAACTCGTAAGCGCGGCGCATGTTCAGCACGTTGCTTCAATGGGGCCGCTGCGTTCACGCAGCGGAGAGGTCGCTGTCGCTGCCACCGGAGCGCCTGGCACAGCGGCTTCAATGGGGCCGCTGCGTTCACGCAGCGGAGAGTCGGCCATGACGTTCACCTACTCGCTGGACGGCGGGGCTTCAATGGGGCCGCTGCGTTCACGCAGCGGAGAGGTTCACGACGGCGGGCGCGGACGCGGAATCGGACCCGCTTCAATGGGGCCGCTGCGTTCACGCAGCGGAGAGCTCGAAGCCACGGATCAAAGTTGGGAATCCTTCCAGGCGCTTCAATGGGGCCGCTGCGTTCACGCAGCGGAGAGCGCCGGCGGCGCTGTCCGTCTCCTGCTGACGGTCGTGCTTCAATGGGGCCGCTGCGTTCACGCAGCGGAGAGAGGACCGTGGGCAGCCTATATACTAGCGCAGCGCGCTGCTTCAATGGGGCCGCTGCGTTCACGCAGCGGAGAGCCGAGCTGTCGCTGAACCGCGGCAGGCTATTCGCCGAGCGTCAATGGGGCCGCTGCGTTCACGCAGCGGAGAGTTCAACGTGTAACTCACCTGCTCCTGCAGCTCACCGCTTCAATGGGGCCGCTGCGTTCACGCAGCGGAGAGTCGCAAAGCTGGCGGACTCTACGCACCACGTCACGCTGCTTCAATGGGGCCGCTGCGTTCACGCAGCGGAGAGGTGCCTCGGAGGTGTGCGAGCTTCAGGCTGATTTGACGCGCTTCAATGGGGCCGCTGCGTTCACGCAGCGGAGAGGTCATGAATCGCGCGACTTCCTGCGCGGTGTAGACCTGCTTCAATGGGGCCGCTGCGTTCACGCAGCGGAGAGCGAATGACCGCAAACGGGAGTAACAGTGGAGTGGCAGCTTCAATGGGGCCGCTGCGTTCACGCAGCGGAGAGCCGCCTTCTCCAGCTGCGCCGTGGCGATGCGCAGATCGCTTCAATGGGGCCGCTGCGTTCACGCAGCGGAGAGTCGGCTGGCGCGTGCTGCGTTTTCCGGCCGCCGACGTGCTTCAATGGGGCCGCTGCGTTCACGCAGCGGAGAGCTGGTCCGGAACGAGGGGTGGGAAGGCACAGAGATTCGGCTTCAATGGGGCCGCTGCGTTCACGCAGCGGAGAGCGCGCCAGCGGGCGGAGTACGAAGCCGCCAACTACGCGCTGCTTCAATGGGGCCGCTGCGTTCACGCAGCGGAGACTCCACGTTGTTGCTGTTCATGACCAGCCGGTGGTTGCTTCAATGGGGCCGCTGCGTTCACGCAGCGGAGACGAGCTGGATCGGCTCGGCCGGCGGGCGCCAGTCGCGCTTCAATGGGGCCGCTGCGTTCACGCAGCGGAGAGTTGACGCTCCCTTCGAGCCCCGGGCACGGCAGCGTGCTTCAATGGGGCCGCTGCGTTCACGCAGCGGAGACTTAGCACCGCGCCGCGCCGAGTCCAGCGCCTTGCCGTGCTTCAATGGGGCCGCTGCGTTCACGCAGCGGAGAGCGCCTGGCACGATGCGGGCGATTTCGTGGGCTTGCGGCTTGGGTTGCGAGGGGTTCCGAATGGGAATGCATGGTGAGTGGTGACCAATTCCTCGGAGCATCTGCGTGCCAGGAGGAATTGGCTTGTTTTCAAAGACCTCGTGCGCTTGCGAGAGCCTCCTGAGATTTGCGAAGCACTGCGCCGCTCGCGAAACACCCTGGATTATAGCGCAAGTCGTCGTCTCTTCAAGGAAAGATGGGCGTCAGACGACGATCGCGATGCGCTCTGGATCGATGTACGCCACGCCCAGAGACGTGATCGTGTCCGGGCTACGGCCCTCGACGGTGCCGACATCAACGAACAGGACTTGATCGAGGGTGGCGCGGATCAGCTTTGCCAGTTCGGCGCGTAGCTCAATGAGCTCGCGGGCGTTGAGCTCGCATTGAAACACGGAGAGCTGCAGGTGCTCGCCCCAGCCGAGCATGAGTTTGTAGACCTTGCGTAACCGCTTCGGATCCCGGATGTCGTACGTGACGATGTAGGTGTGGCGCATGGGTCACCTAGCGGACCCGGAACTCGGGATACTGGGGAAGCTCTCCGAGCAACACGCGGGAGAGCAGCCGCGCCTGGACATCGAGCACGCGCCGGTAGCTGATGCGGTAGTCGAACACGGGGTGCGTCACGAGCTGGTCCATTCGGCGCTCGAACGCGAGAATCAGACGCTTCCTCGCGGGCGGTGTCAGCGACACCGAGCCCGCCGCGCGCACGAAGTCATCCTGCTGGATGACGCCGGTGTTGATCGCTCCAACCACCACGGAGTCGGCGATCACAGGGCGAAACTCCTCCATCAGGTCGAGTGCCAGGGAGGGCCTGCCGAAATGGGGCTGGTGGTAAAAGCCGAGCATTCCATCGAGACCCGCCGCGCGCACGGCGAGGGCCAGCTCCTTGGACAGCAAAGAGTAGCAGAAGGATAGAAGCGCGTTGACTGGATCCCTCGGAGGGCGCCGGTTGCGTGCTTCGAGATCGAAAGCGTTCTCGCCATTGCTTTTCAGCATCCCGGTGAACTCATTGAAATAGCGACGGGCCGCCGTGCCCTCGATACCGAGCAAGCTCTCGATCGACTGGGCAGCACGCGCCTTGCGCGCGAGCTGCTTGAGCTCCGAGAGAGCGACGAGATTGGGAGCTTGATGGTTCCTCCGCAGTAGCGTCCGACAATTCAGGATCTTCGATGCTACGAAGCCTCGCGCCAGCTTCAGACAGCGCTCCGAGTCCTGGGTGGCGGCGTATTGCGCCAGTCGAAGCTCGACATTCTTGGCGTCGTGACCGGTGGTCTGTCCGATGAACCACCCGCCATAGCTGAAGAACAATAGCGGAATGGAGCGGTCGATGAGCTTGCGAATGGCCGGCGTGCTGACGTGCACGTTGCCGTACACCGCTACGTGGGACGTGTTGCTGAGGCGTGCCGGCGTCGGGGCGTCCTCTTTGCTCTGTACCAGGAGCCGTTCGCCGTCGAGGCGCAGCATCGCTCCCTGGCTGTGCACATAGATCGGGACCTTGTCGTCCCGCGCAGGGAAGAGTCGGCGAACACTCGGCTTGCTCGTCGGTGCAAGCCCCCAGGGGTCGTCCCCCACGTCCCATGCGGGTGACTCCTCGGGCGGCGCGTCGGCTTGGGACTCGGACGGGGTGCCCTCGGTCAGGGCGCGTGTCTCATCCGGCAGGCAAATGCCCACGAGCGAGCAGCCATGGCACTTGGGGCTATCGATCAGCGGCGGCGGCAAGACTCCCTGCTCGCTCAGCTCCCGGACTCTCCGAACGGCTCCCAGGGTCTGTGCGATCAACGCCTCGTCGATCGTGATCGGCACCCGCTTGCGATCTTTGGCATAGTAGATCTCGCCGTGGGGACACTCATAGCCATGCTCGCGCAGCAACAGCACTTGCGCGCACACCTGCGCCAGTTCGGGTAGGTATGCTCCCGCTGGGAGATTGGGCTGATGGCCTCGCTTGTACTCGACAGGTACGACCTGCGAGCCATCCACCTCGACCAGGTCGAGCTTGGCGGTGATGCCGAGCTTCTCCGACGAGAGCGCGACCGAGCGGGCAGTGTACGGGCGCGGCTCGTCCGCGGAGGAATCGTCCGCCGCTTCGTGGAGCGGCTTTTCCTCACCGTTGACCCTGCGGTGCACGGCGTGTCCGTCAGCCGTGAAGGCATTGTCGGCCCACTCGCCTTGCACTCGCTCGAGGTACATCAAGCGCTCGCAATAGAGTACCTCGTTGATCATTCGAGCGGGGATCAGGGCGGGGGGCTCGCTCACCCGCAGGGGGCCCAGCCGCTTTGCCCGAGGTGGAACTGTCGCCGGAGGGTCTGGAGCAGAGACCGCCGGTTTGTCCGTGGCTTTCTTGCGAGTCACAAATTCTCCCCTCTCGGCTGAAGCAAGGGGCGGCTCGATGTTGTTCGAGCGAACGCGCGTCGCGTCGAACTGCCACCATCATCAGCCTCGCGTCTTGCGACGGGCGCCTTGCGCTGCAGTCGCGCGCCGCGCATCCCTCATTTCAGATCTCTCCGTCACGGCACCGTGCAGCGGCTTGGCACGCCAATGATGCCCGAGCGTCGCCGTGGCAAGCTCGTGAACGAGGCTCGCGAGCTCCGGGGTCTCCGCGCGGGCGACCGGCGCGAGGCCGAGCACGAAGCGCGCCAGACGCAGGGTGGCCGTAGTCCGGCACGTGACGCGGAGCCCGCCAGCGGCGGATTCCGCCTTCATCGGAGGTATCAGGTTCTTTGTGACCCAACGGGCGTCGGGCTCTGCCACGAAGAAGCGGTGTTCGACCGGCGTGTCCTCCGCCGCAAAGCCGTCGAGGCTATTCATCAGATAGGCATCGACCTCGACGTCGGAGATGGTCTGATAGGTAACAGCCGGATCGAGCCTCGCATCCAAAATGCCGTCGATGCGAAACCACTTGAGCGTGCTGGAGCGGTGGCAATGCGCAACCATGCGCGCGGGCGGTCCGGGAAGCACGCGCTGCACCGAGGCATGCCTCCACTCGAGCGCGCCCCGGTGAGCACTGTAGTAGCGGAAGTGAATCGCCGATGGGCGGATCGCGGACTCGCTCACCAACGAGAGGAAGGGCGCCTCGTCACCGAGCCCATGAAACACCGACTCGAGCTGCGCCACGGGTCTCGTCTGCCCTGGAATCGCGGACGAGACTCGCCGCAGCAGCGTGTTTCGTGGTTTGCTCGCGGGCACACGGCAGAGCAGGCCAATCAACAGCTGCGCGTCCTCCGCTTCGAGCAAGACGCCGCCGGGGAACCAGTTCTTGGGCATGCTCCAGTAGACCTGAGGCGGCTCATCCTCGCGGTCCAGCGGAATTCCTCGGCGTGCCAGCTCCGTCAAGTGGCGCTTGAGCGTGCGCGGCTCGAGATCGAGCTCTCGCCCGAGCTCGGCCTGCCGCCACGTGCGGCGCCGCATGAACGCGCTCAAGATCCCCACCGTTGCTTCGATCGCGCTGCGCTTGCCCATCTCACTCCCTGCCGTTGGCGTCCGTGCGCCGCCTCTCGTCGATCCGTAGAGCGGCCGTGCCTCTCGGCCACAGAAGGCGCTCGGCATGCACGGCATCGAGAAAATCCGTGCGCGGCGCGGCCGCTGCGTGGCCGAGCGCTCGCATGGTCGCCCGCCTTTAGGGAGTTTCATGACGAGCACCCCTGGAGGACTCTCGTCGCTCGAGCAGCCGGCGAATGCGAGCCTGAACATGGGTCGAGTGCGCGTTATTGAGTCGACCTGATGTGACGCATTGCCGTGACAGGCTGCAAGCGATGCGGGTTTTGGCGGGGCTCGAGTTGGGGGGCACGACCCTCACAGCGCGCGATGATTTCGCGAGCCATGCTGCGTGGCTCGGCGAGAGCGTGTGGTCACCTGCTCGACTGCTCGCCGATCTGGAGCTGCGTCTCGGGCTTGCCAGCGAGCCGCAGCCGACGGGCTTGCGCATCGCGAGTTGGCAGGAACGGCTTTTCTCGCTCGCTTCGCGTGCGCCGTTCTACGCGCGCTCGCTGGCCATCGATCCACTGGGAACGGCGGAGGCGCTGCTCGCACTGCGCGACTCGCTCGTCGAAGCCGGCTGGGACGGCGAAGACGTTCCGGACGCTGGTCAACGGCTGCAGGCGCTCGCCGAGCTCGAGCGACACGCCGTGCCCGAGCTGCCGGCGGGTTTCGTCGACCGGCTTCGCGAAGTGGAGCAAGCCCTCACCCGATTTCCTCATCGCATCTACGACGAGGTTTGCCTCGCGGAGCCGGCCAGCCACTGGCCGCTGCGCTGGGGACGCATCTTCGAGTCCCTCGCGTGTCGGGGAACGCGCGTCGTCCTTTCCGAGGAGGCCGTTCCCGGGGCGAGTCACGACAGCGATCTGAAGCGCCTCCAGGTGGCCCTCGAGCGGGGCGCGACCGACGCTCCCACGCGCGTCGACGGCGATGGCTCGTTCGTGCTGCTCACCGCCGACACGAGCTGGGAGGCCGCGCGGGCCACGGCCGCGATTCTCGGCGAGCTCGATGCAGAGCACACTGCGGTCATCCGGGAGGGGGATGGCTCGGCGCTCGATCACGCTCTGGCAACCCTAGGACTGCCCACTCAGGGGCTCCGGGCGCGGAGCTCGTACCGAGGCGCCCTGCAGGTTCTTCCCCTGGCGTTGGAGCTCACGTTCGAGCCAAAGGATCCGTATCGCGTGCTCGAGCTGCTCATTGCCCCGGGCGGGCCGTTCTCAGGGCGCGTCGCGCGGCGGTTGACGCGTGCCCTCGCGCGGTCACCGGGCATCGGCGGTCCCGCGTGGGAACAAGAGAAGGTGGCGCTCGTCGAGCGGCAGGGGGGCTGCGAGACCGGTGCGGCCAACGATGTGCCGGCGACTGACCCCGTCCAGCGGATCTCCGAGTGGCTCGAGGGACCGACGGCCGATCCGATCATCGGCGCGCCCAAGGCCCTGCTGCTCGCGGTCGTCGAGCGCGTCCGGCAGTGGCTGTTGTCGCGCATCGCCAGCTCGCCCGAGGACGGCTCACTGCTGGCGGCGGCCCGTGTGGCAGCGGCTCTTCGCACTGCGCTCGAGCGCGACACCCGGGAGCGCCTCGACCTGCTCGCCGTGCGTCGGTTGAGCAGCGTGCTCCTCGCGGACGGCAGCTCCGAGGTGCTACTGCCCGAGCAGAGCGGACGCATCGAGCACGTGGGCCAGGCAACGGCGCTCGCGGTACCTCGCCGTAATGTCGTGTGGTGGTTCTTCGCTGACGGGGGCCACCGGCCTGCGCGGCTGCCATGGCGACGCCAGGAGCTGCGTGCGCTGGCTGCCGCGGGGGTGCACTTTCCAGATCCGCGCGCTCGCCTGCTGGAGCTGGCGAAGCAGCGCCGACGGGCGTTCCGTTGCGCGACCGGGCGATTGATCCTCGTCTCACCCCGAGCGTGCGCCCGGGACCGGCTGCCACCCGATCCCCTCTGGGACGAGCTTCGAGCGGTTGCGCAGCTCGACGACGCGGCATGTGAACGACTCACCTCGAGCGCGAGGCAGCTGTTGGCCCCATCAGACTCCGCAGGGGTCCCGGCGCCGCGCCTCGTGCCGCTGCAACCGGCACGGCTGCCGGGCGGACACGTCGACTGGAACATCGGATCTGTCGAGGCGCGCAACCTCTCTGCGACGAGCCTGGGAGCGCTGCTCGCCTGCCCGCTGCGCTGGGTGCTCTCCTACGCGGCAGCCCTGAGGAGCACCCGCCGCTCGCTGCCGCAGCTGCACATGCTTGCAGGGACGCTCGGACACCGGCTGGTGGAGGAGCTGCATCGCCAGGGGATCTTCGAGCAACCAGAGGCCGTGCTCGCGGAACGTGCCCGTGCCGAACTCGCGCTGCTCCTTCCGCGGGAAGGGGCGCTGCTCCTGCGTCCCGGCATGTCCTTCGAGCGTAGCCAGGTAGAAGCGCAGCTCTTGCATGCGGTGGCCGAGCTGGCGCGCGCGCTGCGCCGGGCGAATCTACGCATCATCGGCGTCGAGCAGCCGCTGCGCAGGCCCTGGCGCGGTGGTGAGCTCGAGGGCCGCATCGATCTGCTCGTGGCCGGCCCTGATGGCGGCGAGCACATCCTCGACCTGAAGTACGGCGTGGCGAGTTATCGGGACGCGCTGAAGGAGGGCCGGGCGCTGCAGCTCGCGGCGTACGGCGCCGTGCACGGCCACGGCCGCGAGCGCCCCACCGAGGCGGCATTCTTCACGTTGAAGAGAGCGCGCTTCGTGGGGCTCGCTTCGGCGCGTCTTCCCATCGAGCAGCCCGTGCAGGGCAGGAGTCTAGAGGCCACCTGGTCTGCCATCGAGCGCACGATGGACGCAATGGATGCGACGCTGGCGCGGGGGCGCGTGCCCGTGACGGGTCTGCGGCGTTCGTTGCCGCTGGTCGAGTCGCTCGGCATCGATCGGAGCGAGCAGCAGGCGTGTTTTTCCGCAAGGCGTGAGTCGGTCTGTGATTACTGCGAGCTCGACGTGCTGTGCGGCCGGCGCTGGGAGGTAGAACATGACCGCAGCTGAACTGCCTCCCGGCGCGCGCGGGCTGCGCCTGGTGGGCGCGAGCGCAGGCACCGGCAAGACCTTCTGTCTCACCACCCACGTCAGTGCTGCGCTCGAGTCGCGCCAGGTCGATCCGGAGGCGCTCGTCGCCGTCACGTTCACTACCAAGGCTCAGGCTGAGCTCGAAGCGCGCCTCCGGCAGCGGCTCTTGCAGGGCGGCGCCCCAGAGACCGCCGCAGCCCTTCCGCTTGCTTACATGGGCACGATCCACGGGGTCTGTCTGCGGCTGCTGAAGGAATTTGCGCTGGAGGGCGGTCTCGCGCCGTCGCTCGACGTCATTCCCGCGCACGAGAGCCGGCGGCTGCTCCAGGCCACGCTCGAGCGCGAGCTGCCGCCCGATCTCTGGGAACGCCTTCAACGCCTGGGACGCAGCCTCGAGATCGAAAATGATCCCAGGATGGGGCGCTTCGATGTCGTGAAGCCGATCGATGACATCATGGCGCTCGCCCGCAGCAATCGCATCACGCCCGACTTGCTGCCGGCCATGGCGCTCCGCTCCTGGGACGCGCTGAGCCGCCAGCTGCCACCGGCTGCCCCCGACGCCGCCGCGCTGGAGGCGGAGCTCGCTGCCGCGCTCGGGGCGGCGATCCCCGCGCTCATCGCCCTCGATGACGGCCAGAAGAACACGCGCGACGCTTGTGCCTTCTTGCAGGAGGCCGCGCGCGATCTGGCTCGCGCACTGCTGCCCTGGAGCCAATGGGCGAAGCTCGCAAAGGTGCAGCCGGGCAAGCGAGGCCTGCCGCTCGTGGAGCCGGTTCGTGAGGCCGCCGCCGCCCATGTAGGACATCCGCGCCTACGCGCCGAGGTCCGTGACTTCATTTATTGTGTGTTCGAGGCGGCACAAATCGCGCTCACCAAATATGCCGAATGGAAATCGCGACGGGGGCTCGTCGACTTCGTCGACATGGTCGATGGCGCGCTGTCGCTTCTCGGCCAGGACGATGTCACCCGCGATCTTTCGGAGCGCCTCGGTTTGATCGTCGTGGACGAGTTCCAGGACACGAGCCCGATCCAGCTGGAGCTGTTCATGCGGCTGCACGCGCTCGTCGGCTCGTCCATCTGGGTGGGCGATCGCAAGCAGTGCATCTTCGAGTACGCGGGCGCCGATCCCGAGTTGATGGACGCCGTCGCCCGCTGGGCCGCCGACCATGGCGGACACACCGAGCAGCTCCAGACGAGCTACCGTTCACGGCCCGAGCTCGTCCATCTATGCTCGCGGGTGTTTGCCGGAGCGTTCCCTCGCCAGGGCATCGGGGCCGCCGAGGTGGTGACCGTGCCCCACCGCGCCAGCCTCGACGCTCTGTCCGATCTGCCGCCGTTGGGCGTCTGGTGGCTCGACGGACACGAGCTCGGCGCTCTCGCGGCGGGGCTCGCTGCGCTGCTCGCAGAGCCGAGCCGCACCCCCGTGCTCGATCGACAGACCGGCCTCGTGCGGCCGCTCGTCGCTGGCGACGTGGCCGTGCTGGTGTACACCAACGCCGACGCGGAGCGGCTCGGGGAAGCGCTGGCTGCCCGCGGCATCGACAGCGTGCTCGCGCGTGTCGGGCTGCTGACCACACCCGAGGGCTCCATGTTGCGCGCCGCGCTCGGCTGGCTCATCGACGGTCGAGACGACCTCGCCGCGGCCGAGCTCGCTGCGCTCACCGGGTTCGACGGGCAAACCCATGAGCAATGGCTCAGTCAGCGTCTGCATTTCGTTGCCGAGCGCTCACGCCAGCAGGCACAACGCGAGCAGCAGACAGCCGACGGCAGCACTCAGCCGGAGCCATCGCCGTTCCCCGACGCTCCGCTCTGCGCCGCTTGCGCCCGGCTCGAGGCGCTGCGCCCCCAGTTGACCCGGCTCTCCCCCAGCGAGGCCGTCGACCGCGTGCTCGCCGTGCTCGACCTGGCCTCGTGGGCCGAGCGCTGGCCCGACCCGGCGCAGAGGGTTTCCAATCTCGAGGCGCTGCGCGCGCTCGCGTCCGCGTATGAAGAGCGCTGCAGCTACCAGCGCGAGGCAGCCTCGATCGCGGGGCTGTTGCGCTACTTCGACGAGACCCGTGAGAAGCTGCGCCAGCGTGACGAAGAGCGCGCGACCGACGAGCAGCACGTCCGGGGCGGTGACGCCATAGTCATAAGTACCTATCACAAGGCCAAGGGCCTCGAGTGGCCCGTCGTCGTGCTCGCCGGCCTCGACCGTGCCCCCCAGCGGGACGCTTTCGACGTGGCGCTCGAAACCGAAGGACAGCCCTTCGACCCCGAGCATCCACTCGCCGGACGTTGGATTCGCTACTGGCCCTGGCCACTTGGTGCCCAGCGCAAAACCGCGCTCCGCGAGCGAGCAGAGTCCTCCGAGATCGGACGGCGCGTCGCTGAGCGCGAGCGGCGAGAGCGCGTGCGCCTGCTCTACGTCGGTTGGACTCGAGCGCGAGACCACCTCGTTCTCGCCATACCCCGCAAGGCCAACGGCACCCCCCGCATGGACTGGCTGAACGAGCTGGCCGACGACCAGGGCCCTTTGCTCAGCCTGCCGGATCCAGACGCCGACGTACCCGAGCTGGGCGTGCGCACCCCAGAGGGCGAACATCGCGTGCCCGTCCGCTGCCAGTCATTTGGCGCCCCCGACCACGATCCCGAGCCCGTTCAGGAAGACGCACCCAGGTGCACGTTCGCGGCAGTCGAGGGCCGCCCGAGCCCCATTGACTACCGCCTGACCCCATCGCGAGCGGCAACCGAGCTAGATCATCTCGGTGAGGCACGCCTACTGCGCACCGAGCGTCTGAAGCGCCGCATGGCCTTCACGGCGCCCCGCGGCATCAGCTGGGACGCCATTGGGACCACCCTGCATGCCTTTCTGGCCGCGGACATCGAGGCGCTGAGCGATGAAGAGCGGCGCAGCCTCGCCGAGCGCGTCCTGACGCGCGGAGGTCTACGCGATACCTTCACCAGCGACGCACTGCTCGACGCCAGCGACGCCCTGCGAGACTTTGTCGCCCGGCGCTGGCCCGGCGCCATCTGGCACCGCGAAATCCCGATCCGCGCGCGCTTCGACTCCGACCACGGCGCTCGTGCGATCGAAGGCTGCATCGACCTGTTGCTCGAGACACCGGGCGGTGTCATCCTAGTCGACCACAAGAGCTTCCCGGGGCGCGCGTCCGAGTGGGAGCAGCGAGCCCTGGCGTATGCGCCTCAACTCTTGGCGTACGCGCGAGCGCTAGAGATCGCCGGCAAATCGCTGACCGCGATGCTGGTGCACTTCACGGTGGGAGGAGGCGTGGTGGAGATGGAGAAGGTGGCTACGACAGCAAACATCGCCCTCGGGGAGCGGCGATGACCGACAATTCACGACGCCCTGGCGCGCAGAGCGAGATCAGCGCGTGCTCGCGCCGGCTGCGCGAGGGCTTTCTCACCATGCCGCTCGACCTCTTCCAGGAGTCGAAGCACGGCCAGCTGCGTCTGACGCTTGAACGCTTCCTTACCCGTCTCCCAGCGGCAAACCGTCTCGGTGGTGACCCCGAGCTGCCGCGCCAGCTCCGCCTGACTCAGATCCAACGCCTTGCGCGCAAACTTCAGCTCGCCGCCCTCGATCTCGTCCACCTCCGCCAGAACGGTGATGGCAGCGCGCCGTTCCAGGCGAGCCAGCTCGTCGGAGGTGATGCCCGGCGAACCATCGGACAGCGTTTCGGTGACACGGGCGTTATCGGTGACCGTGTATCGGCCCACTCGAGTGACGTGTTCGTATTGCATGGTGGAGGGTCAGTAGACGGTGATGACTTCGATGCGGCCGCTTACCGCGACGATGACGGTGAGAATGTTGCGCCTGATCGACGGATCCCGCCGTGTCGACGACTGGGGTGCGTGCCGTGGACATCATCGAGTCGCTACATTTGTTCGGCAACCCTGTCGTGCCGTGCACGACGCAGCCGCACTAAGCGGGTCTTCTCTTCGCGGACCTATCGGCCAAAGCTCGTCGAGCGTGTTATCGGACCCAAGGTTAGGTGCACCGGGCGGGAGGAGCCCGCGGTGGCGAGCATCCTCCCTCTGGTGCTCAGCCTAATAAGAGCATCGGACGCATTACGGTTGCCTCCTGGACACGAAACGGTTCGCTCCACCCGGCGTGTCTTGGTAACCTCAACTTGTCTCAGCAAGACAGTTGACGGCGACCTGTCGGTGGAGTGCGACTCCAGCGAACAGAGTCGCCGTCTTTTTTTACATGAGGGACGTTCAGGAAGTCAACTATAAGTTGAAACCCCCACCGGGAAACTGCTAATACGTCTAAAGCTCAGGGCTCCGCCCGCGCTGTTGTGTGGGCGGCCCCATTGAAGCGACGTCTTCGCCGTTTCTCGGTGGACGGGCGGCAGCCCTCCTGCCCTGAGCGCTTTCCTGATCAGTCCAATGCGGGCTTTCCCAGTCACATCAGCAGAGGAGGAGACCACGAACATGCCAGCACAGCCACTCACCCTTGAGCGTCTCGTCCGCGCCGTCGAGCAGGACGCCGCGATTCGTCGTATCCGTGTTCTGCAGCCCACTGGGGGGCCTGGCGACAAGATTTTTCCGCCGACTTATCCCGGGGAACGCGACACTGAGCCACCGCGCCATGTTTTTGAGCATCGTCGTCTGAAAGGCGACGACGTTCTCTGCGTTCTGGTCGACAGTGTGCAGAGCCAGGCCAATCGACTCGAAGAGTCGCTCGGTCAACTCCGTCAAAAGGCCCCGAGTCTTTTTCCCAACGTAACGGTGGATTTCGGTGAGACCGAGGTTGCAGACCTTGGTTCAGTCAGCGCGCTTGAGGCTCCTCACCGCATCTACGACGCAATCCTTCGCGATAGCGAGATCGAAGGCAAGCCGTTTCGGGACTCAGAGGATGGTAAGGCGCTTGCGCTGTCGAAACCTCAGAACGCGACTGCAGTCTACAAGTTGGCACCCACAGCACTGGTGTTTGGCGCGTGGAATTCCACTGGTGAGGGTGGAGGACTTGGCGCGAAGTTCCCGCGGGCGGTGGTCTCTGAAATCGTTGGCATTGGGGTAGCGACGAACGGCCAGCAGGAGCCGGATGGGATGCGCCCAGGCAGTCGAATCGATCCCCTTGGGATCCGCAGTGGCGTCAAGGTGTGGAAGTCTCCGGACGGCAACTGGAGTTTCGACGCCCCTCCCAAAACGGACGCTGGCAAGGGTGAACCCAAGGTGCCGAAGGCCGCGCGCGGCTCCGCTAGCAAGGACGTCAAGGCAAGCAAGAAGAAGGAGGCAGCAGAGGTAAAGCCTTCCGAGATCAATCACTCGAATATTGCTCCAAGTCTCGATCCGTTGGGCGTCAGCGTCGATCATCTCCAGCATACACTTGTCGTGTCTATGGCTGCGCTTCGGCGGTTGCATTTTCCCGATGAGGCAAATGGAGCGCGCGCTGCCGACCCGTACGCTCGTGCTGCACTTGCGGCCTTGGCGCTCACTGCGGCGCTTGCGCAAGATCGCGCTGGCTACTTCTTGCGCTCGCGTTGTGACCTCGTTCCTGCTGTCAATGAGCCGGTGGGCTTCCGCCTCGTGATGTCGGATGGGAAGGAAGAGGAAGTTGACGTTACACTCGAAGGCGCAATGAAGCTCGTACAAGCAGCCGCGGCAGCCGCGGCAAAGGCCGGAGTCATGTGGCGAGAAAAGGACGTGCTCCTAAAGCCGCAGAAAAAGCTAGTTGATCTCATTCTGAGGAGTCGTGAGCTGGCGTTGCGAGGAGTCGCCGAAGAGGGGAGCTGACATGCTGACGCTGGAGATAGAGTTGCTCACTGGCGTCTACCGAGCCTCTCAGGTGGACCAATCTGCGGCGGAATGGCCGCCCCATCCAGAGCGCGTCTTTTCCGCCCTCGTGCAGGCGTGGGGCGACGGTGGGCAGCTGCCTGGGGAGCGAGCGGCCCTCGAGTGGCTCGAGGCGCTGGAGGATCCGCCGAGCATCGAGGCAAGCGAGGTCAACCGCGAACGCACGGCACCAGTGGTTTACGTGCCGCCGAACGATGCCCGCAGTACCGACATCTCCATCTTGCCTGCGCAGCGGAAACGGCAGGCGCGGCACTTCAGGGCGGTCGTGCCGCTCGCGCCATTGGCGTCTTCAGACGGAACGCTCGCGCATGTCCGGTTTCGCTGGAGCCAGCCAGTCCCGGAGCTCCACCGGCGCCATCTCCGAGCGCTCGCGCACCGTGTCTCGAGCGTCGGGCACTCTAGTTCTCTCGTGCGCCTCCAATTCCGGGAAGAGGTTATCGTCAACGACCCGGAGCGGATGTACGTGCCACACGAGGCGGGTCCCACTGCCCTACGAGTGGCCTATGCTGGCCGTTTACGGCATCTCGAGTTCTGGTACTCAATTGAAGAGGGCAAGCTGCGAAAGCGGCCCAAGGTGCGGGCAACTGCACGGTATGCCCGTGAAACGCCCAGAAGCGACATTCCAAGCACCGTCTTCGGTCCCGACCCAGATTGGATAGTATTGGAGGCGCGACGCGATGCCGGCTCATCATTCACTCCCGACGTGCTCGCGTTTCCGCGAGTCGCCAAGTGCATTCGTAACGCACTGATGAAGTTCGCATCAGATCCACCTCCTGAAGTCATCAGCGGTCATAAGAAGGATGGGACACCGAGCGAGTCGCCGCATGTCGCCATTGTCCCGCTGACAAATGTCGGTTGGTCGTATTCCGATGGCTCGCTGCTCGGCGTGGGGTTGATCCTACCACGCGCGCTCGAACGGGAAACACGGGCCGTCGTGCTCCAGGCCATTCAGGTATGGTTGAAGGACCGGGGAAGCCCAACGGGCAGTGGAGCGTCTGGCGAAGTCCGGCTGGGACGGAATGCCGTGTGGCAACTCAAGCAGGTCATCGAGGGCGAACGTGCCTCGCTTCGCCCCGCTCGATACTGTGCAGCAGCATGTACCTGGCGAAGTGTGACTCCGGTGTTCCTAGATCGGTTCCTGAAGGGCACGAGTGAGATGGAAGAGGTAGAGCTGATCGCACAGGCGTGCGCCAACATCGGGCTACCAGAACGTGACCTGGTCGAAGTTCAGATCCACAAGCACTCAGCAGTCCGTGGTGCGGAGACGACGTACCCATCGCGCGGGAGGGCCCATCGACCCGACTGGAGCTTTCCTGAGAAATCTAGCTATCAGAACCGGCCTCGCCGTCACGTCGTGCTGCGCTTTCGCAATCCCGTGACGGGCCCGGTTCTTCTCGGTGCGGGCCGCTACCACGGGATGGGGCTACTACTTCCTGATCCAAGCGGTGCTGCTGCTGGTGGGGGGGTCGCGTGATCGAATGCCGGCACTTTTCGGAGTTCTTTGAGGCGATCCATCATTCCGCGCCATTCCCCTGGCAGGAAGGTCTCGCGCACAAGGTAGTTCGCGAGGGCTGGCCGAGCGCCCTCGACATACCGACGGGGGCCGGCAAGACGGCAGCCATCGATGTCGCGGTGTTTCATCTCGCTGTCGAGGCGTGCGCCAACAAGAAGGACAGGGCGGCGGAGTGGACAGCACCCCGACGGATCTTTTTCATCGTTGACCGTAGATTGGTCGTGGATGACGCACATTCCCGTGCATTCGCCATCGCCAGCGCTTTGAACAGCGCAACCTCCGGTATTCTGAAGGATGTTGCGGACGCTCTGCGTAAGCTCCAGGGCCCTGTTGGCGGGGGCGAGAGCGTTCTGCGAGTCGGCCGTCTCAGAGGTGGTGCGCCGCGGGACCCGGACTGGTTGAGGACACCAGGCCAGGCCGCCGTGATCGTTTCAACAGTGGATCAAGTGGGATCGCGGCTCTTATTCCGCGGCTACGGCGTTCGCGACACGATGAAGTCCGTACATGCGGGCCTCGTGGGTGCGGACGCGCTGTATCTCATCGACGAAGCGCACCTGTCGACACCTTTCGTTGAAACCGTGAAGACGATTTTTGCTGCGGGTACAAATCCAAGGAAGAGGCCACCAGTCTTTCAGGCACCGGAGTTCGTCGCACCTCTTCGAGTCGTTACCCTTTCGGCCACACACGGTAAGAGCCGCTCCGACGAGCCGAAGGGGCAAGCGCTGCCCGGCAAACCTGCTGAGGCTGCAGACACTCCGTTTTCACTTTCGAGCGAAGACTGGGAACACCCCGTGCTGGGGCGGCGGCTTCGAGCCTCCAAGGCGGCGGAGTTAGTATCGAGCGCTGCTGAGTCCGACTCGATGGCCTTCGCCAATGAACTCGCACAGCGCGCATGGGAACAAAGCGTCTTCGGTGGAGGTCCCGCAGCTGTTACCTGTGTGGTTGTCAACCGCGTGCGGCGTGCGCGCCAGGTTTTTCAAGACCTTCAGCGAAGGGTTGCCGACGGCGGCGAAGCCCATGAGGACGATTCTCCGTGCGTAGCCCTACTCACTGGGCGCACGCGCCCGCTCGCACGAGACGAGCTGCTAGCTGGGCTCCTGGCGCGAATGCGCGCACCCAAGGATGGAGAACAACGTAGGCCGCTCCTCATTGCAGCAACCCAATGTGTGGAGGCAGGCGCTGATCTGGATTTCGACGCGCTCGTTACCGAGATTGCCCCGCTAGACTGTTTGCGCCAGCGTTTCGGTCGATTGAACCGTATCGGTCGGGACATTGCGGTTCGGGCCACGATTTGCGCGGCCTCTGATCAGGTGGGTCCCCGTGCCCAATCCGATCCTGTGTATGAGAGAGCCGCAGCTGAGACGTGGAGGTGGATCCAGGGCAAGAGCAAGAAAAGCAAGGCCGGAACGTCGACCTTGGATTTTGGAGTTGAAGCAGCGAATGCTTGGTTACCCCCACCATCGGACCGCGGACCATACTTGGCGCCTTCGCGCGCCGAATTGGTCTTGCTGCCGACATTCACCGAACAGCTGAGTCGAACGGCACCCGTTCCTCCGGACGATCCAGATGTCGCTCTGTTCTTGCACGGATCGGAAGCGTCTCCGCCCGACGTGCAAGTCGTCTGGCGGGCGGATTTAGACTATTCAAGTGCGGATGACGCGGACCTCGAACGGGACTGGAAGACCCGGGTCGCCGCATGTCCTCCGTCCTCGCTGGAGATTCTTTCGATCCCGTACTCAGAGGCGGTGCGCTGGCTCGCTGGTGAGGCACGGGCGGATATCGCCGATGTGGAAGGTGGCACTGAGAACGAGGTGTTCAGCAATTTCGTTCGGGATCGAGTTCTTCGTTGGTGTGGGAGGGACGACCCTAGAACTCGGCTTCTGCGCACAGGGAAGGCACAGCGCCCGGCGGATCAAACGGCGGGGTCCGTGGTGCGCGACCGGCTTGGTCCGGGCGACACCATTGTAGTTCCGGCAAACCGTGGCGGATGTGACGAATGGGGATGGAACCCAATGTCGCGCGCTCCCGTCGAGGATCTCGGAGCGAAGGCGAACGAGCGCCATCGTAGGAGGCGCATTCTTCGACTCTCGGCAGCCCTTCTTCGCTTGGAGATCTTCGACGATGATGAGGCGCGAAAGAAGGTCAAGGCCCTCGAAACGTTCGTCGAAGATTCGCGCGATTGGAGCGACCGAGAGGCGAGAGACCGAATCGCATCTCTTCCCGTCGAGCTCGGTCCGGCCTGGTTCGAGGGCAGGCCAGACAACGATCGTGCCGTCGAGGTCATTCGTGGAAACGTGGGCTCCCTCAAGAACGCCGTGGTGGCGCTGGCCTATGACTTGGAGCGCGGCGAGTCGCTCGATGGGGAGTTGTCGAGCGGAGCCAGTGTCATTCGATCGTTTGACGCTGAGCAAGGCGGAGCCGGTGAGGCGGTGACGGAAGACGACCAGAGCGTGTGTGGGACCCGGAATCCAATCGGATTGCGTGAACATTCAAAGGGCGTTCGCGAGTTCGCCCTAGCCTTTGCCGGCAGTGTTGGGCTCAATCGACAGCTGGTAAACGACATCGCCTTGGCGGCCTTTCTTCACGACGCGGGAAAGGCGCACCCTGAATTCAAAGCATGGCTTTATGGTGGCGATCCTTTCCACTCTGACTTGCCTCCTCTAGCGAAGAGCGGGCGCCAGCGATTGCCGCGGAAAGCGAGGTCTCTTGCCAACTTGCCTGATGGCGCACGGCATGAAGTGGCCTCCTTGCTGTTTGCGGTCCAGCACCCCGCGTTCCAGGATGCGCACGATTCCGATTTGGTCCTGTGGCTAATTGGAACGCACCACGGCTACGGGCGGCCGTTCTTTACCAATGTGGATTGGCCTCGAGCAGGCCAATCCTTCTCGGTCGACCTCGGAGACGGTACGGTGACCTCTCGAGAGGCTCCAGCCTTCGCAGACCTTCAATCGGCATGGTTCGATCTTCGCGTTCGTGTGCAAGGGAGATACGGGCCGTGGGGCGTCGCTAGGTTGGAGGCGATCTTGCGTCTTGCTGATCACCGACGCTCAGAGTGGGAGCAACGAACCGAGTCGGGGGAGGAGGCGCCGTGACATTTTGCGTCAAATTATCGTCTTTCGCAGGCAGCAGGCATCTCCTCGCTGGGATCGACGTAGATAACCTTTTGGCATTCCTCGCAATGCTAGGGATGTTGCGCTCGATCGAGGCAGAAGAGCCTAAGTGGAGGCCTCGTGTGGTGTGGGCGCCAGGTCCGTGGAGAGCATGGCTCGAACTAGATGCCCCGGTCGAAGACCAGGACGCGATTGCTGCCGTGATCACAACTGGGCTGTTGGCGATCAGCCGACGATTGGAACAGTACCGGCCACGAACAGACGACGGCGTCTCGTTTACGGACGTGAATTTTACTCGCGAGGAGTATCAAAAGGCCGCGAAGCACGCTCGCGAGAGTGCCCATGAAATGAACTCCGATACTTCGAGTCCTGCGCACCTTGCCTCCTGCCTGGCTAGCGAGTGGCCCCTGAAAGGCGATGGATCGCCGATGGCGGGGCCGCTTGTGATGATGTTCGGGCAAGGTCATCAGCACTTTCTCTCCCGCTACTTCGACGTTCCGACTGCTGGAGCTGACGCGCACGATACCCGAGCATCTGGCGACAAATTCGCGGCCATCGCCGGCGGAGTTCGTCGGGCCCTATTCAGCGAGTGGCGTCGAGTTGATGAGTCTCAAGGATTTCGATGGGATCCAGAGGACGACCAGCGGTATGCCTTGCGCTTCGGTAATCCCAGCAAGGCTGGCGCTGCCAATACTGAGGATGGGGCAAATCGTCTTGCGACACTCGGATTCCTTTCGTTCCCCAGCTTCCCATCGTCCCGCCCGACGTCCCGCGGCGCTTCGCGACGTCGCGAGGGCGTGTCATTCATTTGGCCCGTTTGGACTGTGCCCATGTCACTTGTGGGCATAGAGGCGCTGCTCAGCCATCCCGATCTCATGAGTGGGGAGCCTGGTCGCGTCCGATCCTTTGGAGTTGCTGAGATCTACCGCGCGCGGCGTGTGTCCAACGGGAAGTTCATGAATGTGACTCGTGCCACACCGATGGCTCCATGTGAGGTGTCGGATGCTGAACAAGTACGTAGCCTACGCGGGTAACGCGACCACGTTTTTGTGATTAGCGCCAGGTGGGCCGAGAACGGGCGGCCTTGGCATGCACCCGCGCTGGACCGTGTTCGATCAAGGCCCTCAGCTCTTGCACCCACGCGGAAGCGCACGTTCCCGCACCACCTCCGCTGCGAACCGGAGCGCTTCAAAGACGTCGTCCTTCACCAGACCCGGATACAGATCCAGAATCGCGTCCACGGGCATACCATCCGCAACCATGTCCACGACCACCGAGACTGGGATACGCAGGCCTCGGATACACGGAGCTCCGCCCATTTGGTCGGCGCGGATTGTGATGCGCGGGAACGGCACTTGCAAAACCTAGCACGTCGCGGAGCAGCGGAGCGGCGCCGGGACACCGGCCACGGTTGCCCATCCAGCTCTTTCGGGCAGCCGCCGATCTTCGAGAAAGCCCAGGTCGCTCTCGACTGCGCAGAAGCGCGGCGCTCAGCCCCGGCATCGCCCGCCCAGCGCCGGCTGCCACCCATGAGCAGGCCGAGCCCCTTCACGTCCCTGCTGGCAGCCCCCCGTTTGAGGATCCCGGCAGGCGGCTCAAAATGGAGACTCCCTGGTATGCGCTCGGATGACTTCCTCTCTCAGCCTTCGTTTCTCGGCTGCTTATCTTCTCTCGGGTCATTTCGAAAGTCCTGCAAACTACGTTGTAAGCTGGTGACGCGCACGCCGTGAAATATCCGAACGGCGAGGGCACACGACGACCCCGAGGCGTGCGTTCCCAGAGCATCGAAGCCCCAGGACCACACAGAAACGGCTTCGGCTCCAGCGTCTGCAGGAACGGTCGCAGTGCCGTGGCGCACTCTCGCGCAGAGCACCGCGCGCTAGCTCTGCTGCGTCGCTTCGACCCAGGCGAGGTATTCGTCGTTCACGTACCCGGTTACATATTCGCCGGTGAAGCAGCTCATCTCGAGCTCGCTCACGCGAGAGCCCTCCGTGATCGCGGCGAGCATGTCCTGCACCTCTTGGTAGATGAGGTGGTCTGCGCCGAGCTCGGCCGCGATTTCGGGGATGTGCCGGCCATGGGCGACGAGCTCGCGCCGCGACGGCATGTTGATGCCGTAGACCTGCGGAAAGCGCACGGGGGGAGCCGCCGAGCAGAACGTGACTTTGTTGGCGCCGGCCGAGCGGGCCATCTCGACGATTTCGCGGGAGGTGGTGCCGCGTACGATGGAGTCGTCCACGATGAGCACGTTCTTGCCGCGAAACTCGCGGCCGAGGGCGTTCAATTTCTGTCGCACGGACTTTTGGCGAAGGGCTTGGCCCGGCATGATGAAGGTGCGTCCCACGTACCGGTTCTTGAAGAAGCCTTCGCGGTATTCGATGCCGAGCTTCTGCGCGACTTGCATGGCCGCCGGCCTGGAGGAGTCGGGAATGGGCATGATGACGTCGACGTCACCGCGCGGGACGTATCGCGCGATGGTGTCGGCGAGGCGATTTCCGAGCTGTAGCCGCGCCTCGTACACGGAGATGCCGGACATGACGGAGTCCGGACGTGCGAGATAGACGAACTCGAACGCACAGGGGACGAGGCGAGGGTTCTTGGCGCATTGGCTCGCGAACATCTCCCCGCCGTTCGTGATGAACACGGCTTCTCCAGGCGCCACGTCGCGCACGGATTCGTACCCTCCGCTCTCGTGCAACAGGGATTCGGATGCGACGCCCCACTCGACGTGGCCGTCCTCGCTCACCCGCTTTCCGATCGTGAGCGGGCGAATCCCGAACGGATCGCGGAATGCGAGCAGGCCGTGGCCGGCGATCAGGGCGACGACGGCATAGGAGCCAAGAACACGCTCGTGCAGCATGGCGACGCTCGCGAAGATCTGCTCCGGAGTGAGGTCGCCCACGCCCGAGATCTGCTGCAACTCGTGCGCCAGCACGTTGAGCAAGAGCTCGGTGTCCGAGTTTGTGTTCAAGTGGCGCCGATCCATCTTCAGCAGTTTGTGGGTCAGCTCCCTCGTGTTGACGATGTTGCCGTTGTGGACGAGCACGATGCCATAGGGAGCATTGACGTAGAACGGCTGAGCCTCGCTTGCTTCGGAGGCGCTGCCGCGCGTCGCGTAGCGGACGTGCCCGATGCCGATGTTCCCCTTCAGGGTTCGCATGTCGCGCGTGCGAAAGGCCTCACGCACGTAGCCCTTTCCCTTGTGCATGTGGATGCGCGCGCCGTCCATCGTCGCCATGCCCGTCGAGTCTTGCCCGCGGTGCTGCAGCAGCGCGAGGCCGTCGTAGAGCTCCTGGTTTACCGGTGTCGAGGACAGCAGACCGATGATGCCGCACATTGGGCCCGAAATATGGCACGCGCCGCGGCCAACCATCAGACCTTTCGCCAGTGTTGGAGGGCCCGGGCGCGGCACTCGTCCAGACGGGGGCCTGTCAAGGGATTGCCGGGTCTCGCGCCGACGGCGCTTGCTAAAGGATCGCCGATGTCAATGTGCGCCAGACCAGTGACGGTGCAGATCGAGATCCCGTCGCGCAGTCAGCGTTTCGACAACGGTGCGGCGGACAGCGCTGAGGGCACGGCGACTTCAGCGGGCGCCCGGCATTCGGGAATCCCGGCAAGAAGCACCTGACCAGCCGCTACGGTGGCCTCCGCGTCGCCTTTTTTTCCCGAGCGCGCGCCGCCTCGCGGGCGGTGGAGCGAGTGAAGCGCTCGGTCAGTTTTCACCGCAACTACTTGATTTCATCGGAAGATGGGATCAAGCTAAGATCCGGCTGTGACCTTGTGGGAGTGAGTCGCCAGAGGCTGGCTTGCTCTCGTATCCAGCGCGAGCCCTCATGGGAGATGGCTTGCGTTGGCGTTGGTGCTGGCCGTACTTCCGCCGCGTCCACGCCCCTGCTCTCGGGCGAGGCCGCTGCATAGCCATTTGGAGTGCCAGGTAGAATTGTCGTTCCGTTCAGCAGAACGATGCCCGCCGCTTTCAATTTGCAGGCTGTCGGGCATGGCGCGTGCCCTGCTGTGCTGCCTCGCGGGCTGCTCAAAGCCGTTGCAGCCGCTGCCGGAGCAGTCCATCAGGCCGCTGCTGGGAGTCCAGGACTGGATCCGTGAGGATCACTTCGAGCAGGCGAAGCGCCGGCCGTCTTCGCCCTATCAGACAGCGCTGGTCGCTTACCGCTTCAATGCCTGGACGTATGCGGAGATGGATCCGGCGTCCCGGCGCGTGGGCAGCGTCCGCGAGGGGCGAGTGGTATGGGGCAAAGCGGAGGCGTCGCACCGCGGCTGTCCAGAAGGCTGGTACGCGCTGGCACAAGGTGGCTACGCCTGTGCGAGCGGCAGCTTTCGTCGGGTCGACGACGAGGCAGCCGAAGCCCGCGACCTGACCCCAGCCCTCGATCGGGCGCTGCCCTACGACTACGTTCAGGTCACGCGCGGCGCCGCGCGCTACGACCGCATCCCGAGCGCGGACGAGGAGTGTAGGCTCGGCAGCGCCGACACGGCGCCGGGCGCGCCACTCGACCGGCGCATGGACGGCGACTTTTTCCTGGCCGTCGCCGCGCGCGAGGAGGATCACGGCCGTTCGTTCTATCGCACGTTACGGGACAAGTACGTTCACGTGGAAGAGGTGACGAGCCTGCCGCATTCACAGCTGCACGGAAAAAAGGATCCCGCGTTGCCGATCGCCTTCGTCCTGGAGCCCGACACGCCGCTGCTATCGCTCGGCGATGGGGCAACGCGCGAGATCGGGCGCGCCGAGCGATACTCGACCTTTCCGCTGGATCGCATGGTGACTCGTGCTCAGCAGCGCTACGCGGTCGATCCGCAGGGACGGGCCGCTCCGGCGAGCGCCGTGCGAGTGGTGCGGCCGCTAGCACGGCCCGCCGAGGTCGGCCCGGGAGAGAAGTGGATCGTCGTCGATCTCTCCGATCAGACGCTGGTCGCCTACGAAGGCGACCGGCCCGTGCTGGCAACGCTGGTCTCGTCGGGGCGCGAGGGGCATGAGACGCCCACGGGCTCGTTCCGCATTCGCACCAAGTACGTCTCCAAGACCATGCGCGGCGAGGATCCCGCCGATGGTCCCTATGAGGTGCACGAGGTCCCCTGGACCATGTATTACAACGGCGCGTACGCTCTGCACGGCGCATACTGGCACGACGAGTTCGGGCACGTCAAAAGCCACGGCTGTACCAATCTCGCGCCAGCGGACGCGCGTTGGCTGCTGCGCTGGACGGATCCTCCGTTGCCTGCCGGCTGGCACAGCATATTGTCAGAGGGGGCGCACGCCGGGACGCGGGTGTTCTTCGTTCCATGATTCGCCGCGAGGCAGGAGGTTGACCAGCATGCTCGAGATCGAAGACCACTCCGCCGGGGAGCACGTCGCGGCGCCACGCCAGCGCACCGCGGCCGTGCACGCCGGGGAACCGAAGCCGCCGATCGCGGACGCCATCACGATGCCCATCTTCCAGAGCTCGAGCTACCTGCTCGGCAGTCCGGAGGAGTTCGATGATATTCGCTACATCCGCCTGAATAACACGCCGAATCACGAGGCGCTGGCCTGCAAGCTCGCCAGCCTGGAGCGGACGGAGGCGGCGCTCGTCACACCCTCCGGCACGGCGGCCATTTCGGCCGTATTTTTCTCCTATCTGCGCGCCGGCGATCACGTGATCGCTCCCGAGCAGCTCTATGGAGGCACGCGCAAGATCCTCGAACGTTTGATCACGGATTACGGGATCGCGGTCTCCTTCGTTCCCTACGAAGACCCGGCGGCGTGGGAGCGGGCGCTCGAGCCGCGCACGCGGCTCTTGTACGTGGAGCCGCTCGTGAACCCGACTCTGCAGGTGCCGCGGCTGGATGAGCTGGTGGCGTTCGCGAAGGGGCACCGGCTGATCAGCGTCGCCGACAATACGTTGCTGAGCCCCTACAATTTTCGGCCGGCGGAGATGGGCTTCGACTTGGTGCTGCACAGCGCCTCGAAGTACCTCAACGGCCACTCGGACGTGGTGGCCGGCGTGGTCGCGGGCGCTGGCGGCGCCGTGCGCGGGGTGCGCAAGACGCTCAACTTGTTCGGCGCCTGTCTGGATCCGCACGCGTGCTTCCTGCTGCAGCGAGGGCTGAAGACGCTGCCGCTGCGCGTCGCTGCTCAAAACGAGAGCGCGCTGGCGCTGGCCCGGGCTCTGCGCGAGCACCCTGCGGTGGAGCGAGTGCACTACACGGGGCTGGTCGAAGATCCCTCTCACGCACGCGCCGTGGCATGGTTCAGCGGGCATGGAGGGGTACTCAGCCTCCGCGTCCACGGCGGCGTTGCCGCCGCGGAACAATTGCTCGAACGCCTCGAATACGCGCGCGTGGCACCCAGCTTCGGCGGCGTTCAGACTTTCGCTTCGCGACCCGCCACGACGTCCCACGCGGGGCTGCCGAAAGCGCTGCGGCAGGCGATGGGGGTGTCGGAGGATCTGGTCCGCGTCGCGGTGGGGCTCGAGGATCCTGGCGATCTGATCGCGGACTTTCGGCAGGCCATGGCGGCCATCCGGGCATGAGGGCGAGCGCCCCTGCGGGGTTTCCGCCGCGGGGGGCGCTCGCCCGAGAGAACGGCTTTCCCCGGAAACCCGAACTGGATTCGCCCAAAGGAGTGCGGCGTAGGGCATAGGCGCGGCGCTGGCGCCCAGCGCCGGCGAGAGCAGCGTTCAGCGGGCACATTCTGACGACGCTCAGCTCCGTCATGGAACCGAGCTCCAGCGCTCCAGCTCGATCGCAGTCGTGCCGTTCGCCCCGCGCGCCGCTCGTGGACTCAGGCTTCCGGCGGTTCGGGGCGCGGCGTGGCGGGCCGCTTGGAGAGCCGCAGTCTGCCGACAGCGCGGCCGCGCACCAGCGACACGACCTTCACGTCGTAGTTGCCGATGCGCACTTCGTCGCCCTTCTGCGGCAAGCGGCCGAGCAGCTCCGTCACGTAGCCGCCCAGCGTGCTGCCGGAGGAGTCCGTCACCGGCAGGCCGAACTTGTCGACCGCGGCCGGCAGCGGGATCGAGCCGTTGACGGCGAAGTCGCCCGACTCGAGCTCCGTGACGGGGCTCTCCGGGTCATCGAACTCGTCGGCGATCGGGCCCACGATCTCCTCCAGCGCGTCTTCCAGAAACGCCAGGCCCAGGGCCGCGCCGTACTCGTCGATCACGACCGCCACGTGGGAGCGCGAGGTCTGGAGCTTGCCGATCAGCTCGCCCAGCGGGCACGTGTCCGGGACCAGCAGGGCGGGGCGGGCCAGCTTGCGCAGCTCCTCGTTGCTGGGAATGGCGCCCCCGCGCGTGAAAATGTCGCGCGTGTGCACGAAGCCGACGATGCTGTCGAGCTCGACCTCGCACAGCGGATAGCGGGAGTGGCCGCTCTTGCGCATGACGTTCAGGTTCTGCTCGGCCGTGGCGCGCAGCGAGAGCGAGACCACGCTGATGCGCGGCACGACGATGTGCCGCACCTGCATGTCGACGGCGCGCAGCACGTTGTCGACGAGCTCGCGGCCCTGCTCGGGGATGTGTCCCGCTTCCGCGGACAGGTCGAGCGCACGCATCAGCTCGCCGCGCGTGGGCACGATCTCGTGCGCCGGCCCGGGCTGGATGCCCACCGCGCGCAACATGCTGTTGGCGACCCAGTTCACGAACATGATGAACGGCCAGAGCACGACCGTGAACGCGCGCAGCGGCAGCGCGACCGCGAACGAGGTCGGCTCGGCGTGGCGCAACGCCCACATCTTGGGCGCCTGCTCGCCGAGCGTCATGTGAAACACCGTGATGGTCGCGAAGGCGATCACCAGCGAGGTCCAGCGCACCACGGGCGAGTCCGGCGCCATGTGCACCTCGAACAGCCCGAACACGCCGGACACGACCGTGCCCACCGCCGGCTCGCCGAGCGCGCCGAGCACGAGGCTGGCCATGGTGATGCCGAGCTGGCACGCGGACAGGTAGCGATCCAGATGCTCCAGCACGTGTCGCGTCACGCGCGCCGCGAAGCGCCCTTGATCCGCCAGCTCGCTGACGCGCCCGGGGCGTACGGTCACCAGCGCGAACTCCGCCGCGACGAAGAACCCGTTGACGAGCACGAGCAGCAGGGTGGCCCCCAGCCTCCAGGTCACACCCAGCCAGTCGAGTGCGGGATACTCCGCCATGGCCTGTGGTCGTAGCCTACTCGCCTCGCTCGAGGCGAGTCACCGCAGGGGGTTCGGTAAGCGTTGGCGTGCGGCTTCGCAACGGCGCGGAATGGTAACAGAGTTCCGTTGCTCCACTCCGGAGCGCGAGCCCCAATTTTTGGCACCGGACCGGGTACAACCGAGCAAACCCGGAACCATGTAACCGTCCGGAAACAATCCCGACGTTGGAGAGATACGTAACCCGGCCGAAGTGAAGACCCAGACATTGTTCCGAAAAATCGGTCAACAATCCGGCCGTCCGTTCCTATCGGAGCATCACTTCAGGAGTTCTGGGATCATGAAAAGGCTCTGGGTCGCCCTAGCGGCATTCATAGTCAGTTGTTTTGTGTTCGCGGGCACACCGTCTGCGGTGCGTGCCGATACCGCTGAGCCGCCGGCGACGACGGCCCAGCTCGAGCAGCGCGTGAAGGACCTCGAGGCCTACGTGAACAACGGGCCGCGGGGTGACGAGGCGACGAGCAAGATCACTGCTGCGGGTCCTGGCCATAACGGCTTCATGATGGTCTGCGCCGCGCTGGTGCTGTTCATGACGCTGCCGGGTTTGGCGCTCTTCTACGGCGGCCTCGTCCGCTCGAAGAACGTGCTCTCGATCATGGCGCAGTGCATGGGCATCGCGGGCGTGGTGACGCTGCTCTGGTGGGCCTTCGGCTTCAGCATTGCGTTCAGCCACGGCTCGCCCATACTGGGCGGCTTCAGCAACATGTTCCTGGCCGGCGTGACCAGCACGCCCAACACCGATTACTCGGTGTGGGTCAGCCAGAACACGTTCTCGATGTACCAGCTGATGTTCGCGATCATCACCCCCGCGCTGATCGTCGGCGCCATCGCCGAGCGCGTCCAGTACAAGGCGCTGATGCTGTTCGTGGTGGGCTGGATGGTGATCGTGTACTTCCCGCTCGCGCACATGGTCTGGGGCGCGGACGGCCTGATGAACGGCCTCTGGAACAAGGACGCCGCGATCAAGTCGATCGACTTCGCGGGCGGCACCGTGGTGCACATGTCCTCGGGCTGGTCGGCGCTGATCCTGGCCCTGATCGTCGGCAAGCGGAAGGGCTTCGGCACGGAGCACTTCGCTCCGCACAGCCTGGTGCTCACCATGATCGGCACGGGTATGCTGTGGGTCGGCTGGTATGGGTTCAACGCCGGCAGCGCCGTCGCCGCCGACGGCATCGCCTCCCAGGCCTTCATGACCACGACCCTGGCGGCGGCGATCGCCGGCCTGAGCTGGGCAGCGGTGGAGTGGATCGTGCGCGACAAGCCCACCGTGCTCGGCTTCTGCTCGGGCATCGTCGGCGGCCTGGTGGTGATCACCCCCGCGGCGGGCTTCGTGACCGCCAACGGCGCGATGCTGATCGGCGTGCTCGCCGGCGTGGTGCCCTTCTACGCCTGCTCCACGCTCAAGAATGCCCTCGGCTACGATGATGCGCTCGACACCTTCGGCGTGCACGCCGTGGGCGGTACGCTGGGCGCCTTCCTGACGGGCCTGCTCGCGAGCCCGGATGCCAACCCGAACCTGGCTGGCGACAACATCAAGGCGATCGTGGAGAGCAACATGCTGTGGCTGGAGCAGCTCAAGGCGATGGGCGTGACGCTGGTGATCTCGCTCGTCGGCACGGCCATCCTCGGCTACGCAATCAAGGTGACCATCGGCCTGCGGCCCTCGGCTGAGAACGAGGAAGCTGGCCTCGACGTGAGCGATCACGGCGAGCGCGGCTACCATCTGACCGAGGTCTG
Source organism: Polyangiaceae bacterium (assembly GCA_035760985.1). Classification (GTDB taxonomy): domain Bacteria; phylum Myxococcota_A; class Polyangia; order Polyangiales; family Polyangiaceae; genus SZUA-265. The sequence goes on from DASTRX010000231.1 coordinate 29,460, forward strand.
AGACCGAAGGAGGGGGGCGGACGCGGCGCGGGGTCGGGGGACCCGCGCCGCGCCGTTTTTTTGTGGGGGGCCGAATTTGTCGTTCGGGCCGGTCACCGCTGTTGCAACGCTCCGCAGGGGCCTTATACGGGGGGCATGTGGATGCTGCGAACGACGACCGGACTGCGTCTCTGGCTGGCCAGCGTGGCCGTGCTCTGCCTGACCGCCCTCGGGTGTGGCTACAATGAGGTGATCGACCGCGACGAGGGCGTGAAGGCCGCCTGGGCGGAGGTGGAGAACCAGTACCAGCGCCGGGCGGATCTGGTGCCCAACCTGGTGAAGGTCGTGAAGGGGGCGGCCAACTTCGAGAAGGAGACGCTGGAGGCGGTGGTGAACGCGCGCTCCAAGGTCGGCTCGATGCAGGTCGACGCCTCGACCATCGATGACCCCGAGAAGCTGAAGCAGTTCGAGCAAGCGCAGGGCCAGCTCTCCTCCGCGCTCTCGCGGCTGCTCGTGGTCTCCGAGAACTATCCGGAGCTGAAATCCGTCGCGGCGTTCCGCGATCTTCAGGCGCAGCTGGAGGGAACCGAGAACCGGATCACGATCGCGCGCCGCCGCTTCATCGAGTCGGTGCAGGCCTACAACCAGACCGTGCTGCGCTTTCCGACCAGCATCGGCGCCAGCATGCGCGGCAAGAAAGAGCGCCCGACCTTCACTGCGGTCACGCCGGGTGCCGAGAAGGCGCCGGAGGTGGCGCTCTGAGTCAGCTGGCCGCGTCGCTCGGACGCGCGCTGAGCGCGGCGCTCGTCGTGCTGTTCGCGCTGCTGCCGCGGTCAGCCCAGGCCCGCGAGATCCCGGCGCTCGTCGCCCGTGCGCAGGATCAAGCGGGGCTGCTGTCGCCGAGCCTGCGCGCGCGGGTGGACGCCCAGCTGCTCGCTTACGAGCAGAAGACGGGCCATCAGCTGGTCTTGCTCACGCTGCCTTCGCTGGAAGGCGAGCCGCTCGAGGACTTCACGATCCATGTGATGGAGTCGTGGAAGCTGGGCAACAAGGACCGGGATGACGGCCTGCTGTTGTTCGTGGCGGTCGCGGAGCGCAAGATCCGGATCGAGGTCGGGCAGGGGCTCGAGGGCGACGTCACCGACGCGCTCTCCTCCCGGATCATCAATGAAACGATCAAGCCGGCCTTCCAGCGCGGCGACATGGAAGGTGGCATCGTCCGGGGGCTGCAGGCCCTGATGGCCGCCACGGGCGCGCCGGACATCGCCTTGCCGGCGACTCAGGGCCGGCGCGTGCAACGCCGGGACGTGGGCGGTTCCCCGCTCGGCTTTCTCGTGTTGCTGGTCGTCCTGGCGCTGCTGGGCTCCGGGCGCGGGCGTCGGGGCGGCTGGGGCTGGGCCGCGGCGCCCATGATGTTCGGTGGCCGGCGCGGCGGCTTCGGAGGCGGCTTCGGCGGTGGGGGCGGGGGCTCGCCGCCGCGCGGCGGCGGCGGTGGCTTCAGCGGCGGCGGCGCCTCGGGAGGTTGGTGAGCGATGGCACTGCTGACGGAAACGGCGGACGCCCAACGAGTGGCCGAGCGCGTGGCCGCGGCGGAGAGCCGCAGCGCGGGCGAGATCGTGGTCGCGGTCGCGCGGCGCAGCGCGGAGTACGGGCGCGAGCGCGCCTGGTTCACCCTGATCCTCACCCTGAGCGCGGCGCTGGCCGCCTACCGCTTCGTGCCGCAACTCCCGGAGGTCTGGCTGCTCTGCGCGCAGGGCCCGTTCGCGCTCGGCGCCTGGTGGCTCAGCGGCGCGCCGGCGCTGGTGCGGCACCTGGTGCCGCGCGCGGTCCAGAGCAGCGCGGTGCACACGCGCGCCGAACAGTTGTTCCTGGAGCTGGGCGTGACGGAGACGCGGGAGCGCAGTGGTGTCTTGCTCTTGCTGTCGGAGGCGGAGCATCGCGTGGAGCTGCTCGCCGATCGCGGCATTCATCAGCGCGTGGGCAGCGAGGTCTGGCAATCGCTGGTCGAGACGGTCACGCGCGCGATCCGCGAGGGGCATCCTGCTGACGGCGTCTGCGCGGCCGTGGACGCCATCGGGGCCGCGCTCGCGCAGCACTTCCCGCGCGCCGCCGACGACACCAACGAGCTGCCCGACGCCGTGCAGCGCGTCTAGCGCCGGCGCAGCTCCTCGTACACGCGGCGTACCGCGTCGGCGCTGCGCTCGATGTCGCGCTCGTTCGTGTAGGCGTTGACCACGGAGAAGCGCAGCGCCGGTGAGCCCCGCCAGAGCGTCGGCGTCGCGTAGCACGTGCCTTCGCCCTGGAGGGCCGCGCACAGCTCCCGGACGGCGTCGTGTGGCGTCAGCGCCGCTGGCGCTTCCAACCCCAGCACCACCTGGTTGAAGACGACGTCGTTCTGCACGCGCAGTCCTTCGACCGCCGACAGCGCGCGGGCCAGCTGCCGCGCCAGGGCCGCGCAGCGCGTCACCAGCGCATCCACGCCGCTGCGCCCCAGCTCCCGGAGCGCGGCCCAGAGCGCGAACGAGCGCGCGCGCCGCGACAGCTCCGGCGTCAGCGCGCCCGGGTTGGGCAGCGTGGCTGCGCTGCCGCTGGCGAGGTAAGCGGCCTGCAGAGCGAGCGCGCGGCGCTGCGCCTCGGGGTGGCGCGTGAGCACGATGCCGGAGTCGTAGGGCACGTTCAGCGTCTTGTGCGCATCGGTCGCCCAGGAGTCCGCGCGCTCCGCCCCGCCCGCCAGCGCCGCCAGCGAGCGCGACGCGCGAGCCCAGAGCCCGAAAGCGCCGTCGGCGTGCAGCCAGGCGAGCCGCCCGTCGTGGCGGGCGCGCCAGGCATCGAGCGCGTCGGCGATCTCCGCCAGCGGATCGAAGGCGCCGCTGTCGACGTTGCCCAGCTGCGCGCACACGATCACCGGCCCCGCCCAGGCGTCGAGCTCGGCGCGCAGCGACGCCGGGCGCATGCGCCCTTGCGCGTCGGCCTCGACCACGCGCAGCGCGCGCTTGCCGAAGCCGAGCAAGCGCAGCGCCTTGTCGATGCTGGCGTGCCGCTCGCGCCCGATCAGCACGCGCACGGGCGGCGCGCCGAACAGACCTTCGTGCTCGACGTCCCAGCCGGCAGCGGCCAGCACGTGGCTGCGCGCGCCCGCGAGCGCGCTCAGATTGGCGAGCGTCGCCCCCGTGACCAGCGCGCCGCGCGCCTGCTCCGGCAAGCCCAGCAGCTCCACCACCCAGCGCAGCGCCGCCAGCTCGAAGGCGGCCGCCGCGGGAGCTCCGCTCGCCGGGCCTGCGTTCTGGTCCCAGGTGCTGGTGAGCCAATCCGCGGCCAGCGCTGACGCCAGCGTGCCGCCTGTGACCCAGCCGAAAAAGCGCGGCCCCGACATCGCGGTCAGTCCGGGCTCGGCGAGCCGCACCAGCTCCTCCAGCACCTGCGCCGGCGGCTGACCTTGCTCCGGCACCCCGCCGAGCGCGCGCAGCGCCTCGTGCACGCTCTCGGTCGAGGCCGGCGCCACGCGCCGCTCCGGCAATCCCCGCCGCCAGTCCAGCGCGCAGTGCGCCGCGCGCCCCAGCAGGGCCTCGAGATCGTTCAGATTCTCCATGCGTTTGGCCCACATGCGACGGAGCACGGCAGGCGGCAAGCTGGAACTCGCCCAGCGGCTCGTCCGCGAGCTGGACGGGACGCATTTGAATTCTGGTCTGTCGTCGGACTACGGAGGGGCCATGCCCTCCGCGCCCGCTCGCTGCGATGCCTGGGCGCTGGCTCCAGCCGAGCTGGCGCGGCGGCTCGACGCCTCGGGGGCGGCCACGTTCGCGGCCCTACAACGCCCCTGGCGCTGGCGCGCTGGGCGGCCCGACGTATCCTGGCGCATCTGGGCGGCCCTGTCGGAGCTCGGCTGCGCCCTGCCGCGCATCGCCGCGCGGCGCGCGTCCGAGGACGGGGCGCACAAGCTGCTGCTGGCCTTCCCGGGTCGCCGCAGCGGCGAGGACTTCGTGGAGCTCGTGCACATGCCGCGCGACGTGCGCAACGCCCGCGTCAGCTTGTGCCTGTCGAGCCAGGTGGGCTGCGCGCTCGGCTGTCGCTTCTGCGCCACTGCCGCGCTCGGGCTCGAACGCCAGCTCAGCGCGGGAGAGATCGTGGCCCAGGTGCTGCTCGCGTTGCACGAGCTCGGGCCTCGCCACCCGCACGAGCTCACGCTGGTGTTCATGGGCATGGGCGAGCCGCTGCACAACCTGGAACAGGTGGCGCGTGCCATCCACACGCTGGCCTTGCCGGAAGGGCTCGGCCTCGCGGCGCGGCGCATCACCGTTTCGACTGCAGGGCTCGTGCCGCAAATCACTGAGCTCGCCAGGATGAGCCCCCGGCCGTTGCTGGCCGTGAGCTTGAACGCCACCACCGACGAGCTGCGCAGCGAGCTCATGCCGATCAACCGCCGCTATCCGCTGGCAGAGCTGCGCGCCGCGCTGGAGTGCTACCCGTGCCGGCCGCGCGAGCGCATCACCATTGAATACGTGCTGCTCGCCGGCGTGAACGACACGCCTGCCGACGCGGCCCGGCTCGCGGACTTCTGCGCCGCCTTCCCGCACCAGATCAACCTGATCCCCTTCAATGGCCACGCGCACGCGCCCTATCGCGCGCCCAGCGAGGCGGCGCTCGAGGCCTTTGTGCACGCCGTGCTGCAACGCCGCCCGAGCATCCTCAGCATTCGCCGCTCGCGCGGCCGTGACATCGGCGCCGCCTGCGGTCAACTCGCAGGGGCGCCGGCTCAGTTCCAGAGCGGGGCGGTGGGGCGAGCGCTGCCGAGATCGCGTGCCTGACCATGCAGGTGAGCGATCAGCCAGCTCGCGCGCCGGCAGGGATCGAGCTCTTCGAGCAGCTGCTGGCGCTGATCGGGGTCTTCGATCAAGCAGCCTGCCACGATGTCCGCGCACGCCCCGATGTCCGTGCTCAGCCGCGCCTCCAGGTTCTGCGCCGGGCTGGGCAGGTGAGGGGCCACGCGCCGCAGCTGCTTCACCAGCTCCGCGCGCAGCGCCTCGCTGACCGCCGCCTCGGCGGGCACCTGCAGCGGGATCTCCGCGCGCGCCACGCGGTACGGTTGCGAAGGCAGCTCCTCCAGCAAGCGCACGCGCCCGAGCCCGCGCACCACGATGTTGTAGCAGCCGTCCGGCAGCTCCGTGTACTCGCGGATCTCCCCGACGCCGCAGAGCTCGTAGACGGGAGGCGCGCCGCGGTACGCCGCGTCGAAGCCCGGCTGCAGCCTCGGCACGGCCAGCGGCAGCTGCTGCGTGATCACGTCGCGGATCAGCCGCCGGTAGCGCGGCTCGAACACGTGCAGCGCCAGGAGCTGCGCCGGAAAGAGCACCACGTTGGGCAGCGGAAAGAGGCCCACGCGCGATAGATCGAGGTTGGCGAGCGAGACGTGCGAGCTGTCCACGCCCCGACTATAGCGTCAATAACGCCGCGAAGCGGGCATTTGCCGCCAGCGCTGCATCACGGTCGCGGCCTGCTGCTGCAACGCCTGCTGACTGCTCAGTTGACGCTCTGCGGCGTTCTTCCCCAGCTCCAGATACAGAAACTCGTCATCGAAGCCGATGGCGGCCGCGTCCTGGCGCGAAGCGGCGAAATACAGCCCGTCCAGGCGCGCCCAGTAGATGGCTGCCAGGCACATCGGGCACGGCTCGCAGCTGGAGTAGATCTGGCAACCTGCCAGAGAAAAGGCGCCCAGCGCCTGGCACGCCCGGCGGATCGCGACCACCTCGGCGTGCGCCGTCGGGTCCAGGGCGGAGGTGACCTGATTCTGTCCCTCGGCCACGATCTGGTCGCCCTGCACGATCACCGCACCGAAGGGCCCGCCCAGGCCTTTGACCATCCCTTCACCGGCGAGCTCGATCGCGCGCTCCAGGTAACGTCGATCCATCGACTGACTAGACCACGTCGGGGCGCATGCCGCCAACAAAGCCTTCAGGGCTTCCGCTCCGCCAGGAGCTCGAACCGATCGCCGAGCGCTGACGCGATCTTCTGCAGCGCCGCCGGCCGCGGGTTGACCACGATCCGGCGCTCCCCGCGCTGCAGGATGGGCAGGTCCGCGGCGCTGTCCGTGTAGACGCAATCCCAGCGCTCGCAGGCCAGCTGCGCTTGCAGCAGCGCCAGCTTGCGCGCCCCATGGCAATGCTCTTTGGCAATCCAGCCGCCACACCACGGACGCAACGCCGACCCAACCACCTCCAGCTCGCCGGCCCCGATCGCCCGGCACACCCGCGCGGCCAGCGCTGACTCGCAACCGGTCGCGATCAGCACCCGCGCGCCGGCGCCTCGATGCTCGAGCAGCGCCTCGACGGCCCGAGCACAGACCAGCTCGCCATCGGCAAAACGCCGCGCCACGTAGGCGTCCATGAGCTGCTCCAGCTCCCGGCGATCGAGCCCGACCGTGCCCACCCACACGAACGCGGACAAGGCTGCGCGCCGGGTGCGCGAGAACACCGCCAGCGCCGCCAGCAGCGGCAGCGCCGGGAGCGTGGCGGCCACTCGCCACCAGCTCCGGAGGATCAAACCGAGGCAGAAGCCCGCGAAGGAATCGACGTGGACCAGCGTGTGGTCCAGATCGAAAATGACCAGAGCGGGGCGCGGCGCGTTCACGATCCAGACCGCCGCTCTACTATGCTCGGCGCCATGGCAGCTACCCCGCTCCAGCTGATCGCGACTCCGCAGCATCCCCCGGTCTCGGCGCTCTGGTCGCGCCCTGACGGCGCGCGCTGGGCCCTGGCCCTGGGCCACGGCGCCGGCAGCACCCTGCAACACCGGCTCATGGAGCAGCTGAGCGCGGCGCTGGGCGCGGCCGGCGTGGCCACCCTTCGCTTCAACTATCCCTATTCCGAGCGCGGCCGCGGCATGGATCCCGAGCCCGTGCGCCTGGCGACGGTCCGGGCCGCGGCGGCCCGAGCCAGCGAGCTGGCGCACGACTTGCCCCTGTTTGCCGGTGGACACTCGATGAGCGGGCGCATGTTCACGCTGGCGCAATCGAAACAACCGATCGCGGGCGTACGCGGGCTGACGTGCTTTGCCTTTCCGCTCCACTCCGGAGCCCCAAACGCGACCCGGGCGTTGCACCTCCAGCAACTGCGCGTGCCCCTGCTCTTCCTGTCCGGCACACGCGACAAGATGGCCGAGCGCACCCTCTGGTCAGAGACCGCAGCGGCCCTGCCGTCCGCCACGCTCCACTGGGTGGACACGGCCGACCACAGCTTTGCCACCCTGAAGAGCCGCACCAGCAGCGAACCCGTATTCGACGAGCTGGCGCGGGTGACCAGCTCGTGGATGGCCCGAGTGGCGCAGACCGGCTGAGCCGCAGCTGGCGACGTGAGCCATGTGGAAGGACTCATCTCGCGAGGACGCTACAGCACCACCAGCGAAGTCGTCCGTGCGGGGCTGCGCAAGCTCGAGGCCGAAGAAGCTGCCGTTGCCCGGTGGATCGCTTACGCCGAGAGCCTGCCCGTCGAAGAACCCTCTCCGGGCGAGCGCCAAGCGCTCGAAGAAGTCGAAGCCGCTCGCGCGCGCGGCGAGCTAGACGCCGGAATGACCGTGGAGCAGTATCGGCGCCGCCGTTCGATGGGATGAGCGCACGTGAAGGTCATCGTGACCACGCGGGCCGTCAAAGATCTGGACCAGCTGGCGAAGGTGCTCGACGCTCCCGCCTTCGAGCTGCTCCTCCAGAGACTCGAAGGACTGGCCGAAGGATTCGAGGGCCTGAACGTCAAGAAAGCTCCAAGGAATGGCTGGCAAGGTGTTCCGCATTCGCTATGGCAATCTAGGCTGCCCGACAAAGAAGCGTCGTTGAACGAATCGCTCGAGCGAGCCGGGCGGCTGGCGGACTTCTGCGGGCTGGCGGAGCTCATGTGCCTGGACGCGCTCGAGCGGCGCGAGTCGTGCGGCGCGCATTTCCGGAAGGAGCATCAGACGCGCGAAGGCGAGGCTCAGCGCGACGACGAGCACTTCGGCCACGTCACCGTGTGGGAACACCGGGCGAGGGCAAGTCACCGCTCCGTCACAAGGAGCCGCTCCTCTTCGAGGCGACCGCGCCCGCGACGAGGAGTTACAAATGATCTGCCCGCGAGGAGGGGCCCTTCGTGCGCTTCAACCTCGAGATCTGGCGACAGCCGGGCCCCGAAGCGCCCGGCGCGTTCCGGCGTTATGAGATCACCAACATCACGGCCGATATGTCGTTCCTCGAGATGCTCGACGTGCTCAACGAGCGCCTCGCCGCGACCGGTGAAGTGCCCGTGGCCTTCGAGAGCGATTGCCGGGAGGGGATCTGCGGGGCGTGCGGCATGATGATCAACGGCGCGGCGCATGGCCCCGTCGGAGGCATGACGGTTTGTCAGCTGCACATGCGCCACTTCTCCGACGGCGCGCTACTCGTGCGCGAGCCATGGCGGGCGCGGGCGTTCCCCGTCCTCAAGGACCTCATCGTCGATCGGAGCGCGCTCGACCGGATCATCGGGGCCGGCGGTCTCATCTCAGCCCCCACGGGCGCCGCGCCCGAGGCGAGCGCGCGGGCGATCCCGAAGAACGCCGCCGAGGGAGTGATGGCTGCCGCGGCCTGCATCGGGTGCGGGGCGTGTGTCGCGGCGTGCCCCAACGCCTCGGCCGCGCTCTTCACCGGCGCGAAGGTCACGCACCTTTCGCTCATGCTCCAAGGTCACCCCGAGCGCTCGGCGCGCGCTTTGTCGATGGTGGCGCGCATGGATGAGGAGGGATTCGGCAACTGCAGCTGGCACGGGGAGTGTCAGGCGGCGTGCCCAAAGTCGATCAGCATCGACACGATCGCGCGGTTGAATCGCGAGTGGATCCGCGCCTCGGTCGCCAAATCTCCAATCGTGGTAGAGGATTGAGGAATGGTGGATCGCCCGAAAGATGAGCCGGTTCCATCACCGGCATCTGGAAAGGTTCCTGCCTCTCCGGAGGCCGTGAGCGAGTTTCGAGCGCAGCTCACCAAAGGCGAGGATGTCGTCGATCCGAAGGCCTGGGCGGGCGCGATCCCGGCTGCCTTCGGGATCGCGCCGCGTCTGCGAATCGGGGCAAACAGGTGGTTCAACTTGCTGTGGCTGCTTCCGATCGGCTGGGGTGTGCTGCTCGGGGCGTTGGCGGCGGCGCAGTACCTGCGCGGGCTCCCCGAGGTGCAGGCGTTCATCCTGCGGCACCCGGGGACCCGCGCCTCGGCGCACGGCGCCTCCGACATGCCGGCCTGGCTGCGCGCGCAGCACTTCTTCAACCTGTTCTTCCTCATCTTCATCATCCGAGCTGGCCTTCAGATCCTTGCGGACCATCCACGGCTGTACTGGACGCGACACTCGACGCCCGGGAGGGAGTGGCTCCGCATGCAGCACCGCGTGCCGGACGACCCGCTCTGGACTGCCAAGCAGGACTCCGTCACCCTGCCCAAGCACGTCGGTCTGCCGGGCATCCGTCATTCGATCGGGCTAGCGCGGTGGTGGCACCTCGGGGTCGACGTGCTCTGGCTCGCAAACGGGCTCATCTTCTATGTGCTCCTCTTCACGACCAGGGAGTGGCGTCGCATCGTCCCGACGAGCACCGGCGTCTTCGCCGATGCCGGCTCGGTGCTGATCCAGTATCTCTCCTTGAGTTGGCCGGCGGAGAACAGCTGGGTCGCGTACAACGGCCTCCAGGTCCTCGCTTACTTCGTCACCGTCTTCATCGCCGCGCCGCTCGCGCTCATCACCGGCCTAGGGATGTCGCCCGCCCTCTCGACCCGGTTCCACCGCATCAGCAAGCTCTTCAGCATCCAGACGGCGCGGTCGCTGCATTTCCTCGTGCTCTGCTGGTTCCTCTTCTTCACCGTCGTCCACGTCACGCTCGTCTTCACGACCGGCCTCCTCCGGAACCTCAACCTCATCTACCTGGGGACCGACAACACGAGCTGGGTCGGCTTCGGCGTCTTCGCCGCATCGATGGCGATCGTGAGCGTGGGCTGGGTGGCCGCCACGCCCCTGACGCTGCGCCACCCGCGCTGGGTGCAGCGCGCGGGCTACGCGCTCATCGGCCCAGCGCAGCGCCTGTTCGAGCACATCGACTCGAAGCCCGGCTCATACACCGAGAAGGACATCTCTCCGTACTTCTGGCACAACGGCAAGTATCCTGAGAGCGCGGAGTACCGGGCGCTCTTCGACGGCCACTTCGCGAGCTATCGGCTCCGGATCCGCGGCCTCGTCGATAATCCCGTCGAGCTCAGCCTCGCCGAGCTGCGGGCGCTGCCGCACCATGAGCAGATCACCCAACACTTTTGCATTCAGGGCTGGTCCGCTGTCGCCAAGTGGGGTGGCGTATCGATGCAGACCATCCTCGACCTGGTCAAGCCCAAGCCGGAGGCGAAGTGGGTCGTCTTCTACTCGCTCGGCGACGGCCCCGACAAGGGC
>DASTRX010000232.1:0-14994 GCA_035760985.1 Polyangiaceae bacterium
CGGTCAACAATGAGGTGCACGGGCTGCTGGACTTGCAGCGAGCCGGAGAGATCTGCGCGGCCAAGGGCGCCCTGTTTCACACCGATGCTGCCCAGGCCTTGGGTGCGGTGCCGCTCAACGTCAGACGCATGAGGATCGGCCTGATGAGCCTGTCTGCCCACAAGATCTATGGCCCCAAGGGGGTCGGTGCGCTATACGTGGCGCGCGAGCTCCAGCCTCTGGTGCGGCCCTTGATCGTCGGCGGCGGACAGCAGCGTAACCTGCGCGCCGGCACTCTGCCCACCGCGCTGATCGTGGGCATGGGCAAGGCCTGCGAGCGCGCGCGCAGCGTGCTGGACAGCGAGGCCCCGCGACTCGTGCGGCTAGCGCAGCGCTTCTTGCAGTTGCTGTCGAACCTTGACATCGACTATCGCTTGATCGGGCCGAGCCGGCTCGAGCAGCGGCGTCCCGGCAGCCTCTGCATCTCCATCGAGGGGCTGGACGGAACCAAGCTCTGCGAGTGGATGCCCGACGTCGCGATCAGTCAGGGCAGCGCTTGCAATAGTCAGGGCGTCGGCAGCCACGTGCTGCGCGCTCTCGGTCTGTCCGTAGCCGAAGCGCGTTCGGTGATTCGCATCGCGTTCGGCAAGTTCAACAACGAAAGCGATGTCAGCTACGTGGTGGAGCGCCTCGCAATCATCTTGGAGCAAGGGCGCCGCGCCGGTCAGCACAAGGGAACGAAGTCGAGCGCGGAGCCGCAGTTGCTAGCGGTCTGAGGCGCGCTGCCGCCGGTAGCCAGTGAATCAATAATGGAGAGTGTATGGATTCCGAGAAAGCGATGAGTGTCAATAAATGGGCGGTGCTCGCGGTGGTGCTGGTCGGCGTGTTCATGGCCATGATCGACAGCAGCATCGTAAACGTCGCGCTGCCGGTCCTGGTCAACTCCCTGCACACGGACTTCTCGACGATTCAGTGGGTCCCCCTGGCGTACATGATCGCCGTGACCTGCTCGATGATGCTCGTCGGGCGGCTTGCGGATACCTGGGGTAAGCGCGGGCTGTACACGCTCGGCTTCATCGTCTTCACGGCGGCGTCGGTGGCGTGCGGGAGGGCCGGCGGCGTCCAGGCATTGCTCGCGGCGCGCGTGGTGCAGGGGCTGGGAGCTGCGATCATCATGGCACTCGGCCCCGCGATCCTGGTCGAGACCTTCCCGCCACAGGAGCGAGGCCGTGCCCTCGGCATCACGGGCTCCGTGGTCTCGCTGGGCATTATCCTCGGGCCAACGACCGGCGGGCTGATCCTCTCCTCGGTGGGCTGGTCGTGGATCTTCTACGTCAACGTGCCCTTCGGCGTGGTGGGGGCGCTGATGGCGCTGCGCCTGATCTCGACGAAGAAGCCTGCCACGGCACCCCGCTTCGATCTGATCGGCGCGAGCGCCTTGACCGCGGGGCTCTTCTGCGTGCTGCTGGGCCTCACCGTCGGGCAGCGCCCCGGTACCGACTCTCTCACCACCTGGGCGCTGGTCGGCGGCGGAAGCCTGTCTCTCGTGGCGTTCGTGTTCATCGAGCTCCGGCGCCCGGATCCGCTCGTCGACCTACGGCTGTTCAACAGCGTGATCTTTTCGAACAACCTCGCGGCGAGCTTTCTCAACTTCATCGCCCTGGCCGGGATGGTTGTGTTGATGCCCTTCTATCTGCAGGTGGTGCTGAAGCAAGCTCCTCGAAGCTCGGGCTTCCTGCTGGCGACCATGCCGGTCGTGCTCGGCGTGATCGCGCCCTGGGCGGGCAGCCTCGCCGACAAGTATGGCTCGAGCCGGATCGCGGCGCTGGGGCTGGTCGTGTTTGCGTGCAGCCTGCTCGGCCTCGAGACCCTGAGCGACTCGACCACGCCCACTGGCTACATCCTGCGCTACGCGCCCGTGGGTCTGGGCATCGGTCTGTTCCAGTCGCCGAACAACAGCGCGATTCTGGGAGCCGCGCCGCGCGACCGCATCGGTGTGGCGTCGGGGTTGCTGGCGGTCACGCGCACGCTTGGGCAGACGACGGGCATCGCGCTCCTGACAGCGTTCTGGACGCTGCGTGTTGCAGTCGGAGCCGGCGGCCTGCCCGAGGGGGGCGCCACGCACGCCAGCGTTGATGTGCAGATGTCCGCGCTGCGTGACACCATGCTGCTGATGCTCGGCCTGACCGGCGTGAGCCTGTTCCTGGTCTGTCGGGCGTTGTGGATGAGCCGGCATCCCGCGCCGGCCACGGCAACTGCCGCTGCCAAATAGCCAAGTAGAGGACGGCCATGAAGCTGAACGTCGTTGCGGCCAAGAACGAACACGAGTTCGCCTTCGAGCGCGATCCGCGCATCGTCGACCCGAGCTCGTTTCATATCGTCTTCGTCATTCTGCTCGACGGCGATCTCGTGATGTCCCCGGAGCACCTGGGCGTGGCGTTGATGACCGCCGTGCTACGACGTGGCGGCTACACAGTCCGGGTGCGGGAGGCGGAGCACGGCGAGCACGAGCGCGTGCTCGCCGAGATCGCTCGCGAGCGGCCGGCGGTGGTCTGCTTTACGTTGATGAGTCTCAACGTTGCCAGCTGCACGAGCTTCAGCGCCCGTCTCAAGGAACTGTTGCCGTCGGTCACCATCGTCTGCGGTGGGCCGGCGGGCACCTACTCGGGTGAGCAGCTGCTGGCGACGAACGAGAACATCGACATCGTCGCGGTGGGCGAGGGGGAACCGACCATTTTCGAGCTGATCGAGCGCTTGTACCTGCGCGAACCGCTCGACGGTTGTCGGGGCCTCTGCTTCCGGAACCCGCAGGGAGAGATTGTTCGGACTCCCCTGCGCCCGCTTATGCACAACCTGGATGCACTGCCCTTTCCCGCCCGCGATCAGCTGGAGATGCATGACGGCAAGCTCGAATACGTTCGCCTCAGCACGAGTCGTGGCTGTGTGGCGCGCTGCACCTTCTGCAGTGCGCCACACGTCGGCAACAAGCTGCAAAAGGGCAAGGCCTGGCGTGGCCGGTCTGTGGGATCCATCGTTGACGAGCTCACGCAGCTTGTCGAACGTTACAATTTTCGAACCTATGACTTCATCGACTCCACCTTCGAGGACCCGGATGGCGGGCGCATCGGCAAGGGCCGCATCGCGGAGATCGCCCAGGGCATTCTCGATCGCAAGCTGGACATCTACTACAACTGTTGCATGCGGGCGGAGAACTGGTCCGAGCAGGATCGGGACCTGCTCGATCTGCTCGTGCGCTCGGGCCTGGAGAAGGTAAACGTTGGGATTGAATCCGGGACGGAGGACGAGCTGCGGCTCTGGGAGAAGCGAGCCACGGTCGAGGACAATATCCGCATCATCCGCCTGCTGCGCGAGCACGGGCTATATCTCGCGATGGGCTTCATCCAGTTCCATCCCTACTCGACGGTGGATTCGCTGAGAAACAACGCGAACTTTCTGCGCCAGCACTCGGGGCACAACCTGCGCCGCCTGACGGAGCGATTGGAGATCTATCCGGGCACGCCGCTGATCAAGAACCTGGAGGCGGACGGCCTGCTCGGCGAGAAGTACTGGCGCGAGTTCGATCACTACGACTACCGCTATCGAGATGAGGCGGTGGCGCGTCTGGCACTTCATTTTGCCTCGATGTACAACAACCAGGACTATCACGAGCGGGGCGTGATCACGGAGCAGTCGGCGGTTTTCGCTTTCGAGACCTTCAACGTGGTGGTCTCGACCTTCTGCTCGCGCCTGTACAAGCGCTTCCACGCCTTGCCGGGAGCGCGGGAAGTGCTCGCTGATTTGAAGGACGAGCTGACTCGTGTGCGCATGCGCCTCGCGGAGTTCAATTACAGCTTCTTCATGCAAAATCTCGAGGATGTGCTGAGCGACAAGCTGGACAGCGACAAGCGCCGGCGGCAGATTGCCGAGCTGGAGCGGGTGTTCGGGGGATCGATGCACGAAATTCGCACGCTGCAGCTCGTCGCCGGGCGCAAGCTGGGGCGCCTGGGGGCGAACGTACAGGAGATCTCCAGCGTGATGGAGCCGGCGCCGCGGCTCACCAAGACCTATACCGGTGGGGGCACTCCCTGCTGGTGATACGCAAGTAAGCAAGGAGAGAATCGTATGCAGGAAATCACGCTGGAACGTGCACAAGAGCTGGTCAAGAAGGCGGCGGACTCCGCCAGCAAGAGCGGCCTGAAGATCAGCGCAGCCGTCGTCGACGTTGCCGGCAGGCTCGTGGCCTTTGCGCGCCAGGATGGCGCCCTGCCCGCGAGCGTGGAGCTCTCGGCGGTGAAGGCTCAGTCTGCGCTGCTTTTCGGTATACCCACGAAGGACATGGCGGCAGCGAGCGTGCTCATCCCGGCATTTTCGAAGCCGGTCGCGTTCATCGGGGGTGGGGTGCCGCTGCAAAAGGACGGCAAGGTGGTTGGCGCGCTCGGTATCTCCGGCGGAATGCCAGACCAAGATCACGAGCTCGCGCTCGGCGTCGCCAAGTCGTTCTGACGAACGCTCGAACGAAGCCATGGATCGCGACGCACTGCTGCGGGAGGCGTCGCGATCCGTGGGGCCGGGGCTGGGAGAAGCGTCAGCTGAAGATAGCGAGGGTCGTGCAATGGACAGAAGCCAGGTGGTGACGATCGTCTCGGGTATGCCCAGATCCGGTACTTCCCTGATGATGCAGATCTTGAAGGCGGCCGGAATGCAGTTGCTCGTGGACGACTTGCGCGAGCCGGATTCGGACAACCCACAGGGGTACTTCGAGTTCGAAGCTGTCAAGGCGCTCGCGCGGGACGCGAGCTGGCTGCCGGCGGCGGAAGGTAAAGTGGTGAAGGTGATTTATCGGCTGTTGCCGCACCTGCCCCTGCGCCGGCGCTACGACATCGTGTTCATGGAGCGTTCGCTGGCGGAAGTGTTGCGCTCCCAGGAGCGCATGGTCGCTCGGCTGGGCACCGGCTCGGCCCTGGATGACGCAGCGCTCGAGCGCGTGGCGCACGCATTCCGGCGCGAGGTCGAAGAGGTGCGTCAGCGCATGCAGGCGCGTCCGGGGGTGAAGCTGCTGACGGTGAGCCATCGCGCGCTGCTGAGCGACCCGCGAGACGTGCTGCTCGAGCTGTGCCGGTTTCTGGCGATCGATCCGAGCCGCTGCGAGGCGATGCGGCACTGCATCGATCCGCGGCTGTATCGTTCGCACCAAGCGGACCGCGAGGGGAGCAGCGGTGAGCTCGAGCGCTCTACAAGTCCTCTGGCGGGAGAGCTCTCCTGATGCAACCAGCGTCGCGGCAGGTCTCCGTGGCGCTGGTGGCGCTTCGCTTCGGCCATTCCCGGGGGCGCTTGCCGCCCCTCGGTGCCCTGTCCCTGGCCGGCGCTCTATCCGAGCGGGGCATCGCGTGGGAGCTGATCGATGGTGAACGTCGCGCGGGGTTCAGCGCGACCAGTCTGGACGAGTTTGTCGCGCTGGTGGAGCGCATTGAGGCCGACGTGATCGGCTTCAGCGCCTTTCACGACGCGATTCCGTTGCTCGTGGTCGGGCTCGAACAGCTGGCGCCGAAGCTCCGGAATCGGCGCATCATGATCGGAGGACCTGCGGTCGTCGGCATCGAGCAACGTTTGTTGGCGCGTGTGCCAGCGCTCGAGGCCGTGATCACAGGGGAGGCAGAGACGTTGTTTCCCGACCTGGTGGACGCCGTGCCCGGTGCCCTCGGCCGGCCCGGGCTCGCACAACGCGGAGCGAACTGGCCTGGGGCTCGCGCGCTTCAGACCGCGCGCCCCGGCGTCTCGCTGCCCGAGCTGGGCTCGCTGCCGGAGCCAGCGTGGTGGTGGTGCGCCGGCAAGGGCTACTGTGTGGTGCCGCTGTCGATGATGCGCGGTTGCCCCTTCGCCTGCAGCTTCTGCGAGGTAGAGGCGCACATGGGCCGGCGCGTTCGGCGGCTGGATCCGGCGCAGGGCGTGCGCAGGCTGGAGCGCGCGCTGGCCCACATCGATGGGCGGCACGCCCAGATTCTGGACGATGCCTTTGCGTTGCAGCGCAGCTACTGCCTCGACTTCTGTCGCGAGCTGAGGGGGCAACCCTGGCGCGTTTCGTTCGAGATCTTCGCACGCCCCGGCCTCTTGGATGAGGTGACGATCGAAGCGCTCGCCGCCGCGGGTTGTTGCAAGGTGTACCTCGGCCTCGACGCGGGGGACGACGAGCTCCTGGCACGGGTCACACACCGCCAGAAGGTTGCCGACGCGGTGCGCTCCGTTCGGGCCATTTCACGCCACATTCCGGTGGAGGTGAACATGATGTGGGGGTATCCGTTCGAGACTCTCGAGCAGTTTGCGCGCACGCTGGAGCTCTGCGCAGAACTGCCGGAACAGAGTGGCGGCCTGCCGGTGCGCGGCCGTCTCCACTTGCTGCAGCCATCCGTTGGCACTGCGCTGTTCGCCGAGCACGGGCGCGCCGTTCAGCTGCGCGACGAAGTCGGCCCATTGCGCCAGCGAGCCGGCAGCGCGCTGCTGCGCCTGATCGCAGACGACCCGATTCTCGCCGCCGCCTTCTATCGGTATGCTACGCCCGATTATGCCGAGAAGGTGCGGCGCCTCAGAGTTCACGAGGCGGAGCAACAGGCCATGGTTGGCAGAGCCCAGCGTCACCGGAGATCGGGAGCTATCGGTGCGAGCTCAGGCTGGCGGCTGCCGCGAATCAGTAAGGAGTGAGACCATGTTACGACCCATGATGCGAAGGGTATCCTCACGCCAGACCCAACATCGAGACGCGGACCGGCCACGCGTGTTGAGCGACCTGGTGTCGATCGGGCCTGCGACCATCGAGGACCTGCGGGTGCTCGGCGTGAACAGCGTCGAAGAGCTGGCCGGCTGTGACGCGGAAGACCTGTACCAGCGCCTGTGCAGGGTTACCGGTGCTCGGCACGACCCGTGCTGTCGCGATGTGTTCGCGGCCGGCATTGCACAGGCGCGGGATCCCGATCTGCCTGCCGATAGGAAGGTGTGGTGGTATTGGAGCCGGCAGCGCAAGGAGCAGGAGAAGCAGGAACGCTCGCGCACCGCTCCGCTGGCGAGCCGGGCTGCGCCGCAGCGGCGCCGCACCAGCGGTTCAAAGGTGAACAGCGGTCGATGATTCCGCAACCGAGCTCGCACGGCTGTTACGTGTGCGGCACGCGCAATCCGTGGGGGCTCGGGATGCGCTACTACACGGTCGCCCCGTACACGGTAGAGGCACGGACTCGGCTGGGGGCACGCTACCAGGGCCATCCCGGCTGGGTCCACGGCGGCATCTTGGCGGCGTTGCTCGACGAGGCAATGGGGAAAGCTCTGAGCTCGCAGTTCCCCGAGCGGTTCATGGTCACGGCACGCTTCGAGCTGCGCTATCTCGCGCCCGTCCCGATCGACATCGAGCTCACGATCCGAGCGCGCATCACCGACGACAAGCGGTACCTCGCGTCCGCCGTGTGCCATGCCGAGCTGCCGGGTGGGCGCATCGCCGTCGAGGGCCAGGGCTTGCTGGCGCGCCCGGCCAGCACCCATCCCTCCGGGCGGGGCGCGGAAGCTCGACCAGCGCGACTCGAGGAGCAGGAAGGAAGCGCGCCCAGCTTTGGGAGGCTCCGGGGATGAAACCAGAAGCGTTGATCTTCGACCTCGACGGCACGCTGGTTCCGACCGAACCCCTCTATTCAGACGCTGTCTGTCAGAGCCTCTCCGAGCTGGGGTGCCAGTTCACCGCCAGCGACTATTGCCGGCACGTGGGCGTACCCGTCCGCGACATCCTGGCGCGGCAGGGATTACCGGTGGCACTCGCGCTGCGAGGCACCCGCCGGGCACGCGAGTTGTTCCGTCAGCGCATCGGCTCACTGCAGCCCGTGCCGGGAGTGCGCGGGTTCCTGCGCCAGACCACCCGCCTCCCGCGCGCCGTCGCCACCGGTTGCGACCGCGACACCGCAAGCGTTCTGTTGAGAGCAATGGGCCTGCTGGAGTTCTTCGATGCGGTGGTCACGGTGGACGACGTGTGGCCCGAGCCCGGGAAACCCGCGCCCGCCGTGTACCGGCTGGCCGCGGAACGTCTGCGCGTGCCGGCGGCGCATTGCTGGGCCTTCGAGGACTCGTTGCCAGGCATCGCGGCAGCGGGCCGTGCTGGAATGACCGTAGTGGGGTTGAGCACGACGCTCGCGCCGTCGGCCCTCGAGGGAGCTCATCACGTGATCGCCGACTTTACCGACCAGCGGCTCCTCGACTGGTGTGTTCCCGCAGCGGGGGGCGTGAATGCAGGCTAGCGTGACCGTGATCAGCACCGGGGGAACGATCAGCTGTCGGCCGGAGCGGGACGGCAGCTTGATGCCGGCCGCGAGCTCGCGGCTGATCGCGGCCGCTGCGGAGCGCGCATCGGTGCGGCTCAGCCATCGGGAATATGCCTCGGTCTTCGGCACAGCGCTCGGCTTGGGCGAGCTGTTCGAGATCGTCAGCCTGGCGTGTCGTGCGCTCGAGCAGCCGCAAATGGCGGGCGTGGTGATTACCGCCGGCACCGGCATCATCGAGGAAGGCGCGTACCTCAGCGAGCTACTCAACCGTAGCGGCAAGCCCATCGTGTGGACCGGAGCGCAGCATGCGGCTCGAGATCCCGACTTCGACGGCCCACGGAACCTGGGTGGCGCGATCCGTGTGGCAGCGGCCCGCGAGGCCCGAACCGAGCACTGTGGCGCCGCGGCATTGGTCTGCTTCAATGAAGAAGTCTTGCCCGCGCGCGACGCGGTCAAAGTCCACAAGAGCAGTGTTGCCGCGTTTTCGGCCGGCGAAGGCGGCGCCCTGGCCCGCGCCGACGAAGATCGAGTGGTATGGTTGCGCCGCTCGCTCGCAGGGCGCCAGTTTGAGGTTGATCGGCTCGAGTCCAACGTTGACCTGATCCCTCTGGTGGCGGGTAGCGACGATCGCTTCTTTCGCGCATCGCTGGAGGCCGGAGCACGAGGTATCGTCGTCCAGGGCTTTCCGGGCGTGGGCATGATCTGCCCGGGAGTCTCCAGCGCCATCGCGCGGGCGCTCGACCGCGGCGTCGTGGTGGTGCTGTCATCGCGTTCACCGCACGGTCGCATGTTGGCCAAATATGGCGGCGAGATCGGGGGGGCGACGCTGGTCCGCGCTGGGGTGTTGCTCGGCGGCAACCTCGCGCCAGCGAAGCTGCGCATCGGTTTGGCCGTCTTGCTCTCCGTCTCTCAGGAGCGCGATAGATTGAGCTCTCTGGCGGGCGAGCTGTGGCCATGAGCGGCGTGCTGCCAAGCGCAGCTACGGAAAGCATTCGAGTCGAGATCGGGCAGCACCGGTACGACGTCATCGTACGGACCGGCGCGGTGGTCGAGGTCGGCGCACAGCTCGCCGAGCTGGTGCCCGCTTCGCGCGTCGCCGTGCTGGCGGATGGCGCCGTCGCGAACACCCTGCTGCCGCGGCTGCGGGCGGGGCTCGGAGCCGCGGGCTTCGAGGTGCTGGTGCGCTGCGTTCCAGGCGGAGAAGAGAGAAAGACACTGGCCACGGCCGCCGAGCTCTACGGGTGGCTTGCCAGCCAGCGGCTGGAACGAGGCGAGCCCGTCATCGCCCTCGGCGGCGGCGTTCTCGGCGATTGCGCGGGATTCGTCGCGGCGACCTACGCGCGCGGGCTGCCACTCGTTCATTGCCCCACCACTTTGCTGGCGATGACAGATTCGGCGATCGGCGGCAAAGTCGCGGTCAACCTGCCGCAAGGAAAGAACCTGGTCGGTGCATTCCATCAGCCGGTGCTGGTCGCCAGTGATCTGGATGCGCTCGCTACCTTGCCCGACCGCGAGTTCCGCTGCGGCTTGGCAGAATGCGTCATCCATGCCGTTCTCGCCGACCCGGCGCTGTTCGAGTGGATGGAAGCGAACTCGGCCCGGCTGATCGAGCGGCAACCCGGGGCGGTCTGCCATCTGGTGCTGCAGAATGTGCGCATCAAGGCTGGCATCGTCGCCGCGGATGAGAGAGAGGCCGGTCAGCGCGCGCTCCTGAACCTCGGGCACACCTTCGGTCACGCCATCGAGACCACCACGGGTTATCGTCGCTACCTTCACGGCGAAGCCGTCGCGCTCGGGCTGGTAGCGGCGGCGGAGCTTGCGCTGGCCCGCGGCTGGCTGGCGCAGCACGAGTTGCAGCGCATTCGCGGCTTGCTGAGCCGGCTCGGGCTGTCCACAGAGGCCGCCGCGCTGCCCTCGAACGAGCTGTTGATCGTAGCCATGCGCAGCGACAAGAAGGTGCGGCGCGGCGCGATTCAGCTGGTGCTGCCCGAAGCGATCGGCACCGCGCGGATTTGTTCAGACGCTGCGCCGGAGGAGATCGCTTGCGCATGGAATGCGCTGCGCTCGGGTGACGGCGAGCATCAGTCCAGCAGTGTGTTCTGCCGCATGCGCGATATGCGATAGATCCGCATTGCGCGGACGTCAGCCGGGGACCAAGCTGCGAGCGAGCCAAAAAGGCGCGCTGGGGTGAGGGGTGAGGGTGCGCACGGCTCGGGTGAGGAGCGCACATGGATGGACTGCAGCAGGTGATCCGGGACACGCACCGGTCACAGGGGGTCTGGGCGTCGGCAGAAAGCTACGAGCCGTACATGGGGGTCTGGAGTCGACAGATCGCACGACAGTTCGTGGACTGGCTCGGGCTCCCCACCGGACGCAGCTGGCTCGACGTCGGGACCGGAACCGGCGCGCTCGTGGGGGCAATCCTGGAAGGCGCGCGGCCACAGGCCGTCGTGGCGGTGGACCCTGCTGCCGCTTACCTTCAATACGCGCGCGAGCGCCATCCAGATGCGCGCGTTCGTTGGAAGCTCGCGGACGGCTCCGCCACCAGCGAAGCAGAGGACAGCTTCGATGCTTCGACGTGCGGGCTCGTTCTCAATTTCGTGCCCGACCCACCCGCCATCTTAAGGGAAATGGCGCGCGTTACCCGTCCGGGCGGGACTGTGGCTGCGTACGTCTGGGACTACGGCGAGCGGATGCAGATCCTGCGCGCTTTCTGGGACGTCGCGTTCACTCTCGACCCTGCGGCGCGCAACCGAGATGAGGCGAACCGCTCGACGATCTGGAGGCCGACCGAGCTCGAACGTGCCTTCCGCGCAGCGGGTCTGGGTCAGGTGCGGAGCACGCAGATCGAGCTGAGCGCGCGTTACGACACCTTCGAGGAATATTGGCGTCCCTTTCGAGGCGGGCAAGGCACGGTGGCAAGCTACGCGATGGCCTTGCCCGAGGCGCGGCGCGAGCTGCTACTCGCGCGCCTGGAAGCCAGTCTACCGAGGGCGGCGGATGGCAAGATCCAGCTCGCA
Organism: Polyangiaceae bacterium; assembly: GCA_035760985.1. GTDB lineage: Bacteria > Myxococcota_A > Polyangia > Polyangiales > Polyangiaceae > SZUA-265. The sequence goes on from DASTRX010000232.1 coordinate 11,291, forward strand.
GTGCGCGCGTTCGCGGTGTGCGGCCGGGTCGCGGAAGAGTCGTTGCGATGAGCCAGGTCGACCAGCTCTGGGATCGCGCGAACGCTTACAAGGTCAGCGTCGCCTTGTTTGCCCTGTCCGAGACGGGCGTCCTGCGCGCGCTGGCGGAGGCCCCGAAGTCCGCGGCGGAGCTGGCCGAGGGCTGCGGGCTGATCACGGACGCGCTCGAGCCGTTGCTCGAGCTGATGGTGACGAGCGGCGTACTGGAGCGCGCTGCGCTGGCTTATGCGCTGCCGCGTGCACAGGCCCGCGTGCTGCCCTTCGTGGAGTTGGAGGCCCAGCTGTGCGCGGCTCGCATTCATCCGCGGGCGCTGGTGGGCGCGCTGCGCGGTCAACCGCTCGGCGATCCGATGGATCTGGAGCGCTCAGCCCCACTCTGGCCAGTGTTCCTGCGCGCCATGGCGGTGGGGGCAGCGTCGCTGGCGCCTCACCTGGCGCGCGCCGTGCGCGCCGTTCCGGGCACTCAGCTCGTCGATCTCGGTGGCGCGGATGGCAGCTTGGCGCTGGCGCTGTCGCGCATGTTGCCCGAGCTGCGCGTGACCATCGTCGATCGGCAGGCCGTGGCAACGGCATTTGCCGAGCGTTGCCGGGAAGCGGGCGCTCTGGAGGGGTTCGCTTTTCTGGCTGCGGATCTGCGGTGCCCCTCGACCTGGGTCAGCACGCTAGACAGTGCAGACGTCATCATCGCCGCCAACGTCCTGCACCTGCTGACGCCGGATCAGCGGCGCGGGTTGCTAGCGGCCGTGCTGCAGCACGGGAAGCCCGGCAGCCAGCTCGTCGTCTACGAACAATTTGTTTCCCGCGAGCGAGCCGACGCTGCGTCCTGTCTGGTCGTCGACTGGTTGCTGTGTGGCACCCCCTTTGGCGAGACCGAGGTGGAGTTCGGCGCTGCGCTCGAGCAGGCGGGGTTTCGTGGTGTGGCTCACCGGCGCGCACCGGGCCTGCCGGGTGCGCTGGTGGTCGCCGTCTTGCCTGAGCGCGTCGGCGCGAGCCGTTCCGCTCGAGTGGACTCTCCCGCCGCGGGCGTGCTGCCATGAAGGGCAACGCGGCGGCGGCCTCCAGGAGAGCACCGCCCGAGACTCGGACGGGGGAACGTCGCGAGGGGCTCACGATCTGGCTCACGGGCTTGCCCTGCGCGGGCAAGTCCACGATCGCAGCAGCGCTTGCCCCGAGGTTGCGCCAGCTCGGTCAGCGCGTGGAGCTGCTCGATGGGGATGTCGTGCGCACCCATCTTTCGAGGGGCCTCGGCTTCAGCCGCGAGGATCGCGACACCAATGTTCTGCGCATCGCGTTCGTGGCCGATCTGTTGGCCCGGAATGGCGTCACCGTGATCGTCGCGGCGGTGAGCCCGTACGCGGCCACCCGCGAGCAAGCGCGACAGCAGATCGGTCGATTCATCGAGGTCTATGTGGAATGCCCGGTTGACGAGTGCGAACGGCGCGACGTGAAGGGCATGTATCGCCGTGCGCGCGCCGGTCAGATGCGGTTCTTCACCGGCGTCGATGATCCCTACGAAGCGCCGGAGCGCCCAGAGGTCATCGTGCGCACCAACCATGACGATGTGGCGGCGAGCGTGCAGGCCATCTTGGCGGCCGTACAGAGCTACAAGCGGAGCCGCTGAAGCTCACTCGGCGGCGTGATCCGACGAGCTCTGCGCCGCCCCAGCTTGTGCCGCCTCCGGCGTCGGCAGCTCCGGCTCCACGGGCTGCCGCGCCGGCACGTCCGGGGCGCTCGAGCGCAGGCGGTAGCCGTTGCTGCGCACCGTCTCGATCGGGAACGCATCGCCGAACTTCAGCCGCAGGCGGCCGATGTGCGTATCGACGGTGCGCGGCCCACCGCGGTAGCGGTAGCCCCAGACGCGCTCGAGCAGGTGCTGGCGCGTGAGCACGCGCTCCGGGCGCGCTCGCAGATAGGCGAACAGGGCGAACTCGCGCGCGGTCATGCGGATGATGCGGCCATCGACGCGCGCTTCGTGCGCGACCGGGTCGACCTGGAGGCCGTCGACCCCCGACGGTTCTTGCGAAGCTGGGGGCAGTCCCCGACGGCGCTGAGCGACAGCGCGGACCCGGGCGCGCACTTCCAGCGGCAGGCACGGCTGCAGCACGAAGTCGTCGAAGCCGAGCGCCGCCTCGAGCTGGGAGAGCTGCGCGGGGTGAACCGCGAGCAGTGCCGGCAGCGCGGCGAGTTGCGCGTCAGCGCGCAGCGCACGCAAGCAGCGCGCGGCTCCAGCGAGGTCTTGCTGCGCGTCGAACAGCAGCGCAGCCTTGCAGGAGAGGGCTGCCGGTGATGCGGCCACCGGGCGCTCCGACCAGTGTTCCCAGCGGCAGTCGAGCCCTGCGGCGTTCGCCGCGCACAGCAGGCGGCGCTCATCGTCGTCACTGCCGTCCACGATCAGGATGCGCAGCCCACTGGAGGCGAGGTGCGGAGCGGGCTCTTGCGCGAGGCCCATAGCCGCGGGCGAGGCGAACCAGTCCGGAGGCTGCCAGACTTCTGCGACGTTCATGGCGGGAACCGTAATCAAGATGATAAGGAAACTCAATATCATTTTTCGAGGACCGCGGGCGCCCGTCAGCCGTCCAGCTCCGGGTAGTGGCGGAAGATGCCCTGTGGATTGAAGGGCAGGCGGCGCTCGGACTCGAGATAGGCGCGCAGCCGAGGGCGGCGAGCGACGCGATCGTGAAGCGCAATCAGGTTGGGATGGCGGCGCTCGAGCCGCTTCATGGCGCGCGGGAAAGCGTAGCGCAGGCCTTCGACCATCTGGAACAAGGACAGGTCGACGTAGTTGATGCGCCCGCTCGTGCGCGCCGTCGCCTCGAAGTAGCCGAGGAATTTGGGGAGCCGCTCCTTGCGGAACAGCTCCGAGCGGCGCTTCGCTTCGGCGAGCTGGTCTTCGTAGTACAGGCTGCTCGCGATCGGATGATGGGTGTCGTGCACCTCGACGACCCAGTCGGCGATGGTGAGCTGCGCTTGGTTCAACAGTGCGCGCGCATTTTCATTAGCGGGTGCGAGCCCGAGGCGCGGCGCGAGCCAGTGCAAGATGGTGGCGGTCTGTGCCAGCACCAGCTTGCCCGAGCGCAGCAGGGGCGGCGCGAAGCCCTGGTGGGCCTGCAGCACCGCTTGCATCTGTTTCATCCCTCCGGGCTCGCGTGCCACGTCCGTGTAGTCGGCGTCCGCATCTTCCAGCGCCAGGCGCACGAACTCACCGCGGCCTTGAATCTCAGGCCAGTACAACAATTCGTAGGGCATGCTCGTCTCCTCTCGAGCTGCTCGAGGATGCAAGTCAGATGCCTCGAGGTGGGCCCGCCGCCCCAGGCGGCGGACTCGGCGCGCGGCCCCCCGCGTGGCGAGCGTCGCGCGTCTGCCGTGGGCGGCGCCCCCCTTCGAGCAAATCGAGTTGAGGTTTCCCGGGGAACCTGTCGTCCCGGCGCGCGGCCCCCCGCGGGGCGCGTCTGCCTTGGAGCAGCGCAACCTCTTCGAGCGAATCGAGTTGAGGTTTCCCGGGGAACCTGTCGTCCCGGCGCGCGCCCCCCCCGCGTCGCGCGTCTGCCTTGGGGCAGCGCAACCTCTTCGAGTGAATCGAGTTGAGGTTTCCTGGGGAACCTGTCGTCCCCGCGCGCGCCCCGCGTGCCGAGCGCCGGCCGCGTGCGCTTTTTGCTCGCTTTCGC
>DASTRX010000233.1:0-71431 GCA_035760985.1 Polyangiaceae bacterium
CACGCTCAACGCGCTCTTTTTCTCGACGCAGTTCTGGGATGGGCGCGCGCCCACGCTGGAAGACCAGGCCAAGCTGCCGATCACCAATCCGATCGAGATGGGCATGCCCAGCGGTGACGCCGCCGTGGCCGCCATCGCCGATGACCCGGAATACAAGAAGGGCTTTCAAGACGCCTACGGGCGTGCGCCGAACTTCGATGACCTGGGCCGCGCCATCGCGGCGTTCGAGCGCACGCTCGTCTTTTTGAGCTCGCCCTTCGACCGCTTCGCCCAGGGTGACCCGAACGCGATCAGCGCCGACGCGCGCGCGGGCTGGGTGCTGTTCAACGGGCGCGCGCGCTGCGGCAGCTGTCACCAGATGAACAGCTCGAACCCGATCGGCACGGACAACCGCTTCCACAACATCGGCGTGTCCGCGCGCCACCAGGACTTCGAGCAGCTGGCGACGAAGGGCCTGCAGGCCCTGGCTCAGGGCAAGAGCCGGGAGACCATCGACCGGCTGGCGATCGAGACCGATCTCTCCGAGCTGGGCCGCTTCGTGGTGACCGAAGATCGCGCGGACATCGGTGCGTTCAAGACGTCCCAGATCCGTAACGTCGGCGTCAGCGCGCCCTACATGCACGACGGCTCGCTGCAGACGCTGTGGGACGTCATCGATCATTACAACAAGGGCGGCGAGGTCAATCCCTACCTCGACGGCGGGATCGAACCCTTGAACCTGACCGAGACCGAAGTCGATCAGCTGGTCGCGTTCTTGTTCAGCTTGACCGACGATCGGCTGGCTCAGCAGAACGAGGCCGAACGGACGCGCCAGTCCGCCCTGGCCAAGACGCAGCGGCCGTTCCGTGACACGGCGCTGGCGAGCCGCAAGGTGTTCCCGTTCGAGGCACGGCTACAAGGAGGCAAGTGATGGAGCGCGAGCAGAAGCGCGGGCGCGTGAAGTACGAGAGCATCGAGACCCGCCATGTGCGGGAGCGGGACGAGCTCTTTCGCGCGCTGAAGTCGCTGGATCGGCGCAGCTTCCTGAAGGTCTCGGCGGCGGCCTTCGGCGCGGCCGCGGCCCAGGGGCTGTTTCCGCCGCACTCGTTCCAGCCGGTGAGCGTCGCCAACGCCGCGAGCCCGGACGCGCCGAAGTTCACGTTCGCGTACATCTCCGATTCGCATCTCTACGATCGCAACCTGAACGACCGCTTCGTCAACCAGCTGATGCGCGCCGTGGATGATGTCAACGCCATGGATCCGCAGCCCGACTTCGTGCTCTACGGCGGCGACCTGGCGCAGCTGGGCAAGCCGGAGGAGCTGCAGCTGGGCGCGCAGATCCTGAAGAACCTCAAGGCGCCGCTGCGCATCATGGTAGGCGAGCACGACTGGTACTTCGACATGGGCGAGAAGTGGCGCGAGCTGTTCGGTGAGCCCAACTATTCGTTCGATCACAAGGGCGTGCACTTCATCGCGCTCAACAGCGTGATCGAGAAGGACTTCTGGACCGAGCGCAAGATGACGCCGCTGGAGCGGATGATGACCGTCGCCGGGCTCGACAACGGCATCCAGAGCCGCTTCACCGTGGGCGACGAGCAGCGCGCGTGGCTGCAGAAGGACCTGGAGAAGGTGGGCAAGGACGTGCCGCTGATCGTGTTCTCGCACTCGCCCCTCTACAAGCTGTACAAGCCCTGGAACTTCTGGACCGACGACGCCGAGCAGGTGCAGGCCATCCTCGGCAAGTACAAGAACGTGACCGTGATCCACGGCCACACGCACCAGGTGCTCACCAACCGCATCGGCACCATCAGCTTCCACGGCATGCTCTCGACGGCCTGGCCGTGGCCCTATGCGCCGGAAGGCTTGCCCAAGCTGACCATCCAGATGGGCCGCCCCGACCCGTTCAATCCGCACGACGGCATCGGCGACGGCTCGGTGCAGGTGCACGCCGATGGCCTCGTCGACAAGATCTACAACCTCTGGAACCGCAACCCGGTGACGGTCTCGCGCCAGTACATGGCTTCCAACGGCGCCAAGGACAAGCCCCCGGCGCCGCTGCTCGCCAGCTACTGAGCGCGCCAGCTACTGAAGGAGCCAAGCATGTTCGCGTGCAAAGCATCTCCCACTCGTGTTCTGTTGACGGCGCTCGGCATCGCGGCGCTCGCCAGCTGCGGCGGCGGAGCCGGCGGCAAGAGCGCTGAAACCCCGGCCACAGCCAGCGGAGCCAGCGCTGGCAGCAGCGAGAGCGCGGCCGGCCCGGGCATGGAAGTTCTGCTCTGTGACGGCCAGACCAAGACGGTGGTGCCCCCGGGCACCGCGGGCACCACCATCGCTGGTGCGCTGATGGCCGAGTGGCTGCGCAAGAACCCCAACTCCAACTGGGAAGCGGAGGAGCGCGAACGCCACACGCTCGAGCCCTCCGCCGACAACGACGAGCTGATCGGCAGAGTCAACGGCCAGACCTACGGCAGCATCACGGCCCAGGACGTGGCGCTCTGGAAGACGGAGACGGAGCGGGTGGCGCTCGCCGGCTCCTCCGTGTTTCACGACGCGGGCGCGCTCGGCAGCACCGACGGCGTCTCCTGCGATATGTGCCACCCGCACGCCGCCAACACCCATCCCGAGACCTATCCCAAGTTTCAGCCCCAGCTCGGGCGCGTGGCGCTGCTGCGCGACATGATCAACTGGTGCATCGAGCACCCGGTGCGCGGCAAAGCCTTCGACGCCGATGACCCGAAGCTGCGCGCGCTGGAGGCCTACATCCTGGCGCAACGCAAAGGCAAGACGCTGAACTACGGCAAGCACTGAGCAGGGCGAGGTTCGCGCTGTCGAGGCCCGAAGAGCTCAGTCGCCGTCTGCTCTCGTACCTCTGAGCATCAGTGCAGCTGAGGCGGCGCCCGGCGCTCATCGGGCCCCGGGACGGCTTCGCCCTCCGTGTCGATCACGCTGCCGTCGCCGCGGGCGGAGCGCGGCGCGCCGCGCGGCGAGCTGCGGGGGAACGTGCCCACCTGGAAGCCGTGCAAGAGCGAACCGAAGCTGCGCTGCAGATGGGGCCAGAGCCAGCGCCCGAACACCCGGCGCAGCGGCGGCAGCAGCAACAGCAACCCGACCACGTCCGTGAGGAAACCCGGAAACATCAGCAGCGCGCCGCTCGCCAGCAGCAGCATCGGCTCCACGGCGTCCGCCGCCGGCAGCCGCCCCGAGGCGCGCGCCGCCTGCCACTCGCGCCACGCGCGCTGGCGCTCGCGCTTGGCGATGGCGCCGCCGAGCAGAGTCATGACCAGGCCGATGCCCAGCGTGGCGCCCCAGCCGATCAGGTGCACCATCCAGATCAGCACGCCCAGCTCGAGCAGCAGGACGAGGATCACGGCCAGGAGCAGGTTGCGCAGCATGTCTGAAGGGCAGTGTAGCCCGCGCGCGCCGCTCCGGGGCGGCGATCGACGCAGCGCCGAGGCGTCGGCCGTCACCGGCGCGGCCCTGCGCGTCGATGGCGGCGTCGTGCGTTCGATCGCGTGAGCGTCCGACCGCCAGGGATGGCGGGGCCAAGGCGCAGGGGGCTTGGGGACGGGCGGGGTCGTGGAGCGCCCGCTCTCCCAAAAATCCTGAATTCGTGCTGCCCGGGGATTTTGCAGAGAGAGTGCGAGGTTTGTTGGAGGGTCCGCCCTCGCGCTGCTCGAGGATGGGCCATCGGCGCTCGCCAATCGCCGGTGTCTCACGCTATGGACCGCGCCGTGCGCCGCCCCATTGTCGTTGTTCTGATGTCGCTGAGCTGTGGCGGCGATACGACCACCTTCGTCCCGCAGCAGACCAGCATCCAGCTGACGCCGGATCGACCCCAGCGACCAGGGGCTTCGACTGCGCCGGACGCGGGCGGGGCGCCGGGCGCCGGCGGAGTATCGGGCGCCGGCGGAGCACCGGCCAGCGTGGCAGAGGATGCGGGCGCTCCGATGGCCGGCGGGAGCGCGCCGGGCTCCGTCGCGGCCCCCGATGGCGGTCCGCGCGACGCGGGCGCGGCGCGCGTGTGCGATCGTTTTCTGCCGGTGCCGTTGCCCGCGGGCTTCGGCGCCAGCACCGGTACCCATCTGAGCGGTGACGGCCTGCTGGTGGTGGTCAACGGGGCCGCGAGCGTCGCGTATGCCCATCGCTGGCAGCAGAGCAACTCGATGATCGCGCTCCCGCCCGCGGAAGGCGAAGAGAGCGCTGCCAGCGCCGTCGATCGCGACGGCAGCCGGATCGTCGGATGGGGTGTCGGCGTTTCGGGGCGGCAGGCGCTGCTCTGGGATGGAAGCGGCGTGCCCACCCCGCTCGCGGAGCTCACGGGCGCGACCGCCGTCAGCGCGGATGGCTCGATCGTTCTGGCGTCGGACGCGCGCGGCTTTCTGCGCTGGAACGCCGGCAGCGTCGAGCGCATCTCCAGCCTGGCCACGGTCAATGGCATGAGCGCCGACGGCCGCCGTCTGGTGGGCACGGACGTGGCCGACGCCGCGGTCGAGGATCGAGCCGCGATCGACACCGGGCAGGGCGCCCTCTTCGTGGGCCTGCCCGACGAGCTCGGCAGCCGCGCCACGCTGATCAGCGAGGACGGTCAGGTGGTGGTGGGAACGAGCATCGACGGTACGGCTCAGGTGCGCGTGTTCCGCTGGCAAGCGGGGCTGACGTCGATCATCGACGGGCTGGTGGAGCCATATGACGTCAGCGCCGACGGTAGCGTGATCGTCGGCTCGACCAGCGAGCAGTGCGGCTCCAGTGCCGGCATCTGGCGCCAGGGCAGGGGCGCCGAGAACCTGGGCTGCCGCTGGGCTGCGATCGAGCCCGAGGGCTGGCAGCTGCTGCGCACCACCAGTGTTTCCGATGACGGTCGCGTCGTGTCCGGCATCGGCATCAATCCGGAGCAGGTGTTGCAGAGCTGGGTGGCGGTCCTGGGCGAGGTGTGCCCCTGACGCTGGTGGAGCCGGCCATCACCCCGCATGATGGGAGGCATCATCCAGGCGTCAGTTTCCGGGGCTGGCCGGGCGCCTTAGCTTCAGGCTCATGAACAGCACCAGCGTCCTGGACCGGAACACCGTCCCCGCCGCCGCCCGGCTTTCGGCCGCGCGCAGCGTCGAGGCCGTCCATCAGAGCACCACCTTTCACTGGGTGGGCAACGGCTTCTTCGTCTCGACCTACTTCCCGAGCGAGGACTTGCCCGCGGAGCGCGTGAGCCCGTTCTTGCTGATGGACTACGGGCCCGCAAAGACGTTCGCGCCGCTGAGCTACGGCAAGCGCGGCGTGGGCTGGCATCCGCATCGCGGCTTCGAGACCGTGACCCTGGCCTGGGAGGGCGCCGTCGCCCACCGCGACAACGCGGGGCACTCGGGCGTGATCCGCCCCGGCGACGCCCAGTGGATGACCGCGGCCTCGGGCATCTTCCACGAGGAGTACCACGAAGAGGAGTTCGCGCGCCGCGGTGGTCCGTTCCACATGATGCAACTGTGGGTGAACTTGCCGCGCAAGGACAAGTTCGCTCCGCCGGGCTACCAGCCGCTGCTGAAGGAGCAGATCCCGGAGGTCGCGCTGGCCGCCGGCGGGCGCGTGCGCGTGCTCGCGGGCGAGTATGCCGATGCGCAGGGGCCCGCCAGGACCTTCACTCCGATCACCTTGCTCGACGCGCGACTGAACGCGGGCGAGAGCCTGAACGTGCCGCTGCCGGCGAGCTACAACGCGCTGGCCGTGGTCGCGGACGGCCGGGTGCGCTCGGGCGAGACGAGCGCGAGCGGCGGTGAGCTGCTGTTGTTCGCCAACGACGGGCGCAGCCTGGAGCTGCGAGCGGAGCAGGCCGCGCACGTGATCGTGCTCGCCGGAGAGCCCATCGACGAGCCGATCGTGCAATACGGGCCGTTTGTGATGAACAGCGTGGAGGAGATCCGCGACGCGATCCGCGACGTGGAGAGCGGCAAGTTCGGTGAAATTCCGGACTGAGGCCGGCGAGGTTCAGGTCGGAGCCGGCGCCTGGGTGCAAGCGTCGCAACACAGCTCACCCAGGCGCTGCTGTGCCCACTCGGCGACGGGCCCCAGCGCCACGTCCGGGCGGCGCACGAGCACCAGCGAGCGCCGCAGCGGAGCGCGGCCCCAGGCAGCGAGCTGCAGCTCCACCAGGCGCCCCGCCCGCAGATCCGCGCGCGCCTGGTGCTCCGGCAGGTGACCCCAGCCGAGGCCACCGGCGATCAGCGCGTGCTTGGTGGCCAGATCCACCACGCGCCAGCGGCGCGCCGAGAACACGCCGTGATCCTCGGCGCGCTCGGCGTCGGCGCGGTGTGCCCCGAGCACGATCTGCACGGCATCGGCGAGGCTCCCTGCCTCCAGCGGCCCGGTGAGCTGGGCCAGCGGATGCTCGGGCGAGGCCACGGGCAGGAGCCGCACATCGGCGATCGCGCGCCGATCGAGCTCGCGCAGATCGGCGTCTTCCACCGCCACGCCCCACGAGGAACGGCGCTCGCGCACGTGCTCGCTGACGGCGGAGAGCACGTCGCTGAACAGCACCAGCTCGACCTCCGGATGCGTGGCGCGAAACTCGCGCGCGAACGCCACCAGCGCCTCGCTCGGCAACAGCACGTCGACCACGATGCGCAGCTCGCGCTCTGCGCCCTGCTCGAGCGACGCCACCAGCGTATCGAGCGCGTGCACCTCCGCCAGCACGCGCGACGCGGCCGTGGCGACCGCCTCCCCGTGCCGGGTGAGCTGGGGCACGCGGCCCGTGCGATCGAACAGGCGCAGCCCGAGCTGCGCCTCCAGCCGATCCATGGCCTGGCTGACCGCGGCCTGCACCCGCCCGAGCTTGCGCGCGGCCGCCGAAAAGCTGCCCTCCTCGATCACGGCGCGGAAGGTGCGCAGCTGTTCGATGGTCACCCCTTCGAGCACGAGCGCGAGCGTACCATGCTGGCGCGCCCCTGGGGCGCCTGCCCGCCCCGCACGGGGCGGAAAGGCCCCAGTCCGCGCCGGGCACAGGCCGGGCCGGCGCTGCCAGCGCGGCTCAGTGGTGGGTCGGGGAGGTCATGGGCTCGGAGTCGATGCGCTCCGCGCCCGAGTCGGGCGCGGCCTCGCGCCGGGATTCATGCTCGACATCGATCCGATGCTGCAGGTCCGCCGCCGGGTGCGCGCCCAGCGCCGTTTGCTGGGCGCCCTCGAGCTGCTCCACGCGGTGCACCAGCTTCCTGACCAGCCCCCGGTAGTGCATCACCGAGCGCGCGTACGAGACCTTTTCCAGCCCGGACACGACCAGCAGCACGATCGCGACCGCAGCCAGCCAGCCCGTGCGCAGCCCATAGGCCGTGGCGATGATCACGAGCGCGGAGGTGATGGCCACGTCGAACGCGATGTTCCGGATTCGACGCTCGGCCAGGCCTGTCTGAAAGCTCAGGTCGAGAAGCTTGCGTTCGCTTTCGTCCAGTGCCAGCACGTCCTGATCTTGCATGGGGGCCGCCTCCTGTCTGAGCGTGGTGCAGCAGTGTCCATCCAGTGTGCATCGGACATGCCAGGCGGCGGCTGCCGGGGTCCTGAGACCTGCAGCTGGTTTGACTGCAGCGTGCTGCCCCGCTCACTGCCCGTCGCAACGCGCTCGGAACAGGGTGTTGCCGAAGGAGCCCTGCGCGATGAAGAACAGCTCCGCGCCATCCGCCGAGAGCGCGACGTGGATCTCGGACTGCGCCGTGCTCAGCTGCCACAGGTTGGTGCTCGCGCCGAAGCCGGAGTCGAGGTTGGGGCGCGTCGTGTACCAGATGTCGGAGCCGTTCAGAAAGCTCTCGCTGGGCAGCGAGTAGTAGAGACCGAGCCCGTCCGCGGTCAGGAAGGTGCGCCCGCCCGGTCCGAAGCTGGCGTCGAGCGGCAGCGGCGTCGGCGTGGAGAAGCTCTCCGCGCGCGAGCTGCGCGTGGCCGTCCAGGGGCGCAGCGTGCCATCGCGCTGCGAGAGGAAGACGATGACGAGCTCATCGGGGGAGACCCACGGCAGCTGTTCCATGGCCGGCGTGTCGAGCTCGACCAGCGCGCGCGCGTTGCCGAAGGGCGCGCCCGGATCGGCGCGCGTGGCCACGTACAGGTCGCGCGGCGCGCCCAGCCCCACGCCGCCGCCGGCGAAGTACAGGCTCAGCCCGTCCGCGGAGGGGAAGGGCGTGCTGTTGTCGGTGGTGCCGGACAGATCGGGCAGCGGCGCGGCCGCGTCGAAGCTGCTGCCGCGATCCGGGCGCGTCGCGCTCCAGATCTCCGCCGTGTTCGGGTTGGCCAGGGTGGTCACGGCGAAGTAGATGGTATGAAAATCGGCGCTCAGGGTCGGGCTCCAGATGTAGCGCCCGGCCATGCCCGCGATCGCGACCGGCTTCGCCGCGCCGAACGCGCTGGCGGCGCAGGCGGACGCGACCGCCGTGCCGCCGTCCGGCACCCAGCCTCCGCCCGCCGAGATGCGCAGCGCCTCCGGCAGGGACGCGCGGCGCCCGGGGCCCAGCTCCAGCTCGAAGTCGTAGACGCCCGGCGCGAGGCCCTTGGGCACGGTGACGCGCAGCTCCGTCTCCGACGCGATCTGCAGCTCGCTGAGGGGCTGCGTGCCGAGCGTGGCGCGCACGGGCCAGTCCGTGGCCTGGCTGTCGTCGTCGAGGCGGATGCTCAGGCTCGGCGCGAGGTGTGCGCCCTGGACGGTGGCCACCACCGGCAAGGCAGCGGCGGACACGCTGCCCGGTGTGAAGCGTTCGAGCCGCGGTTCGCTCGCCCCTGCGCCGCAGCCGGCGCAGGCGAGGCAGAGCAGGAAGGAGGAGGCAGCACGATTCATAGGTGAAACAGGTAGCCCAGGCTGGCGCGCAGGCCCGCGGCGTTGCCGCGGATCGCCGCTTCGTGCACCTGAGCTCGAGAGTAGCCGAGCTCCAGCCCGGCTTCCCCGCCCGAGAACAGGTAGGCGCCGCGCACTGCGCCGCCCATCCATAGCGGCAGCGCCGAGTACCGTTCCGGGCCCGATCTGCGCTCCGCCTGCAGGCGGACCCAGGCCACGCCCAGGCTCGCGGCCGCGCTGCCTTGCCAGCGCCCGAGCGCCAGGCCGTAGCGGATGCTGCCCGCCAGGGGCAGCGTGTCGAGCTTCAGGTTCAGCGCCTCGCCGGAGCTGCTCTCGAGCCGTGCCTCGCTGCGCGTGTAGCCCGCTTGCGCCTCCAGGCGCCATCCGCTCTCCAGCCCGCCCAGCGGCAGCGCGAGCTGCAGCGCGCCCCAGGGTCCTGCGACCTTTGCCAGGTTGGAGCTCGCACCGAGCTGCACTCCCAGGAGCAAGGGCGTGCGCGGGCGCGGCGCCTCCACAGGCGCCTCGGCCACGGGCAGCGCGGGAGCTCCCGGCAAGGCGCAGCTCGAGTCCTCCTCGCCCAGCGTGGTGTGGACCTCGAGCTGTTCGCTGCCGGGCTCGGGCCGCAGCTCCACCCGGAACAACCCCGGCGCCAGCGGCGCGGGGCGGCCGGCGCTGGCGCTCTCGGCTTGCACGTGAAACTCCGCGCTCGGCCCGGGCGCGCCGCGCTCGTCCACGATCAGCACGTAGACCGCCGACTCCTGCGGCGCGCACACGGCGAGCAGGCGCGAGAACGGCGGAGGCTCCAGCGGCAGGGTCTTCTCGCGCACGTTGCCGCGCTGGTCGGTGGCCAGGGTCGTGACCTCGCGGACGCCGGGCGGCACCGCGATCTCGAGCCGGGCGCGCCCGCGCGGATCGGTGACGACGGGGCCGAAGCGCGCGGACTCGGCTTGCACGATCACCGAGACCGACGGCTCCGAGCGGATGTCGACCGTGGGATAGCCCATCAGCTCGATGCGCAAGCTGGCAAACTGGCGCGCGGCCGCGCCCCGCGCGGCGATCAAGGCCACGCCGGGATACTTCTCGGAAGGCAGCTCGTAGCGCAGGCGCCAGCGCCCCGGGCCATCCGCGCGCAGCAGCTCGATCGTCCCGGCGTTGCTGAACAGCTGCAGGTCCGAGGCGTTCACTCCCGGCGGTGTCTTCAAGAGCAGCTCGACCCGCGGCGTCTCCCGGCGGTTGACGCGCGTCGGGCCGAGCAGGCGCCACTCCAGGCTCTCGGCCTCGGAGCGAGTCGAGCTCTCGCCGGCGGCCGGGCGCGGCGCCAGCGCCGCCCCCGCGAGCAGCCCCGCGCAGGCGAGCCGCGCGAGGAGCCGGCGCGCGCACGTTACCACCGCACTCTCCCGCGCAGCACCGGCGGCTTCGTGTCCACGTCGATGTCGCGCACGCGCTTGCGCGACTCGCGCCCGAGCGCATCGCGCGCCACGATCTCCAGATCGTTCTTGCCCTCGCGCAGCGGGACCCGCACCGAGAAGCGTCCACCCTCCGTGGGCGTCTCGATGCCGTTCACGGACACCACGGCGCCGCGCGACGTCTCACCTTCCACCAGCGTCGAGCGCTGCTTGAGCTTGCGCTGCTGGCCCTGGCTCAGCTTGATGAACAGCTGGCCCGGGATCGCGCCGGGCGGGAGCGGTGAGCCCCCGGGCGGCACCTCCGACTGCTGGCCCTTGTCGACGACCACTTCCTGCCCGGCTCCGGACAGGCGCACGCTCCCGCGCGAGCTCGCCACGGTGACCTGGCCGTTCTCGCTGCGCAGCATCGCGAACGAGCCGTCGTTGGTGCGCGCCTCCGCTTCCGCTCCGGACACCTGCACCAGCAGCTCGGGACCGCCCTTGCCGTCGACGCTGGCCGTCACGCGGCCGCCTTCGAGCCGCACCCTCGACAGCCGGTTCGACAGCTCGCGCAAGCGGAATTGCGAGGCGGGGCCGACGCTCACGTCGATGCCGCTGCCGATACCGAGATCCACTCGCCCGCGTTTGGTGCGCAGCACGGCGTCGGGCCCGAGCGTCTGGTCCACCTCCACCCGGCGCCAGCGGCCCTGGACCGGCAAGAACACCTCGGCGTCCCCGGAGACGGCGCTGACGCGCGCCTCCAGCAACTCCCGCTCCGGCTCGGGTTCCGGCGCGCGCTCCAGCGGGACCTCCGGCGACGGTGCCTGCACCGCGGCGAGCGCCGGTGGAGCCGCGATCACGGGCTGCTCCGGCGCGCGCAGGATGCGCCCACCAAAGTACGCGCTCGCGACGGCGGACAGCACGCCCAGGCCGAGCCAGAGCTGGGAGCGCGGCGTCACGGTGCCTGCCTCCTGGACAGGGGAGCGGCTTCGGCCACCGGCAGCCGGACCTCGAAGCGCGCGCCGCCCGTGCTCTGGTTCTCCGCGGTCAAGGTCCCGCCCATGCCGCGCACCAGGCGCAGCGCCGTCGACAGACCGAGCCCGGTCCCGCCGCGATCGGCCCGGCTCGTAACGAACGGCTCGAACAGATGCAAGAGCACCTCGGGCAGGATGCCCGCGCCGTCATCGATCACCTGCAGCGACACGTGGGCCGCCGCCGGCTCCGCCAGCAGTTGCACGGTGCCCCCCTCCGGCACCGCCTGCAGAGCATTGAGCGCCAGATTGAACATCACCTGGCGCAGCTCGTGGGCGCGCGCCTGGAACAGCGGCGTGCCGCTGGCCACGCGCGTGATCAGCTCGCAGCGGCGCGACTTGGCCTCCGACTCCAGCAGCAAGCGCACCGGCTCCAGCGTGGCCTCGGCCGAGAGCGGCGAGAGCCGCGTGTCGGCACCGGAGGTGAAGCTCAAGAAGTTGGAGAGCAGCCGCGTGCAGCGCTCGATCTCCGAGCGGATCAGCTGCGTCCGCTCCTCGCCGTCTGCCGGTGTCTTCAGCTGGCACAGCCCGTTGATACCTGCCAGCACATTGCGCGCCTCGTGCGCCATCGAGGCGCTGACCTCGCCCATCGAGGCCAGCCGCTCCAGGTGGCTGCGGCGCTCCGCCATGCGGTTGCCGTGCGCGTGCAGCTGAGCGAGCGTGGCCTCGTCGAGCGCGCTGCCGTCGGCATGGCTGACGCGCACCTCCGCCACGATGCTGTGCCGCTCGAGCCACTGCACGAGCTCGTGCGGCAGGATCAGCGGAGGATCTTCGATCTTCGAGCTCACGCCAGCACCGCTCCGCTGCGTGCGCGCGGCAACCGCACCTTGACGCTCGTGCCTTCCAGGAGCTGGCTGTGGATGGTCACGCTGCCGCCCATGCCCTCGACCATGCGATACACCTGGGACAGCCCCAGGCCCGCGCCCTTGCCGTCGGGCTTGGTGGTGAAGAAGGGCTCGAACACGCGGTCCAGGTGTTCGTCCGGGATGCCGCGGCCGTTGTCCGAGAAGGTCACGTCGACCCAGCCCTCGTTGTGCTTCGCCTCCAGCCCGATGCGGCGCGGCAGGCCCGGCTCGCGCACGCTCACGGCGTTGAGCGCGTTGTCCAGCAGCTCGGCGAAGACCGCGTGCAGGTGGTAGGAGTCGCCCAGCACCTCCAGCGCGGGCGGCCAGCGCTTGTCGATCTCCACCTGCTGCCGCTCGATGCGCGAGCGCTGCGCGAGCAGCACGCCATCGAGGATCGCGGGCAGCTTCAGCGCGCGCAGGTTGCGATCCTCCTCGCCTTCGGCGCCCAGGCTCTCCATGCGCTCCAGCACCGTGCGCATGCGCTTGGCCTCGTCGACGATCGAGGTCACCATCTGCACCTCGCCCTCGCGGCCCTCGCTGCGGCGCAGGCGCGTCGCCAGCACCTGGGCCAGGCCCAGCACGCCGGTGAGCGGATTGTTCATCTCGTGCGCGACACCTGCCGTGGCGACCGCGAGCCCTGCGATGCGCTGCGAGCGCATCAGCGCTTGCTGCGCCTCCTCCAGCTCGCGCCCGCGCTGCTCGACGCGCTGCTGCAGCTTGCTGTTCCAGCTCTGGATCTCGCGATCGCGCTCGGCGATCGCGCGCGACATACTGTTGAATGAGTCGGCCAGGTCGCGGAACTCGTCATCGCGCGGGCCCAGCCCCAGATCGGCGTCGAGCTCGCCGCGGCCGATGCGCCGCGCGGCGCGGGTCAGGGTCTCCAGCGGCACCAGGATGCTGCGCCCCAGCGCCCAGCCGCCCACGGCCGCGGCCGCCACGCCCACCAGCAGCCAGCCGATCGCCTGCCAGCGCAGCCGCTCCGAGGGCGCGGTGCTGAGCTCCAGCGGCTGCTCGACGACCACGCAGAAGCCGTGGGCGGCGCCGGCGGACGCGCCCTTCACCACGCCGGACGCGGCCTCGCGCGAGTACAAGCCGGTCTGGATGGAGTTGCTGCCGAGCACGCTGACCAGCGTCGGCTCCGCGGGCTCGAGCGCAGCGGGCCGGCCATTTTCGCAGACCTTGCGGTTCCAGCCGTCCAGCAGCACCACGCTGCCGGCGCTGGGGCGCGCCTTGTCGAGCGCGCTGCACAGCGACTCGAGGCTCAGGCCCACGCTCACCTGCATCCCGGGCTGACCGTCCTCCGCGGCCTCCGCGGCGGAGAGCGGCAAGAGCACGGCCCCGCGCTCCGTGCGCAGCGGCGCGCCGACCGCGACGCCCGCCTCCGTCGGCGGGGCCACCTGATCAAACTCCCGCACGTCGCGTTCGCTGAGCACGGGGTGGCCCGGCTGACTATCGCTCGGCTGCGCCAGATAGGCGCGCAGCGACACGTTGCCCCGCTCCGTCAGCGTGGCGATGCCGCTCGACTCGAACTGCCCGAACAACAGCCAGAGCGCGGCCTGGCGCTCGGGCTCGGTGAGATCGTGCCAGGCGATGGTGTCGTGAACGGTGGCGCGCAGGGCGCCTTCCGCGTGGGACAGGTGCTGATCGACCAGCTGCGCGCCCACTGACGCCGCCGAACGGTGCAGCTCCAGCAGGGCGGAATCCAGCGCCTGCTCGTGCAGTCGAATGCTGCGCGATGCCGACATCACCAGCGGCACGACCGTTGCCACCAGGGTCATCGCGACAAACTTGGTCCGCAGACGCATTCCGGATCAGGGACGGTTCTCAGGGCTCGGCCTGTAGCAAACCGGACGCCGCGCCTGTTTCATCGATGAACGGATTCGCGCCGCTGCTCGCGCGGGCCGCGCGCGGAAGAATGGGTTCAGTCAGCTGCTCTGGAATCCGTTCTCCTCGATGCGTTCATGTCCGGGACTCCGATCAGGGTCATTGTGGTGGATGACGAACCCGTCATCCGACAGTTTCTCCAAGTCGCGCTGGCGGACATGGGCGCACACGTGGAGACCTTCTCCACCTGCGCCGAGGGCCTGGAGCGCTGCCGCCTGGTCGACTTCGACGTGGCCTTTGTCGACAAGAACCTGCCCGACGGCACGGGGCTGCAGATCTGCGCCGCGCTGACCGGCGCCGACTGCAAGGTCGCGCTGATCACGGGCTACGCCAACCTGCACTCGGCGGTCGAGGCGATGCGCCACGGCGTCGCGGACTACTTCATCAAACCGCTGGACCTCGACGACCTCGAGGCGCGCTTCCAGCGCATGACCAAGCAGCTCCATCTGGAGCGCGCCAACCGCTCCCTGCTCGCCAACCTGGTCGCGAAGTGCCGCGAGCTGGAGCGACTCGCCGCCCGCGACACCGTCACGGGCCTGTTCAACCATACCCACTTCCAGACCCAGCTGCGCAGCGAGATCGAACGCTCGCGCAACAAGCACCGCTTCTCGCTGGCGCTGATCGCGCTCGACGGCTTCTCCGAGGTCAACGAGCGCCTGGGCCACGCCGAAGGCGATCGCGTGCTGCGCCTGGTCGCCGAGCTGCTGTTGCCCACCGACAGCGTGGCGGCCTCGTCCGTGTCGCGCAAGCAGGACCTGGTGTGCCGCCTGAATGGCGCCACCTTCGCGCTGCTCTTGCCGGAGACCCCGATCAAACAGGCCGCCGGCGTCGTCGAGCGCTTCCGCGGCGCGCTCTCGCTGGCCCGAGTGGCCAACGATGCGCTGCAGCTGACCGCCTCCGTGGGCCTGGCGGAATTCCCCACCGACCGCAGCGAGCCCAGCGCTCTGCTGGAGGCTGCGGGCAGCGCGCTCCGGCGCGCCAAGGCGGCCGGCGGCAACTGCCAGCTCTGCTACGACCGCGACGAAGCCAGCGAGACCGGCGTCGACTCGGGCCTGCGCCGCGTGCGCGCGCTCGGTGGCTGCCTGAGCCGGCGCGCGGTGCGCTTCGTCTACCAGCCGATCGTCTCGATCAGCGGCCGCCAGCCGTTCGCCTACGAAGCCCTGTGCCGACCGACGGATCCTGCCTTCGGCGACATCGGCGAGCTGCTCTCCGCGGCGGGTGAGGCAGGGCGCCTGGTCGAGTTCGGCAACCTGCTGCGCGAAGTCGCGCTGCAGCCCATGGAGCGCCTGCGCAGCGACGCCTCGCTGTTCCTGAACGTGCAACCCCAGGAGCTCTACGGCCAGGCGCTGTTTGCCGCCAACTCCCTGCTGCATGCGCTGGCCCATCGCATCGTGCTCGAGATCACCGAGACCGAACAGATCTGCGACTTCGCGAGCGCCCGCGCGCAGCTGTGCAAGCTGCGCGAGATCGGCTTTCGCATCGCGCTCGACGACTTCGGCGCCGGCTACCAGGGCCTGGGCTCGCTGGCCATGCTCGAGCCCGACTTCGTCAAGCTCGACATGGGCATCGTGCGCGGCATCACCCCCGACAGCCGTGCCGGCCGCCTGACGCGCAACATGCACGACTTCTGCGAAGACGAAGGCATCGTCATGATCGCCGAAGGCGTGGAGACCGAGAGCGAGTTCCAGACCCTGCACGGCATGGGCATCGACCTCATGCAAGGCTACCTGTTCGCGCAGCCGGCGGAGCCCTTCTGCGAAGTGAACTGGGCGGGCACGAACCGGCGCTCGGCATAGGGAGAGGGCTCGGAGCCGAGCGGCCCTGAACCCACCAGAATATGCCCACCGCGCGTCCTGCCGGCGCCGCTGCGTGGTGAGCACGGCGCGCGTTCCACCGAAGAGGGCCCCTCCACCACGCGCATTTCTGGTTCCCCAAGAAACCTCGACTTGCGGTGGCTCGACGACCCACCGACGCAGGCGCCCCGCGTCGAGCCCCAGCGCGGGATCCGCGCTGCGCGCACAATTCGCCGGATGTCGATTGTGAACCTGTCGAGCCTGCTGCTCGTGCTCGCAGCCTCGAGCGTGGCCGGTCTGGGCTGCTCCACGCAGCACGCGGACGGCACGCACGACGAGGCATTCGAAAAGGGTCCGCCGCCGACCTTCTGCACCGTGCCCGAAGACGCCACCCTCGCGCTGGAGGATCCGACGGCCTCGAGGTGTGCGCGCGGTGGGCACATCCTGGGGTCGTGGGGCTCGCGCGGTGGCGAGCCCCGATCCCTCCTCAGAGCTTCGAGTTGCTGATGAAGGCGATGCGCTTGCTGTCCGGCGACCAGCCGGGCGTGTTCATCGAGCCCTGGCCGCCGTAGATGTACGCGATGTTTCTGGGCACGCCGCCGGCGGCGGGCATCAGGCGGATGTAGCAGTGCCGGTAGAACGGGTGCGTCCAGGGGTCCATGTCCGCCGGGAACGCGAGGTAGACGATCCACTTGCCGTCCGGCGAGATGTGCGGAAACCAGTCGTTGGATTCGTCGAAGGTGATCTGCTCGGGCTCGCTGCCGTCGGGGCGCATGCGCCAGATCTGCATCGTGCCCGTGCGCACTGAGTTGAAGTAGATGTACTTGCCGTCGGGGGTGTACTCGGGGCCGTCGTCGAGCGTGCCGGGCGGCGTGAGCGCCGTCTCGACCTTGGTGTCGACGTCGACCGACCACAGGTTGCGGTAGTGCCCGGTCTCGCCCTTGCGGCCGCCGGTGAAGACGAGCTTCTTGCCGTCCGGGGACCAGCCGTGCAGAAAGGTGTGGCCGCGCTCGGGGGAGGTGATCTGCTTCGGTTCGCGCGAGCCGGTGGCGGGCAGGATGAAGGCCACGGAGCGGCGCGGATCGCCGCTGTAGTTGCTGAGCGCCAGCATCTTGCCGTCGAAGGAGAGCACGTGGTCGTTGTTGTTCTGGCGGCACTGCCCCGTCTCCAGCTCCGAGACTTTGCCCGTCGCAATGTCGTAGCTGTACATCACGCCCTCGGCGCTGTTGTAGAGGAGCTTGTCATCCGGCGTCCAGTTGGGCGCCTGGATCGAGCCGGGCTCGCTGTGCAGGATCCTGCGCTGGCCCGTCGCGACCTCCAGCACCTCCAGGTGGCTGCCCAGGTAGTCGCTGTAAGGCTTGAAGTCGGCAGCCGCGGGCAGGCTCAGGCGCACGTTGCTGAACACGGCGCGCGCGAGCTCCTCCTCCGAGTCGGAGCTGACGAACAGCCCGACGTGCAGCGCTGCATCGAGCGCCAGCTCGTGGCTCACGGACTTGTAGTTCTCGCCGAAGGTGGCGGCGGAGAGCGTGAAGCGGTTGCCGGTGCGCGCGAGCTGGATCTCGGTCGGGTGGAATGACGAGAGCTCGATGCGCGCCGCGCTCGCCCCGGCGCTGCTCACATACTGCAGCGCGGTGGTCGCATCGCCGTGCACGCAGCCCGCGGCGTAGCGGGAGGAGCCGCTGCGCGCGTCGCGCGCCAGGATGCCGATCGTGCCGCGCGGACTGGGCTGGTGCAGGGTGGCCTGAACGATGAAGTCGCCCTGGATCCGCTTCTCCGCGAAGTGGAACTCGGCGAGCGCAGGCCCCGAGCGCGAGCCCGCGCCGGTGAGGGTATACGTCTGATCGATCGGGTTGTAGACGGCATTGCCGGCGAGCCGGGGTGCGCCGATGTCCTGATGATGCTCAAAAACGCCGAGAGGTTTCATGTGATCGAGAGCAAAACACGGAGGGCGGATTTGATCCATACTGTGGCCGATTTGCATGACACTGGACGCCGCACGGATCTTCTTTGACGCGCACGAGCCTGCCGTCGCCTTCGCCGCCGAAGAGATCGGCGGCGCCTTGCGGGCGCGGGGCTACACGGTCGAACACGGCTCGCTCGAGCAGTTCTTCGCTCGGCCGGCGCCCGGGGCGAGCTGGAGCATTCTGCTGCTGGAGCGCGAAGAGGCAGCACGGCGCGGCGTCCCGATCGGCGCGCGCACGCGGGAGCTGCGCGCCGAGGGCTTCGCCGTGGAGGTCGACGGCGGCGCAGTGCTCCGCGTGATCGGATCGGACGTCGGGGGCCAGTTGTACGGAGGGCTGGAGCTGGCGGAGCAGATCCGCGCCTTCGGCGTCGAGGGGGTCACGCCGCTGGCGCGCAGTCCGCAGCACGCGCTGCGCGGCACGAAGTTCAATCTGCCGCTCGACGCGCGCACGCCGAGCTACTCGGACATGAGCGACTCGGCGCAGGCCGCGATCCCCGCCGTCTGGGACTTCGAGTTCTGGCGCTCGTACCTCGATGGGCTGGCGCGCCATCGCTACAACCTGCTCTCGCTCTGGAACGAGCACCCGTTTCCGTCGCTGGTGCGTGTGCCCGAGTATCCCGAGGTTGCTCTGGCCGATGTGTGGCGCTCGCAGGCCCGCTTCGAGGAGCACTATCCGACGATCGGCACCGATCTGGTCAGCCCCACGCTGCTGGAGCGGGTCGAGGTCGTGGCCCGGCTCACGATCGAGCAGAAGATCGAGTTCTGGCGGCGCGTGATGCGCCACGCCAGGGATCGCAACATCGAGCTGTGCCTGGTGACGTGGAACATCTTCACGTATGGCGTCGGCGGCAAGTACGGCATCAACGACGCCATCGACAATCCGATCACGGTCGACTACTTCCGCGCCAGCGTGCGCGCTCTGTTTCGCACGTATCCGCTGCTGCGCGGCATCGGGCTGACCACCGGCGAGAACATGGGGCAGGCGAGCTTCGAGGCCAAGGAGGCGTGGGCCTTCGCCAGCTACGGGCAGGGCACGCTCGATGCAGCGCGCGCCGAGCCCGGGCGGCGCTTCCGGTTCATTCACCGCCAGCATCAGGCGCGCGTGGATGAGATCGCGGAGAGCTTCCAGCCGCTGCTGGAGCAAGCCAACGTCGACTTCGTGTTCAGCTTCAAGTACGCGCAGGCGCACGTCCTGTCGGCGACGCGGCAGACCTTTCACGACCAGTTCTGGAGCTCGCTCGGCCGCTTCGAGGCGCTGTGGACGCTGCGCAATGACGACGCCTTGATGTTCCGCTGGGCAGCGCCCGACTTCGTGCGCGAGTTCGTGCGCAATCTGCCCTCGGAGAGAGCGGCGGGCTACTACTTCGGCTCGGACATGTGGATCTGGGCGAGAGAGTTTCTGGATCTGGAGCCGAGCTCGCCCCGCCAGCTCGAGCTCGACAAGCACTGGCTGCATTTTCTGCTCTGGGGGCGCCTGGGCTACGACCCGGGGCTCGACAACGAACGCATCGTGGCGCTCGTGGCGCAGCGCTTCGGCGGCATCGACGCGCAGCGCTTGCTCGACGCCTGGCAGCAGGCGTCGCTGATCTACCCGCTGGTGACGGGCTTTCACTGGGGCGAGTTCGATTTCCAGTGGTACATCGAAGGCTGCTGCAGCCGCCCCGGCCCCGCGCAGACCGCGAGCGGATTCCACGACCTCGAGCGCTTCATCACGCTCGGCGTTCACCCGGGCACCGACAACGTCTCGATTCCGGACTACGTGGCAGCGGTCACGTCGGGTGAGGCGATCGAAGGGAGTACGCCGCCGCAGATCGCTGATCGCATCGCCGCGCACTCCGCGGCGGCGCTGGCGGGCGTCGAGCGCCTGAGCGACCCCGAGCTCCTGGCTCGCGACAGTGAGCTGCGCAAGACGCTGGGCGACATCCGCGCGATGGCGCTGCTCGGTCGGTACTATGCCGACAAGATCCGCGGCGCCAGCGAGCTCGCGCTGTTTCGGGCCACGGCCGCTGGCGCTCACCAGCAGCGCGCCGTCGAGGCGCTGCGGGCTGCGGCCCGCAGCTGGCGCGCGTACACGGCGCAGGCCAGCGCCCAGTACCGCAACCCGCTCTGGACGAACCGGGTCGGTCGCGTCGACTGGGTGAAGCTCACGCAGGAAGTGGATCGGGACGTCGCGATCGCGTCGGATGCGCTCCCGGCGCCTCGGCAGTAGCGACGCGCTGCAACAGCGTGCGTCAGAGCGACCTGCGCGCCGCTGCCGGAGCTGCGGCCATGGCGGGCGCTCGGCGCGTCGGGTATACCCGCTCAACGGTGTCGCGCTTCGAGCCCTCCCCAGCACGCCGGCAACGACGCGCCGGCTCCGCCGGAGCCATCCGGGACGAGCGTGGCCTGTCCGCGGTGGAGTATGTCATCCTGCTGGTGCTCGTGGCGGCCGTGGCCATCGGTGCCTGGCAGCTCTTCGGGCAATCCGTGCGCTGCGCGCTGGTGCGCAACGGCCTGGTCCATGCGTCGGGCGAGAGCTCCACGGCGGACGCCCAGTGCTTCGGGCCCGCGGCAGCGATCCCCGGTGAGAGCCCGAACGCGCCGCTGCGCGAAGTTGCCGCCCGCGAGAGCAGCTCCTTCGGTTGCAACCCCTCGCCGCCCTTCGGTTCGTCGTCGTCCGGCCCCGCACCGTCCCAGCCGACGCCCAGCCCGGCGCCCACGCCGGCGCCGGCGCCGCCACCTCCCAGGCCGCCGACGCCTGCCGAGCAGACGATGAAGGACGTGAAGGGCATCCTCTGCAAGCAAGACCGGCAGGTGCTCGACGATCTGCGCAACCGCGGCGTGAGCATCACCGTCTACGACAGCATCTACTTCGAGGATCCCTACTACGACGGCAAGCAGTGGACCACGCAACGCACCGACGTGCTCGGCACCAACTCGGGGACCCAGATCCAGATGGTGCGCACGCAGAGCGTGGAGGACCAGGCGGAGACGCTGTACCACGAGGCGTGGCACAGCCACCAGCCCGCGAGCATGAAGCAGCGGGACAAGGAGTACGAGGCGTACACCAAGAGCGCGGAGTGGCGCATCGCGCGCGGCCTGGTGCCGGCGGATTTTGTCAAGAAGGACAAGGCGGGCAAATACGTCGTGGACTCCGCCGCCATCAAACGCCACGTGGACAGCCAGTACCCCGGCATCACCGTGGGCGCCCCGGGCTCGAAGAAGTCCGAGAGAATCGTGGGCAGGACCGCGAGCGGTGATACGATCATCGAGCGCGCGGACGGCTCGACGTACACGCGCAAACCCCGCAAGGGGGACGCCTACATGTCCAACGTAGATCATCCCACTCCACCCGGCGGCTACGCCGTGGACCCGAAGCTGATCCAATGCCCATGACGCCCCCGAACCCAACAAAAGTTCACTGCCGCGGCGGGCTCCGCTGCTGGCTGCTCGCTGCGGCGCTCGGCGCGAGCGGCTGCCAGAACTCAGCGAAGGAGCAGCGCGTGCCGGTGGCGGAGCCGCAGGCTGTGCTGACGAACGCGCCGCCGAGCGCCCCCACCACTGCGCCGACCGCCGCGGGCGACAGCCGAGGAGCCAGAGCCATGATCGAAGTTGCAGGCAAACCAGTGGCGGTGACGACCGCGGACGCGGGCGTCCTGCAGAGCTTGCTGATCGCGCGCCTGGAGGGCTCACAGCTGGAGCAGCGCGAGGTGCTGTTGCGGGCCGCCAGGGGCGCCGTCGACGTCCAGCCCACCAGCGTCAACATCGGCGGCTGGATCTTGCGCGACTACGGCGGCAAGCTCACGCTCTACCATCGTGGGCCTGCGCCCGCCGTGTTTCATGTGGCCGAGGTGACCGGCGGCAGCGGCACCTGGGCGGTCAAGGAAGTGAGCCAGGGCGAGATCCTGATGCGTCCGCGCCAGTGATCCAGCGAGCAGAGCGCCCGGGCTGGGCGGGCGCTGCGCGGTGCTCGCGGCGCTGCTCTCGGCGGCGGGCGAGCAGGTGACCAGCGGCACTGCCATTCTGCAGGTGACCCACAGCGGCCGGATCGGCGCGGCGGATCCGCGCCGCGAGGGAACGGTCGGCGGCTTCGCTCCCCGTGGAGCGAGTGCCTGGCGGTGGGGCCCGCCAGCGACGGGGAACGGGCGGCGCGCGGCCGCGGACGGGGGTATGCTTGCTCCTGGCCCACCATGTCGGAACGCATCCAGCGGCTGCTGCGCGACGTCTACGAATCCGTGAATGAACCAGAACGGCGCAGCCCGCTCGGCGACCGCTTCGGCGCGCTCGGCGGCGCGCCGCTGGCGGCGGTCCAGCGCGAGATCGCCGGCGAGATCGCCTACTCGCTGGGCAAAGCGGGCCGCAAGGTCCAACGCCAGACGGACCTGGTGCGAGCGCTCGTGGCACGCGTGACCAGCGAACCGCTCAGCCGTGAAGAGCGAGAACAACTCCGCGGCGAATACCAGCGCCAGCGCTTGCTCGCCGAGCGCCACCTGCGAGACCTGCTGATCCAGCGCGAGGCGCTCGGCCTCCGCCGCCACGAGGAGGTGCGGCGCGTCTACGTCCTGCCCGACTGGCCCGAGACGGCGCGCTGAGGCCGACGTCGGGGGCCCGCTCCTCGTTCTGCAGGCGCGCGGCCGGCGCTGACCTCGCGGCTTGATGTTTGTGGCCGGACCTCAACCACACGGCACTGCCCCCAACCTCGGGGCGCCGGGCGCTGGCAGCGAGGCGTGCGGCGTGCGGATTCGGGCGGTGCCGTTTCGGCGCACGTGCGGTGCGGGATTCGACCGGTGCCGCGCATTGGGCAGCCGTGCGGATTCGGCGGGCGCCGCGCGGATTCGCCGTGCGGATTCGCCGTGCGGATTCGGCGGGCGCAGTGCGGATTCGGCGGGGCGCCGTGCGGGTTCGGCGGGCGCTGTTCTGCGCGGATTCGGCGGGCGCCGTGCGGATTCGGCGGGCGCCGTGCGGATTCGGCGGGCGCCGTGCGGATTCGGTGGGCGCCGTGCGGATTCGGCGGGCGCCGTGCGGATTCGGCGGGCGCCGCGCGGATTCGGCGGGCGCCGTGCGGATTCGGCGGGCGCTGTTCCGCGCGCGTTTGGGGGGGCGCTCTCAGCGAGCCCGCGCGGGAGCTGGATGCAGGCGCCGCAAGGCTTCGCGGAGCCATTGTTGCGGCGTTGCGGTTGCGAGCTCGCTCTGCTTTCGGAGCTCCGTGATCACGGCGTGCACGTCGGCCGCGCGAAAGCCCAGCTGGCGCAATCCTGAAGCCACCTTTGCGGCAACATCGAGCCCGCTCGAGGGAGCGAGCGCCGCGCTGCTGTCCACTGGCATCCCTGCCGCGCCCGGCAGCACGCGAAAGTCGCTGGCATCTCCTGCGCTGCGCAGCTCGCCCCGATGCAGCGCGCGGTGATGGGCCGAGCACAGCGTGACGAGATTGCCTGCGCAATGGCTGCCGCCTTCGGATCGGGGCCGGATGTGATGGAGATCGAGAAAGGTGGCGTTCCGGCAGCCGGCGACGCGACAGCGACGCTCATCGCGGCGCAGCACTGCGCGGCGCAGCGCCGGCGGGATGTCTTGTTGGGCTCGCTTGCCCCTGCGCTCTCGGGCGGCAGCGCCGCCCGCGTTGCCCACGTCGGCGTCGGCAGCGGAACGCGCCTCGTGCTCGTGCTCGGAGCGGCGTTTGCCGGCGATGATGCCCCGGTCCTGTACGTGAACGAACGGGTCACCGAGAACTGACCCGCCGGGTCCGCTGCGACCTTTGTCCACGCCCACGTGGGTGCACGCATCGTGGCCGGAGTGGTGTTCATCGCTGCAGGCCTCGGTGCCAGCATCCGCGGAAGGATGCTGCTCGTGGGATGCGTTCTCCTCCAGCGCCGGCAGGCGCTGTGCGTCGCACTCGGCCATGGCCACGATCTCCGGCGCGAGGGGGACCAGTTGTCCGTTCGCGGGCTGCCGACCGCTGCCGCACTCCGGACAGACGCTGATCGCGATCTGGTAGCTCGAGCGGCCCTCATCGTGTCCTCCGGGGGCAGGGGCGCCGGGCACAGCGGCGAGAATGCAGCGCGCCATCTCCAGCAGCGCCGCGTCGTCTTCGAAGCAGCTCGAACAGCGCCGGCGGAGCTCCAGCAGCGCCTCTCGAAACAGCGCGTACGTCTCTGCCGACACCTCGAAGCGCAACACGTAGCGCACCGCGCGCGGATCCGGTTTGTCAGCTGGGGCCTCGCCCCGGCGCTTGCCCGCCAACAGCTGTTCGACCTGCCGAACCGTCTTGCCTCGTGCCACTTGCAACCAGGCCTCTTCGGTCTCCCTCACAGCCACCCGCGTGAGCTCGCGCAAGGCGCACCAGCCGAGCTGGCCTTGCTCCAGCGCCGCTCGCGAAGCCGGCAGCTGCTCCAGCGCTTCCGCGACGCGCAGCTTCTCCAGGATCGACCGCGGCGTGTAACCGAACAGCTGCTCCACGTAGCTGACGAAGCTACCGAAGCCCATGTGCAGGTGCGCCTGCGCACGCCGCGCGCGCAGCAGCCAGTGCCCCTCCAGTGCATCGGCTGCGGCGCGCTCCCGCGCCAGCCGCGACAACGTCTCGTGTGCGATCTTCCATTCATGCATACAGCCCTCCCGCTTTGCGGAAGCACACTAGCATGACGATTTTCGAGCTTCCCAATGCCGCCCAGTTCCGCGCCAGACCAGTTCGACGCGGTTTTTGACCTGAAAAGGCCCGCACGCTCTGCAAGCGGGCTCTGCGGCGCAGCAATGCACACGTTCGAGTCCCACCGCCGCCGGCGAGCGCGCGGGCCGCGCAGATCGTGTAAAGCGAAATCGTCCGCACACGTGCTTTTCGAGAAGTCGCTACGACACTGTCGAGTGCGGCCCTCTGCGCAGGTGCAATCCACGCGTGACAACAGCGAAGTTCGGCAATCCGGAACCTCGCGACATCGTCCGACGAGCGACGCCGTCCGCTTCGGCCGACGCCGTGTGTCGCGCGAGAGCGCGGTAACGGCAGGCCACGTGGGCATAGACTTCATGATCGACCAGCTGATTGCGTTTACGTGGGCGCGATAAGGTGCGCGGCCGTATCCGGTTGCCGCTGGCGTCTCCGTTTTCCGCGCGGCGGCGTCGGAGTCCGCGCGGCGAGCGCGCGACCCCCTCCGAGCGCCTACCGCCGCGCGCACCCGGCATCCGCTCGCGCGGCCGTCTCCGGTTGCGCGCGGTCGCCTCCACTTGCGCGTGGCGGCGTCGGATTCCGCGCGGCGAGCGCGCGACCCCCTCCGAGCGCCCAGCGCCGCCCGCGCGCCCGGCATCCGCTCGCGCGGCCGTCTCCGGTCGCCGTGGCCGTCTCCGCTTGCGCGCGGCGGCGTCGGTTTCCGCGCGGCCACCGACGCTTGCGGCGCGGCGGCGTTCGCGCGCGCCCGCCTGGTCGTGACCTGCTCGCGCGGCGGTGCGTCTGCTTCGGCGCGATCCGCGCGCGGCGGCGCGGCACCATCCCGGAGGGGGGAGTGAGCGGCAACACGACGTCCACATACGCCTCTGTAGCCCCGTTCGGCGCGCGTCGGCATCCCACGTGGGCGCGCCCCCCGCTCGTGCGGCTGCGTTTCTGCGCGACCCCATCCGCACTCGTGCGGCTGTGTCCGCTTGCGCGCGGGGAGTCGTTTCCGCGCGTCGGCATCCGCGCGTCCACGTGGGCGCCGTCATCCGCTCGGGCGCCGTCACCTGCTCGGGCGCCCTCATCTGCTCGGGCGCCCTCATCCGCTCGGCACCGTCATCTGCTCGGGCGCCCTCATCTGCTCGGGCGCCCTCATCCGCTCGGCACCGTCATCTGCTCGGGCGCCCTCATCCGCTCGGCACCGTCATCTGCTCGGCACCGTCATCTGCTCGGGCGCCCTCATCCGCTCGGCACCGTCATCTGCTCGGCGCCGTCATCTGCCCGGCACCGTCACCTGCGCGCGTGCCGGGTCGGTTTCGCCGGCGGGCGCCCACGCCCCCATCGGCGCCTGCGCCCCCGAGAACGCGACCCGTCCGGAACTCTGCTCGGCAGCGTTGGTTTCCCTCGGCGCCGTCCGCACGCGCGGCGGCGCGCCCGCGCAGTGGGCATCTGCTGGGGTCGGGCGGGGGCGTGGGGTTCCGAGCCCTTCTGTTCGGTTTGTTAGAGCGGGTTGATCATCTCCAGCGATTTTTGTTCGGCGTGCTCGCCCCAGAACGCGGCTGCCAGGGCGGCGATCAGCATCAGGCCGGCGCCGATCAGATAGCCGATGAGCACGCGGTCGCGGCTGCCGGTCTCCAGCAGAGCGCCGAACAGGGCCGGCGCGGCGAGGCCGCCGGCGGCCGTGCCGACGGCGTAGAAGAAGGCGATCGCCAGGCCGCGCAGCTCGACCGGGAACAGTTCGCTCACGGTGAGATAGGCGGAGCTGGCCGCGGCGGAGGCCACGAAGAAGACGGCGCACCACAGGAAGGTCTGGGTAGTGGCCGTGAGCCAGCCCCGCGCCATGGCGTAGCCGGTGACGGCGAGCAGGATGCCGCTCACGCCGTAGGTGAGGGCGATCATCACGCGCCGGCCCAGCGTGTCGAAGAAATGGCCGAGCAGCATCGGGCCGAGCAGGTTGCCGATCGCGAAGGGCAGCAAATACAGGCCGACGCTGGGCGGCGGGACGTCGTAGAATTTGGTGAGCACCAGCGCGTACGTGAAGAAGATGCCGTTATAGGCGAAGGCCTGCGCGATCATCAGCGTCAGGCCGAGCAGCGTGCGGCGCAGGTGGCGGCGGAACAGCACGTGCGTGATCGCGGCGAAGGTGACGGCCCCCTTCACCTCCAGCGTGCCGACCGGTCCCGACGGCGGCAGTGGCTCCTCGCGGGTGGAACGGATCTGGGACTCGATGGATTCGACGACCCGCTCGGCGTCGGGCAGTCGCCCGTGCAACAGCAGCCAGCGCGGGCTCTCGGGCACATAGCGGCGCACGAACATCACGGCCAGGCCGATCACGGCGCCCAGTCCGAACACCACACGCCAGCCGATCGCCGCCGGCAGCACGCGCGGGTTCAGCACCACCAGGGTCAACAGCGAGCCGAAGGCCGTGCCCGCCCAGTAGGTGCTGTTGATGGCGAGATCGGTGCGGCCGCGCACGCGAGCGGGGATCAGCTCGTCGATCGCGGAATTGATGGCCGCATATTCTCCGCCGATGCCTGCGCCGGTGAGCGCGCGAAAGACCGCGAAGGACGCGAAGCTCCAGGAGGCTGCCGTGGCCAGTGTGGCAGCGAGATACACGCCCAGCGTGATCAGGAACAGCCGCTTGCGACCGAACACGTCCGTCAGGCGGCCGAACACCAGCGCGCCGAGGATCGCGCCCGCCAGGTAGGCGCTCGCGGTCAGCCCGATCTGGCTGTCGCTGAGGTGTAGCGTGTCGGAGCGCTGTAGCATGGGCGCGACAGAGCCCACGATGGTCACCTCCAGCCCATCCAGCAGCCAGGTGATGCCCAGTGCCACGACCACGCGCCAGTGCCACTGCGACCAGGGCAAGCGATCCAGCCGCGACGGGACTTTGGTCTGGAAGCGAGTTCCCACAGCGAGGGTCATGCGTTCCGAACGAGCACGATCCACGCCAGCGCCTCGACCGGCGCGCCGCCGCGCTCAGGGCATTTCGCAAGGCTGCTGGCTGCAGGTCTCGCCCGGCGAGACGCAGATGCCGCAGCTCGGGTTGCAGCAGACCTTGCCCACGCTGCAGGTGGCGCGGCCGCAGATCGGGCTGAACGGATACTGGATGGCGTTGTCGCACGGCGTCTGGTCGCAACTCTCGCCGGGCTCGACGCAGATGCCGCAGCTCGGATTGCAACAGAGCTGCCCGTTGCTGCACGTCGAGCGGCCACACACGGCGCTCGCGGGAACCTGGATGCGGCTCTCGCACGGGGTCGGGTCGCAGTTGTCCCCGGGCTGGACGCACACGCCGCAGCTCGCGTTGCAGCAGCCGTAGCCCGGCGCGCAGGTCACGAAGCCGCACTCCTCGCCGGGCGGAAGCGGCTCCTCCGGCGCGGTCGTGGGAGCTTCGGAGTCCAGCTGCGCGAGCGTTGCAGCGCCGCTGTCGGCGCCCGCGTCCGCGCGCTCTGTGCCGGCGACGCGCTGGACATCCGAGCTGGAAATGTCATCGCTCGCGGGCTCACGCGACAGGGGCTCGTCAAGATTCGGGCCGGCGCGAGAGGCGAGCTCATCCGCGCTGAGCACCGGCTGGGATGGTTGATCCAGCCACGCCCAGGGGATCAGCGGGGCAGTGGGATCCGCCGGCGCTTCCGGCGCTGGCGGCTCCAGCGGCTCGTTCAGCACCTGCTGGCCTGTCGCGGGCACCACTCCGGGTTCGGGCTGGGACCAGTGGCGGCTCGCGAGGGCACCTGCGCCGAGGCACAGCGCCGCCACGCCGGCGCCCCCGAGGACCCAGGGCCAGGGGCGCCAGCGTGCAGGCTGATTCTTCGCTGATTCATGGCGCACACCGGTGGGCTGCATGCCCGGCAACGAAGCAATCGGTGTGCCGGTCGAGGCTCACGAAGCGAGCGAGATCTTGGGCGCGACCGGTTCGACCAGCGATGCAACGAGCAGATCGCCGATCTCGAACTGGTCGAAGCCATCGAGCACGATGCCGCAGTCGAAGCCCTCGCGCACCTCGCGCGCATCGTCGCGGAAACGCCGCAGGGAGGCAATATTGCCCTGCCAGACCCGCGCTCCCGCGCGCTCCACGCGCAGCCGGGCGCCGCGCTGGATCGTGCCCTGGGTCACGCGGCTGCCCGCGGCGCGGCTCGTGCCCGCCGAGAACACCTGGCGCACCTCGGCGCGTCCGATCTCGCGCTCCGCGAGCTCGGGCTCGAGCAAGGCGGCCAGCGAGCGCTGCAGGTCATCCGCGAGCTCGTAGATCAGCCGGTGCTCGCGGATGCGCACGCCCAGCTGCCGCGCGAGCAAGCGCGTGCGCGGGGCAGCGTCCACCTGGAAGCCGACCAGCAGCGCGGAGCTGGCCGCCGCGAGTTGCACGTCGGACTCGGTCATGGCCCCGACGCCGGCGTGCACCAGCTCGAACTCCGCGTCCTTGGTCGGCGCGCGGAGCAAGCTGCGCACGGCATCCAGCGAACCTTGCGAGTCCGCCTTCACGACCAGCTTCAGCTGCGCCGCGCGCGGCCCCACCAGGCGCGCGAAGTCGGCGAGCGACGCCTTGCGCGTGGCGCTGAGGCGCTCCGAGCGCTGCTGACCGGAGCGCGTGACCGTCAGCTCCTGCGCGGCCGCGATGTCGCGCACCACGTGCACGGCGTCGCCGGCGCGCGGCAGAGCTTCGAGACCGAGCATCAGCACCGGCGTGGACGGGCCCGCCTCCCGCAGCTCGTGGCCGCGGTCATCGAACAGCGCCCGTACCCGGCCCCAGGTCTCGCCGACCACGATCACGTCGTGGACCGCGAGCGTGCCCTCCTCCACCAGCACGGTGGCGAGCGGACCACGCCCCTTGTCGAGCCGGGTCTCGAGCACGCTGCCGCTGGCCGCGCCGCTCGCGGAGGCCTCCAGCCCGAGCAACTCCGCCTGCAGCAGGATCTTGTCCAGCAGGTCCGGGATGCCGGCGCCGCTGCGCGCCGAGACCTCGGCCACCAGGGTATCGCCGCCCCAGGCCTCGGGCGTGAGCCCCAGCTCGCTCAGCTCGCGCCGCACGCGCGCGGGATCGGCGCCCGGCACATCGAGCTTGTTGATGGCCACGACGATCGGCACCTCGGCCGCGCGCGCGTGCGCCACCGCCTCGCGCGTCTGCGGCATCACGCCGTCGTCGGCCGCGACCACCAGCACCACCAGATCGGTCACGCGCGCGCCGCGGGCCCGCAGCTCACTGAACGCCTGATGGCCGGGTGTATCGATAAAGGTGATGCGACCGCGCGGCGTATCGGCCACGTACGCGCCGATGTGCTGCGTGATGCCGCCGGCCTCGTGCGCGGCGACGTCGGCGTGCCGGATCCGGTCGAGCAGCGAAGTCTTGCCGTGATCCACGTGACCCATCACGGTGACCACCGGCGCCCGGGCTGCGCCCTGCTCGGCAGAGCGCTCGGGCCGCGCGCGGCGCAGACGCTCATCGGCACTCACTTCCACGTCTTGCACGGTCCAGCCGAAATCGGTCGCGACCAGCGCGGCCGTCTCGAGATCGAGCGAAGAGTTGAGGTGCACGCCGCGAGCGCCGAGCTTCATCAGCCGCAGCAACACGTCCTGCGCCTTCACGCCCAGGGAGGCGGCCAGCGCGCTCACCCCGATCGAGCCGTGCACCTTGACGACGCGCTTGTGAGCGCTGCGCTCGGGAGCAGGCGCCGGCGGGGCCTTGTGAGTCTGGGTGCGGGCGGGCGGACGCGGAGCGTGGCGGGGCCCGGCGGTGCGCAGCGAGGCAGGCCGCGCGGGGCCGGGACGACGGATCGCGGGCTGTGAAGCGCTCGGACGCTGGCCAGAGCTGCGCTGTTGCAGCCGGCGGGCTTCGCGGGCGGCCCAGTCGGCCATGGGAACACCGGGACGGCCCTGCCAGACTTCGACGCCGGATTTGGGATGGGGAGAGGGAGCGGTGGCGCGCGCGGGAGCGGGAGTCGGGCGAGGGCTGGGGCTAGACGCAGGGCGTGCGCTAGAGGCAGAGCTAGAGCTAGAGCTAGAGGCAGAGCTAGAGGCAGAGCTAGAGCCAGAGGCGGGGTGAGGGCGTGCGGCGGGGCGTGAGGGCGTGGGTGGTTGGGGCGGGCTGTTGCGGCGACGCGCGATGACGGTGGGGCTCAGCCGGCGGCGGGCGACGTGTTCGTTGCGCGCGGGGGCGGGAGCGGGGCTGGCAGGCGTGGAGCTGGCGGGCGCAGTGCCGGGCTGCTGAGAGTTGGATGGGTCTTGCTCGGTGTGGGGGTTGGGTCGGATGGGACTGTTGATCAATGAAGCGTTCTCCTCGCCGCGCCTCGCGAAGCGCGCGCGGCCGTTGCGCCCGGACGGGCTGCTCCGGGCGATGTGATTCCCGGCGGGCGCGCCGGGCGGACGGGGCTCGAGCCCTCGCTCGGCTCAGCTTGCAGCCAGCGGCGCTCGATCCCTCGGGCCGTCATGAATAAGCACGCGTTTGCCCTCGCGCCAGGGGTCGGCGGCCTTTTTTCGGAAGCTCTTTTCGGCGCGCGATAGCCCAAGACAGCGCTGCCGGACCTCGGATTCGCCGCCTCTCGGCATCGCCCGACGGGGCGAGCGGCATCTCGACCGCCCCAACGCCCGCAGCGCCCTGGAAGACGGCATTGGGGGGGAAAGAAGGATGGGCCGGACCTCAGCCATACGTCAGCGGCCGAAATCTCGGGGCGCTCGGCGGCTTCGGACCTCGTCGGCGTGGCGGCGGGAGCGTCGACGGTCGCGACGAAGCAGCGTGCGGACGCCGGACGGTGTTGCACGTGGCATGACGAGTTGAGGGGACGCGATACGGGCGCTGGTGGCGGCAAGTGCGGGAGGAGGCTCTCGCGTGACGGGCATTGGGTGCGCGGAGGGTGCGCGCGAGCGGATCCGCGCCCACGTGGGCGCGGGACGCCGGCGTGCGAGCGGATCCACACCCACATGGGCGCGCGCGGATGGTGCCCACTGCGCGCTCGCGCCGTGACGAGCCGGATCTCATCCATCTCGAGTGGAACACTCTGCGCCTTGCCGGGCGCTCTGGCGTTGCTAGACCGGGTTCATGTCACTGGGCGCGGCGTTCTCGCGGCTGCGGTTGCATCGGTCTTCGTTGCCGGGGGCCTTCCTGATCTCGCTCACGGGCGCGGTCGCGCTGCGGCCCGGCGAGGCGCGCGCGTGCAGCTGCGTTCTACCGTTTGCGAACGAGCTGCGCGTGGGAGATGGCCGGATTCCGAGCAATGCGGCGGGAGTACCGTGGTGGTACGGGGGCTACTCGAAGCAGGAACCGTCCACGGCTCTCACGCTGGAGCGCTGGCAGGGCCAGCAATTGGAGCGCGTCGACGCGGTGATCGAGCCCGTCGACGGGATCCTGCTGATCCGGCCGGCGCAGCCGTGGGCGGAGGGCGAGCGCTACCGGATCAGCATCGACGCGGGCCCGATGGTCTTCGCCGAGGAGCGCTTTCGCACCGCGGAGTTCGAAGTGACCCAGCCGCTCGAGGCAGGCGAGCTGACCTTGGTGCCCGCGTCTGAGCCCATCCGGCAACCGCTAGCGTTGGGGTATTTCATTGCGTCAGCTTGTACTGTCCAGGCGGACGCAGTTCTGGTGAATGTCAGCGCGAGCTGGACGACGAACGACTTCCCGCTGGGGATCCTGTACTTCGAGACCTACGTCGACGGTCAGCGTTGGCTCCCGCGGGAGGGGCTCTGCACAGTGGTGGAGCCGGGCAGCTCTTGGGTCGGGCGGGGCCGAGATCGCATCGTCGCGGATTGCTCGGGCTACAGGGAGGCGGGGTTATCGCTGGCGCCCGGCACTCATCAGGTGCGCATGGAGGCGCGCTTGCCGGGCACGGATGTGGTGTTCTCCAGCGATGAGCTCTCGCTCGGGCTCTTCTGCGAGGACGAGCGTGAATCGGGCTCCCTGCTCAACGCTGGAGGGCCGTTCGCCGTTGCACCGGTGCCGGACGACGGCAAACAGGCTGAAGCAGCTGCGCCGCAGCGCAGCTCAGCCAGCGGTTGCGCGCTGACGAG
The DNA here is from genome assembly GCA_035760985.1 of Polyangiaceae bacterium. GTDB lineage: Bacteria > Myxococcota_A > Polyangia > Polyangiales > Polyangiaceae > SZUA-265. Next base: position 32,280 of record DASTRX010000233.1, read on the forward strand.
CCCGGCGCCCGCAGCCGCGCGCCCTGCCGCAGCGCTCCTGCTCGCGCTCGCGTCCTTGGGGCTGCTGCGGCGGCGCGCGGAGCGCGTCGTTCAGCGGGCTCATCCTGGGGTCGGGCGCTGAGCTGGGGTGCCGAGCCCCAGCTCAACGCCCGCTCGAGTCGAGGACCGGGTTCAGCCGCCGTCGGTCGCGTCGGGGCCTGCATCGCTGGGCTCGCCCGCATCCGTTCCTGATCCAGGGCCGCCATCCGTGGCACCGGCGTCGCTGCCCGTGCCTGCGGCGCCGGCGTCGAGGCCGCCAGCGCCCGAGCTGCCGCCGCTGCCCGAGCTGCCGCCGCTGCCGCTGACGCCCGCGTCCGTGACGCCCGCGTCGCCGCTGGAGCCTGCCGAGGTGCCACCGGTTCCGGAGCTGCCGCCGCCCCCGACGACGTCCGAGTCGTCACCGCAGGCCCCCATCAGGGCCAGCGCCAGTCCCAGAGCAACGATGTTTCGTGAAGAAAATTGAGCCAAGTCTTACAAGCCTCCTGCGTCGGCATTCCAAGCGAGATGCCGTGGGGAGGCTCGCGCGCGGCACGTGTCGCCGGTGCGACCAGACGGTTGCAGCGCGAAGCTCGCGTCGAGGACGAGCGCCCGAGCTCGGGCGCCGCCGCGCTCTGCGGAGCGACGACGCCGAACACGCCGGGACTCGCACGGGTGGATCGCGCGCGAGCGTGCGCTCGAGCCGAGCGTGCGCGCCCGAGCGTGCGCGCGTGAGCCCGAGCGGGGAGGAGTGCACCGGGTTGTGGTGATGGAAAAAACCGGTAACGGTTCCGCACGGCTGCCAGTCGTCCGGTCGAGCGTGCGCGCCCCAGGTTGGGTCGCGCTGCGCCTGCCCGTGCCGTGCGGGGCACGCTGCCTGTCCAGTGTTGCAGCGTGAAGCAGCTGCCAAGCAGTGGATCCCAATGGATCAGCGATCCAGAGCTATCGCGGCTAGATGTAATCCGCCGGCAGCGGTCACGGGAAAGCCTTGATCGCCCGGTTTGGAGAGCCTATGACCGAGCTGGGTATGTGGGGCTGGCGTAACCGGATCGTGGCGAGCGGCGCGCTCCGGGGTGTTCCAGGCCGTTGCGCGATCGTGGCGTTGCTGCTGGGCGGCTACCACCTTTCGTTTAGCACCATCCACGGCATGGTCGGCAATCCGGCGTTCCTGGTGGGCCTGATTCCCTGCCTGACGGCGGCGTACTTGCTGGGCGTCCGCGGCGCGCTGATCGTCGTGCTGCTGGTGCAGATCAGCGACAAGAGCTTCGCCCTGTCCATGCCCGGCGCGGAGACGGGCAAGACGGCGGCCGTGATCGCGTTGCTCGGCAAGCTGCTCGTGGCGGGCGGGCTGGGCATGGTGATCGACACGCGCCGCCGCGTCGCAAAGCTCAACCGGCAGCTCTCCAGCGAGCTCGAAGCGCGCAGGAAGAGCGAAGAGTCGCTGCGTCACAGCGAGGAGCTGTATCGCGTGCTGGTCGAGAGCCTGGGCGAGGGTGTGGGCCTGTTCGACGCGGAGGATCGCGTGGTGTTCGCGAACCCGGCGCTGTCGAGCACGCTGGCGGTGGCGCGCGACAGACTGATCGGCAAGAGGTTCTGCGATTGCGTGATCGAGGTCGGGGGGGAGTCGAGCTCGGCGGCGCCCGCGGCCAGCGAAGGTTCGCGCTCCTACGAGGTCGCGCTCCGCAGCAGCGCCTCCACGATGCTGCTGGTCACGGAGACCCAGCTGCTGCCCGGCGGCCCCCGCGGCGCGGTCTTGCTGCGCGTGGTGCACGATCTCACCGAGCGCATCGTGACCGCGCGGCGGCAGCAGGAGCTGGAGCGCGATCTTCAGCGCAGCCAGGCGCTGCAGAGCCTGGCCGTCATGGCCGGCGGCGTGGCGCACGATTTCAACAACCTGCTCTGCGGCGTGGTCGGCAATGCTCAGATCGCGCAGCGCAAGGTGCCGCCCGACGCGCCGGCGCTGGTCTTGCATTGCCTGGGGGAGATCCTGAACTTCGCAGGCGAAGCAGCGCAGCTGAGCAAACAGATGCTGGCGTACGCGGGCAAGCGCAGCCTGGCGATCGAGGCGCTGCAGATCAACGCGGAGCTGAGCAGCGCGCTGCGCCTGCTGCACGCGACCGTCGCCTCCAAGGCGCGCCTGGTGCTGGAGCTGGGGGAAGGGCTGCCGGAGGTCGCCGCCGATGGCTTTCAGATGCGGCAGGTGATCACCAACCTGGTGCTCAACGCGCTGGACGCCATGGAGGGCAAGCGGGGCGTGCTGACGCTGCGCACCGAGCACCTGCGGCTGGAGGGAGAGCAGGCCAAGCGCTATTCGCTCGAGCCGGGAGACTACGTGAAGCTCGCGGTCGAGGACACGGGCTCGGGCATCGCCGCCGAGGCGCGCGAGCGCCTGTTCGAGCCGTTCTTCTCCACCAAGGCGCCCGGCAGGGGCATGGGCCTGGCGGCGGCCGCGGGCATCGTGCGCACGCACCACGGCTGGCTGGGCGTGGACTGCACCTCGGAGCGGGGCACGCGCTTCGGCGTGGTGCTGCCGGTCGCGCGCGACTCGACGCCGCGGCGCAAGAGCACGCCCGCAGCCGCCATCGCGCCGCTCGGGCCGCGCAACATCCTGCTGATCGATGACGAGCCCGCGGTGCGGGTGGTGACGGGCCGCCTGCTGAACGAGCTCGGGCACCGCGTGATGGCCGCGGACAGCGGCCGGCGCGGGCTGGAGATCTTCAGTGAGCAGCCCGATGCCATCGATCTCGTTGTGCTCGACCTCACCATGCCGGAGACGCCGGGCGAGCAGATCCTCGAGGAGCTGCGGCAGGTGCGCAGCGATGTGTCCGTGGTGATCACCAGCGGGTTTCAGGCTCAGGACGCCTCCAAGCTGCTTCATGTGCCCAACGTGATCGGCTTTCTCGACAAGCCGCATACGCTGGGCAACCTGGAGCTGGTGCTCGCTTCGCTCGGCACGCGGCTGGCGAAGGCCAAAGTCGCGTGAGCAGCGGCTCGACCGCGAGCGACCGGCTCGGACCCATTTCAGCGAACCACTTGCGAAAGTGAAATTCGTGGGCGAGCGGCCCTAAACATCTCTCGGCGCTCGGACGATATGTGGGTGTCAAGCTTTTGACACTCCCTGGAGGGCGAGCATGAGCATGGATGAGGGATCGTGTATCCGCAGTTCGGTGCTGTTGCGCGATGATGAGATCGTTGACAGGGCGGCGAGCTCGCGACGCATCTCGGAGGTGGTCCCGGCAACAGGAAGCGAGGGTAGCCCGCTGTCCTGGTTCCAAGAGCGGCTGTGGGTCCATCATCGGCGCGAGCCGACCAACACCAGCTACAATCTCCCCCTTTTCTTGCTGATCCAGGGCCCGCTCGATGCCTCGGCGCTGGAGCAGAGCCTGAACGAGATCGCCGCGCGGCACGAGAGCTTGCGCACCTACTATGACGAGACGGCGGACGGCGAGCCCGTGCAGTTCATCGCGCCTCCGGAGCCGGTGCGGCTGTCGCCCGTCACCGTCGACCGCGCCCAGTTGCTGGAACGCCTGGAGCGCCATCTCGAGCACCGCTTCGACCTGCGGAGCGGGCCCATCTTCATCGCCAGCCTGCTGCGGCTGTCGGAGGACCGTCATCTGTTCGCGTTCAACGTGCACCACATCGCCGCGGACGCCTGGTCGCTGCGCACGGTGCTGCTGAGCGAGCTTCAGAACGGGTACGCGGCGTTCTGTCGCGCGAAGCCACTGGCGCTGCAGCCCTTGCCCCTTCAGTACCGGGAGTATGCCGCCCAGCAGCGGGCCCGGGACCTCTCGCGCGAGCTCGACTACTGGCGGCGGACGCTGGACGGCTATGAAGACAGCCTGGAGCTGCCCACCGAGCGCCCGCGGCCGGCCAGGACCTGCACCACGAGCGCCCGCTTCATCTATCGCTACCCGAGCCCGTTCGCGGGCGAGCTCGAGCGCTTCTCGCGCCGGCACGGCTGCACGATCTTCATGTCCTTGCTGGCCGCGCTCGGCGTCACGCTCAGCCGCTACACGCACCGTTGCGATCTGTGCATCGGCACCACCACCTCCAACCGTCCGGATCTGGAGCTGGAGCAGCTGATCGGCTTCTTCGTCAACATCCTGCCGCTGCGGCTGCGCATCGATGAACAGAGCAGCGTCGCTGCCTTGCTCAAGGCCGTGCGCACGCAGGTGCTGACCGCGTTCGAGCATCAGGCGGCGCCGTTCGAGCACATCCTGCAGGCCGCGGGCGTGGCGCGGCGGGGCAGCGGCAACCCCCTGGTGCCGATCGTCATGCGGCACCAGAATTTCCCGCGCACCTCGCTCAAGGGTGGGCTGCCGGATCAGGTGATCTTCGGCGCGTTCCCCGATCCCGATCAGAAGGACGAGGCCGTCACGAAGCTGCTCGATCGCGAGCACGTCCCGGCGCGCTGTGAGATCGAGCTGTCGTACTCGGGGAGCGCGGACGCGCTCGAGGTGGAGGTGGTGTACGCCTCGGATCTGTACGACCGGGCCGCGATCGAGCGCCTGCTCGGGCATCACCAGCGGGTGCTGGAAGGCATGGTCAGGGACGCGAGCCGGCGCGTGCAGGAGCTGCCTCTGCTGCGCGACTCTGACATCCAGAGGCTGGTGGAGCAGCGATCCCCGCTGGTCGCGCTCGCGCAGCGCACCTTCGTGGAGCGCTTTTTGGCGCAGGTGCAGCGGGCAGGGGACGCGCCGGCGTGCTGGGATGAAGGCGGGGCCTGCAGCTATTGGGAGCTCGCGCAGCGCGCGAACCAGGTGGCGCACGCGCTCGCGGCGCGCGGCATCACGCGGGGGGATCTGGTGGCGGTGTGCCTGGAGCGCGGCACCGGACTGCTCGCCAGCCTGCTCGGCATCTGGAAGGCGGGCGCGGCCTACGTTCCGCTCGACCCCTCGTATCCCAGAGCCTACCTGCAGCGGATTGTGGAGGACGCGGGCCCGCGCGCGCTGGTCTGCTCGGCCCAGCACCAGGCCCAGCTCGAGTTCGACCCGTCGCGCTGCGTGCTGCTCGAGCAGGTCTGGGCCGCGGGCTCCGCAGAGCCCGGCACAGCGTCCCCCGTGCGGTTGGAACCCGGGGACCTGGCCTACGTCATGTACACGTCGGGCTCCACCGGCACGCCCAAGGGCGTGCGCGTGCCCCACCGCCAGCTGGAGAACTGGCTGAGCGCGCTCGAGGCGCGGCTGCCGTTCGAGCCGGGTGACGTCGTGGCGCAGAAGACGACGTTCGTGTTCGCGGTCGCGGTTAAGGAGCTGTTCGCGGGCCTGCTCAACGGTTGCCCGCAGGTGTTCCTCGACAATGACACGGTCAAGGATCCGCGGGCCTTCGTGGCCGCCCTGATCCAGCACCGCGTCAGCCGCCTGAACATCGGCCCGTCGCACCTCGCGAACGTCATGGAGCACCTGCGCTCCAGCGGGGAGCGGCTGCCGGCGCTGAAGGTCTGCGTCACGGCCGGCGAGCCCTTGCCGAAGGCCCTGGTGCTCGCCTTCCGCGAGCTGCTGCCCGGCGCGCGGCTGCTCAACAACTACGGCTGCACCGAGCTGAACGACATTTGCTACTACGACACGGCGAGCTTCGACGGTCAGCGCGACTTTGTGCCCGTCGGCACGCCGATTCACAACACCCGGCTCTACGTGCTCGATCGCCAGGGCAGGCTGGTGCCCGAGGGCGTGGCCGGCGAGCTGCACGTGGCCTCCGCGAGCTTGCCGGACGGCTATCATCGGCTCGACGAGCTGACCGCCGAGCGCTTCTCGCCCAATCCCTTCGGCTCTGAACCGAGCCAGCGCCTCTACAACACGGGCGACGTCGTTCGCTATCTGCCCGACGGGACCCTGGATTTCATCGGGCGCTGGGACTTTCAGGTCAAGGTGCGCGGCTTCCGCGTCGACGTGCGCCAGGTCGAGCAGGTGCTCGGGGAGTTCGCTGGCATCCGCGCTCGGGCGGTGGTGGCTCAGGGCGATCGCTTGATCGCGTTCTACACCAGCGAGTCCGGCCAGGGCGTCCAGCTCGCCGAGCTGCGCGCCTTCCTGCGAGACCGGTTGCCCGCTTACATGGTACCCGACGCCTTCGTGTTGCTCGACGTCCTGCCGCAGCTACCCAATGGCAAGCTGAATCGCCGCGCGCTCCTGGAGCTGCAGGGCGAGCCGCAGCAGAGCGGCACATACGACCCTCCCGCGACCCCGACCGAGCGCACGCTCGCCGCCATCTGGGCGCAGGTCGTGGAGGTGCCGGGCGAGCGCATCGGGCGCCAGACGCAGTTCTTCGACATCGGGGGCCACTCGCTCTCCGCCATGCGCGCGCTGGCGCGGATCAAGGACCTGTTTCGGGTGGAGCTGAGCCTGTCGGAGTTCTTCGACGAGCCCCGGCTGGACTCGCTGGCGCTGCTGATCGACCGCGCGATCGCCAGCCAGCCGCGGAGCGAGCCTCCCAGTGAGGCCGAGGCGCAGCCCCACTCCACGACCCGCAACGCGCCGAAGCCCCGGGAGAGCGCGGGCCTGCTCCAGGACAAGGTGGCGCTGGTCACCGGCGCCAGCCGCGGCATCGGGCTCGCCACCGCGCTGCTGCTGGCGGAGCACGGGGCAAAGGTCGCGATCAACTATCGCGACAGCCACAAGCAGGCGCAGGGCGTCAAGGAGCGGATCGAGGCCCAGGGCGGGACCGCCGAGATCTTCCAGGCGGACGTGACGGACGCGGCCGATGTGGCGGAGCTGGTGGCGGCCGTGCACCGGCGCTTCGAGCGCATCGACGTGCTGGTGGCGAACGCCCACATCCATTTCCGCCATCGCGCCTTCGTCGATTACGTGTGGTCGGATCTGGAGCGCAAGGTGAGCGATGAGCTGAAGGCGATCTTCTACCCCTGTCAGGCGGTCGCGCCCGAGATGCTGCGCCGCAAGAACGGCAGCATCGTGGCGATCTCGAGCGCGCTGTCCAAGCGGGGCAGCGAGGGCTTCCTCGCGCAGATCACCGCCAAGGCCGCGGTGGACGCCTTCGTGCGTGCCCTCGCTGCCGAGCTCGGTCCGGCCGGCGTCCGGGTCAACACGGTCGCGCCCGGCCTGGTGCTGACCGACGCCGCCTCGCCCATGCCCATGGGCAACAAGGCATCGATCGCCTCCCAGTCCCCGCTGCGCCGCAACGGCGCCGCGGATGACATCGCGGGCGCCGTGCTCTTTCTGGCGAGCGAGCTGTCACAGTTCATGACCGGTACGTACGTGCCGGTCGACGGCGGGTACACGATGTTGTAGCGGCCGCGAGGGGGGGCACGGCGTCTTTTCTCAGCAGCGGGAGACTCGAGGCCACATGACAGCCAAGCTACTCGTGATCGACAACTACGACTCCTTCACGTTCAACCTGGTGCAGATGTTCCGGAGCTACGATCTGGACATCTCGGTGTTCCGCGCGGACGCGCTCTCGGTGGAAGACGTCGCGCGGCGGCGGCCCGACTACATCCTGGTGAGCCCTGGCCCCAAGAGCCCGAGCGCCGCCGGCATCTCGACCGAGCTGATCCGCCGCTGCGCGGGCGAGTTCCCCATCCTGGGGGTGTGCCTGGGCATGCAGTGCATGAATGAGGCGTTTGGCGGCAGCACGGTGCACGCGCCCGTACCGATGCACGGCAAGACCAGCGCCGTGGAGCACGACGGCGCCGGGCTGTTCGCGGGCGTGCCCCGGCCGCTGACCGTGGCGCGCTATCACTCCCTGGCCATCACCGGCATCAGCCAGGAGCTCCGGGTGACCGCCCGCTCCTCGGACGGCGTGCCCATGGCCGTTCAGCACGTCCGCCATCCGCTGTTTGGGGTCCAGTTCCATCCCGAGAGTTTCCTGACCGAGCACGGCTTCGCGCTGGTCGAGAACTTTCTGCGCTCGGGTCCGCTGAAAGGAACGCTGTCATGAACGAGGCCGCGCTCGACGCCAGCCTGGCCTGGCTCGCAAAGCTGACGGGGGTGCACGCCGAGCCGCTCGAGCTGCGGGAGCCCTTCGTGGACGTGGTGCGCCGCTTCGCCGCTCTGCCGGGCACGGTGGCGCTGCTGAGCGGCGGTCAGCTCGACTGCGCGCGCCATGACATCCTGGGCGTCGAGCCCTGGCTCTGGCTGAGCGGGCAGCGCACCCGGACGACCCTGAGTGACAAGGACCAGCGTCTCGAGCTCGACGGCGACCCGTTCACGGTCCTGCGCCGCGTGCTGCAGCGCTGCAGCGTGCCGGGCCTCGCGTTGCCGGAGCTCGGGCTGCCATTGTGCGGCGGCCTGCTGGGCTACCTGGCCTACGATCTGAAGGATTGCCTGGAGCAGCTGCCGAGGACCAGCATCGACGATCTCGGCTTGCCGCTGATGTACCTGGTGGCGCCGACGATCTTGCTGGTCCACGACCGGGTCAGCGCCGCGGCGACGCTGCTCGCGCTGCGCTTCCAGGGCGATCAGGCGACGTTCTCCCAGCAGCTCGCACGCTTCCGCGCCGCGCTCGCGGCTCCGCCGGTGCCCCCGAGAGCAGCGCCGCACAGCTCCGGCAAGTGCGCGTCCGCGTTCTCGCGCGCCGAGTACCTGTCGGCGGTCGAGGCCATCAAGCGCTACATCGTCGAGGGGGACGTGTACCAGGTGAACATGTCCCAGCGCTTTCAGGCGCCGTTCGCCGGGGATCCATTCGACACCTTCGCCGCGATGTACGCGGCCAACCCGGCGCCGTTCTTCGCCTACATCAACGCTGGCGACCACCAGATCGTGTCGACCTCGCCCGAGCGCTTCATCGAGCTGCGCAACGGCAGCGTGGAGACGCGGCCCATCAAGGGCACCCGGCCGCGCGGAAAGACGCCCGCCGAGGATCAGGCCCTGCGCCAGGAGCTGCAGGAGAGCGGAAAGGAAGACGCCGAGCTGTCGATGATCGTCGACCTGCTGCGCAATGACATCGGCAAGGTCTGCCGCGCGGGCTCGGTGCGGGTGGCCGAGCACAAGCGGCTCGAGGCCTATCAGAACGTGTACCACCAGGTCTCGATCGTGAAAGGCGAGCTCGATCCCGGGCTGGATGCGGTGGACCTGCTGCGCGCCACGTTCCCGGGCGGCTCGATCACGGGTTGTCCGAAGATCCGCGCGATGGAGATCATCGACGAGCTCGAGCCCGTGCGCCGGCACATCTACACCGGCAGCATCGGCTACATCGGCTTCGACGGCACGATGGATCTGTCGATCGCGATCCGGACCGCGACCTTCACGGGCGGCAGGGCCGTGTTCTCCGTCGGTGGTGGCATCGTGTTCGACTCGGATCCGGCGAGCGAGTTCGAGGAGACGCTGCACAAGGGCCGCACGCTCATGCACGCCCTGGATCGAGCCGGCGGTGAGCCTTCGAGCGCCGGCACCGTCTGGCACAACGGGGCCTTCAAGCCCGCCGAGGCGGCCTCGCTCCCGCTCGACAGCGAGGGTCTGGCGTATGGCTTCGGCTGCTTCGAGACGCTGCGGGTCCAGGCGGGGCGCCCGATCCTGCTGCCTGCCCACGTGCAGCGCTTCGCGCTGGCCTGGCGCGAGCTCTTCCAGAGCGAGCCGCCCGACGTGACCTGGGGCGAGGTGATCGCCCAGCTCATCCAGCGCAACGGGCTCGCGAGCACGAGCGCGGTGGTCAAGCTGCTCGCCGCTGCGGGCAGGCCGGGCGCGGCGCGCCCGGCGCCCGTGCTGTTCGCGAGCGCGAAGCCCTATGCAGGGCGGCCGGCGCTGGCCGAGCGCGGCGGGCTGCGCCTCGCGCTGTATCCCGAGCCCCGGCAGACGCCGCTCGCCCGCCACAAGACGCTCAATTATCTGTACTACAAGCGCGCGGGCGAATGGGCGCAGCGCCGAGGCGCGGACGAAGCGTTGATCCTCGACGTGGATGGTTGCGTGTCCGAGACCAACACCGCCAATCTCTGTTGCGTGGTCGGCGCCAGCGCGTACTTTCCCGCGTCCGAGCAGGCGCTGCCCGGCACGATGGCAGCCGAGGTCCGGCGCCTGCTCACGCACTGGGGCTTCAGCGTCGCGGAGCGGCGCCTCACGGCCGAGGATCTGTTCGCGGCGGACCACGTGTTCCTCACGAACTCGTTGATCGGCGCCGTCCCGGCGCTCAGCCTCGACGATGCCAAGCTCGGCCACGACTCCGCGCTCTGCGCGCGGATCAATGGCGTCGTGTTCCTCGGAGAAGAAGCCGGGGCCGCTCCCGAGACGCTGACGCCCCCCGCGCGCGAATCGGGCGTGCCGGGGTCGGGAGTGCGCGCCGACGCTGACGTCCCCGCTGCCGCCAGCGCGTGAGCAGCGAGGGCGCTGGCAGCCGCGGGGCCGCGGCTCCTACATGGTGTGTTCTCCACGCAGCTTGCCGCGCCGCGACGGTGCACGGCGCAAAGAACGTCACTCGCATATTCCACCGAGAGCGCGCTCGGGCTCACAAACCGCTCGCAGCGACTTCCGACGCCCTACGCGACTGGCGTAGCATGATGAGTGCGCTGGACTTCCCTCACGCCGGGTCCTGGAACCTGGCGCAGGCGCAGCGGTGGTTCGCGATCGCCGGATCGAGCGGGCTGCGCTGCCAAGCACGCCATGACTCCCGGTCGAGAGCATTTCTGGTGGGCCCTGCTGAGCCTGGTCTCGCTGCAGCTGTGCGCTTGCACGCTCAGCGGCGACTACGACCCGCCGAACGTCGACGATCGACCCGCGCCCGAGGCGGGGACCTCGGCGGTGCTGCCGGCGGCCACGCTGGGGACCGCGGCGCGGCCGGCGGAGGCGGCGCTGCCGGCAGAGCTCGTGGAGCCGCAGCCCGGCGAGGGCCAGCAGTCCCCGAGCTGCAGCTCCTCGTCCGAGCTGCCCGGCTGCGAGCTGCCGCGAGCCGAGCTCACGCCAGCGAGCGCCCGGTGCAGCGCCGACTCCGACTGCGCTTCAGGGCATTGCTCGAGCGGCCGCTGCGCGGCGGCGAGCTGCTCGGACGGCATCCGGAACCAGGGCGAGAGCGGCGTCGACTGCGCCGGTCCGTGCGCGGCCCGCTGCGCCGAGGGCGATCCGTGCAGCAGCTCGATGGACTGCGCGAGCGGGCTCTCGTGTCCGGCCAGCACGCAGCTGTGCTCGGCGCCATCGTGCCAGGATGGTTTGCAGAACGGCACTGAGAGCGCCGTCGATTGCGGGGGCAGCTGCGCCGGCTGCGGCGCGGGCGGCGCCTGTCACGCTGACGGCGACTGCGCCAGCGGGGTCTGCCGCGACGGCAGCTGTGCCACGCCGAGCTGCGACGACCTGGTGCGCAACCAGGACGAGACGGACATCGACTGCGGCGGCCTATGCGGGGCCTGCGCTCCCGGCCGCGCGTGCGCGCTGGACAGCGATTGCGAGTCGGGCGCGTGCCAGGACGGCAGCTGCTGCGGCGGGCAGGAAGGGGATTGCACGCGCTGCGCCCGCCGCCTCTCGACCAGCCTGCAGTGCACCAGCAACGGCTCCAGTGCGGAGGTCGCGGCCGCGTGCAACGCGTTCCTGCAGTGCCTGGCCGACCAGGTCGAGCTCTGCCCCCGGCGGAACTCCCCCGGCTGCAGCGACGCGGGCGGGGTCTGCGACGTCAGCCGCTTCGGCAACAGCTCGGCCATCGCGCTCGCCGACGGCATCATCGGCACCGCGCAGTGTAACTTCTGAATCAGAAGGTCCAGGTCACGCCGCCGAGCAGGCGGTCGCGCACGTCGCCGTTGTCGAGGTTGACGGACCACGTTGCATAGGCGTCGATCGACAGCGCCTCGCTGACGTGCAGCTGGACCAGCGGCAAGGGCCGATACCCGAGCGATTGCAGGGCGCCAAAGACCAGGCTCCCGGGGACCGGGTCATCGAGCACGAGCTCGCTGCCGTCGCTGCGCCGCAGGGTCGCGTCGCGCAGCGCGATGCCAGCGCCGTAGCCCACTCCGAGCGCGACGCTGACGCGATCGCCGACCGCCCAGATCGCGCCCAGGCTGCCGCGCAGCTCCAGCACGCGCTCGCGATCGGGGCTGCCGAAAGCCCAGTCGATCGAGCCGGTCGTCAGCAAGGAGACGGTGGGCGAGAGCCAGGCGCGCACGCCGGCGCCCGCGTCGGCGCTGCCGATCACACCTTCGATGCTCGTGTAGCCGAGCGCCGTCAGACCGCCGCGCACGATCGAGGTCCACTCGCCCTCGTCACCGAAGCGATAAGCCAGCGCCGGCAGCGGCACGCTCCAGGACAGGCGGTCCGTGATGGCGTAGGTGAAGGAGCCGAGCGCGGCCAGCTCGCGCTTCAGCGGCGCATCGCGTGTGGCGTCGGTGGAGAACATCGGCGAAGCGAAGTCGCCGGGCCGCCCCGTCGTGACCCCCAGCCCGAGGCGCAGCTCCCAGGTGGTGGCGGGCAAGCTGTCATGTGCGCTCGGCGGATCGAAGGCGGGCCCGCCTTTCGACGCCAGGCGCGCGTCCGCCGGGGTCAGCTCGCTCTCGTCGACGTGTACGGGCGCTCCCGGCGCGACGCTCACGTCCTTGCTGAGCACGCGCTGTTCGCTCACCCTCCGCACCACGTAATCGCCGGTGGGTAGCGCCAGGCGCACGGTGCGCTGGCTCGGCAGCGTCTCGGCGACGGTCAAGCCGCTCGCCAGGTGCACCACCTCCAGGGCATGGCGCTGCGTGAGCTCCAGCTGGCTGGAGCCCTGCGCGAGCTCTGCCAGCACCACGTCCTGGCGCCCGCGCAGCTCGATCTCGAAGCTCGGGTGCTGCGTCGTCGGCGCGAGATGCGTGCTGTCGCGCACCGTACGCTCCTTGGCGTAGCTGAACACCTCTTGCAGTGTCACCAGCCCGTCCCCGCTCGCGTCCGCTGCGCCCAGCAGCGCCGCCGCCACGTGGTGCGTGAAGAACGAGCCACCGTACACCGCGGCCTCGTGCGCGTTCTCGACCCCCGAGCTCGACGACAGGAGCGCCGTCCCCGCGGTCTCGGCGTCGAGCAGATCGCTGGCGCGCAGGGCAGGGCCCACGCTCAAGCCCTTGGTGTTCGTCCAGCTGCCGCCGCGGCAGGTATCCAGGATCGCCACGTGCACCCGTGCCGGCAGCTGCTCGATCGCAGCTCGCAGGTCGGCCAGCGCCAGCGCCTGCCCGCCGGGGAACAAGTGCTGACCGTCGGAGTGCCCCGAGTAGTAGAACACGAACAGGCCGGGTGCGTCCGGTTGCGCGCGGCTCGCGGCCCGCTCCAGCTCCGCCAAGATCTGCTGCGGCCCCGGCTCCAGCAGCGTGATCACGTCCGCCGCATCGAAGCGCCCGCTGCGCGCCAGCGTATCGCCCATCAGCGTCGCGTCGCGCAGCGCGAACTGCAGCGGCTCGCGCCCGGGCGGGGGCGCGTTGGCTCCCACCAGCAGCGCGATCGAGCGGCCCGGCGTGGCGGCCCGGGCGCGCAGCGGTGCCGCGCAGATCGCGGCGCAGAGCGCGCAGGCCAGCGCGAGCAGTCTCGCGGCCTTCATCGCGCCGGCTCCTTGACGAGCTCGAAGCGCGTCACCCAGACCTGCGCGTCCCGGCGCCGCTCGGCGATCGCCTGCTGCAGCGTGCGCTCGGCGAGCGCTGACTTGCTGAACGCCACCGCCAGGTGCTCCGCTCCCGGCTCATCGTCGACCAGCAGCGTGAAGGGCAGCGCAGCGCCCGCGGCCGGACAGGCTCCTTCCGAGAGACGGGACCAGCGCTCGCCGCCGGTATCCACCGCCACCGCGACTCGCTCGAAACCCTCGCACACCACCCGCAGCGCGAGCGCATCGCCGGCGCGCACCGGGCTCGCTCCGTCCCACGGCCGCGTCTCGCTGCGCCGCTGCACCAGCAGTTGCACCGCCGGGCTGCCCTTGACGCCCACGGCCGGAGCGCCCGAATCGAGCGGCACGACCCGCAGCACCGTCAGCGTGCCCAGCGCGGCGATCGCCGCCAGCGACAGGGCAAAAATGCGCGATCGCACCGGCCGCTGCCGGGGCAGCGCGCGCTTCGCCGCGGCCCGCGGCACAGCCTGCTGCAGCTGCTCCAGCTCCGAAAGATAACCGCTGCAGCGCTCGCAGCTCGCCACGTGCTGCTCGATCCGCGCGTCCGGCGCGCGGGTCGCGAAGTACAGATCCAGCTCGAACATCGACAGGTGTTCCTCGTTCGCAGTCATGACAGCTCCTCGCGCAAGCCCTGCGCGTGCTGATCGAAGGCCTCCAGCAGGCGGCGCACCGTGCGCTCCGACACGCCCAGCACCAGCGCCACCTCCGCCTGAGTCAAACCATCCACGCGCGCCAGCAACGCCGCCTCCAGCTCCTGCCCGAGCGCCCGCTCGCACAGCGCCAGGATCTCTGCGCGCGCGGCCACCACCTCGTGCGGAGACACGGCGCACGACAGCGCCGTTCCCGCCAGTGACGCGGACGCCCGCGACCGGCGCAGGGCATCGAGGCACAGCCGCGTCGACGTCAGATACAGCCAGGCCAGCACCTGCCGCGCTTCCGTGCGGCCATCGAGCGCCGGCCCCGACTGCCAGAGCCGCAGGAACGCCTCCTGCGCCACCTCGTCGGCCGCTCCCGAGGCCCCGAGGAGCCGCCGACACTTGGCCCGGATCGGGCCCCAGAACCGCGTGTATGCTGCCGGAAAGTCAGGGGTACTCATGCTCCTTCTCGAGTGCGCCCCCGATAGACGCACGAGCGCCCGCGATCCGGCCAGCTTTGGCGCAAAAAGAGGAGCCGCGGCCCCCACGACCATCCAGCCGTGGCCGGCCGGTTCGCGGCAGCACACCAGCGGCGCGGGAGACCCGGGGCGCGCTCTCTCACGGTGGGACCAGCGGGGCGAAGCTCGAGGGGGCTCGGCATGCCCTGTCCCCAGAGCAGCGCTCATGCCAGCGCCCGGCGGCGCCAGACGGCGGCGGCGATCCCGACGGCGTTTGGCTGGTCCAATGTGGCCGGGGGCCTGTGGACGGTTCGTTAGTCGACGGCCTCGCAAGCGCAGAGCTGCGAGTCGCCGAGCGACTCACTCGCCACGCCGCAGCAAGGCCCTTCTCTGCGGAAATGATGGTTACGGCTACCGGGCGCGTCTCTACGAGCTCAGCAGCGGCAATCCGATCTGGTCATCGGGGCGCAACTCGTATGCGAGCTGCTGGCCACGAGGAGTCGCGTCGAGCAGGCAGTAGGGAAGGAGCTTGCTCGTCCGCAGCGCGCGAGCTCTCGCGAGTCGCGAGAGCTCGTGACGGGCCCAGCGCGGTAACACCCCCGACATCGCGTTGCGCGCGGCGGCATGCGAGCAAGCACGAGCAATCAGCGGCTCCAGGGCGCCGACCCTCTGTCATCGAGCGTTACCATGCACAACTGCTCGCGGAGGTATCACCAATGAATCAGAACGAATTTGAGACCAGCATCCCCGGCGCCATCGTCATGACGGACGACGAGCTCATCCACACTCACGGCGGCGGCTTCCTGGGCGACGCCTGGGACGCGGTGAAGGGAGCTGCGTCGGCAGTGGGCGACGCCCTGGGCAGCGCCATCGACTGGATCAGGGATCACGTGCACCTGCCCACGCCCTGCCCCTTGCCGAAGCCCAGGCCAGCTCCGCCTCCGTGCCGGTGCCCCGGGGGGCCCTTCCGTTACTGAGCGCAGAAGGGGTGGGCTCGGCTCCGCCCGGCACCCAGCGACGCCAGGATGGCCATCCTGAGGTCGGGCGGAGCGCGCTGGGGCCGAGCCACCCCGAAGCTGCCGGGGCCGGAGCGCTGAAGCGGGGCTGGGGATCCGCCGTAGTGCGCCTTGCCATGCTGTTCCTGCGCCGGTTTCGCGCGAGCGTCTGCGCCCTGCTGCTCGCCAGCGCGGGTGGCTGCGCCGCGCGGGTGAACATGACCCTGATCAACTCGGAGCAGCGCAAGCCCAACAACGTGTGGGTATTCTTCACCGCGCAGAAGGGGGAAGACCCGGTGGCGGAGCTGGGTGCCGGCCAGTTCAAGATCTACGAGGACGAGGGCCTGGTGTCGCTCTACGAGAGCAAGCAGGTGATCCAGAACCCGGACGTCGCGGCCGTGATGTACACGCTGCTGCTCTTGGACGTGAGCGGCAGCATCACCGGCTCCGGGCAGATCGATCCGCTGGTGGACGCCGCCGAGCTGTTCAGCGAGCGCGTGGGCAAGACGCAGAAGGTGGCGGTGTACGCCTTCGACGGCGCGGAGCAGATCCACCCGATCGTGCCCTTCACGCAAGCCGAGCAGGCGGTGACCGGCGGGCTCGAGGGGCTGCGCAAGTACAAACCGCGCGACCCCTCGACGAACCTGCACGGCGCGGTGGTGCAGGGGCTGCAACGCCTGAAGACGGATCTGGATCGCGATCAGCGGCCGCTCAAGTTCGGCACGCTGGTGGTGTTCTCCGACGGCGCCGACCGCGCCGCGCGCGTCAGCCGGGAGGCGATGCTGGAGGCCATCCAGGCGCCCAGCTACGAGCACTTCGAGCTGTTCGCGATCGGCATCGGCGACCAGGCGGAGCTCGAGCAAGCCAAGCTCTCGGAGATCGGCCGCAACGGCACCGAGCAGGGCGCGGATCGCGCCAAGGTGAAGGAGGCGTTCGATCGCATCGCCGGCAAGATCGAGGCGCACTCCAAGCGCTTCTACTTGCTCTCCTACTGCACGCCCGCGCGCGACGGCAGCCATGTGGTCCGCATCGAGCTGGACGACGAGAAGATCGGCAAAGGCTCGCTCGAGTACAGCTTTGACGCCAGCGGCTTCGGCCCGCCACCGGACTGCAACCCGGAGCGATCGCCGACCTTCAGCCTGAAGAACGTCAGCGAGCCGCCGGCGAAGCCCTAGAGCGCGTGACGAGCCGGCGTCGCGAATCGCTGCAGCTCGCGCCGTTCGGCGCATTCGCCGCCTCCGGCACTAGACGGATCGCGCCGGCGCTCTAAGGAAGCGGGTGGGGGGCAGGCAACTCCTCATGTCCCGCTTCAGCGTACGGAAATATTGGTCTCGCCTCTCGGCATTGTTGGCGTTTTTGCTCGTCGTGGCAGGCGGCCCCGCAGCGCGCGCAGCGCAGGTGGAGGCCTCGCTGGAGGCCGGCGCCGTGGCAGCCAGCCGCAACGACGTGCGCATCCCGGGCAGCGGCGGCACGCCGCTCTCGCTCTCCGATGAGCTGTCGTCGCCCGTGGCTCCAGCGTTCCGGCTGCGAGCCGGCATTCGGCTGAACGAGCGGCACCTGATCAGCGCCCTGTACGCGCCGCTGCAGCTGCAGGCGCGGGGCAGCATCGGTCGCGACGTGCTGTTCGCGGGGCAGACGTTTGCGGCGGGTGCGCCGCTGTACGCGGTGTACCGCTTCGATTCCTATCGCCTGACGTACCGCTACAGCTTCGTGCGCGACGAGCGCTGGGAGCTTGCCGCGGGGTTCACGGCCAAGATCCGGGACGCCGAGGTGGCGCTGTACGGCGCTGGGGCGGCGCGCAAGACCAACACCGGCTTCGTGCCGCTGCTGAATGTGCACGCCGAGTGGCGAGCAGGGGGCGGGCCCTGGGGCTTGCTGCTGGATGCCGACGCGCTGGCGGCCCCGCAGGGGCGCGCCGAGGACGTGCTGATCGCGGCGACCTGGGCGGCGCGCCCGAACGTGGTGCTGCGGCTCGGCTATCGCATGCTGGAGGGCGGAGCCGACAATGACGAGGTGTTCAGCTTCGCCTGGCTGCACTACGCGGTGCTGGGCGCCGATCTGACGTTCTGATCGGCGCCGCAGCCGGCGCTAGCGATGTGAGCGAGCGCTCGTGGAGAACGCTCGCTCGCGAGCTCATTGCAGGGTGGGCGCGGTCCAGTCGACGACGGCGCTCTCGTCCAGAACGTAGGTGGGCTGCCCCGCCGTGTGGGGGTTCGCGTCCGTCGGGATGGCGATGTTGGTATCCGCCTCCTGCCCGAGCAGGAACTTGTTGACGTACGCGCTGGCGGCGCTCACCTGGCTCGGCGCTGCCATGCAGTGCGTGTGGTCGGTGGTGAAGTCGTAGCCGAACTGGCTGCCGACACCGAGCGCGCTCCAGACTTGCTGCGCAGCGACCACGGAGCGGTAGCCGGACTCATCGCCCAGCCACTCGTAGTTCCGGTTGCCGAAGGTCAGGAAGGCGCGCGGCGCCACCATCGCGATCAGCTCGTGGTGATCGTGCGGCAGGCTGTAAGGATCCAGCCCTCTCATGCTGGGCAGGAACCAGCTGTAGTTGGTGTTGTCGATCTTCTCGATCTGCGTGCCCGTGCGGGTCACGAAGTCCTGGGAGAGGCGCCAGGAGTTGATGCCGCCGCCGCCGGACTCCTGGGCGATGGTGAGCGTCACGCGCTCATCGAAGGCGCCCGCGAACAGGGCCATCTTGCCCGCGTAAGAACAGCCGTGCACCCCGATCCGGGTCACGTCCACGTTCAGCTGGTCCTTGACCTGGTCGATGCCGTCGATCAGGCGGCTGATGCCCCACGACCAGGCGGCGTAGTTCGCGATCTTGGTCCAGAGCTCGGGGAACACCGTGTAGAAGGGATCGGCCTGGTTGACCATGCCCATCTGGTTCGCGTTCACCACCTGGTCATGCATGAAGGGGACCTGCACGCAGCCGTTGATCAGGCCCGAGTTGCCGTTCATGCCGATCGCCACGCAGTGCGGCCCCTCTCCCTCCGCCGGGGTCACGGCAGAGGTCAGTGTGAGCGAGCCCGCCGAGCTGGTGACGACCACGTTCAAGTTGGCCCCGTCATACGTGGCGGCAACGGTCGTCTGCGCCGGATCGGGCTTGGCGCCGATCTCGAACTGCTCGATGTCTTTCTTGATCTCGTTCCGGCGGCACTCCCAGTCCGCCTTGGAGGAGATCACCGTTCCGTCGTGCATCGCGAACGGACTGGGCAGCGCGTCATTCTTGCTCATGGCGCCCGGAGCCACCTCGCAAGCGGAACCGCTGTTCTCGGTGGCTGCCACCGGTCGGATCAGGCCTGACGCGGTGATGATGCCGTCCGAGTTCTCGGGCGTGCTCATGGTGGTCGAGGGGTCAGCGCTGCCCTCGTCCGTCGTGTCCGGCAGGTCCGTCGCGTCCGGAGTCGCTTCGGGAGTCAGCGGGTTGGAAGCTTCGGTGGTGCTCTCGTCGCTGCTGCAACCGGCAGCGAGGAGGCTGAGGAAAGAAAGAGATGCGAGACGGAGTCTAAGCTGGTTCATCGTGCCCTGGCCGTCCCGGGTTGGCAGCAGAAATGCATGCGGAGACGGTTCCGACGTTCGTACGCCAGATCGCGGCCGCGCTCAACGAGGACATTTGCTGCGCCGTGCGCTGGCTTGCCGTCACGGGTCGCCCGCTGCTGCCGGGCTCCCGGCGTTCGCCCGCCCGCGGAGATCCACGGCCATGGTGGCGGCCGATCCCGTGGCGCTGCGCGCGGCGCCGGCGCCCGGTAGGGGCCGATGCTCCCGCCACCAGGCACAGGCTGCCGCCCGATCGTAACGTCCGGCATCCTCGCAAGCGAGCAACGCAGCCCGCAGCGCGGCCGCCGATGCGGGCCGCTCGCCGGGTTCCTTGGCCAGGCACCGCAGCACGAGCTGCTCCAGGTCGGAGGGGAGCGCTCTCGGCAGGTGCGCCGACGGCGGCAGCGGCTCCTCCAGCATGTGCCGGCTCAGCACTTCGAGCACCGTTTCTCCGCTGAATACCTCGCGCCCCGAGAGCAGAAAATACGCGACCGCTCCGACCGCGTAGATGTCGGTGCGCCCGTCCACCGCGTCCGGCGCTCGGATGGCCTCGGGCGCCAGGTACATCGGCGTGCCCGTGATCGCATCGCTGCGCGACTCGGCGCCGTCCGTGGCCAGCGTCTTGACCAGGCCAAAGTCGACCACCTTGACCACATCGGGTTCATCGACGCGCTCGCAGAGCATGATGTTCGCCGGCTTGATATCGCGATGGATCAGCTTCAATGCATGCGCTTCCACGAGCGCTCCGCACACCTGCGCCAGGATGTGAATCACCCGCGCCGGCGGCAGCGGGCCGTGCTCCTTGACCAGCCTGTCGAGATCCAGGCCGTCCAGGTACTCCATCACGTAATAAAACACGCCCTCGGCGGTCCGCCCGTAGTCGAAGATGGCGATGGTGTTCGGGTGAGTCAGCGTGCTCGTGAGCTGCACCTCTCGCTCGAAGCGCGCCAGATCCTTCTCGCTCGCGCTGTCCTTCGAGAGCAGCTTGATCGCGGCAGGGCGCCGCAGCATCGCGTGCGTGGCCCGGTACACGGCGCCCATGCCACCCTCGCCGATCTTCTGCTCCAGCGTGTATTGACCGAGCTTGCCGATCTCGCGAATGCGCGCGCGCAGGCCGTAGAGCTGGCGCGAGTTCGCGGCGGCGGCGAACACCGCGAAGCCGCACCACAGCATCCCAAATAATACAAACACCCGAGCGCTCTCCGGAGAGTGGCCGAGCGTCGCCGACACGCCCTGGCTCCTGAAATACACGAGCGACGGAGCGGCGCCGGCGGCGCTGATCAGCAGCGTGCGCAGGTACGTGCTCGGCACGAGGATGGATCGCCAGAGCAGTGTGTAGCTCATCGCCAGCGGCACCGAAAACGCCACCGACAGGCTGCTCGCTGCGCTCATGCCCAGCAGCGCGTACAGCAAGCACGCCGCGACGGTCAGGCCGGCGTCCATGATCTCGACCGTGCGGGTGCTCATCAGACTGCCGCGACAGCGCAGCCAGACCGCCAGCGCCGGCGCCAGCGAGGCCACGTGCACGAGCTCGTGAGCCAGGCCGCCGTTCTCCGTTCCAGCACCCGCGGTTGCGACGTGCGTCACGATCGACGCGACGCCCATCACCAGGGCCAGGAGGAAAATGGCCCCTCCCAGGCGAGCCACGCGATCTTGAAGGTAGCGCGCGGCCTCTCGGGTATCGGCGGGGACGGGGGAGTACGCGCTCATTGCGGGGCGACTCCATACCACGGCAGGCCGGCGGCGAGCCTCGCTGTGCCAGGGTAAAGGCACGCTCCTTGCTGCAGGAAGGGGACGGTGCGCCCGGCTGGAGCAGGCACCGAACCGGATGGGGCGCCCCTGGCACAACCGCTGGCCCACCGGGCTCGGTGCAGTTCTCGGGCTCCCGGCTGCCATCGCCCCGCGAGCTGACCTTCCCCGATGACGAGCAGTGGAACGCGGGCTGGCCCGCGGGGGGCATGCAGCTTTCGCAAAGCGCCGTGGAGCGAGCCCGGAGCCTCGCCGGCTGCATCGTGCTCGCGCAGGATGCGGACCAGTCTCTCAGCTATACGCGCCGCAGCCTGGATGCGGAGCTGGGGCTGATCCGAGAGCTGCCGCTGGAGCCCGATGGAACGTCGGAGAGCACCGTGTGGAACGAACCGAAGGCG
This sequence comes from Polyangiaceae bacterium, assembly GCA_035760985.1. Lineage (GTDB taxonomy): Bacteria > Myxococcota_A > Polyangia > Polyangiales > Polyangiaceae > SZUA-265. The sequence continues at coordinate 53,552 of DASTRX010000233.1, forward strand.
CCGGAGCCGACCTCAGCCAGACGCTCACGTACCAGCACGACGAGCGAGGCCGGTGCCAGCGCATCGAGTCGAGCAGCGCACGTGGCGTCGAGATCGAGCAACGGGAGTACGACGAGGCAGACCGCTTGAAGCGCAGCACGAGGGACGTCACCATCGCGCTGCTGCAAGGCCCAGCCAGCGCTGTATGCCTGGCACCATTTCGAGTTCTGGTCGGCGGGGTGCCAGGAAGTCGACGCGACCGTGCCGGTCCCGGCGGGCCTGGCGTGTAGCAGCGACTACTGAGGCGGGCCGCGCTAAAGGAACGGGGCGCGCTAAAGGAACGGGGCGCCCCGCCGTTTTTCCCGGGATGACGACGTGGTGCGGCCCGTTGCGGCCGGTCGTGTTGGCAGTGGCCGCGCTGATCGCCAGCGCGCCCGCCGTTGCTCGCGCACAGGCGCCGAGCATTTCTTCTGCGCCTCCCGAGGCACCGTCGCTCACGCAGCCGGGGGCCCCACCAAAGACAGAGGGCGAGCCCGCCGCGCCGCCCGCCACGGAGAAGTCCGACTTCGGCGCCGAGCTGCGTGGCTACATGGGCTTCGGAGGGGAGAAGATCGCCGAGGTCGAGTACTCCGACGGTAGCCGCTCGGACCTGTCGCTCGGCACGTACTTCTTCCTGGGAGTGGGCGGCATCTACAGCCCCTGGCGCTCGGGCCCCATGGGGCTGGACCTGGAGTTGCTGGCAGGCTGGGCCACATGGTCGACGGGTCCCGAGAACACGGACGACCGCATCCGCCTGTCGCGCTTTCCGCTGGAGGCGCTCGCTTACTACCGCCATGTGCTCTCCGATACTCCCGATGGCGAGATGCTGCTGCGGGTCGGCGGCGGCGTGAGCTACCACTTGATCGGCGGCGTCAGCGGCACCGGCTCGCTCGACGATGTGAGCGTCGATTTCGACAACGCCCTCGGCGGAGTCATCGAAGCCGCGTTCGTCTACACCGCGATCGCGGGCGGCGTGCGCTACTCGCCCATGAAGTATCACACCGCCCGCGATGGCCAGACCCTGGATGCCAGCTCCGTCGGCGCGTTTCTCAGCCTGCTGCTCGAGCCAGGGCTCTTTTAGCAGCTGAGAGGCCCGCGACGCTCAGGGGAACTCGAACGGATCCGGCGCGCCGGCGGTCTCTGCCGACATGCGGCACCGCTCGTCCCCAGGATGTGCCCACCGAATCGGGAGAGCTTCGCCCGACCGAAGGCTCAACGCATCCTTGCAAGGCATTTCGCGCCGTCGCCTGGATGCAATCAGTGCCCAGCACGGCAACTCGGTACAAGCGATCGTTTGCCACCGTCCAGGCAAGCGAGAGGCCTTGCATGCCGAGCGCGAGGGAGCGGCCGTGCTGCGCTTCGGCGATCAGGTGCAGGTGGTTGCCGAGCACAGAGAAGTGCACGAGCCGAAAGCCAAAGCGCTCGCGACCTGCAGCGAGCGCAAGCCGTACGTTCTCGAACAAGCGGCCTTCGCGCAGCGAGGGTAGGCCAGAAGCGACGCGCAAGGTGATGTGCAGCGGATGATGCCGGGACAGTGACGGCCGGCGCAGGTGCGAGACGCCCGGCGCATCGCCCTTCGGTGGACGGCCAGCCCCCTTGCGCTTGCCACCCCGCGTGCGAAAGGCGAACGCGAAGCTGCGGTGTGCGAGCCATGGCTATGAATTAGCACAAAATCGATGGCAGGGCCAAGTCATCCAGCGTCATGGAGAGACGAGACTTCTCGTGCCGGGCGACCGTGTGGGGATTGCACTGCCGCTCACTGCTGGAAGAGCTCACGCTGAGGCCGCCGTGGTCTTCGCGGTTGGCGAGCGCGATGTGGCAGCCGTGCGCTTCAGCGATTTCGCGGGCAGAGGCCGATGGCTTTGCGCGAGCAAGTGGGAAAGCGGCGTCAGTCCCGAGCTGGCGCGTGCAGTGGGCACATCCTGGCGTCGATCCGCGCCGCGCGGATCGAGCCCATCTGCTCAGCGTGCGTGTAGCGCTGACTCAGGGTCGCTGGTAAGCGCCCCGCCGCTCACTGCGGCAAGATCAAGCTCACGCTGAGGCCGCCGCCTTCGCGATTGGCGAGCGCGACGCGGCCGCCGTGCGCTTCGGCGATTTCGCGGGCCAGGGCCAGCCCCAGGCCGGTGCCGCCGCGCTTGGTGGAGTAGAAGGGTAAGAGCGCCTGGGACAGGACGGTCTCGCTCATGCCGGGACCGCGATCGCAGATGTCGATCGAGAGCGCGCCGGCGGAGCGCCGCACCCGGAGCTGGACGTCGGCGGGCGCTGACCCGGATTCGTGGGCGTTGCGCAGGAGGTTGAGCAGGGCTTGCTCGATCTGTCCGGCGTCGAAGCGCGCGCGCGCGTCCGGCAGGCTGCCTTCGATGGCGAAGGGGAGCTGGGCGCGCAGGCGTTCGAGGAAGTCGAGCCAGGCGACGCTCTCGGGCTGTGGCGCGGGCAGCTTGGCAAAGCGCGCGTAGCCTTGGATGAACTTCTCCAGGTGTCGTGAGCGCTCGGCGATCGCGTCGAAGACTCGTTGCAGCGGGTCGTGCTCTCCCAGGTCGAGCAGGTCGCTGCCCGACTGCGCGAGGGAGGCGATCGGTCCGAGCGAGTTGTTCAGCTCGTGGCTGATGACGCGAATGACCTTCTTCCAGGTGCGCACCTCCTGGCGCCGTAGCTCGGCCGTCAGGCGGCGTAGCGCGAATAGCTCGTGCGCGCGGCCATTCAGGCGAAAGACACTCCGGGCCAGGTAGTAGACCTCGTCCTCATCCTCGCGCTCGACCGCGAAGAGCCCGTCTCCACCGCGAGCTATTGCCTCACGCAGCGGCTCGGGGGCGTGCACGAAGAGGTCGTCCCAGCGCAGGCCTTCCATGCGCTGTCCGCCGTGCAGCAGCTTTCGGGCGGCCAGGTTCGCGTAGACCACGCGCGCGCTCGGGTCGAAGAGCAACAGGGCCACGGGCGTGTTCTGGAGCATCGTATCGAGCAGGAGCTCGCGCTGGACGAGCGCGAGCCGCTGCCGGCGCAAGGTGTCGCCGAGCGCGTTGTGCGCTGCCACCAGCTCGCCGAGCTCGTCGGCTCGCGGCCACAGCAGGCTGAAGGAGAAGTCACCGTCGCGGTAGCTCGAGACCGTACCCGCCAGGGCGCGAAACAGGGCCAGCACGGGCGCCAGCAGGCGCTGCAGCAGCCAGAGGCCGATGGGGAGTGAAGCGGCCAACGCGAGTGAGCCGGCGAGCAGGGGCCGAGCGAGCCACTCGTCGAGCACGAGCTGCAGGGCGAGAGCAAGCGCGACCCAGCCGCAGGCGGCGGCCGTCACCCGCAGCTGCAGCGAGTGACGCAGCCGGGGGCCGCGCCGGTCGCTCACGGAGCTCTCGTGCGAGGCCGCGGCGGACTCCGCTGGCGCGCCTTCAGTGGCGGGCGATGCCAAGCTTCTCCATGCGCCGATACAGCGCCTGGCGGCTCAAGCCGAGCTCCGAGGCCGCCTGCGCGACCACGCCCTCGGCGCGTGCCAGGGCCAGCTCGATCGTCTGCCGATCGAGCTGCTCGGGCGACAGCGCCGGAGCGCTGGGCAGCCCCAGATCGGCCGCGCTGATCTCGTCGCTGCGCGCGAGCACGCTGGCTCGCTTGAGTGCGTTGCGCAGCTCGCGCACGTTGCCGGGCCAGGCATGCGCGAGCAATGCCTCGCGCGCCTCCGACGAGAGGGTACGCCGCGCGCTCTTCTCGGCGGCGAGGAAATGTTCCGCCAGCGGCAGGATGTCGTCTCTGCGTTCGCTGAGCGGCGGCACGCGGATCTCGATCGTGTTGAGGCGGTAGTACAGGTCTTCACGGAACCTGCCGGCGCGGATCATGGCCGGCAGGTCCGCGTTGGTGGCGCTGACCAGGCGCACCGCGACCTGATGCTCGCGGTTGGAGCCGAGCGGCTCGAAGCGGCCGGTCTCCAGCACGCGCAACAGCTTCATCTGCGCGGCGGGCGCCAGATTGCCGATCTCGTCCAGAAAGAGCGTGCCGCCGTCGGCCGCGTCGAACTTGCCCAGGCGCGCCCGCGTGGCCCCGGTATATGCCCCCGCCTCGGCGCCGAACAGCTCGGCCTCCAGCAGCTCGGACGGCAGCGCCCCGCAGTTCAGCGTGATGAAGGGGCCCTGTTTGACGCCGGAGTTGGCCTGCACGATCTCGGCGATCTTTTCCTTGCCCGCGCCGTTCGGTCCGACGATCAGCACGGGTACGTCGGCGCGCGCCACCTGACAGGCGATCGCCACCGCGCGCTCCATCGCCGCGTCGGCGAACACCAGCCCGCGCAGATCGTAGCGCTCGGACAGCTCGCGCTGGCGGCGGCTTTCTCCGGCGCGCCTGCGGCTGAGCTCGCGGCGTGCCAGGGACAGATCGAGCAGGTTGCCGACGCTGGCCAGCAGCTTGCGGTTGTCCCAGGGTTTCGCCAGGTAGTCGGCAGCGCCGGCCTTGACCAGCTCGACCGCCGTCTCCAGCTGCGTCCAGGCGGTGAGCAGGATGATCGGCAGCTCGGGCCGTGCGCGCCGGAGCTCGTGAAACAGCCGGATGCCCTCCTCGCCCGAGGTGGTGTCGGCGCTGAAGTTCATGTCCTGGATCACCAGGTCGATGGCTTCGCGCTCCAGCAACTCCAGCGCCGCAGCGGGCGACTCGGCGCCGAGGGTGCGCAGCTTGCGCAGGGAAAACAGTACCTCCAGCGCGGTGGCCACGGACGGATTGTCGTCGACGACGAGGACGGTGGGCATGATCGCTGGGCTGTGGGGAGGCGCCTGGGAGCTTACACGGTTCGCGTCGCCACCGCCGGTGGGACTGCCGCTGCGCGCCGCGCCGGGCCGAGCACGGCGAGTTGGCCCAGCAGCCACAGGCTGAGCGCGCCGGCGGGCAAGAACTGCCCCGGCAAGCGCCCAATGGGGTAGCGCTCCATCAATAGCAGATTGATGCCGTACGCCAGCAGCATGCCGAGCGCGCTGCCCAACGTCGTCAGTAGCAGGTTCTCGGCCTGGAAGTAGCGCCGGATCTGGCCTCGCGTCGCGCCGAGCGCTCGGCGAATGCCGATCTGACGTGTGCGCTGTTGCACCCAGAAGCTCGCGAGACCGACGATGCCCAGCGCGGTGATGACCAGCAGGGCGGCGGACACTCCGAGCAAGAGCCACGCCATCGCGCGGTCCGTCGCGTAGTAGTGCGCGCGCATCTCCTCGAGCGTCTGCTGACTCAGAATGACGCGCCGATGTCCTCCGCGCTCCAGCTCCGCGACGGCGGCGGCCAGCACCTCGGCGCGCCGCTGTGCATCGACGCGCAGCACGAAGTTTTCGGCTCCCTCTTCGCGGATCGGCGTCACGATGGACAGCTCGTAGTCGCTGTCGATGAAATCTCTCTCCCCGGGGCTGACGAGCCGCTCGAGGATGCCCACGACCTGCAGCGGCAGGTTGTGCGCGTAGCGTGCGTCCAGGTACAGGGTTTGCCCGAGCGCGCTCTGGCCGGGCCATAAACGTTCGGCGAGGGCGCGGGTGATGATGACGGGCCCGCCCTGTGTCCTGCGCGCGGTCTGCTCGTCGATGTATTCGTCACGCCGGAAATCGCGCCCGGCCACGAGCTGCACGCCGAGCGTGTCGAGCAGGCCCGGGCTGCCGGGATAGCGGGCGGCGGGAAAGGTCAGCTCGGAAGGCGCGTCGGGCGTGCGCTGGACGCCTGCCACACGGCGGGAGCGACCGTACGGCAGCCACAGGCTGGTCGCTACCTTGCGTACGCCCGGGAGGGCGGCCAAGGCAGCCAGCGTCTGCTCGGACAAAGCCGCCGCGTCGTCGGTACTGCCGATGTTGGCCACCTGAATGCGCAGGAGCTCGCTTTCCGCGATGCCGCTGGGACGCTGCATGCGATCCAGGCGCTCGCCGATCAACGCCAGGGCGTTGCACACGATCGCGCACGTGAACGCGATCTCCAGGATGATCAGCGCCGCCGCCGTGCGGTGGCGGCGCAGCGCGGCCAGAATGGGTCCGATGTGCACGATGACCTCAGTGTGATTTGAGCTGTAGGGCAGGGGCGACCTGACCCGCGCGCCAGGCCGGCAACACTCCAGCCAGCAGGCTGGAGACGAGCGAGAGCGCGAAGGTGCCAGCGAGCAGGCTGAGATCGAGCTGAACGAGCGGCGCGTACTCGACAGGTTGCTGCCGCACCGCCCAGGAGCCAAGCCAGGCCAGGCCCAGTCCGAGGAGGCCGCCTGCGAGCCCGACGCTGCCAGCTTCCACCAGAAATTGGGCGAAGATGGCGCGGCGCGAGGCGCCGAGCGCGCGCCGCACGGCGATCTCCTGGGAGCGGCGCAGGAACTTGGCGAGCAGCAGCCCGGCGGCGTTGAGCAGGCACACCGCCAGAAAGGCCAGGGCGAGCCACGCCTGCAGCCGTACATCGCTCGGCACCGCGCCGCGGAACTCGAGCCACTCCGAGACGTTGCGCAGGCGTACGTTGGGCGGCACCGCGAAGCGGCCGGCGCGGCGCTGCTCCTCGGAGTAGCTGACCAAGAAGTCGCGATACTCCGCCGCCTGCTGCCGGGTGTCGAGCTGGACCCAGAACTGCAGCCAGGCGCACGGCGCCCCGAGCGCCAGCGGATCCGCTCCCGCGTCGCCCCAGCACATCAGATTGCCCGAGGCGGAGAGCTCGAGCTCGCGCGAGGTCGAGAACGGCAAGAAGACCTGTTCCGTGTATTCGTAGGCTCCCACCGACAGCTCGTAGAAGTGCGGCGTCGGATGCCAGCGCCCGAGCACACCCGCCACGACGAAGTCGTGCCCGTCCAGCCGCACACTGCGCCCCAGACCCTGGCCCGCGCCGAACAGCTTTTGCTCGAGCTCTTTCGAGATGACCGCGACCCGGGCGCGTGCCGCGTCATCGGCGCCGCTCCAGGGCGCGCCGGCCGCGAAGGGGACGTCGAACAGCGCGAAGAAGTCGGAGGAGGTGTACAGCGCGTCGACGAAGAACGGGGGCAGATCGGCGCGCTCGGGTTCGAGGGCGGCCAGGCCGCTGTTCATCAACGCCTGATGCGCTCCGCGCCGCGCGGCGAGCAGCGCCTCGGCGTCCTGGCGCGTGAGCTCGAGCGCTGGCTCGCCGTTGGGGCGATAGCGGTCCTGGCTCTGAGCGTCGAGTTGCACGGCGTAGACTCGCTGGCTCTTGCCCGGCAATGGATCGTTCGAGAGCACGTGGAGCACGGTCAGCGTGGTCATGCTGGTGCCGATGCCGAGCGCGATGGCCAGGACGGTCAGGGCGGTGAGCGCACGATGGCGGCGGAAACTGCGCCGGGCGAGCTCGAGATAGTAGAAGAAGCGCATCAGCATGCCATCACCGGGCGAGCGAGGCTGAGCCCTGCGGCGGGCTCAGCAGCGCCGGCCCTGCCTCCAGGTCGGTGGCCACGCCGTCCACGATGTGCACGTTGCGTCGCGCGCGCGCCGCGAGCTCCGGATCGTGCGTCACGATCACCACGGTGGCGCCCTGGGCATTGAGCTGCTCCAGGACCTCGAGCACCTCGCGCGCCATCTGCGAATCCAGGTTGCCCGTCGGCTCGTCTGCGAGCAACAGCGGCGGCTCGCCCGCGACCGCGCGCGCGATGGCCGCGCGTTGTTGCTGACCGCCGGACAGCTCGGCTGGGTAATGCTTCCTGCGCGAGGCGAGGCCCACGCGCTCGAGCGCTGCCTCGATGCGGCGCCGCCGCTCCGCTCGGGGCAGGCCGCGATAGCGCAGGGGCACGTCCACGTTGTCGAACAGGTTCAGATCGGGGATCAGATTGAAGCTCTGGAAGATGAAGCCGATCTTCTCGTTGCGCAGGCGGGAGCGCACGTCATCGGAGAGCCCGCTGACGTCGACTCCATCCAGGCGATACTCACCGGAGCTGAAGTCCTCGAGCAAGCCGGCGATGTTGAGCAGGGTCGTCTTGCCGGAGCCCGACGGCCCGGTCACGGCCAGGAACTCGCCGGCACGCACCGAGAGATCGAGCTCGCGCAGCGCGTGCGTCTGCACCAGCTGAGTGCGGTACACCTTGGAAATCGCTTTCATCGACAGCATCGGCAACACTCTGACTCTCCGTGTGGGCAGTGGGTTCAGTCGCCGGCGATGCGGACCCGCTCCGCGTCGCCGAAGGCGTCGGCGCCCGAGACCACGATACGATCGCCGAGCGCGGCGCCCGACAAGATTTCGACCGCGCCGATACTGCTGGCTCCGGTGCGCAGCGGCCGGCGCTCCGCCACGCCATCGCTCACGAAGTACGCCGAGCCCGACGCGACCGAGGGCCCGCGCTCGATCAAGAGGACGTCCCGCTTCTCGTCCAGCAGCACGCGCGCGGTCAGGCGTTGGTTCTGGCGCAAGCCGCCCGGGGCCGCGCCGACGAACTCGATCCGGCTCTGGACCTCGCCGCCGATCACCTCCGCTGCCACGGAGCGCACCCGGCCCGGGTACGCGCGCGCTCCGACCTCGATCTGAGCAGGCATGCCGATGGCGAGATCGCGGGCGAGGCCGTCGGGCACGGCGATCTCGAGCTCGAACGCGGTCAGATCGACCACGCGCAGCACCGGTGCGTTGGCGGGCACATGGGCGCTCTGAGCCGCCAGCAGCTGCCCCACCTGTCCCTCCACCGGTGAGCGCAGGACCAGCGCGTCGAGCTGCCGCTCCAGCTCGCTCACCAGGGCGCGCTGGCGTTCGAGCGCCAGCCGCTTGCTGCGCAGCTCGAAGCGCAGCGCCTGCTCCAGCAGCCCGCTCTCTGTCTGCGCGTGCGACAGGCGGATCTCCGCCTTGTGCAGGTTGTCCTGAGCGCGCAGCAGATCGAGCTCCGGCACCAGGCGCTCACGATAGCCCAGCTGGTAGCGCTCCAGCTCGCGCGAAGCCGTCTGCCGGTCCAGCTCCGCCTCGTCGACGAGCTTCTTTGCGTTCGCCTGGCCCTGGGTCAGGCCCAGGACTCCGCGCTCGACCTCCGTCGCGAGGCCTGCCAGCACGGCACGTTGTTGAGCGACCTCACTCGAGAGCTCGGGGCTGGCCAGCTCGGCCAGCGCTTGCCCGCGCCGTGCGCCGTCCCCCGCCTGCACATGAAACGTGACCGTGCCAGCGGCCACCGCATAGAGCGTGGGATTGTTGGCCGCCGTGACACGACCGTCGGCGACGATGTCACGCACCAGCGTGCCCCGCGAGACCTGCGCGACACGAATGCGCTCGCGAGCCACGGAGCGCTCGGTGCGCGCCCAGCGCTGCGCCACCGCCGCGCTCAGCGCCAGCGCGACCAGCACGACGACCGCGGCGAGCGCTCGGCGCCGCGGGCCGTGCTCGCTGGCTTCGCTGAGCTGCACGTCTTGGTTCGAAGTGTCGCGGATCATGAGCGGAGGCATCCGGAGCCTGTCGGCTCGAGACGCCCTCAGCAGGTCTCGTGCCCACAGCCAAACTGTTGAAATCACGGCGCCGCGATGCCCTCTCGGGGCGTCCGGGACGTCCGCGCTCCGTCCGGCGGACACGCCCGCGGTGGAGCGCGCCAGCGGTGTGGCAATGCGCCCGGCGAAATGTTTGGCGCGCCATTGGGTTGCAGATTTGATGACCATCGCGCGGCCGACCGCGACCCGTTCCCTGGATGGGCTGGAAGCGAGAGGCCTGATCGCGCGGCGCACCTCCGAGCGCGACGCGCGCGAACAGCTGGTTTTCCCTACAGGCGAGGCTCAGGCGATGAAGAAGGAAGGAGCTCAACGCTGCGAGTGCTGCGGTCACCCGGCGGCTCGAGCGCCTGCTGGGCAACGACGGATTCGAGCAAACCGTCGCGCAGATCCGCAAAGTGCGCGGCGCGCTGGAGTGAATGACCGACCATTGGTTGCAGAGCTATCTATTCGGCACCAGTACCCGTCGCTCGCGAGCTGTTGGGTGGAGCGCGCCAGCGCCGCGCAACGGCATGCGCTTCGAGCTCGAGGTGGGCACATCCTGGAGTCGATCCGCGCTGCGCGGATCGAGCCTATCTGTTCGTTGTGTGTGTAGTGCGCCTGGTGGTCTGTGTTCAGCCCCAGTTCCGCCCGGGCCTCAGCCCGTTCTGGAGCCCGGTACGCTCCGGCGTTCGATGCGGCGCGCGTCGTACTTGCCAAGCGCTCGAATGCGATGCCTCACGACCTTGCCAGCCGCGCGCGCTGCGCCGTTGACGTAGGTGCGCCCGAACGCAGGCGTCACGAGCAAACCAGCGACAACCCCAGCCGCAAGTCCGAGCTATCGCGTTTGGACTCACTCGAGTCGTAATAGCCACTCCACCAACAGCCTGGCGTTGCCGTCTTATCCGCGGTATCGAGGATGTAGGGCTGAGCGGGGTCGAGCCAGAATACCGCGAGGCCGTCGGTGTCGGTGCGCTCCGCCACCCGCAAGCGCCCGATCGCGCCCGACTGCGTTCGCACCATTTCCTGCTGGGCCACGATCGTCCAGCCGCCGAGCGGAGGCTTCACCTGGGCGAGTGGGAGGTCCTCGCCTTCGTAATAGAGCTGGACGTTCACGCGCTGCAGCGAGTCTGCGTTTGGAGGTGGCGTGTGCACGACGTCCGATCCCGGCGCCGGTTCCGGCTCCGGCGGCGACTCCGACGTCGGGCCTCCGCACGCCACGAGCACGCAAACCATCAGCCCCAGACTGCAGCCTCCCAGACCGCCGCGCGCGAGCCGCGGGGGCGCAGATGATGCGGCACTGGCGGCCCTGACCCACCCGAAAGAAACACGCCTGGCCATGCTAGAATTAAACCAAATCGTCCGTCGGGGCACAAGTGGCGCTGAGTGCACGGCAGGGCACATAGGGGGCACATGGACAAACAAGATGTCGGCTGAGCCAGATGAAGGAGCCAAGCCACTGATCGAGTGGGGCTCGGAGAAACTCGGCAACGCTCGTCGCCAGGATGTGCCCACCGGTCGGGTCGAGCATCGCTCCGTCAGCGCGCATCCTCGGTATCGTGTACGCGCGCTCGTCGGCAGACATAGACCGAGCGGGCGCAGCTCTGCGGGAGCCGGGTGCCGCCTATCGAGACGACGGGCCCCGTCTCTGGCTGCCTCACCGCAACAGCCATGTCGGTGCGGGCACCACCACCTCACGTTCGCACGGCGAACGCGAGGTGCGTCAGCTCTGAGCTGGCGCGAGCAGTGGGCACATCCTGGAAAGGCAGCCACTGGGCGACGCGCGCCGGGTCCTCGTCGGTCACGTTGTAGATTCCGCGCAGTCCGCTCTCCAGCGCTGCAATGGTCGCATCGGCCGCGTCATCCAAGTGGATCCCAGACCATACCCCGCCGCCATCGCGGATGATGGGCGTCCTGCGCCGTTGCACCAGGCGTGGCAGCGCATCCGAGTCGCCGGGCCCGGAGAAGTTGCCGTATTTCATCAGGGCCCCTTCCAGAGGGGCCGCCAGTATCGCCTGCTCCAGGATCTGAATGGCGGCCAGGGCCTCGAACTGCTGCTTTGCTGGACTTGGATCGAAGGCATCCTCCTCGGTCTTTAACGGACCGCCTTCGCGGCTGTCCCGTGCCGGAGGACATCTCTCCTCACGGCGCAAGCGCGGCATGCGTTGGCTCGAGGGAGAGTGCGTAGAATGTGCTCGGGGAGGGGGGCGATGGGATCAGCAGCCGGTTGGGGTAGCCGTTGCCCCAGTAGACCACGCCGTCCACCACGGCTGGCCCGGCAGCGCACGGCCCCTGGCCTTGCAACTGCCAACGGATGTCGCCAGTGGCGGCATCCAACGCGAACATCCGCCCCGTGAACGAGCCTGCATAGACCACGCCGTTCGCCACCGTGACTGCGGCAGGGTCAATTCCATCCGTCGGATCGGGAACCTGCCACACGATGGCGCCCGTCGTGGCATCGAGCGCAGCAAAGGAACCGGAGGTGATCGTGCGCCCGTCGAGCAGCGTGTGTGGTTTGCGTTCGAAATTCGCCTCCGCTACGTAGACACGTCGCCCGTCTGTGGCGGTGCCCCACTGGATGCCACCGTTGACGCCGCCCGGACCCACTACGGCGCTCCACAGGACGTTGCCCGTTTCGGCGTTCAAGAGCCAGTACTGACCGCTCTTTTGACCCGCACCGACGACTTGCTGGGGCCGCCCGCCCACGTGGATGGTGAACAGCTGAGCGCCGGTGCCGAAGTCATGGTCAGGACCCGGGCTCTCGGGACAGTTGTCTGGTGGGAAGCCGGGGATGCAGCCTCCGTTCCAATCGTCAAAGGACTGCGGCCCCGCGGACCATTCGATGGCGCCCGAACGGAGATCGAGTGCCAAGATCGAATCCTTGTGATCGTCGGGTGATAGGCATTCGGCGGGCGTGCCACCCGCTAGCTGACATTCCTTCGCCGCGGGGGGCACCGCGTAGTTCTGGCCCGTGGTGACATATACGCGGCGCCGCACCGGGTCGATCGCGGGCGTGCCGCCCCAGATCGATCCTCCGCTGTACCCGCCAGGCTGACCCCCATTGTCAGGCACGGTGTAGGTTTGCCACTGGATTTGCCCCGTGAGCGCGTCGGCGGCCACCAGGCTTCCGCGAAACGTGCAGCATGCGTAGCCGGCCTCACCCGCCCGCGCAAATTCCACGGATGAAACTCCCTGATACACCACGCCGTCGAAGACGATCGGTGATTGCGTGAGCTGTGCCGCGGGGTGCGCATCCACTACGCGACTCCAGACCAGGTCGCCAGTTCGCGCGTCGACCGCGATGAGCCGTGCACCGGCTCCGAGCGCGCCCCCCTGATCGCCGATGTAGACAATACCACGCCACACCGCCGGGCTGCTTCGCGAGATGTTCCCCTCCACACCGGTGTATTCGGAGATGCGCCGAGACCAAAGCACTCTGCCCGTGCTGGCGTCAGCCTTCGTCAGGTAGCCTGCCCAGTCCGGAAAGTAGACGGCGCCGCCGCTGACCGCGGGCGTTGCCGAGACCTCCCCCTGGGTCGCGAGGGTCCATCGTGGCGCGAGTCCCTCTACGTTGTTCGAGTTGATCCGCCGCTCGAGAGGATTGGAGCGAGTATTGTCGAGATCGCGTCCCCCGCGCGGCCAGTCAGTAGCGCGCGTTTGGGTTGCGCGGGCAGGCCATCCTGAAGGAGCGCGCCGCGGTGTCTCGGCCTTGGACGCTGCTAACGGTAGTAATGGTAGCATGCTCGCGCTCACCACCAGCCCGAAGAGCCAGTAGCGGCTGCGATGGCGCTTACGGCACGACGTCATGGTATTGTCCATCCTGCTGCCTCCCTCGTTCGGCGGACGAGCTGTCTCGCCAGCTAGCGGCGTAGCGCTGGAGACCGCGCGCTGTCAATCGCCGGTGGTCGGCGTAGGCGCGGCTGATGCGGCGACGGTGGCCGCCTGGGCACGGTCGTCCCGGGGAGCAACTGTCGCTGGATTCTCGAATCGATAAGCTTGCGTTCTGCAGGGTTCGGTACCAACGCCCTGCTTTCTGCCGCACAGCGATCGCCTGCGTATTGCCGCGCTCGACGTCACCGACGCGGCGGCGGCGCGTGGCGCCGTGGCCGCGGCGTCATCGGCCTTCGGCTGGGCAGCACCGTATCGGCGGATCCGGAACGCCCGGTTCGCCGAGAAACACAATGCGCCGCCAGAACTCAGGGGAGATGTGCCCTACTGACACGAGCTCGTGGTGATCGCGGCGAAGTCGGTTCCGTTCCGGCGCAGCGCGAAGCCTGCGACAACAACGGGCTCGACGCCGTTCACTGCGAGCGTCATAGCATGTGAGTGTCCAACCCACCTAAATGTGTGATCGCGCCTTCGCCTCACGTCGACGCAGCTTCAGAGGAGCGGATGCAGCGCGGCGCTGCCAAAGCCTCCGCCGGCAAGAGACCGAGATTCATCATGCCCAGGCCCGTGGCGCGCAATGCCTCGGCCCTGCCGCCCCGACAAGTGCAGCGCGAGATTCCGTTGCCGTCGCGGCCCGCGCTGACGGCACCTGCCGCTCGAGCGGTGGCCGTTGAACCGGCAGCCGTGAAGGTAGCGGTCCGTCCCGCATCGCTGCCGGCGTCGCTGGCACCCATCACCGAAGCTCCGCGACCGAGCGCTCGAAGCGCGCGCGTGTCGTCTCGTCCAGTCGCCGAGCAAGCCCGTCGAGCCGCAGCGCCGCCACCGGCCGCTCGAAGCGCACTGGCTTTGGTCCCCCCGCCGCGGCAAACGGGGCAATGGTTACCAATGATAGCAGTGGGCAGCGCTCCGACCTCCAACGCGTAAAAAACGCGAATACAGGCGTGACGGCACAGAGCCACGGATCGGCGGCGCCAGCGCTCGCGCGGCCTTGCCAGGCATTGCTCGAAATCGTCGACGGCTGGCCCCCAAACCATCTTGGCCTAGAACATCCGGCGCCCGGCATGGCGATTGCGGGTGGGAATTTGCCGGTCAGCGTAACCATGGAGACGAAGACCTGTAATGGCGGCCCGGTGCATTGATCGAAAGCTCCGGGTCCTGCTGCCGCTGGCCCTTTTGGCTAACGGCTGCGGCGTCGACCTCCAGCCCTGCTTTGCTGAGCCCGTCAGAGCCGATCCAGGTCGACGTCGTCGGCGAATACAGCGCTGAAGCGGGCTACGACTTCAGTCTGAATGCAGACGTGAAGATTGCACACTGCCCCGACGCCTTCAAAATCGAAGCGGGCAGCGTTCTCTACACCGAAGTCGTCGCCCAGGAAGAGAATCCGACGCAATCCTGCATTCCCAATACCGTTGATGTGACGGCAGGCGTCCACCTAGAGTTGGGCGAGCGGGCACCCTGGCTGCGGTTCGGTTCCGAGACTCCTTCGGAGGTCGTGCATGCGACGCATGCGGTCACCGTCGACGGCTGCGCCGGCCGGTGGGGGATGTCGGTCGAGACGCGCAGCGGCTCTTACGGCGAGCACGGCGATGCGTTCCTGCCCGCGCCGACCAACGGCTACCCGCCGATCGTGATGTACATCGGTTTCGAACCAGACGATCGCCAGTCGCAAGTTTGTCTTCAGCTGCTGGCTGGGCAGCCGCGCTGCATCGACTACTACGTGGTCGAGCTGCACCGGCCCTGACTCGCCGATGTTGGGGCGGCTCGCACATGCGGCCAGCGGCGCAGCCGCCCTGCTGCTCTCGGCGACATTGGCCCATGCCTACGTCATGGCCACCGACTCCGGTGGACGACCCGTGAGCTGGACCGCGCGCACCATTCAGCTCGTGGTGGCTCCCGCCCCCGGCGAGCTGAATGCGGCACTGCACGAGGCCACCGAGCGCGCGGCCGCACGCTGGAGCACCGCGACGGGGCTGACGATCAGCGTACGCGCCGACGCGCACGCGCCCCTGCAGGTGAGCGAAGACGGCCGCAGCACGGTCGTGCTGCGCACGCGACGCTGGTGCCCCGATGATCCGGCTCAGGGCTGCTACGATCCGAGCCGACACGCGCTCACCCAGCTGTACACGCGCCCCCGCGCCGGCGAGCCCGAGAACGCGGAGATCCTCGAAGCCGACATCGAAGTGAACGCCGTCGATTTCGACTGGCGAGCGCTCCCGCCCCGATCACTGGATGCAGTGCTGTTGCACGAGCTGGGGCACCTGCTCGGCCTGGACCACAGCTGCGGCGCCACGACGCTGCTCGAGCGCACCGACCAGCAGGGCTCTCCCGTGCCGATCTGCCGCAGCGCTCCGCGGGTGGCGGTCGAGTCGGTCATGTATCCCGACCCGCTCGATCCCGCGCATGGCGGTCGAGTGGAGCTCAGTGACGACGAGCTGCTCGCGGCCGCGGACCTTTACGGCGCGCCCTCCCGCGGTCGCCGGCTGACCTTTTCGGCCGTCCTGGCCGTTTTGGGGCTCGGAACCGTGGGCACGCTGTGGCTCGTCAGGAATCGCCCGCCATCCGGCTAACACCGCACTCGAACGCGCTGCGGGCGCCAATGGCCTTCCAAGGACAACCGCTGCGCCGCCGCCTGGCCCTGGGCTGGTTCTGTGGCGCGCTCACCGTCGCCCTCGTCGCCTACTGGCTGCCGGCCGCCTATCAGCGCGTCACTGGCGCGAGCGAGCTCGAGGCCGCCGACACGGCTCGCAACGGCGCTCGCGCCTTTCAGCCTGGCAACTCCTCGGCAATCCTGCCGGTTGCCGGGCACGAAGTAGGCGCCCTCGTCTGCTTCGAAGCCGCATCCGAGGCGGCCGTACGCGAGTCAATGAGCAGCGGCGACGCGCGCTGGCTCGTGAACCTCGCCAGCGACGCCTGGTTTGACGGGAGTACGGAGCCGGCATTTCACTGGCGTTGGCCCAACTGCGCGCAATCGAGCAGAGACGCTCTCTAGTGTGCGCCACCACCACGGGCATCAGCGCAGTGATCGCGCCGGACGGCAACGTCATCGCTTCAGCGGTGAGCGGCGAGGCGGCCATCACTGGACGCATTTCGCTGCTGGAAGGGCAGACCTGGTATGAGCGCTGGGGCAATGCACCCTGGTAGACGGTGCTGGGCGCGTGCGTGCTGTGGGCGGTCCGGCAAGCCCATCTCCGTCGCGGCCACCTTTGACCTCCATATGCCGCTCTCCGCGAGCCCGAAGCCCCAGCATGGCAGTCGCTGATCTCATCCAATCGTTGGCCATGCAGGAGGTGGAGTTCATCATTGTCGGCGGCGTCGCTTTCAGCGTACCGGCGCGTCCTCGTTCTGAATCTCCACCTCCGGGCCCAGGAATCGCCCGTCCTGGTAGGGCATCGTGCTTGCATACACCAGAACATGATCGATGAGCTCGTTCTGGCCCGCGTAGCGGCGGGACCAGCGGCGTTCTGCGGGGACCAGGAACGTGAGGTTGAAGAGTCTTGCCCGATCGCCCTTGCGGTCGACCCCAGAACTGGAGCGGAGATTTTGCTATGGAAAAGATAGACGCGAACGACGCCGTGCAGATCAGCGAGGCGCTCGTGATTTGGGTCGGGCCGATCCCTGCGCTGGGCTACGATCGTGAGGCTGCCCTGGGCGAACGCTTTGGAGCGCAGGCGGCAGCCCAGCTGGCGCCCATCTTGCGTACCCTGGAAGGAGAGTTCGCGAGCACGAACGCCGCCGATGTCGCAGCCGATCTGCGCGAGATGCACGAGCTCGCCTTCACCGACTTCAAGCGCAAGCACCCTGAGCTCTCGGCCCAGGCCGTGCACGCACTCGCGGCCAGGTACACGTACGAGAACCGCTGACTCGGATGGCGTCGCTCACTGTGCCGAGGGGCGAGCCCAGCGCCCCAGCTGCAAGCTGCGAGAGCAGGTCGTCCGCCGCGGTGATGACCTTCCGGCGCGCGGAACCCGGCGACCTGCAGCTGCCCGACGGACCTGGCGCGACCGTTGGAGTACAAACCCTCCACCATTCCGTCCGCGCCGATGCCCCGAGAGCGTGATTTGCCGCGAATGCCAGCAGCGGATACGGTACTGCTCGCGGACCGCGGGTTCGAATTTATCGCATTCGTGGAGGCGCAGAAGCGCGCCGACTTGGCGAGCGCGCAACCGGAATGATTTCGGGCGCATGGTGCAGAGCCCCCGCCGCGGGGGCCTCAAACAGGGTGGACGGGATTGCGACCAATTCGAACCGCGGGGGAGTTGGAACTGGCGTTTGCCATCTTCAGGAACCTGCCGTGAGCTCAGCGTGAATTCAGGGACACCGACGTCACACGACAGCCATGGGTCTCGACGAGTTCGACACGGCGCGGGTCAATGATCCGCACCTCGTGCTCACCCGCAAAGAAGGTCGTGATTCGCACGTTCTCGAGCGGCGTCTTGCACACGACGTAGCACGAACCGACCTTGTTCTGGGCCACCCAGCGTTCGAGCGCAAAGCTCTGGTGAATGGTACTCCACAGGGCGGCAGCAAAGCCGGCGCCGGCGATATCAAGCACCCGTGCTCGAGCGAGATCGTCCGTCATACAGCTCCGGTCCCGCAGATGTGCGGATGTGCGGTCTCGCAGCGGCTG
>DASTRX010000234.1:0-118439 GCA_035760985.1 Polyangiaceae bacterium
GCTCTCCGCGGCGTCGCTCTCCGCGGCGTCGCTCTCCGCGGCCCCAGCGAGCCGCGCTGCACAGAGCGCCACGGCGACGAGCGAAGCGCGGAGAGCGCGGAGAGACGGGCGGGCGAGTCGGTTCAGGGGCATGCGGCGGCGGGGGAAAGTCCCTGCACCTCGACCGTATACTGCTCCCCATCGAAGTCGACCACGAAGGAGTCCTGTCCGCCGCTGTCGCCGAAGGCGCGGTCGTAGGTTCGCTCCGCGAACAGCTCGTCCGGCGTCCACCAGACGGCGTCCTCGTCGCGCATGAGCGAGCTGAAGACGCGCACGTTGTACACGTCGCGCTCGGCGTCGGGGTTGACCTCCAGGAACAGGTGCGGCGGGGGCTCTCCGATCTCCCAGTTGTCGATCGATGCGCCGGAACCTACGCCGTAGCTGCCCGGCGCGTGGCAATCCTCGTTCACCGTCGGGGACGGTGAGCTGCTGTCTTGGTACTTCAGGTGGATCCCGAAGCTCATCGTCGGCTCTTCGTGGCACGCGGGCAGGAGCAGGGCAAAGGCGAAGAAGATGGCTTTTTTCATGTTGTCTCTCCAGGGCCGAGGCGCGGGTCGAGCTCCCGTCCCGGGGCGGCTCGTGGTAGCCTCGGCTCGTCGATGGCCCTATTCCGCACGCCCCCCGTGCTCCTTTAAACGTGGCGGAGGATTTTTCGCCCGGAGCCCCGCGTGGGTTTTTTCCTGCGACTCGCCGGTCGGCCGTGATCGCGGTGGGCAGCGACGACCCGGTGGAACGGGCCCGTGCGTTCGAGCGGCTGGTGCGGGTCTACTGGAAACCCGTCTACAAGCACCTGCGCGTCCGCTGGCGCCTGCCCGATGAGCAGGCGGCGGATCTGACCCAGGGCTTCTTCGCGCGCGCGCTGGAACAGCGCATGTTCTCCAGCTACGATCCGGGCCGGGCGCTGTTCCGCACGTACCTGAAGCTGTGCCTGGATCGGCACGTGCTGAAGGACGCGGAGAGCCGCCAGCGCCAGAAGCGCGGCGGTGGCGTGGTGACGCTCAGCCTCGACTTTCCCGCCGCGGAGCGCGAGCTCGAGAGCCTCGTGCCGCCCTCGCCCGACACGATCGAGAGCTACTTCGACCGGGAGTGGACTCGACAGCTGGTGGGCATGGCGGTCGCTGCGCTGCGCGAGCGCTGCGAGCAGAGCGGCAAGCAGCTCACGTTCCAGGTGTTTCAGCGCTACGTGCTGGAGGAGGACAGCGCCGAACGCCCCTCGTACGCCCAGCTCGCGGGCGAGCTGGGCATCAAGGTCAGCGACGTGACCAATTATCTGGCCTTCGCGCGGCGCGAGTTCCGGCGCTTGCTGCTCGAACAGTTGCGCGAGATCACCGGCTCCGAGGAGGAGCTGGCGGCCGAAGCGCGCGCCCTGCTCGGCGGCGCGCCATGAGCCCCGCGCGCCGTGGCCCCGAGGGCTTCGTGGACGACGCGCAGCTCCAGCGCTTGCTGGCGCTCAGCGCCGAACCGCGACGGATCGCGGATCGCTTCGAGCTCGGCGCCGTGATCGGCGAGGGCGGCATGGGCGTCGTGTACGAGGCCTGGGACCGCGAGGGCGAGCGCAGCGTCGCGCTCAAGCTGTTGCGCCAGGCAACTGCAGCTGATGACGCCGCGCAGGCGCGCTTCGAGCGCGAGGCCAGCGCGCTCTCGCTGCTCTCGCACCCGGGCATCGTCGCTCACGTCGCCCATGGCCGCAGCGCCGACGGCGAGTGCTATCTCGCGATGGAGCGGCTCGTCGGGCTGACGCTCGCGGAGCGGCTGGCGCAGGGTCCGCTGAGCAGCGACGACGCGACCCGCGTCGGACAGGGGGTGGCCGCCGCGCTCGCCGCCGCCCACGCGCACGGGCTCGTGCACCGCGATCTCAAGCCCGCCAACATCTTCCTGGAGCAGAGCGCCTCGCTCAGCATCAAGCTGCTGGATTTTGGGCTCGCTCGCGCCGCGCACGCCCTGGCGGTCACGCACAGCGGCGCGCTCGTGGGCACGCCCGGCTATCTGGCGCCGGAGCAGGTGCGCGGCGGTGCCGCGCCGGACGCGCGCGGCGACCTGTTCGCGCTCGGTGCCGTGCTGTTCGAGTGCCTCACCGGCCGCGCTCCGTTCGCCGCGGCGGACACCGAAGGCGTGCTGCTCGAGAGTCTGCTCGGGCAACCCCCGGCCGTGCGCGAGCTCGCGCCCGGCGTTCCACCCGCGCTCGAGGCGCTGATCGCGCGCCTGCTCGCCAAGGAGGCGAGCCGTCGTCCCGGCACCGCCGCCGAGGTGGAGCGCGAGCTCGGCGCGCTGCTGGCTGCATCCCGCGCGAACACCTCGCCGGCCCTGCCCGGTGCTCACGCCGAGCCGGGCTCCTTGATCGCCGGCAAGTACCGCGTCTCGCGGGCTCTGGGCAGCGGTGGCATGGGCATCGTGCTCCTGGCACGGCACGAGGCGCTGGAGCGCAACGTGGCCATCAAGCTGCTGCGCGCGACCGAGGACGCACCGAGCGCGGACGGCATGGCGCGCCTGACGCGCGAGGCGCGAGCGGCATCGCGGCTGGAGAGCGAGCACAGCGCCCGCGTGCTGGACGTGGGCACGCTCGACGACGGCGCGCCCTTCATCGTCATGGAGTACCTGTCCGGCAAGGACCTGGCGCAGCTGCTGCGCGAACAGGCGCGGCTGCCCGTCGCGGTCGCGGTGGACTACGTGCTCCAGGCGGCCTCGGCGATCGCCGAGGCCCACGCGCTCGGCATCGTGCATCGCGATCTCAAGCCCTCCAACCTGTTCCTGACCGCGCGCCGCGACGGCTCGCCGCTGATCAAGGTGCTCGACTTCGGCATCTCCAAGCTCTCGCCCGCCAGCGACGCCGCGGCCGCGACGAGCGCCGACGCCAGCCTGACCGGGCCCGGCGCCATCCTGGGCTCGCCGCTGTACATGTCGCCGGAGCAGCTGCACGATCCGAAGAGCGTCGACGCGCGCACGGACATCTGGTCGCTGGGGGTCGTGCTCCACGAGCTGCTCACCGGGCGACCGCCGTTCCAGGCGGACAGCTTTCTGGCCATCGGCGCCAAGATCGCCGCAGCGGAGCCCGCCGATCTGCGCGCCAGCTGCCCCGAGGCGCCGGAGGCCCTGGCCGCCGTGGTGCGGCGTTGCCTGGAGAAAGATCCAGCGCGGCGCTTCGCGAGCGTCGCCGAGCTGGCGCGTGCGCTCGAGCGCGATGCGCCGGCAGAGTCGCGACACGAGCCGAGCACGCGCGCGCCGCAGCGCCGCCGCGCGCTCGTACTCGGAGTCGTGGCGGCGGGCGCGCTGATCGCTGCCGCGCTCGCCGCGCGGCGCTCTCCCGTCACCGAACCTCAGGCGGCTTCGCCGGTGCTGACGGCTGCCCCTACTCCGCCCCCGCCGACTGTCGTCGCAGCGGAGCCGCCGCCCACTGTCGTGGCGCCCCCGTCACCTCCGGCCGAGATCGAGCTCGCCCCGCGCCCGCCCGCGCACCAGCCAGCGCGCGCTGCTGCGCCGCCGCGCGCACGCCTGCGGCGCGCCACGCCGCCGCTCACCGGCACGAAAACGCCCCCAGCGCCCGACGCCCTCGACCCGATGAATCCCGCCCTGCTCGAGCGCTGAGCGCTGGCAGCCCGCTCTTCTGCGCGGAGGGCGCTGGAGGGCTCGGCGCCGCGCGGCGCTCTGCGACGCCAGGAGGGCCCTCCTGATGTCTCCGCGCGACGCACGGTGCCGAGCCCCGCTTCTCCGCCCGCCGCGGAGCGAGCCGGCACGAAGGCTCAGGCTCGATGGTCTCGAATCGGCCCGCTCCGTAGATCGGCAACGTTTCGCGCCGGGTAGTTCGTCCGGGCGAGCTCGCCCCTGGGCGACGCCGTCCGCCCGCTCGACCGCCACCCTTACCGGAGGAGCGCAGCGGGCAGCGCCAACCACGGGTGCAACGATCACGAGCCCAGCGCGCCGCGCGTGGAAAACTCCTGGAGGGGCTCGGCGCCGCGCGGCTCCGAGCTCACCAGCAGATGCCCATCACACGACTCCGCCGCTGCTTAGCTAACGTTCGCAAACGTTCACACACGCTCGCTTCAGCAAGCGCTCGAAATTCGTCAACCGCGATGCATTTTGGGGTCTGAGGCGCTCGCCGAGTGGCCGTCTAGGTGGGGGCCGGCGCCGCGAGGGGCGCGCTCCGGCAGACGGTGTACTCGGGATCGGCTCGGGATGTCTTCGTATCGCGCAGTAATGGCAGTGATGGCCGGCATCGAGAACCTGTTGAAGCGCGACTTCCCCGCCGCGCTATCGGGAGCACCGGTGAACGGTAAGGTGCAAGTGGTCGGCTCGACGGAGCTGAAGACGACGACCTCGTTCGGCAACACGCTCGGCCTCTACCTGTACCGCATCGTCGTCGACGCGACAGGGCGCAACCGCTGGCTGCCGCCGTCCGGGGCGAGCAGCTTGCAGCCGCATCAGCGCGAGCTGCCGCTCAACCTCCATTTCCTGCTGGTCAGCTGGGGTGCCAATGCCGCCGCGGAGCTCGAGCTGCACGCCTGGGGCATGCAACAGCTCGCGTCGATCACCGAGCTCGGCCTGGGCGACCTGGGTGACCTGGATCGGGACTGGAGCGAGCGCGACCGCGTGCAGATCTTGCCGGAGGAATTGCCCACCGAAGACCTCTTCAAAATCTGGGATGGGCTGCCGATCAAGTACACGCTGTCTTCCGCGTACGTTGCGAAGACGCTGCGCTTGGGGTTGCCGGAGGAGCCCGCGGGTCCGCCGGTAGTGACGCGCGCCTTCCCGTTCGAGGCCGGACATTGAGCGCAGCGATGGAGAGCCTGATCGTTCATGGCCTTTCTTCCCTGCGCTGGGCGGATGGCAACACGGGGGACCTGGGGCCCGATGCGCGCCCCTTGCTCGGCGTCCGCGAGCGGGTGCCCGCGCGCTTCGACGCGCTGCCGCGCGGCCTGCGCGTGTTCGAGCGCGCCGGCGGCCTCGCCTTCAGCTTCGAGGAGGCGGCGATCGTCGCGGGCGCGCCGAGCGAGGCCGCTCTCGACGCGCCGGCGCTCGCCGCCTTCGAGGTTGCCGGCGTCGCGGGCGGCAAGGACGCGAGCGGGCGCTGGTCGGCCTTCGTGCCCCGGCGCTTCAAGCTGGAGCTGGTGCGGCGCGCGCAGCTCAGCGTCCCCTTGTATCGCACGCCGGCGTCCACGCCGCGCCACGGCGGCGACGCCACGCTGATCGCGAGCTGCCGCGCGCCCGACGGTCGCGTCGTGCCCTGGGCACTGTTCACACTCAGCGTCACGGTGCCGCCGGGCGGGCCGCGCGAGTTCCGCGCGCAAGCCGATCAGCACGGCGACGTCATGATCGCGCCGCAGCGCTTGCCGCCGCTGCCTGCTGGCGTCGCCGCCTACGCTGCCACGCTACGGGTGGCCGCCGGCGCCGCGCTCGAGCCCGGCGCAGAGCCAGAGCCGGTGAACCCGGACGAGCTCGCCCCCGCGCGCATGCGGCCGCTCGACAGCGCCGGCGCCGCGCAAGAATCGCTCAGCTTCAGCATCACACCCGGCATCGTCCGGCGGCTCGTCTCCGCCGGGCAACCCGCGCCGGCGACCGCGCTGATCCTCGAACCCTGACTCCGAACCGCCCTCCGAGGGATTTACCGATCATGCCCGAATACCTTGCTCCCGGTGTTTTCGTCGAAGAAACCAGCTTTCGCGCCAAGTCCATTGAGGGCGTCGGCACCAGCGTGGCCGCGCTCGTCGGACCGACGCGCTTCGGACCGCTGCGCGGCGTGCCCGAGGTCATCACCTCGTTCGAAGAGTTCACGCGGGTCTTCGGGGACGCAGCGAGCCTGTCGTACGCCGGCGCCGAGCAGCCGAACCATACGGCGATCGGCGCGCGCGGCTTCTTCGACAACGGCGGCAAGCAGCTGTTCGTCACGCGCGTGGTCAAAGGCGTGAACCAGAGCGGAACCAGCGGTGACGACAGCAGCGCCGCGCGCGCCAGCAAGACGGACACGAGCGGGCGCGTCACGTTCCGCGCGCGCTTCCCGGGGCGCTACGGCAACGTGACCTTGGAGCAGCGCTGGCGCGACAGCGAGAACCTGATCAAGAGCGAGAGCGTCGCGGCGCCCGCTCCCGGAGCCGTCGTGTTGCTGGTGGCGGACGGCGTACCCGGCTCTGCTTTCGCCGCCGCGCCGGCCGTGGCCGGCGTGGTCGCGGCGGATTCGTTGTCCATCCGCGCGCTGGTCACGTTGACCGGCGCGACCTACACGGTGGAGGGCACCAAGATCCTCATCGTCAAGGACGGCGAGGTGGTCGACGACGTACAGCCGGTGGGTTTGACGCTGACGATCGCGGGCTTGCCCCCGAACCATCGCCTGGTTCAGGTCGTCGCCAAGCGGCCCGCGTCCGGCGACCTGGCAGATGGCACGGCGGCGACGTTGAGCCTGAGCGCGCCGCTGAGCGGCCTCGAGGCACTCGGTGTCTCCTGGCCGCCCGGGGTCACCACGCTGCGCGGCACGTTGAACGCCGCGGGCACGGAGTTTCGCGCACTGGCGGCGCCGCTCACACCGGGCCTGGGCGCACCCGTCACCATCAACCTGTCGGCGCTCGGCGCCGCCGCGGACATCGGCCAGTTCCTGATCGTCAACCGCACCTTCGACCTGGACGTGTTGAACGGCGGGGCCAGCGGCGAGGTCGTGTTCACGTACCCGGGGATTTCCACCGCGCCGGCGGGCGAGAGCTCGCTCGCGAGCAAGCTCGCCGCGCTGCCCGCACGGCGCAGCGACCGCCTGAGCTCGCCCGTCGCCGCTGCGATCAGCGAGGGCGCCACGGCGGCCCAGGTGTATCAAGCCCTGGTCGAGCTGTTCCCGCCGGTCGCCTCCTTGGATGGCACTCGCTTCTTCTGCACGCTGGGCGGCGGCACGGACGGGGAAGCGCCCGTGGCCGCCGACTACGCGGGCGAGATCGACCCGATCAAGGGCTCGACGGGCCTCGCGGCGCTGGAGGACGTGGAGGACATCTCGATCGTGGCGACCCCGTTCGCCGCGACGCTGGAGCGCAGCGCACACAGCGCGGTGGTGATGGAGCTGCAGAAGCACGTGCGCAAGACGCGCTACCGCATGGGCATCGTGGACTCGGAGGCGGGCATGTCGATCAGCGAGGTGCGCGCCTTCCGCAGCAGCTTCGACGACTCGCGGCTGGCGCTGTACTACCCCTGGATCGTCACGGCGGACCCGACCGGCGCCTCGCCGGAGATCGTGACGCCGCCGTCCGGCTTCATCGCGGGCGTGTACGCCTTCACCGACGTGGATCGCGGCGTGCACAAGGCGCCCGCCAATGAGGTCGTGGTCGGGGCCCTGCGCTTCGAGACGGAGATCAACCGCTTCCAGCAGGAGCTGCTGAACCCGGACGGCATCAACTGCTTGCGCGCGTTCCCCGGCCGCGGGCTGCGCGTGTGGGGCGGCCGCACGCTCTCCTCCGACCCGGAGTGGAAGTACGTCAACGTGCGGCGCTACTTCCTGTTCCTGGAGCGCTCGATCGAGAAGGCCACGCAGTGGGTGGTGTTCGAACCGAACGGCGAGCAGCTGTGGGCCAACGTGCGCGCCACGGTGGACAGCTTCTTGTACAACGAGTGGCGCCTGGGACACCTCCTGGGCGGCGACCCGAAGCAGGCGTACTTCGTGCGTTGCGATCGTTCGACCATGACGCAGAACGACCTCGACAACGGCAGGCTGGTGTGCGTGATCGGCGTCGCGCCGCTGCGCCCGGCGGAGTTCGTGGTCTTCCGCATCGGGCAAAAGACCGCCGACGCCTGACCTTCCCCGGGCAGCTGCGGGAGGCCCCGCGCCCGCCCGCCGCCGACGTCTCTTCTCATCAACACTGGAACAGCCATGCCTACGTTTCGCGATACCCCGTACGCCGCATTCAACTTCCTGGTCGAGCTCGAGCCCGGTCAGGGCAAAGAAGTCATCGCCGGCTTCAGCGAAGTCTCCGGCCTGAACATGGAGGTCACGGTCGCCGAGTACCGCGCCGGCAACGACCCGGTGAACTACGTGCGCAAGATCCCCGGAGTCGTCAAGGCCGGCGATGTCACGCTCAAGCGCGGCGTGATCGGCGCGTCCAACCTGTACGAGTGGATCGACCGCGTGCGCGCCGGAGACATTGGCCTGGCCAAGCGCACGGTGCAGGTCAAGCTGTTGAACGAGACGCGTCGCGACGTGGTGGTGACCTGGACGTTGCGCGGGGCGATGCCGCTCAAGTGGACGGGCCCCAGCCTCGCCGCCAAGGGCGGCGGGGACGTGGCGATCGAAGAGTTCGTGTTGTCCGTCGAATCCTTGGAGCAGGACTGAGCGGGAGCTCACCGGCGCGGCCCCCGACAGGCTGGAGCGATCGTATGAACCTCGCGACGCGACGTATCGTGCTCGAGCCTTCACCCGCTGCCGTGGCGCCGGCGGGTGAGCTCGAGGCATTCTTCGTCGGCCACGCTCCGGGCGGCGCCAGGCCGGAGCGCCTGGCGGCGAGCAGCGAGGAGCTGCGCTTGACGCGGCAGCGGCTGGGCGCGATCGGCTTTCAGCGCGTGCTCTCGGCGCTCGATCGCTACGTGAGCCGGGGGGAGGTGCCGACGGGGCGTGTGAACCGGCTGCGCGTGAGCGGGCTGTATCACCTGCCGTTGCCCGTCGGCTCGCCCGCGGAGCTGCGACGCCTGTTCCCGGACGCCGCGACCACTGCCTGCCAGCGCACGAGCCGCCTCGCCGGGGAGCGCGCTTGGCTCACCACCGCGGTCGAAGACTTCTTCCACGCCGGCGGGCGCCGAGCCTGGGTGGTGGTGGTGCCGGAGGACGAGGGCCGCGCCGCGTTCTTGCCGCGCCCGCAGCGCACGCTGCGCGAGGACCTGGAAGAGCTCACCGGCGCGGAGCTCGTGGCGGCATGCCCGGAGGTGGCCTTGCTGCTCGTGCCCGACCTCGAGCGCTTGCAGGTGCCAGCGCGAACGGCGCTGCTCGCCGGCTTCGAGCCGCCGCCCGCGGAGCCGCGCTTTCTGCCGTGCGCGGGCGGTGATGTGCAGGTCGCGCCGCCCGAGCCCGCGGAGCCCGTGGCGGACGAGCCCTGGCCGCACGGCACCGTGCTCGCGCGCCTGGCGGGCTTCCTGGCGGCGATCCGCCCCGATGTGCAGCTGCTGATGGCGCCGCCGCCGGAGCTGGAGGACGGCGCGGCGGCGCTCACGCCCAGCCGCGACGCGCTCGAGCAGCTGGCGGGGCTGCCCGGCGCCGTCGCAACGCGGGTGCAGCCGCTCTGGCCCTACTTGCGCTCCGCGCGCAGCCTTCTGGCGAGCCCGTGCGCCGTCGTCGCCGGCGCCATCAGCAAGAGCGCGCGCGAGCGCGGGGCCTGGCGCTCGGTGGCGGGCGAGCCGCTGCTGAGCGACGCCGTGCCGTTCCCCGCGCTCGGGGCGCTGCAGGCCGCGCGTTTGCGCGAAGAGCACGCGCTCGGTGTGCTGTTGACGCTGGATGGCCAGCTGCAGCTGGATGACGAACGCTGCCGGGCCTCGGAGTGGGCGGACTCGGCCGAGCTGGTCCGCTTCATCGGGGACCTGCGCCGGCGCTTGACCCGCTTCGGCGAGCGCCTGGTGTTCGTGGTCGACCCGGACGATCCGCGGCTCGAGATCGGCCTGGAGCGCTTCTTCACCGGGCTGCACCAGGCGGGCGCGCTGCGAGGAAAGACGGCGGACGCCTCCTTCACGCTGACGCGGCGTGAGCTCGGCGAGAGCGCCGTGGCCTGGGACATCGCGCTCGCGCCAGCCTACCCGATCGACCGGATCGTGCTCTCGTTCGTGCATACGCGCGAACGTTCGGGCGTGGAGCTCACCCATGGCTGAGTCCGACAGCAGCTCGCGCGAGGGGATCCCGGCGGAGTTCGTTCCCTTCCGCTTCGCGGTGCACCTGTTCTCCGACACGGAGCAGGACCCGGAGCAGCTGGCGAGCAAGAGCGTGGACGGGGCCGTATGCGGCGCCGCCTTCAGCGAAGTGACGGGGCTGGAGGCGACGATGCAGCCCAAGAAGATCCAGGAGGGCGGGCGCAACTGGGGCGAGCTCATCCGCGTGGGCGCCACCACGTTCGCGCAGGTCACGCTCAAGCGCGGCATGACGACGGTGAACGACGCCTTCGTCTGGTTTGACACGGTGACGCGCCTGGCCAACTATGGCTACCGCATGAGCGCGCGCATCGACGTGCGCGATACACGCGACCGCGCGCTCGAGCCCGTGCTCACGTGGGTGTTGCTCAACGTCTTGCCGACGCGCTTCAAGGGCGCTGACCTGAGCTCCACCGCCAAGGACGTGGCGGTGGAGGAGCTGCAGCTGACGCACGAAGGCTTGATGCTGGTGCGGCGCGCCGCGCCCATCCAGCCGTGACCTCCCGAGACGGAAGAAGAGACCATGCCTAGCCCCGAGCTCGTCAAAGCCCAGCTGATCCCGTACGACGGCAGCACCCTGCAGACCCATCGCCAGATCGAGGTGCAGTTCAACCCGTCCTCCTTGAAGATAGCGCTCAGCAATCAACTCAAGGCGGACACGCGGCCCGCGCCGGGCGCGCAGAAGACGGTGCAATACGTGGACAAGAGCAGCTCCACGCTGAACGTCGAGCTGATGTTCGACAGCACCGTGGCCGCGCCCAACATCGCCGCGGGCAGCGACGTGCGGCTGCGCACCAAGGCGGTGGCGGAGGCGTTCATGAAGCCGGTGGAGAAGAACGGCAAGAAGCTCGCTCCCGCGCGCCTGCGCTTCGCCTGGGGCGCGTTCGCGTTCGACGGCATGATCACCACGTACAACGAGACGCTCGACTTCTTCTCGCCGGAAGGTACGCCGCTGCGCGCCACGCTCGCGCTGCAGCTGACCGAGGACGACTTTCAGTTCACGACCAACGCGGCGCGCGACGCGGCGCGCACCGAGCCCAAGTTCACGCCCGCCGCGCCGGCCAGCAGCGTGCCGGAAGCGCAGCGCAACGCCGGGGGCGACCCCAAGGAGTGGCGCAACACCGCTCTCTACAACGGCATCGAGAACCCGCGCTTCGCAGTGGGAGCCGGCGCCAGCGCCGGTATCACGGGCGGTATCGGGGTGAGCGCGGGCGTCGGCGTGAGCGGCGGGACCTCGCTCCGCGTGGGCTTGCAGGTGCCGCCCGCGCCGCCCCCGCCGTCGGCGGCGGCCGGCTTCCAGTTCGGGGCCTCGGCGAGCCTCGGCACCAGCATCGACGGCGCGTTCACGCCGGGCGTGAGCCTGCGCGCCGGCGGGAGGTCGTTGTAGCCCATGCCCATCATCATCGAGAACCTCGACGTCCAGGTGCAGGACGCGCCGCCCGCCGTGTCGCCGCCGGCGAGCGATGACCCGGCGGATGTGCTGGCGCAGCTCGCGCAAGAAGAGCAACGCGCGGAGCGCCGCGAGCGTCAGGTGGTGGACTGAATGCCCGAGCCGGAGTTCATCGCGGCGCGGCCCGTCGTGCGCTGGGCGGGCCAGGAGGACGCTCGCTTCGGCGAAGCGCTGCTCGACTTGACCGTGGTGTTGCCAGCGGAGGGCATGGACCGGCTGGAGCTGCGCGTGGTGGACGTCTCGGGGCCGGACGCGCCGCGCCCGTTCGCCTTCGACGACCTGAAGCTCGGCGACAGCGTAGAGGTGTTGATGGGCTCGAGCTCCGCGCCGGTCTCGGTGTTCAGCGGCGAGTGCACCGCGCTCGAAGCCGTGCTCGGGCAAGGCGCGCCGCAGCTCGTGGCGCTGGCGGAGGATCGCTTGCACCGCCTGGCCAAGGCTCGCCACAGCCGCGTGTTCGAGAACGCGACGCTCGCGGACGTGGTGCGGCAGGTGGCGAGCGATCACGGCTTGAGCGCCGACTGCGACCTCGGGCTGCAGGGCACCTGGCATCAGCTCGGCGAGTCGGACCTGGCATTTTTGCGGCGCGTGCTCGCGGCTCGCGCTCTCGCGCCGCGGCTCGTATCCGGAGTGCTCACGGCGAAGGCGCCGGAGCCGGCGGCGTCGCCCATCGCGCTCGACGCGCGCAGCAACGCTCAGCGCGTGCGCTTGAGCGCGGATCTGGCACGCCAGGCGACGAGCATGTCGGCGCACGGCTACGACGTGGCGCAGGGGCGCGCCGTCAGCGCCTCCGCCTCGGCGCTGGATCCGGCGCCCGTCGGCGCCTCTGCCGTCGCCGAGCTGAACCGCATCGGCTGGGACGCGGGGGATCACGCGCTCCAGCCGGCGGTGTCCAGCCAGGCGCAAGGCGACGCGCAGGCCCAGGCGATGCTTGCACGGCGCGGCGCCCAGTTCGTCAGCGGTGAACTGACCTGTGATGGCAACCCGCAGCTGCGACCCGGCGCGGGCGTGCGGCTCGCCGGGGTGCCTTCCCGCTTCGGCGGGGACTACAGCGTCGCCTCGTGCGTGCACCGCTTCGATCAGGCGCACGGCTATCGCACGCTGGTGCGGCTCGCGCGCGGCGGGCTCGCCACGGGAGGCAGTGCTTGAACGGCGCGACCGCTCCGCACCTCTTGGCCCACGCTGCCGGGCTGTGCCTGGGCACGGTCACCGACACGGCCGATCCGGAGAGCCGCGGGCGCGTGCGCGTGCGCCTGGCGAGCCTCGCCGTGGAGCTCTGGGCGTCGGTGTCGACCCTATCGGCGGGCGCCGGTTACGGCGTGCAGCTCTTGCCCAAGCGGGACGCCTTGGTGGTGATCGCCTTCGTGTCGCCGGAGCTGCCCATCGTGCTGGGCGCGCTGTGGACGGGCGCGGCGCAGCCCGAAACGGAGCAGGCGCCGGTGGAGGATCGCTTCAGCGTGGTCACGCCCGCTGGTACGCGCATCACCTGCGACGACGCCGGCCAGCCCACGGTCACCATCGAGACCCCCGCGGGCAACGTGTTCACGCTGTCCGATCAGCGCGGGGGTGAGGCCAAGGTCGACGTGCAGGGCACGAGCATCACGGTGACGAGCTCGAAGGTCACCGTACAGTCCAGCGGCAACACCGAGGTCAACG
Source organism: Polyangiaceae bacterium (assembly GCA_035760985.1). Taxonomy (GTDB): domain Bacteria; phylum Myxococcota_A; class Polyangia; order Polyangiales; family Polyangiaceae; genus SZUA-265. The sequence continues at coordinate 12,992 of DASTRX010000234.1, forward strand.
CGGCCGAGGTCAAGGTGAGCGCGGCGCAGGTCTCGGTGGACGCGGGCCTGTCAAAGTTCACGGGCGTGGTGAAGTGTGACGTGCTGCAGGCGACGACCGTGGTCGCCTCCACGTACACGCAGGGGGCGGGGAACCTGTGGTAGCGGTCGCCCGACGCGCGCGCGCCGTGGTCCCGCAGCACGCCGCGCGGCTCGTCGCGCCCTGGTACGCGCCGGACGGCAACGCCGGCCTGCACCAGTATCTGGACGACGAGTTCATCGCGCGCTTCCGCGACGACCTGAGCAACGGCCGGCTGAACCTGGAGGAGCGCACGGCGTGGCGGCGGCGCGATTTCTTCGGCGGCTACAAGGACCACGTGAGCCTGCGCCAGGCGGTGCACGGCGCGTTCAACCTGGTGAGCGCGGAGGTGGTCTGCGATCACCTCGGCGCGCCGGCGTTCGACGCCCAGCGCATCCGTTCGGGCTGTGTCGCGGTGCGCCGGCGGATCGACGCCGTCGCCCATGGCTGGCTGGTGGCGGATGGCACGGCGCTCGGCTGGCGCCCGGTGGACGAGCGGCTCGATCCGCGCACGCCGCGCGTGTCACCGCGGGACGGCGGCGTGCTCGCCGTGGAGGAGTCAGCGCCGCTGCACACGCTATCGGCGCGCGACGGTGCCGGCCGGCGCCGGACGGTCATGTTCGGTTACTTGCCGATCGGGGGCGGCGTCGTACGGCGGCAGCAGCCGGGGCGGCCGCTGCAAGTGCGCCCGGGGCTCGAGCCGTTGCGCTCCGGCATCTTGCAGGAGCTGCCGCGACCGCTCGGCAGCGGCGTGGGGCCCGGAGCGCGTGCAGCGGGCGCGACTCTGCTCGTGGACCGCGGGCGCGTGAGCACGGCGTTCCTCACGCTGCTGCAGATCCTGGTCGAGCGCCACCGCGTGGGCCTGGAGGAGACGGACGCGGAGCGCGCGAACACGAGCGCGCTGCGCAACGTACTCGCGCGCTGGCGCTTCGATCTGCCGCTAGCCGATCAGGATGGCGGCGACGTGCCCGGAGAGAAGCGGCGGCTCACGGAGCGCAACGTGCTCGACTGGCTGAGCGCCGAGCTCGCGCCGCGGCGCCTGCCGGCGAACACGGCCACCCCGGAGCTCGACCCGGAGTACCGCCCGCTGCTCGGCGCGCTGGGCGAGGCGCGCAAGGCCGCCGACGTGCTGCCGGTGCTGCCAGAGTGGTCCAGCGTCACGCTGCCGGACGGCGGCGGCAGCCTGAGCCTCAACCTACACGCCGACCACGCGCTCGCGCGCGAGCTCGCGGAAACCGTCGCCGCGCGCACCGTGTCCATGGTCACCGCGCTGGCGCGCGAGATCCCCATCCCGCGCTTCGCCTTCGGCGACGACGACGTGTACCACGCAGCGACCTTCGTCACCTGGGCGGGCAAGGCTTGCGAGCATACGGTGGCGGGGCCGAACACAGCCGAGTTCCGCGTGGCGCCGCCCTACAGCGGCGAAGCCGCGCGCCCGACGGCGATCCAGCTGCCGAGCTTGAAGGACTTGCGGCGCGGGCTGCCCACGCATGGCTTCGTAGCGCCCGCGGACCTCGCGAAGAAGCTGCTCGGGGTGCGCGGCAAATTCCCGGATCTGGAGCTGGGGGACGCCGCCAGCTTCAACCTCTGCTGGTGGTTCGCCTTTTCGATCCCTTCGATCACGATCTGCGCGTTCATCCTGCTGTTCATCATCCTGATCATCTTGAACCTGCTGTTCTGGTGGTTGCCCTGGGTCTTCTTGAAATTCCCCTTCTTCTGCAAGCGTGACTAGTGATGGCCGATCGCACTTGGAGTCTGGATGGCATCGACGAGCTCCGGCGCTGGCCGGCGGCCGACGGTGAGCGCAGCGTACGCCAGGCGCTGTGGACGATCTTGCTCACGCGCCCGGGGGAGCGCGTGATGCGCCCGGAGTTCGGCGTCGGGCTCGAGCGTTTCGTGCATCAGCCCAACCACGCCGGCACGCGCCAGCTCATTGCCAGCGAGGTGGAGCGCGCCGTGCGCCGCTTCGAGCCGCGCATCGAGCTGGACGCGGTCGAGGTCGTGCCGGACGCGCTGCGCGCGAGCTGGGTGCGCATCGCCATTCGCTATCGCCTGCGCCAGAGCGGCAGCCTGGCAGAGACCTCCCTCGAGCTGGAACTCGCCGGCTAACTCGTCTGTCTCCGGAGCCACCATGCCCCTGCCCGTCCCCTACCTCGACGATCGCCGCTTCGATGACCTCGTGAGCGAGGCGCACGCACGCCTGAAGAGCCACGTCCCCGAGTGGACGGACCTGGCTCCGGGTGACCCTGCCGTCGCGTTCATCGAGCTGTTCGCCTGGTACACCGAGACCATCCTGTACCGCGCGAACCTGATCCCCGAGCGCCAGCGCCGGGCGTTCCTCAACTTGTTGCGCCTGCCGCTGCGGCCTGCGCTGGCGGCACGGGGCATCGTCGCCATCGACAGCGCCGTCAAGTCCGCGACGCTGCCGCCGCTCTTGCCCGCCGGCACCGCGCTCGCGGCCAACAGCGTACCAGTGTCGACGGCGGACGAGCTCGCGCCGACGCCGCTCGCGCTGAGCGTGCTCGCCAAGCGCCCGGTGAGCGCCGCCGAGCTGCAAGCCGCCGGCATCACCGTGGAGCAGCTGAACGCTCACTATCGCGCAGCGGTCTCGCCCTTCCGCCCCGTGACCTTGAGCTTCCCGGGTGTGGCGTCACTGGCGGACAGTCTGGACAAGGCCTGGTGGCTCTGCCTGTGGCTGCCCGCCTCGGTCGCGAGCGGCAACGACGCGCGCAGCGCCGTGGCCGGCCGCGTGTTGAACCTCGGCTTGGTGCCGGCTGCGGACGTGGAGGCGCAAGGCGCCGCGAGCGAGCTGCTGCCGCGACGCTGGCTGCTCGAAGCGGTCTCCGCCGCGCCCGGCACGCCGGACGCGGCGGGCGGCGCGGCGCCGGTGCGGCGCCGCCCGCTGGAGATCTTGGCGGACTCGACGCGCGGCGGGCGCGTGCTCGGCGTGCTGCGCGTGCGCCTGCCGGAGGTCGACGCGCTCACGCCGCCGAGCGAGGTGGACCCGCAATTTGCCGGACTGGGCGACACGCCGCCGCAGGCGCCGGACACGGTGCCCCCCAGCCAGGTCGTGTGCTGGCTGCGCTTGAGCTGCCCGGAAGACGCTGCAGTGGAGCTCGCCTGGGCGGGCGTCAACGCCGTGACCGTACGCGCGCAGGGCAACGTGCGCGCGCGCGTCATCGCGCTCGGAGACGGCCGCCCCAATCAAGCCTGCGAGCTCGGGCAACGCAACGTGGATCTGGACACGCTCGTGGTCGAGGTGGAGAGCGGCGAAGGCCCAAGCGCGAGCTGGCAGCCGTGGCTGCGGGTCGAGCACCTGGGCGCCGCGCGCCGCGATGACCTGGTCTACGTCGCCGACAGCCAGTCCGGCATCCTGCGCTTCGGAGACGGCTTGCGCGGCGCACGCTTGCCCGCGGGCAAGCGCCTGCGCGTGTCGTTCGCGTACGGCGGTGGCGGCGAGGGCAACTTGCCGGCGGGCGCCATCAACGGCCTCGGGGCGAGCGACGCGCGCTACCGCGTGCGGCACGAGCTGCCGCTCGCGGGCGGCGTCGCGGAAGAGGCGGTCAGCGCCGCCGAGCAACGCATCGGGGCCTTTCTGTCGCACCGCGAGCGCGCCGTCACCCTCGACGACTATCGCGCGCTCGCGCTCGAGCACCCCACGGCCCGTGTCGCGCGCGCCGAGGTGGTGGTGGGCCTGGTGCCGAGCGCGAGCCCGGCGCTCGTGCGGCGCGACGTGCCCGGCGCGCTCAGCGTGTTCGTGCTGCCGCCGGCGGAGCTGGCGCTCGGGCGAGTGCCGCGCGCGAGCGCCGGGCTGCTGCGCGACGTGTACGGCTACCTGGCGGCGCGGCGCTGCCTGGGCACCGAGCTCTACGTGCTGTCGCCCGCGTGGCGCCCGCTGGCCGTCTCCCTGCGCGTCGAGCTCCGCGACGCCGCGCTCGAGCTCGAGAGTTTGCGCGAGGTGGAGAGCGCCATCACGCGCTACCTGTGGCCGCTCACGGGCGGCGGCTCGGCGGGCACGGGCTGGCCGCTCGGGGCGGATGTCGACCCCGGCGAGCTGGCCGTGGTGGCGGCGCGCGTGGCCAACGTGCGCAAAGTGTCGGCGATCGGCCTCTGGGTGCAGAGCGGGCCGAGCGGCACGAGCGGCGCCTGGGCGCGCTTGCCGGCGGGCGCGCCGCTGCCGCTCGAGGACTTCACTTTGCCCGAGCTGGTCGCGATCCACGTCGCGGTGGGCGCCGGAGACCCCGCGCTGCCGCCGGGCCTGGAAGCGACGGGCACCGGCACGCTCGCGGTGCCCGCCCCCGTCATCCCGGAGCAGTGCTGACATGGACGTCAACGGGGTCCCCTACCTTGCGCTGCTCGAACGCTTCGAGCTCTTGCCCGCTGGCGCCGGCTTCAGCTGGAACACGGCGGACCGCCACGTGTGCCTCGCGCGCGCGGACGCACCCCGCTTGCCCGCGCGCGACCTGATCGCCCAGAAGAGGCCGGCGCCGCCCTGCGCCGTCGATCCCCTCGAGCAGATCGCGCGCATCGGCCCGGCCACGGGCGGGCGCGCGAGCGGGCGCTGGATCGAGGTCACGCTCGACGCGGGGCTTCCGAGCGAACGCCGCGAGCCGCTGCGCGTTGCCTACCGAGTCACGACGGACGCCCAGGGGCGCGAGCTGGAGCAGATCCCGGCGGACGCCGAGGACGCCGTGCTCACGCCGCCCGGCAACCAGACCTACCGCGACCTCGCGTTCGGCGCGGGCTGGTTGGCGCTGCCGAGCAGCGACGGCACGGCCGCCGCGCTGCAGGTCTGTGACACGCGGCAGCGCCGTGTGATGGCCACGGCACTGCCCGCGCTGCCGCGGCGCGCGGCGGTCGCCGCGGGCGGGCGCGTGTGGGTGCTGGCCGCAGATCGCTTGCTGAGCGTCGCGGGCGGGCCGCTGCCGCAGCCCTTCTCGCCCGAAGAGGGTGCCTTTCGACCCGAGCGCGACAATCCATTACCGCTCGCGGTCGTGGCGACGTTCGCCTTGCCGCCGGGGCTCGCGGGCGTCGCGCTCTGTGTCGCCTTCGAGCACGTGTGGGTGCTGTGCGAAGCCGCAGCGAGCGAGCAGGTGTTGCTGCGCCTCGGCGCGAGTGGCGCATTCACCCGCCTCGTGCTGCCCGCGGGGTTGCCCTGGTTCGCGGACTTCGCGCCGATCGGGGATGCGTTCGCGTTCTTGGCCTGGCCCGCGGCAAGCGACCCGCCGCGACGCGACGCCTGGCTCGCGCAGCCGGAGCTCGCGCCCGAGCCGCGGCTCGTCGCGCGCGCGGGCCGCCACCCGTTGCACCCGCTGGAGTCGCCGCGCTTCACCACGCCGAGCCCGAGCGGCCCGCGTTACGCGAGCGACCGCGGACCGAGCTTGCTCGCGCTCTTGCCACAGCCGCACTTCGTCGCGCAGGCGAGCGGCGAGCTGCCTCGAGCGCTGGACAGCGGCGAGCTGGGCTGCGTCTGGCACCGCCTGGTGCTCGAAGGCACGATCCCACCGGGTTGTGCGCTACGCATCGCCGCGCGCACGTCGGAGCTGCCGTTCACGGGCCCGGGCGAGGGCTGGGTGGAACAACCGGCGCCGACGTGGATCCCGCAGAGCGACCTGCCCTGGCACGCCGGGCTCGCGCCCAGCGTGCCGCAGACCTCGGGCCACTTCGAGCTCTTGCTGCAACGGACGCGCGGCAACGTGCGGCGCCTCACCGGCCGCTTCCTGGAGCTGCGCGTGACGCTCGCCGGAGACGGCCGGCACTCGCCGAGCATCGCGGCCATCCGCGTGCACTACCGGCGCTTCTCGTATCAAGAGCATCACTTGCCCACCGTCTACCGCCAGCAGGAGTCGTATGATCCGGCGAGCACGCTGGCCAACGGCGCCGACGTGCGCGAGCGCTTCTTCGCGGCGCTCGAGGGCGTGCTCACCCCGATCGAAGGCCGCATCGCGCTCTCGGAGTGGCTGGTGGATCCGCTCAGCGCGCCGCGCTCGCTCCTGCCACAGATCGCGAGCTTCGCCGGGATCGCTCTCGACCCCAGCTGGCCCGAGGCGCGCAACCGGCGGCTGCTCGCGGAGTCCGGCCGCCTGCACCGCATGCGCGGCACGCCAGCGGGCGTGCGGCTCGCGCTCGACATCGCGACGGACGGCGCCGTCGCGCGCGGCCAGATCGTGATCGTAGAGAACTTCCGGCTGCGCCGCACCATGGCCACGCTGCTCGGCGTCCGGATCGACGATCGCGACCACCCGCTCTCGCTCGGGACGATGCCCGAAGGCAACGCCATCGTCGGCGACAGCCTGATCCTGGCGGAGGCATCGGCGCGCGCGTTCCTGGCGCTGCTGGACGAGCGCGGCGGCAGCGACGCCGCCGCCGTCGCGCGCTTCTTCGACAGCTACGCGCACCAGGTCAGCGTGCTCTTGCACGGCGCCGCGCGCGCGCTGGGCGCCGCGGTCGAGCGAGCGCTCGCTCGCTTCGCGCCGGCGCATGTGCGCTACCGCATCATCGCCACGGATACCCCGTTCGTGCTCGGGCTGTCCCCGCTGCTGGCCGTGGATACGGCGCTGGAGCCCGAGCCGCCGGCGGAGGCGGTCACCCTCGGCGCCACCCTGCTCGGGCGCGGCGACCTCGTGCAGAACGGCGTCGCCTTCATCCCCTCCGCGGCCCCCGAATGACACCCCCTCACCTGTCGAGCTTGCCCATGTCTGACCCCACCACCGCCGACCCTGCCCTCCTGGCCCACGACGCCGACCTGGCGACGCCGCTCGCGCGCGTCGCGTACGAAGAAGGCATGCTGCTCGGGCTGGAAGCGACACGCGCCGAGCAAGACTATCACCGGCGCCGGCTGCTGCGGCACCACGCTTGGCTACACGGAGCGGGCACCATCGCCGGCTTGCGCGTCACGGTCAGCGAGAGCGCGAGCGGCTCCACGGTGCTCACCGTGCACGCCGGCATCGGCATCGACGGCCTCGGGCGTGAGCTGCAGCTGGTCGAGCCGTATTGCCTGGATCTGCGGCGCTGGATCCTGGCGCAGGGCGACGCGCTCGACGGCAACATCTTCGCCGAGGGCGGCACGCGCCGGCTGTATCTGCGCTTGACGGCGCGCTATCGCCCCGTCTCGCGCCAGCTCGCGCCCGTGCTCGCTGCAGAGGCCAACGCCGGCACGGACGCCGTCTTACCCACGCGCGTGGGGGATGCCGTGCTGCTCGAGCTGCGCGGCGACCTGGGTCCGAGCGCGACCTGGGTGCCGCCATTGCCGGAGGCGACGGAGACCGCGCGCTTGCGCCGCATTCAAGAGCTCGAGGCGCTCCCGCCCTGGCGGCGCGAGCTCGCCGCGCGCGGGCCCGCCAGCGCCACCAGCAGCGAGTCGGCGTTCCTGGCGGCGTTCCCCGCCGAAGCCGCGTTCTCGGACGCGCGCTTGCGGCGCCTGAACTGGCTCGATCAGGCGTTGCCGATGCCGGCGCCCGTGCTGGACGGCAGCGGCCCCTCGGAGTCGGAGCTCGCGGCGCTCGCGCGCGTGCTCCTGGCGACGGTCGTGGTCGACCTCGGCAGCAACGCCGCGGCGCCGACGGTCACGGCCGCCGGCACGGCCGTCAACAACCTGGTTCGTCCCTTCATCAACCCGGCGCTTTCCCCGTGAGGTTGGCTCCGGTTTCGCGCGAGGTAATCCATGGCTGAATCCGTCTCTTTCGTCCCGGTGGCGGACGACGTGGCCGACGCCGTCGCCAGCGTGCGCGCGGTCGTGGCCGATCCGCGCCTGAGCCGCTCCAACTTCTTCGACGGCCGTCTGCTCACCGCGCAAGACTTGATCCGCGAGCAGGTCTACCTCGACGGGCGCCTGCGCGAAGTGGGGCGCGCCCTCGGCCACGGCGTGGCGCTCGGGCTCGTGCCACGGCTCGAAGGCACGCGCCTGAGCGTATCGCCCGGCGTGGCCATCACGCCCGCCGGGCGCACGCTGGTCGTGGACGCGACGCATCCGTTGAGCGTCGAGCTCGGCAACCGCGCGCGTTTGCGCGAGTTGAACGACGGCCTGTACGACCGCTTGCCGGGCGGGCTGTACGTGATCGCGCTCGCGGCCGCCGAGGCCACGCGCGGGCTGGCGGAGGTCTTCCCCACGGACCTGTCCGCGCGCCGTGTCACGCGGCCCGACATCGTGGTCGAAGGCGTGGAGCTGCTCCTGGTGCGCATCGATCTGCCGATCCCGCGCGGCGCGGCCGTGCACGCGCGCGCGCAGCTCGCCCCCACGCTCGCCGGCATGCGCCCGCGCGGGCTCGGGGACGACCAGGTGCCGCTCGGGCTGATCGCGGTGGACAACGATCGCGTCACCTGGCTGGACGCAAAGTTATGCCGGCACGCGCTGCGGCTCGACGCGGGTACGGACACCACCACCTCCGCGCTGGCGGACCACTGGGACAGCCTGGCGCTCGACATCGCGGCCTACCGCGTGAGCAGCGGGCAGCCGCCGGTCTACGCCGCGAACGAGTACCTGCGGCTCCTGCCGCCGCTCGGCAAGCTGCCCAAGGCCGCCATCGATCCCGTCGCGGGCACGCACCAGTTCTTCCCCGCGCACTGGGACGTGCGCCTGGCCCCGCTGCGCAACGACGACTGGCCCGCGCTACGCGCCGAGGCGCTCGCCCAAGAGCCGCTCGACCTGAGCAGCAGCGCGCCCGCGTCGGTCCTGGTACTCGCCCTGGTGGACCCGAGCGTGTTCGGTACGTATGCGCAGGCCCTGGAGGTGCCGCGCCCGGGGCGCGCCTTTCCCTCGCTCGACGCGTTGCGCCTGCGCCTCGCACCCAAAACGGCACCGAACAGCAGCCCGCTCGACACCGACGCGGAGACCTGGAAGCAGCTCTGGCCGCTCGTGCCCGAGGGCGGCGTGATGTTCGTGCGCCGGCGCGCGCTCGCCGCGGATGGCGGCGTGTCAGCGCTCATCCTGGCGCGGGGCACCACCGTGCCGAGCGCACCACCGCCGGCGTCGCCCCCGCCCGAGCCACCACCCGCCACGCCAGCGGACGCCTTCGCCGCCGTCGAGGCCGCCCGCGTGGACACGGACACGGCCGCGAGCGCCGGGGACGTGAGCAAGCTGCTCGAGCGCTCGCCCGAGCTGCGCGACCCGGTCTCACGAGCCTTTCTGCTGCTGGGCCCGCGCTTCGACCGGGCGCTCTGGCCCACGCTGCTCGAGCTCCTGAAGCCAGAGGACGACGCCGCCTCCAACCTGGAGCAGCTCGTCGCGAACCTCCAGAAATTCAAAGCCGAGGAGGAGCCGCTGCTGCGCGAGCGTCTGGCGAAGCTCAGCTCCAAGCTCGGCGCCAGCGAAGAGACGGCCAAGCTCTGGACCGAGAAGGTCGAGGGTTGAGCTCGTGACCACGATACGCCTCACCGGTCCCCTGCCGAGCGCGAGCGCACAGGAACGCCTGGCGCTATTTCCCGGCCGCGCGCTGGGGGAAGACGAGTTCGATCGCCTGCAGCGCTACGAAGACGGTCGCCTGGCGCCCTTGCTGGTCGGGCAAGGCCCCGGCATCGCGAGCGGGCTCGAGGTGCGGCTGGGCGCGAGCGGCGGCGCGGACTTCGTGATCGAGCCGGGCGTGGCCATCGCGCGCGACGGCCTGGTGCTCGCGCTGGATGCCGAGCTGCGCCCGCGCTGGTGCGACGTGCGCTTGGCGGGCAGCGCCACGGCTCGCGGCCCGCGCCTGGTACCGCTGCCGCCAAGCGAGGCGACGGAGCTCGGCGAGTCCGGGGCCGCGACAGCGGCGGACGGCTTCTACCTGATCGCACTCGAACGCCTGCGCGAGGAGCGCATCAGCGCCAGCAACGATCCCGAGCGCCGCACGGAGCTCGATCCACTGCTGGATCGCCAGCGTCAGCTCGTTGCGCAGGTCGTCGCCCACCCGGTGACGATCCCGGGAGCCACGCTCGCGACGGCGCCCCGGCTGGCCGCCAACCGCGCCTGCGCGCTGCTCTTGCCGCAGCTCGGCGACGCTGGCTCCCCGCTTGCGGCCATCGAGCACCAGGCCATCGTGCTCGTGCTCGTCGCGCTGCAGGGTAAGGCAGTCTCGTGGGCGGACGCGCGCGCGGTGCGCCGCGGGCTCGGGCCGAGCGCCAGCGGACGCGCCCTGGCCGACTCCACGCGCGCGGCCATGGAAGCCGCGCTGCGAGAGCTCCCGCCCAGTACGCCGGAGAGCGGGCTCGCGGCAGCTTTCGCGGGCGCCTGCACGCTCGATTTTCTGCCGCCCGCCGGACAGCTCCCGGGCATCGCGCTGAGCGACGCCGCGCGGGTGCCGACGGGCGGAGACCCCGGCCCGCGCTTGCCCTTCCTGGAGCCGCACCTGGGCCTCGAGCTCGTGCCCGTGCGCTGGTCGGATGTGCCCGCCTTGCTCGAAGCGGAGCTCGCGCGCGCCCCATTCGAGCGCACGCGGCCCACGGGCGAGCGGCTGCGCCTGCTGCTGGCGGTGCGAGACGGCGACTACCGGCGCGACTTGTTCGATGTCCCCGCGATCGACCCCACGGTGCTGGACAGCTTGCATCGCAGCTGGGTGGTCGCGCTCGAAGGCTGGGTGGCCTGGAAGCAAGCGCGCAACCTGCGCGACTTCGTCACGCTCGACGCCGCCGGCAACACGCTGTTGCCCGGCGAGCCAAAGGTCACGCTGAACGCCGATCAGCGCGCGGCGCTCGGCCTGTCGCAGCCCGATGCGCCGCAACCCAGGCCCGAAGGTCCCGCGCCGGACGCCGGAGGCCTCGGCCTCGTCGCTGGCATCCTCGCGCGCGAGCGCGCCGAGACCGAAGCCAACGGCGAGCCCGAGCTGCCGCGCCCGTACAACGACGTACCCGCGCTCGCCGTCTACGCGACCTGGGCGGCGCTCGAGAGCAACGCCAGCTATCGCAACCGCGGCACCTCGGCCGTCGCCGCCGCCACGGCAGCAAGCGCCGACACGGGCATTCCCCTGGGCACCATCCCCGAGCTCGCGCTGATGCGGCGCTACCGCGCCGCGCTCTTGGCGGACGAAGCCGAGGTCGAACGCCTCGTCGAAGGGCTGCGCGACCACCTGCACGAGCACCGCCAGCAGCTGGACGCCCACACCGTCAACCTCGCCGCGCTCGCTGGCGGGGTCGCCTCCGACGGCAGCGGCATGAAGATCGCGCGCTGGTTGCCCTACGTCAACTTCGCCGCCAAACCGGCGCTGACGCGCCAGGCGACGCTGATCGACCCGAACGCGCCGGAGGCCGCGCGCAGTTTCGTACCCAGCGCGAGCGCCTCCGCTGGCGCCGCGCTGACGGACATCGCGGCCGGCGGCAGCTCGAGCATCGGCGCGCTGCACAGCGCGCGGCCCGTGCAGAGCAGCAACACCTTGCTGGTGTCCGCGGCGGCCAACGTCTTGCCGGAGAAGGAGCTCAGCAGCAACCACCTGGCCCAGCTCGTCCAAGGCTTCAACGCGGTGGATCTCGCCGTCAACAGCGACCGCGCGCCGATCAAGCCACCCGCGTACGAGGCCCCCGAGGTCTCCTTCGGCGTGATGCAGCACCTGCGCCCGGATGTGTACCTGCTGGACAAGAGCATCGCCACCTACGGCGAGCTGTTCAGACGCCTGGAAGCGCAGCTCGAGCGCGCCGCGCCGCAATGGAAGACGGCGTTCGCGTCCAATGCGCTCGATCAGCAGCGCCAGCTGCGACCCGCGAGCAAGAAGCTCGAGCAGCTGCGGCTCGAGGCGATCCAGCGGGAGTTCGACGAGACGTCGGACGAAAAAGAGGACGCCACCGCCAAGAGCTATCGCAAATCCGTCTTCCTGGGCCAGCGCCACGTGGACCTGATCGAAAACGCCGAGGGCGAACGCGCGGTGTGGGAGCGCGTGCTGCGAGCGCTCGTGGCCGAGGTCGACCGCGTCGCGGACCGCATCGACGAGCTCGACGCACTCTTGCCGGAGCGCCACCGCGCGCTCGCTGCGGCGCGCAGCGCGCTCGACGAAGCGCTGGACGACTATGCCATGGCGCAGCGCCTGCTGATCGACGACTGGGCGCGCGTCGAGCGCCTGGACGAGCAGCGCACCTTCGCGCTCACCCACCCGCTCGGCTTGTGGTTCGTGCGCGCGCGCCGCGCGGGACTGGGCGTGTTCGCGCCGGACCCGCTGGAGCTGCGCCAGCAAGCCGCGGGGGACGTGGTGCCGGGCTGCGGGGAAGACCACGACGACTTCCCGGAGCTGCTGGATCAGTTCCTCGACCTGGTGCGCGAGGCGCCGCTGGCCGCGTTTCGCGGCTTCGTTCCCCTGGTAGAGGCGCTGCCCGAGCCCGCGCGCCTGCAGCTGCTCGCGAGCGCGCGCGGGGCGCGCCTGGCTGCCAAATACGCCGGCGAAGTGCGTGCCGTGCCGCGCATGGCGCCGCTGCTCGAGAGCCGCGCGGGCCTCCTGTCGGGCCTGCGCGCGCTGGTTCTGGTCGTGGCTGCTTCCGCGGCGGAGACCCGTCGCCGTGCGTTGCTGAGCCTGTCCATGGAGGACTTGCTGGCTGGCCCACCCTCGGCCGCGCGCCGCGAAGCCGAGCGGGCGCGCGCCGCCTGGGAACAGGCCGCGGGCTGCCTCGTCGCGGGCCTGCGCCGCGTCCCCGCGGGCATCCGTTACAGCTGGGCACAGTTGGCGGAGGACGATCGGCTACCGCTCGCGCAGCCCGGGCTCTGGCCGGGGCTGGCGCAAGCGGAGGAGGCAGTCGGGACCGCCGCCGCGCGCACGCTGGTCGAGCTCGTGGTGTGGATGTTCCGGCAGCTGGCGCCGGAGGAGAGCGACGCGGCCGAGCGCGCGGTGCGCCTGCTCCTCCGCGCGTGCCTGATCCACGTCGCGCACGGCGAAGCCGGCGAGCTGCTGACGGGTCGCATCACGCTCGCGGCGCCGCGCCTGGTCACGGGCGTCACGCTGCGCGCCGAGCTCAGCCGCGACGCGCGCCCGGGCACCCGCTTGCACCTGCTGGACACCCAGCGCCGCATCGTCGGTACCGTGCGCGTGGACGATCGGGACGATCGAGGCACCGTGGTGCGCCTGATCGAGCGCCAGGTCGACGTCGAGCCGACGACCGCGTTCACGCTGGCGGCCATCCGAGGTGGAGGATGAGCGACGCCGAGGTGCGGATCCGTACAGCGCGTGTGCGTGGTCTGCGCAGCCGCGGCGACGTGCAGCCGCTGTTGCGTCGCATCGAGCTCAGCCCCTGGCCGTCGCTCGATCCGCGCCGCACGGTCGTGATCCGCTCGCTGCGCCTGCAGACCACGAGCGCAGCGCTGGAGGCGGCGCTCGGCCGCGCGCTGCAAGCCGCGCTGACGTCGGCGTTCGAGCTCGTTCCGGGCGCCTCGCCGCCGCCTGGGGCGAACGCCGTGCTCTTCGCTTCGCCCGCCGTGCGCCTCGCCTGCTTCGCGACGGATGTGGCGAGCCGCGCGGCGACGCGCTCCGATAGTTGGTGGTGGGGGGGCACGCCGCTCGGTGACGGAGGCTCGCCTGCCACGACCATCGCCGACGCCTGGGCGGGGGAGCCGCTGTGGTTGCCGGCCGTCGTCGCCGAGCTCGCCCGTCACGAGCGGCTCGCGCCGGTCTGGGCAACACTCAGCGCAGCGGCCGCCGAGCGCCTGCTGGTCGCGCTCGCCGCCGCACACGCTCTGCCGGCCGCTCGCTTGCAGCCGCCCCCAACCGTGCCCGAGGCAGGCACGGCGCTCGCCGCCACGGCACTGAGCGCACCACCCCGCGGCGACAGCGAGCCGGTGCTCGCCGGGTCCCTGCGCGCCCCCTGGCCCGCGCCGCTGCGACGGCGCTGGAAAGCCGCGCTCCTGAACCTGCCCCGCTCGGACGCGCGCGTGCGCCTCGCCGCCGTGCTCGCCGCGCTCGAGGCGGCGCCCGCGTGCTTGACCCTGCCCGAGCCGGAGCCGTTCTTCGCCTGGCTCGCCGAAGCGCCGGTGTCCGCGCCCCCGCGCGCGAGCGCGAACACCGAGCCCGCGCCGCGCACCGTCGACCCCACCGGCCGCGTTGCAACCCCGCCGGCCGCGCCGCTCCACGAGAGTCCCGCGCCGACTTCGGCGCGCATCACTTCGCAGGGCGTGAAGTTGCCGGTTACAGCTGCTTGCCCCGCGGCCGAGGGCGCACCCGTCGCGAGCGACTTCGCGGGCGCCGTATTCGTCACCAACGCCCTCGCGCACCCCGAGCTGCAAGGCGTCTGGCAACCCGAGGCCTCGCTCCATGGCTGGCGCTGGTGGCGCGGGTTGTGCGTCGGGCTCGAGCTGTCGCCGCGCGATCCCTTCGCCCAGCTCCTGGCAGAGGCCTGCGCGCAAGCGGCAGAAGTCGCCGACCCGGGCGAGGAAGCACTGACACGCTTCCACGCTGCGGCGCGCGCCACCTACGGCGAATGCTGGAGCCCTGAGCTGCTCCGCGTCGCGGGCAGCGTGCGCATCGGCCCCACACACATCGACGTCTGGCTGCCGCTCGCCTCGGTGCGCCTGGGCGTGCGCCGCGCCGGGCTCGATCTGAACCCGGGCTGGCTGCCGTGGCTGGGGCGGGTCGTCAACATCCACTATCTCGGCACTGCATGATGCTCCACGCACTACCGCAAGTCTCCACGCCCCCGCTCGTGAGCCTCCTGCGTGCCTGGGTGCGCGCCGGCATCGCGCGTTTCGCGGGGGAAGACGCGGGGCCCGCCGCCCGCGCCCTGACCGGCGAGCGAGACTTCGAGGGCCTGGGACAGCACATCGCACAAGCCGCCGCCACCCCAGGAGCGGCCGAGCCCGCCGCGCGCTTGCTCGCTCGAGCCCAGCTCGAGCCCGCCGAACAGTTCCTGGTGGCGTTGGCCGGCGCCGTGGAGGAGGACCACCTGGTCGTGTGTGCGCTCGCGGAGCTGCAGTCGCCCGCCGCTGGCGCGCGCCCCACACTGCACCTGGCGGAAGCACTGCTGGCGGAGTTGTTCGCGGAGGCCTGGCCCGCACCGCGCATCGCCGCCGGCAACGCCTGCACGCGCGGCGTGTTGAGCGTGCTCGGCGACGGGCCTTTACCCACGCGCGAGCTCGCCATCGACGCCCGCTTGTGGGGGGTGTTGCATGGCGCTTTGCCCGCGTGGCCCGGCGTGCGGCCGCTGCCCCCGCAGAGCGGCTCCGCGCTGCCGGTCGGCGTGCGCCAGGCGCTGCCCAGCCTGGCTCTGTCCTTCGCGCGGCGCCCCACGTCCACGCTGATCTTGCGCGGACCACCGCACAGCGGCCACCGCCGCGTGGCCGGCGTCCTGGCGCACGCGCTCGGGCAACGCGCGCTGCTCGTGGAGGCGGAGGTGTGGCGCGAGCAACCCGCGCTGGCGCTCGCTTGCGCCGCGGCGGGCTGGCTGCCCGTGATCGAGCCGACGCTGGGGCCCGGCGAGACGCTGCGCCTGACCAGGGCCGCGGAGGCCCAGCAGCGCGTGGTCGTGTGCTTGGGCGCCGACGGCGCCATCGACAGCCCCGACCCGATCCAGATGGAGCTCGGTCATCCCAGCGCGGACGAGCGCACCGCCTGGTGGCGCGCCGCGCTCGCGGACGAGCGCCTGGGGCCCAGCGAGCCCGGGCTCGTCGAAGACATCGCGAACGCTGCCCTCTTGAGTGGCGAGCTGATCGCCGAGGTCGCGCAGCGCGCGCGCCAGCTCGCCGAGCGCGGACCTGATTCCACGCCGGTGCCCCTGTGCACCCGCCACGTCGCCGCCGCGCGCCACCAGATTGGCAGTGACGCCCTGCGCTTGCTCGCGCACCCCGTCGAGCGCAGTGTGCCTGCGGCCGCGCTCGTGCTGCCGCCGGGCGTGCAGAAGGAGCTCGACGCGTTCATCGCCCGCTGCCGCGCGCGGGACCGGCTCTGGGACGGCCTGGGCCCGACCCTGGCCGCCACCACCAACCGCGGCTGCCGCGCGCTGCTCGTGGGCGAGAGCGGCACCGGCAAGACGCTCGCAGTGAGCTACGTCGCCACGCGGCTCGGCGCGCCGCTCTACCGCGTCGACCTCGCAGCCGTCATGAACAAGTACATCGGCGAGTCCGAAAAGAACCTCGGGCGCGTGCTGGATCTCGCGGCGGCGCACGACGCCGTGCTTCTGTTCGACGAGGCGGACGCGCTGTTCAGCCAGCGCAGCGACGCCGGCGAAACCGGCGAACGCTACGTCAACCTGCTCACCAACTTCCTGCTCACACGCTTCGAGCAACACCCCGGCATCGTCGCGCTCACCGCCAACAGCCGTGCGCGCATCGACCGCGCCTTCGTGCGCCGCATCGACGCCATCATCGAGTTCTCGCTACCGGGGCCGGAGGAGCGCAGCAAGCTCTGGCAGAGCCACCTCGGCGAACGCTCGCCAGGCGAGGAGGCGTGCCGCTACCTCGCGGGCTGGTGCGACCTCGCCGGTGGTCACATCCGCAACGCGGTGCTGAACGCCGCTGCCCAGCACGGCCCCGGCGCGCTCCCACTGCCCAGCTTGGCTGCCGCGGCCGCCGCCGAGTATCGCAAGCTCGGCCGCCCCATCCCCCCCGCCCAGGGAAACCTCGGCTAAGCCCGGAGAGCTCGCCATGCCCGCAGCCGCCAGCGCCCGCCGCAAACCCGCGAACACGCCGGACAAGAAAGAGCCGGAGCAAAAACCCAAGGCCGCGCAGCGCCGAGCGCTCGGGGCAGTGCCCGCCTACCTGCAGCGCAAGCTCGCGGTCGGCTCGGTCAATGACAGCGCGGAGACCGAGGCGGATCGTGTCGCCGATCGCGTCGTGCAGCGTGCGGCAGAGGACAAGCCCGACGCGAAGGCCAAGCCCGACGCGAAGACCAAGAGCCCTGCACCGGCGCAGAAGCCCAAGCAACCGGGCGCGCAGCGCAAAGAGGTGAACGCCGGGGACAAGCTCGCGGCGGCGGAGGAGGCGGAGAGGAAGCAGCTCGCCGCACGGGGTGCCGACAAACCCGGATCCACCGCGCAGGAGGCGGCCGCGGACGCGGACGCCGATGCCGCGCCCGCCAAGGACGAAGTCACGCCCGCCAACAAGGACGAAGTCGCGCAGCGCAAGGCAGAGGCCACGTCCGCGGAGGCGGTGAAGGATCGCAAAGCAGCCGTCAAAGACGAGAAGCGCGATCAGCTCCGGCGGCGCACCGGCACGGCCCCTGCGATCCAGCGCCAGTCGCTGGGCGCGGACGGCGGCACGGCGCCCGCGGGCGTCGAGCAACGCCTGGCCGATCGCGCGGGCAAAGGCTCTCCGCTGCCGCCCCGCGTGCGCGACACGATGGAGCAGGAGATCGGCGGGGACTTCTCCGGCACGCGCGTGCACACCGATGCGGAGGCCAACCATCTCGCGAGCGAACTCGGCGCGCAGGCGTTCACGATCGGCAACGACATCTATTTCAACCAGGGGCGCTACCAGCCGGAGACGCCCGCGGGCAGCCATTTGCTGGCGCACGAGCTCACCCACGTGGTGCAACAAGGCGGGCAAGCTCCCGAGGTGCAACGCCGCATCGACCCGTCCCCCGACGCGGCCTACGCGGAGACGCACGCCAGCGCCGCCGCGCTCGCGGAGCTGGAAAACCTGGAGCTCCCCGCGGTCAAGGCGCGGCATTTACCGCTCTACAGCGGGCGCGCCGCCGCCGGCTCGCTCAAACGCAAGCGCGGTTACACGCGCGGGCGCCCCGCCCAGATCAACGTCTGGCGCAGCAACGTCCACGTGGATGAGAGCGCCTTCGCGCAACGCCTGCAAGAGCGCAACATCCCCGTACCGCAGGGACCGAACGACCCGACCGCCTTCACCGTGCACGGCCGCACCATCTCCGGCAGCAAGCGAGACATCCTGTCGCGCTTGCTGATCCCCAACTGGGACCGTCACGGCAACCCGCGCAACTTCCAGGTCGATCACATCATCGAGCTGCAGGTCTCCGGAGAGAACGGAACCGGCACCGGAAACTCGATCGAGAACATGGAGCTGTTGGACCAGCCCTCCAACTCGTCCTCCGGCTCTACGATCATGAACTCCATCTACGCGCGCGTGGACACGTACTTGGCCACGCTCAACCCCGTACCCAACCGGCGGCAGTGGCTGCAAGACCACGACATCGTCTTCACCGGCGCGCGTGCGACGCGCGGCGGCAGCGCGGAGGGCGCGTCGGCGTACTGGGACCTCACGGCGATCGAGCAGGCAGAGCCCGTGCGCGTCGCCTCCCCCCCGCCGCCCGCGCGCGCCGGCACCGCGCGCGAGTTCGTGCTCAGCTCGGGGCCCGGCGGCATCGACCTGGGGCGCTTTTCGCACCGCGAGAACCAGCTGTCGTTCGGTCCGGGCAGCACTGCCCGCGCCCGTTGCCTGGCCGGCATGGTGATCGAGAGCATCAACCTCACGGACAGTGGCGGTTCGGCGACGGCCAACGACAACATCGGCAGCATCGCAGCGCGCTGGGCACTGCCCGACAATTGGCAACCCGCGGACCCTGCAGTCACGCTGTCCGTGCTCTCGTCGGGCCCGTACTCGGGCTACGTCGGCGGGTTCCCTGCGCTCAATGTCGACTTCGCGCACATGAGCCCAGTCTCGTTCCCCAACGTCGGCATGCGCGACGGTCAGCTCTTTGCTGAAGGCACGCTCGCGCCCTCGTTGTCGTTCTTCGGCACGCCCATCACCGTCACACTGCAGGGCGGCGATGTCACCTTCAGCATCGACTATTCGCCAGACGACATCCGGCTGCCGTTCCCCGGGGTCGTCATCGACGACGCGCTGGTGAGCGTATTCTACTCGACACGGCGCGGGTTCGGTCTGGGCGGCCGAGTCGCCTTCTCCATCCCCAACGTCGGGGATGGCGTGCTTGCGGCCACGTTCTCCACGGGGGCCGGCATCGGCTTCCAGGGCTCGTTCGACTTCGACCGCACCTTCTTCGACCAGGCGCGCGTCACGGTCGCTTACGCGCGCGGCGTGTGGAGCGGCTCCGGCACGATCGCGGTGACGACACCCAACAAGGTTCGCGGCTTGAAAGCCGCGTCGCTCACCGTCGCGATGGAGGGCAACGACTGGCGACTGACCGGCACCGCCGACCCGGCCGTGCCCGGCGTCGAGCGCGCGGCGGTGTCGGTGGCGCGCAACCAGAGCGGCATCATCTTCGAGGGCGACCTCACCCTCGCGAGCAGCGCCGCGGTGCGCTCGGGCACCGTACACGTGCGCGTAGCCAAACAAGAAGGACGCTGGTCCGTCGCTGGCACGGGCACCGTCGCGCCCAACATCCCCACGATCGACAGCAGCGCCAGCATCACCTTCGCGGACGGCACCTTCACGGCGGAAGCGACCGTCAGCTACAACCGCGGGCGGCTCTCCGGGTCGTTTCAGCTCGGCGTCACCAACGCCGCGGTGGGCGAAGACGGCAGGCCCACCGGCAGCGCGGAAGAGGGTGCCACGGACCTCACCGTCTTCGGCGGCGGCGAGCTCACCCTGCGCATCACGCCCTGGCTGGAGGGCACCGCCGGCGTGCACATCTTGCCCAACGGCGAGATCGAGGTGCACGGCCGCATCGCCGTGCCGCAGCCGGTGACGGTGTTCGACGCGCGGCGCTGGGATCGCACGCTGCTCTCCGTCGGTCTCGACATCCCGATCTTCGGTGTCTCCGTGGCCGGACAGCGCATCGGCATCTTTTGCACCATCGGCGGCGATTTGAAGCTCGTCGCCGGCATCGGCCCTGCACAGATCAACGACATCGCGCTCGACGTCACCTACAACCCGTCACACGAGGATCAGGCGCACGTCGTCGGCACGGCCACGTTCCACATGCCGGCGGACGCGGGGCTGGAACTCGGCGTGCACGCGGCCATCGGCGCCGGCATCCCCATCGTCTCCGCGCAGGCGGGCATCGAGCTCAGCGGCAAACTGGGGGTGGAAGCTGCGCTCAACGTGCCGCTCACGG
This sequence comes from Polyangiaceae bacterium, assembly GCA_035760985.1. GTDB lineage: Bacteria > Myxococcota_A > Polyangia > Polyangiales > Polyangiaceae > SZUA-265. The sequence goes on from DASTRX010000234.1 coordinate 32,902, forward strand.
TGGACTGGACGCCGATCGCGGGTCTCGTCATCGACGCGCCCATCAGCGTCACGTTGAGCCCGATGTTCACGTTCGCCGTCAACGGCTACGTGCTCGTGGAGGCGGACCTGTTGTTCACCTCGATCGAGCTCTATCGCAAGGACTGGAACCTGGCCTCGCTCTCCGTCGGCAGCGGCTACGAGCTAGGCATGACGATGCCCTTCCACTACGCCGAGGGCGAACCGTTCAACCCGTCGCTCGACGACATCCAGCTCACGTATCCCGACATCGATCCGTTGTCGGTGCTGAGCTCGGTGTTCGATCGAATCACCTGAGCCAAAGCGGAATCCTGGCGCTGAGCGCCGAGCACGGCGCTCTCGACTCCGCAATTCTCCGCAAGTCGAACACCCACTCGCTGAGCGGGCCCGCCAGATCGAGCTGTCCCCAGCGCGCGGCCCCGAGCGGAGAGCTGCCGACCCGAGGCAGCGACGAGAAGGCGCAAGCCTCCGTGCTGCCATCGGGTCGGGCGCGCGACCAGTTCGGCGCCAACATCAACTTCCGGCTCGGTCCGGGCAACCTCATGTTCGGAGACAGGCAGCCTCCCCTTTCCGTCCGGCGCCGCGGGGGACGTCCCCCTCTCCGCGGCGCCGGCGAGGGCTCGGATCAGCCGCCGGCACGCACCGGCAGCTCGACGATCTCCACGTCATCCCCGCGCAGCTCGAGCTGCAGCTCGGTCGCGCCGGGAAGCGCCCGCCACGGCGCCGGACCAAGCTCGCGCCCGAGCGCATCGAAGCGCAGGGCGGAAGAACGCGCGGCGTAGGGCAAGCGAAGGAGCAGCGCATCGCGCCGCTCATCGCGCGCCCCGCCCGGGGCGCTGCCCACGGGCGGAGCCGCCGGCTTCGCCAGCCAGCCGATGACCAGCACGCTGCGGCGGGGCGTCAGGAAAGCGTACAGCTGCCGTGCTGCGCTGTTCGCCGATCGCGCGGGCTCGACCTGCAGCCCCTCGGTCAGCGGTTGGAAGCCGTCGCCAAACGAGCGCACCATCCAGGCCAGCGCCGCGCGCGCCGGCTTCGCCCGATCGTCCGAGAACAGCACGCCGAGGTGCCGGTTGTTCGCGTCACCGATCACGGCAGCGGCCGCGGGCAGATCCTTCAGCTCGTACCAGGCGATCAGCGAGATCGACGGGCTCGACAGCAAGAGCGTGAGAGTGCGCACCAGCACCACGGCTTGATACTCGAGCGTGTGCTCGTGTACGTACCAGGCCGAGGTCGCGTCCGACACGCGCGGCCCGTCACGGAAGTCGCTGTAGCCGACCTCCGCTGCCCACAGCGACTGCCTGCCACCGTGGCGCTGGACCAGCTCGCTCGCCGCGGCGACGTAGCCCGACAGAGCCTCGAGCGGCTCTGGATTCCAGGTCTCGTAATAGGCGTGCAGGTTCACCACGTCCACGAAGCGCGCGGCGTCCTGCTGCTCGAACAGCTCGTCGAGGAACTCGAGGTGCCCCGCCAACCCGCCCGACACCACCGCGAGCCGCTCGTCGACAGCGTGCACCGCGTCCGCGCCCCGGCGCAGCAACTCGGCATACTCGGCGACGCTGCCCCGCCAGTAGTCACGGTTGTCGGGCTCATTCCACAGCTCCCAGGAGCGGATCCGCCCCCGGTAGCGCGCAGCCAACAGGCCCATCAGCTCGGCGAACTGATCGAGGTCCCGTGGGGGGCTGCGCCAGAAATCGCCGGGACCGCCACCGCTCGCGTTCCACTCGGGCGTGTATGCGACGTACGGGATCAGCTCGATCTCGTGAGCTCCCGCGAGCTCGACGAACGCATCCCAGAACCCGAACTCATACTGGTCGCGCGCGGGCTCCAGCTCATCCCAGCCGAGCGACACACGCAGCGTGTGCACGCCCATGGCCTGCAGGGCCTCGAAATCGCGCCGGGCCCCCTCGATCGAGCGCATCTCCTCCGGATAATCCTCGCACGAGCCGATCGGTACCTGCCGAAAGACCACGCGCGATGTGGGGAGCGGCGCCTCCGCGACGCGGGGGGCACAGGTCAGCGCCGAAAGCGCGCAACACAGCCCGAGCACGCCAGCGGACGACCAACGCCTCATCGCACCAGTCTCGGGGGCCGCCGCGTGGGCAACAATGCGGCAAAATCACACGCCGGCGCGCTCCCTGCACCGCAGCGCGCGAGGCGCCCGGCAAAATGGATCAGGAGAGGGCTCGCCCCCGCACGGCGCTCGCCCTCTCCAGTATGTGCCCACCTGCCGGCGGCCTCAGCCGTCTTCTGCGGGCGCGCCGCCCGCGCCATCCGTGTGGCTGCGCTGCGACGCATGACCGCGGCCTACCCCCGCGTCGGCTGCGCCGCCGTGGTCGCTGTCCTCTGCCTCGTCCGCGTCGTCGTTGTCCTCGTCCGCATCGTGATCCACCTCGTCGGCTTCGTCGTCGACCGCTTCCATCGCGTCATGCGCCTTCTTGGCGTGCTCCTCCGCCTCGCTCGCGCCCGCCTCGCGCTCCTGCCCGGCTGCCTTCACCAGGCTGCTGACGCGCTCGCACGCGGCAGCGATGTTGTCGCACGACTTGGCCGCGGACGCGGGCAATGAGGCCACTCGCGTCAGGCACGCCTGCACCTTTTCTGCGCACTGGATCACGGTATCGCGATCTTCGCTCGCTCCTTCGGCCAGGACGTCGCAGCTGCTGACGTCGCGCGAGCATTGCGCCTGCTCGGGCGCGTGCTCCTGACAGGCTTGCACACCATTCAAGCAGCCCACCACGTGGGAGCGCACCTCATCCAGGTGTTGCTGCAGATCGGCGCAGTGTTGCGCCAGTCGCGGGCAGACCTCGCTGGGGGCCGCATCCGGCAGTTGCTCCTGGCAGTGCTGCACCGCTTGACCACACTGCGCGACGACGCCTTCGTCCTTCGCCGTCAGCGCTTGAATCGCCGCGCTCGCCTGAGCGGTGTCCATGCTCTGGGTGGGTTTCGTCGAAGAGCTGCAACCGAGAGCCAAGAACAAGGCAACGGCGGATGATGATTTGAGCGTCATGTTCCTCCAAACCGCTGGATTGCCGCGAACTTGCGACGCGAGGCCGAAGCCAGCGCAACCAGCGTTCAGGAGGTGAGTAGCCGCCCCGTCAGGACTTTATGACGAGCCGTCGCCTGCTTGCCCACCGCTGTTCGTTCTCGGAACACCGGGATGGGGCAACCGAGTCAGAACCGCGGTGGCGCGCCCGGCGGCAGGTATTCGTAGCCGTACCCGCACTGAGAGGAGGAGGAGGCACAGACCGACGCGAGCGTCACGATCAATGCCACGTTGGCGATCACCGCCAGCACCACCCAGCCCGGCTCGGGCTCGGACTGCTTGGGGATCTGGCGCACGGTGAAGCACGCCGAGATCGGCGGCACGTCACGCTCGGCGCAGCGGACGCCCGGCGTGATCTCGAACCCCGGGCACTGGCCCAGGCACTGCAGATACCCCTGGGGCGTGGTCTGGCCCTGGCAGGAGCCGTAGCAGCGGAACGCCGCGCCGGGATCGACAGGATTTTCTCTCAGCGGCAGGCGATAGCGCGCGAGGTCCGGATCCCGGAGATCGGACGCAGTGTTCCCTGGTTGGTTTGTGCGGGAACACGCGAGCCCGGCAGCGAGCAACAGCGCGATCATCGCACGGAGCCTTGGACCACCCATGGCCTACTATACGGCCGGGCCGCGACCCGAGTAGCCCGGTCTCGTGATGTTCCGCGCTCGCCCTCCGGGTTCGCCGCGGAGCCCAGCTCAGGCGTGGCGCTCGGCGAGCATTTCCGCGCGCTCTCTCACGCGCTCCGCCACCGCACGCTGTCCGCGGCTGATTCCAGCGATGCTGCCGGCGACGGCGGCGATCAACCCCAGCAGCATGGCGAAGAACATCCCGATCAGCCCCTTGCCCGTGCTCTCCGCGGCGGTCAACGCGGCGGTCTGCGCCTGCGCTGCTGCGCGCCCGGTCGTCTGCTCGAGCCGTTGCTCCAGCGAGTCCGCGAGAGCGATGGCCTGCTCGGAGCTCAGCGCCGTCGATTCCGTCACGGCGCGCACCAGGTCCTCGCGGTTCAGGCCTCCGCTGCGGATCGTGCTCTCCATCACCATCTGAAACGCATCATTCATCTGCTCGGCGCTGATCGGCGGATTGCCGCTGGCCCGCAGCCGATCGTTGATCGGAGCGAGCAGCTCCTCCCCGCTGATGTTGTTCAGCGCGCGCGGAGCCACGGAGCGGGCGATCTCGCCCAGGCCTTCCGCAGCGCCGGCTCCGAGCCTGGCCGCGCCACCGATCAGCGAGGCGACGACCGACAGGAGCGCAAAGATGGACGCGATGGTGGCAAGCGACCAAAGTACACCGCCCTGGATCGCCGCGGCCGTCCGCGTCATGGCGCCGCCGACCTTCGCGGCTGCCAGCGCGCCCACAAACATGGCCACGATCGGCACGATCAAAGACCAGATGCCGGTGGTCATCCCTGCACCATGCAAGGAGCGCGGCTGGTTGGGGTCGATCACGGTCAGGCCCACGCCCAGGCCGAGCAGATAGAGCAATAGCCAGATGCCCAGGCTCAACACGCTACCGGCGAATACCGCAGGCCAGCTCAAGTGCCAGGGGGGGTCCGCAATCTGCGGTCGGACGGATAGCGCCTCTCGATCTTCCTGATGCATGGTCATTTTGTGCCTCCATGTGCTCCGGGGCGCTCATGCGAGAGCGGGGCCAAGTCCGCGCGATCGACCATCCCGACGCGGCGAGACACTTCGCCTCCCCTTCAGGCAGCGCGGCCCGCCGGCGCGCCAGCAGCGCGCCGGATGAAATCGCGCACGACCGGATAGACCCGTTCACGCCAGCGCCGACCGCTGAAAATGCCGTAGTGGCCGGTACCCTGAACGAGCAGCTCCTGCTTGCGCTCGGCGGGGATGTTGGCGCACAGCTCGTGTGCTGCCCTCGTCTGATCCCGCCCGGAGATGTCATCGAGCTCTCCTTCGACCGTCAGCAGGGCGGTGTCCGTCAGGGCGGCGGGGTCGACCAGGTTGCCCCCGATACGCCAGAGCTTGCGAGGCAGCAGGTACTCCTGGAACACGATGCGCACGGAGTCGAGGTAGTACTCACCGGGCATGTCGAGCACCGCGTTGTACTCGTCGTAAAAGCGCCGGTGCGTATCGGCGTCCTCCAGATCTCCCCGAACCAGGTGACCGAAGAAGTCCCAGTGAGACTTCATGTGGTGGCCGGGATTCATCGCCACGAACCCGGCGTACTGCAGGAAACCCGGGTAGACTCGGCGCCCGTAGCCGGGATAGTTCGGAGGCACTCTTTGCAGGAGATTGCGTTCAAACCACTCCAGCGACTTCGTTCTCGCGAGCTCGTTGACCTGAGTCGGGTTGTTGCGCGCGTCGATCGGGCCTCCCATCATGGTGAGGCTGCGCGGCACGGGCTCACCGGCAGCCGCCATCAGCGAAACCGCGGCGAGCACCGGCACGCACGGCTGGCAGACAGACATCACGTGCAGCCGCTGCGCGCCGATGAAGCGGATGAAGTCACGCACGTAGCCGACGTAGTCCTCCAGCGTGAAGGGCCCCTGGTCGAGCGGCACCAGCCGAGCATCTATCCAATCGGTGATGTACACGTCATGGTCGGAAAGCATCGTTCGCACCGTGTCCCGCAGCAGGGTCGCGTGGTGACCGGACAGGGGCGCAACGACGAGCACGGTGGGGCTACGCTCCAACACATCTTGGACCCCCTGCTCGCCGCCACGGCGCTCGAAGTGCAGCAATCGGCAGAACGGCCTGCGCAGGACCACCTCCTCGATCACGCGCACGCGCGCGTTCCCGACCTGTACTTCCTCGATGCCGAACTCGGGCTTCGGGTAATCCTTGCCCAGCCGATACATGAGCTCGAGCCACGCCGCGAGCAGCGGGGCTCCGGGCAGCCCTGCGTACCAGCCCTTCGGCGAGGAGAAAGCCCGCGCACCGGCGTGCGCGAGCTCGGCGACAGGTCGCAGCAACGCGCGGTTGATTTCGTACAGATGGTAGAACATCTCTGAAGGCATAGAGCGGGGCGCGCGCGAACGTCACGGCGAGGCGCGCTGGCAAAGAGCTCGGGAGGCGGAAGTTGAAACATCGAAGGGTGCAAGGCACGCGCCAGCGCCGGAAGAGCACGGTACGTGTCTTGCACGCGCTCCGCGCTCGCAACCACGAGAGGCTTCGCTCGCAGGAGCAGAGAGCCGCAGCAGCAACAGGAGGGAAATCATGTCGATGCCGGAACAAGAACAGAACGTCGCAAGGCCGCAGGGCTCGGACCAGGGCTATGGCAACGAATCCAGGTCGGAGGGCTCCGAGCGGAGGGAGGCGCTCGAACGGGCCGCCTACGAGCCGTTCTCGGCCCTGGGAGCATTCAGCTCGGACATGAATCGATGGTTCGATCGCATGGTCGCCAACTTCTTTGGTCCAAGTCTATTTCCGTGGGCCAACTGGTCCGACACGGCGAGCCGTTCGATGGGAGTGGGGCCGCGTGCCTTCTGGCCCGAGCTGGAGGTCCAGCACCGCGGAGACAAACTGGCCGTTCGCATCGATCTCCCCGGTCTCCAGAAAGATGACATTGCGGTCGAGGTCCGCGGCAATGAGCTGAGCATCTCGGGCCAGCGCCGGAGCCAGGCGGAGCATCGCGAAGGCCGCTACTACCGCGCCGAACGCAGCTACGGCAGTTTCTGTCGCAACCTGCGGCTCCCGGACGGCGCAAAGCCCGACACCGCATCGGCGAGCTTCGAAAATGGTGTGCTCACGATAGAGATGGACGCTCCCGGCGGCGAGCAAGGGCAGACCCGGCGCATCGAAGTGCGGGAGGGCACGCTGCACTAAACACGCACAGGATCGATGGGCGGGCGGCTGACTTCCGTTTTTGCGGCGCAGCCGCTCGACCGAGCACCACCGATCGCGTGCGTGAGTGCGCACGCGGTCCGTCCCCAACGCAACGCCAGCGATCGCCAACGCCAGCGATTCGCCAACGCCAGCGATTCGCCAACGCCAGCGAACGCCAACGCCAACGCCAGCGAATCAGTTGTTCGTGCCAGCGCCGAAGCGCTGGGCCAGCGTATCGAGGCCCGCGCGATAGATGCTCCGGATCACCCGGATCGCATCGGCCTCGGTCGCTCCCGACGGCGTGAACTCGCCCGACCAGTATACCTCACAGCCGCGAGCAGGACCGCGGTCGCGCACGCTCAATGTCGATCGATAGCTGGCAACGGGCAGCTGGCCCTCTTCGATCGTATAGGCGTAGCTGCGCTCGCGCTCGCTGAAAGCATGCAGCCGCTCGAGCAGGCCTCCGCCCCCACGCAAGGACAAGCGGCGAATCCTGCCGCCGTCTTCCAGCACGCTGCGTTCCACGGCTGGATGCCACTCGGACAGCGCGTTGTATCCGCCGATCAGTCGCCACACCTCGTCCGCCGAAGCCGCCAACGCCTGCATCTCATCGACTCTCGCCATCGCTCCTCCTCGAGTTTGTCGGCTCAAAACGCTGCGCCCAACCCCAGGTAGCCGATGGCCCCGACGTTGAGCCCGGGCTGTAGCCGCAGCTCGTTGACGGCGAGGCCCGTGCCACCGATCAAAGCGAACGAGCCCAGCGTGAACGTGACCGTGGGGCCCGCCAGCAGCTCCCAGGCGCGCTCGCCGGGCGGCTCGTCCTCATCGCGCTCCAGATCGATGCGCAGCCGAGAATCCACGCCGAGCTGCAGCTGCTGGCTGGCCTGGTAGATGCCCGCCAGGCCTGCGCTGCCGTATTGCTCCGCGTCCTCGAGCCCCCGCGCGTAGCCGACGTTGGCCAGCAGTTGTAGCCTGCCCAGGCTCCGCCCCAGCGCCAGAGTGCCCGCGACCGCCGGCACCTCGTTGAAGCCGCGCGACTCGTACCCGCCAGCGAAGGCCAGATCCACGCCATTCGTCTCCTGGCGAAGCGCGTCCAGCTTGCCCTCTAGGCGGAGCCCGAGCCCAGCGCTCGCCGGTGACGAGCTGGCGGTCGCCCGCGCGGCCCAGCGCTTCATGAGCTGCACCTCCGCTCCGCTATCGAACGTCGCTCCCTTGCCCGCGCTGTCATACCCTCCCGTGACGCGCGCGGCCGCGCGCTGCGTGTCGCTGCGCGCCGTGGTCGTCCAGTTAGAGAAGGCGCCTGCCGACGCCGAGCGTTGCGCGGGCGCCGGTGCCGACGAGGCCGTGCCTGCACCGCGATCATCCTGTGCCCCGGCGGGTGCAGGCGCGCACACACCGATCACCAGCGCGGCCAGCGCCGCACACCGCGGACCATTCGTCGGCCCGTACGACATGAAGAAGTCTCCCCCAATGTCACCGAAATGCATGCGAGCTCCGTTCGCGACCGACGGCAACGAAACGCTGCCTCCCTGCGGCCGCGCCGACCATAACAGATCGTGCGGCCCGCACTGCCCCTCGATGACAGCTGTTTTTTGCGACGCCTTGTCAATCGTGAGCTACGCGCCATCACAGCATATTGATCGTGATCTCGAAAGCAGCAGGCCCCGCTGACGCGAGGCCTGCCGCGCCTCATCACCGATAGCCGGAATACAAGGTCACTTCGAAGCCGAGCCGCAGCTCCACGAAGCCGGGCTTGGCCCAGGGTTGCCGTTGCTGTCTGCTCGGATCTGTACGAGCGCCTGCTGCAGGGCTCGGGGCACGGGATACCGCCGTGGACGTCGATGTGCACATGGGCTTGATTCCTCCTGAGTTTTCGGGCGCAACGAAGCGCGCCGAGGGTACCTCTGGCGTTGCCGCCACCCCGTGGCGCGCTCGAAGCGCGCGAGCATTATCGCCAAGCGCGGGCGGGATACCATCGCGATCAGCGTCCGCGCAGGAACGACGCGCCGCGCGTGCAGCTTTGCAGCCCAGCGGGCGCCCCCTGGATATCGGCGTTGCTCGGAACGCGCACTGTGTAACGTTCTCCAGACCTGCGCGAACACGGCGCGCTGCGCGAAGAGTGCTCGCTGCGTTAGGATGTGTTTTGGCGTTACGATCTGGTGTGCTGCTCAGATGCTAGACTCATCAATGGATGATCATGCGCATACCGCTCGCTTGCTCGCTGTAACAGATGCGGCTGATCTCTTGCGCTTCGCATCTCAGCTGAAGACACTCGGCGCGTGCAGTATCGAATGCGGCGTTCGCCCTTCGAAGCGATCGCCTTTGCGCCTCTCGTCTTGGTTGCGCTCGCTTGCGATCTGAGCTCGAGCAGGCAGGCAGATCTGATGGCGCCTGGCCCCAAGGGCGCAGAGCGACTCGTCGTGCTGGTGAGCAACGAAGCCTCGAACGATATTTCCTTCATCGATGCGGCGTCAGGGGCCGTGCTGCGGTCGTTACCCGTGGGCAAGCGCCCGCGCGGCATGAAGGTGAGCGTGGACGGCAGCAAACTCTACGTCGCGTTGAGCGGCAGCCCGCGCGGTGGGCCCAATGTCGACGAGAGTCAGCTGCCCCCACCCGATCGCAGTGAAGATGGCATCGGAGTCCTGGATCTCTCCGGCCTCAGCCTGGGATCCAGCGGCGGCACCGTCACTCGGGTCGCAGCCCTGCAGTCCAAGCCGGCGAGCGCGTTGCAGGCCAAGCTGACCAGCGGCAATGATCCCGAGACGATCGACGCCACGCCGGACGGGCTGGTGCTCGCGGTGGCCAATGAAGACTCGGCGCAGGTCCGGCTGATCCAGGCGGACAACGGTGCCCTGCTGGCCACGATCGCCGTCGGGCTGGAGCCGGAAGGTCTGCGATTCCGTCCCGACGGGCGCGTCCTCTACGTGACGAGCGAGGCCAATGATCGCCTCGACGTGATCGATGTGGGTGAGCGCCGCGTGATCGCCACGCTGCCCGTCGGCCAGCGGCCGCGAAATATCCTGTTTGATCCCGAGGGGGAACACGCATACGTCGCGTGCGAGCTGGCGGGGCGCGTGGACGTGATCGACGCGCGTGCGCACCGCCCCCTGACCTCGATCGAGATCGAAGGCACGCCCCGGCCGATGCCCATGGGCATGGCGCTCGACCCCTCGGAGCGCCGGCTCTACGTCAGCCTCGGCAGGGCGGGCGAAGTTGCGGTGATCGATGTCCGGTCACTCCGGCTCCTGCAGCGCATCGAGGGCGTGGGCGCGCGGCCATGGGGCATCGCGCTCACGCCAGACGGCAGGAAAATCTACACCGCCAACGGTCCATCGGGTGACGTGTCGGTCATCGACGCGAAGACCCTGCGAGTGACGCAGCGGATCCAGGTGGGTCAACAGCCTTGGGGGATCAGCCTGGTGCGCGTGCGCGGCAGCTGAGCCGCGCTCGTCCGCCGTGGGCTGTGTGAGGGGACCTTGCCGGTCCTCTGAAACCTGACTCTGAGTCAAAAAGCTCGACAGAAAGGACCGAAGAAAAATGAAGCGCTCGACTCTTCCGCTTTCGCTCGCGCTCCTAGCCGCGGCGGCCTGTGAGTCCCGGCCCAAGGCGACCGCGCCCGCACCAGAGACCAACACGCAGGCGCTCGCGGCAGCCCCCGCGAGCCAGCCAGCATCGGGGACCGCAGCGGCGACCGCGCCCGCCGCACCCCCCCCTCTCAGCGACGCCGAGCGCGCTGATCATGCTGCATACGCCAAGGAGGCGGGAAAAGAGCTGAGATCGCTGCAGGCGGACGACAAGCAGTGGACCACGCCGGGCAAGGACTTCGCGGGCACCCGCTACAGCACGCTGAAGGAGATCACCCCGGGAAACGTCGCGAAGATGAAGGTCGCGTGGTCGATGGACACCGGCGCCAACAAGGGCCACGAGGGCGCGCCGCTGGTCGTCGGCTCGACGTTGTACGCGCACAGCTCCTATCCCAACCACGTCTATGCCGTCGACCTGACGAAGCCAGACCACCCGGTCAAGTGGAAGTACACACCCGAGCAAGACGACAAGGCCGTGCCCGTCGCGTGCTGTGACCTGGTGCATCGGGGCCTGAACTACGCCGAGGGCAAGATCCTGATGATCACCCTGGACTCTCAGGTCATCGCGCTCGATGCCAACACCGGAAAGGAGGTCTGGAAGGTCAAGAACGGCGACCCGGCGAAAGGTGAGACGATCACCGGCGCCGGGCTGGTCGTGGACGGAAAGTTCATCGTGGGCATCTCGGGCGGGGAGTTCGGCGTCCGCGGCCACATCAGCGCGTACGACGTCAGAAATGGCAAGCGCCTCTGGCGCGCCTACAGCACCGGCCCGGACGAGGAGCTGCTGCTCGCTGACAACTTCAACGCCGCCAACCCGCACTATGGTCAGAAAGAACAAGGCACCAAGACCTGGTCCGGGGACGCCTGGAAGCAAGGGGGCGGGACCACCTGGGGCTGGTACTCGTACGATCCGGGGCTCGACCTGCTCTACTACTCGACCGGCAATCCGGGCACCTGGAACGCCGATCAGCGCCCGGGCGACAACAAGTGGTCGATGACGATCTGGGCGCGCAATCCCGAGACCGGGAAGGCGTCCTGGGCCTATCAGATGACGCCGCACGACTCCTGGGACTACGACGGCGTGAACGAGAGCGTCCTCGTGGATCTGTCGATCGGAGGGAAACAGGTCCCGGCGCTCGTCCACTTCGACCGCAATGGCTTCGCTTACACGCTCGATCGCAGGGATGGCACCATCCTCGTGGCAGAGCCGTTCGCGGCGGTGAACTGGGCGAAGGGAATCGACAAGAAGACGGGGCGCCCGATCGAGGACATCAACAAGCGCACCAAACAGGGCGTGGTGACCAAGGATATCTGTCCCAACGCCATGGGCGGCAAGGACCAGCAGCCGGTGGCCTACTCGCCGCGCACCGGCCTCTTCTACGTACCCAGCAACAACATGTGCATGGACTACGAGGGCACCGAGGTGAAGTACGTGGCGGGGGCTCCCTATGTCGGCGCCAACGTGAACATGAAGCCCGGGCCCGGCGGCAACCTCGGCGAGGTGCTCGCGTGGGATGCGACCACGGGCACGAAGAAGTGGGGGATCAAGGAGAAGTTCCCGGCCTGGAGCGGCGTGCTGGCCACCGCCACCGATCTGATCTTCTACGGAACCATGGATGGCTGGTTCAAGGCCGTCAACGCGCAGACCGGCAAGGTCCTGTGGCAGCAGAAGCTCGACTCCGGAATCATCGGCGCCCCGATGACCTTCGAGGGCCCGGACAAGAAGCAGTATGTGGCGATCTACTCGGGAGTCGGGGGCTGGTTCGGTCTGCCGGTGTCGAACGACCTGCCGAGGACCGATCCCTACGCAGCGCTGGGAGCGGTTGGCATCGCGGACAAGTCTGGCCTGTACGAAGCCACGGCCAAGGGCGGCAAGCTCTATGTCTTCTCGATCTGACCGCGTTGTAGGCTGCTTCCTGGCTGCGCTGTCGCTCGGACTGGCGTCGGTCGTCTTCCCGCGGGGGGAGACGGCCGACGCCGGCGCGGCGGACAAGCATGTGCTGCGGGTCTGCGCCGATCCGAACAACATGCCCTTCTCGAACCAGAAGCTGGAAGGGATCGAGAACAAGATCGCCGAGGTCGTCGCCAGGGACCTGGGCTGGGAGCTGCAGTACGTCTGGTGGGCGCACCAGCGCGGGCTGGTCAAGCGCGTGCTCAATACCGAGCGCTGCGACGTGCTCATCGGCATCCCCAAGGGCTACGACCTGGTGCGCTGGACCAAGCCGTACTACCGCACGGGATACGTCATCGCCTATCGCAAGGATCGGGTTGCGGAGCTCCGTTCCCTGGATGACCCGCAGCTGAAAACGCTCCGGGTGGGAGTTCAGGTCAATACCCCGCCGCACAACGCGCTGGGCCAGAGGGGCATCGTGGGGGACAACGTGGTGGCCTACCAGCTGCTGTTCGATCCCAATGCCCATCCCGAGGATTATCCCGGCAGGGAGCTCGAGGACCTGATCGCCGGTCGCATCGATGTGGCTCTCGTCTGGGGGCCGGTGGCCGGCTACTTCCAAAAGAAGAAGGGCGCTTCATCGCTGGTGCTCGTGCCGATCGACGAGCCCGGGCAGCAGTTTGCCTTCGACATTTCGATGGGGGTGCGGAAGGCGGACACGGAGCTGAAAGCACGGCTCGAGCAGGCGCTCGAGCACGAGCGGGGGCCGATCCGGTCCATTCTGGAGGACTTCGGCGTCCCCCTGTCTCCGCTCGCTACAGGTGACCGGTGATCTGGAGGTGGATGATGGGTAGGTCGTTGGCTCGTGCAGCACAGCTGCTGCTCCTCCTGGCCTGCGCTTGCAAGTCGGGAGGGAACGGAACGGCTTCGGCGGTGCAGGACGTGGTGGAGGGGCGTAAGATCTACCTCACCTACGGCTGCGTGGGGTGCCACGGCGTCAGCGGAGGCGGTGGCATGGGTAAGCCCATTCTCGACGACCAGTGGATCTTCGGGAGCGACGACACGACGCTGTTCAAGCTGATCCGGGGCGAGGTACCGAAGCAGACGATGCCGAGCGCCATCGGAAAGGTTCTGACCGACGATCAGATCCGCCAGGTCCTGCGCTATGTGCGCTACATCTACAAGGGCGACCCGGCCAAGATCAACTGGGAGGTGCCGCCCCCGGTTCCGGATGAGCTGATGACCGCTTCGGTGAGCACCGGGGACCCGATCCAGGCAGGCAAGATGCTCTTCTTGTCTGCCTGCGTGAACTGTCATGGGGAGGCCGGCAAGGGCGACGGGCCCGGGGCTGTAGCGCTCAACCCGAAGCCCAGAAACCTCACCGAGGGTGCCTACATCTCCCAGCTCAGCGACCGCCATCTGTTCGAGCTGATCAGCCGCGGCGGCATCGCGGTGAACAAGTCCCAACAGATGCCCGCGTTCCCGCTGACGGCGACGGACATCAACAACATCATCGCATACGTGAGGACGCTGGGCAGCGGACCCGTCGTCCAAACGAGCGACAAGCTCTAGCGTTCATGCAGCTCTTCCGCCGCTCGCTGAACAAGCTGCCGCTCGCGTTGCTGGTCGGTCTGGCGAGTCTCACCGCTGCCGGCACTGCCGGCAGCTGGTACTACTTTTCGCCGAAGAACTTGCAAGTAGGCTACGCGCCGAAGCAGCCCATTCCCTACAGCCACAAGCTGCACGTCGACGAGCTCGGTCTCGACTGCCGCTACTGCCATGCCAACGTGGAGCGCTCCCAGGAAGCGATGATCCCGTCCACGCAGACCTGCATGGGCTGCCACGCGGTGGTCAAGAGCGAGTCGCCCAAGCTCGCAGCGCTGCGCGACAGCTGGAAGAGCGGTGACCCGGTGCCCTGGATCCGCGTGCACAAGCTGCCGGAACATGCGTATTTCGATCACAGCGCGCACCTGGGTGCGGGCGTGGGCTGCGTGACCTGTCACGGCCGGGTCGATCAGATGCAGGTGGTGCGGCTCGAGGCGCCGCTCGCGATGGGCTGGTGCCTCGAATGCCATCGCGATCCCGCACCCCGGCTGCGGCCCCGAAGCGAGCTCACAAACATGACCTGGAAGAGAGACGCGACGAGCACCGTGCTCGCCACTGCCACTGTTGCTCCGGCGGGGGTTCGCGCGCCGGAGCACTGCTCGGGGTGCCACCGATGACGAGTGAGCGAGCGCCCTCGGGTCAGCGGGTGTTCTGGCGCAGCCTGGAGACCAAGGAGCATCCGGGGCAGCCCCGCGAGCTCGGCTCGGACGTGGTCAAGCAGTCGATCGACGGCCCCGGCCTGCTGCGGCTACGTCGCCGCCAGTTCCTCAGCCTGAGCGGGGCCATCTCGGCGCTCGCGGGCATCAGCTGCATCCGGCGGCCCGTCGAGAAGATCATGCCGTACAGCGAAATGCCCGAGGATGTGACGGTCGGGGTACCCTCGCACTACGCGAGCGTGCTGACGCGCCGCGGAGAAGCGATCGGCGTGGTGGTGCAGAGCTCCGAGGGCCGCCCCACGAAGGTGGAGGGCAACGCCGATCATCCCGCGAGCGGCGGGGGCACCGACCTGCAGGCGCAGGCGGCGCTGCTCGATCTCTACGACAGCGAGCGAGCGCGCACGCCCACGCTGAAGGGCACGGCAAAGGCCGGCGGCGACCTCGATGCGGCGCTCGCCGAGCTCGCGGGTCAGCTCGCCGGAAGCGGTGGTGCCGGGCTGCACATCCTGAGCGAGCCGAGCCTCTCACCCACCTTTCTGCGCCTGCGCACGGCGCTCGCAGCCAAGCTGCCCCAGGCCGTGTTCCGCACCTATGCGCCGCTGAACGACGCGAACGAGCGCGCCGGCGCACGGCTCGCGTTCGGGCGCCCGCTCCTGGCTCAGCCTCGCTGGGCCGCGGCCGAGGTGATCGTCGCGCTCGACTCCGACTTCCTGATGACGGAGACGGGCAGCGTCGAAGCGGCACGCGGCTTCGCGAGCGGCCGGCACATGGCGTCTGCGTCCGCGCGAGCGCCGAACCGCCTGTACGTGGTCGAGCCGGCGCTGAGCGTGACCGGTGCGAACGCCGATCATCGGCTCAGCCTGCCCGCCCAGTCGATCGCCTCGTACGCCAGAGCGCTCGCCGCGGCGCTCGCGGCCCACGGGATCTCGCTCGGCAGTGCCCTCGGAGCGGCGCTCGGTCGCGCGGAGCTCGCCGGCGTGCCCACGGCGTGGATCGAGGCGGTGGCCCAGGACCTCGCCGCGCACCGGGGGGCGTCGCTGCTGATTGCGGGCTCGCGCCAACCCGCGGCGGTGCACGCGCTGGTGCACGCGCTGAACGCCGCGCTCGGCAACCTGGGCAAGACCGTCGCCCCTGTCTCGCCGCTCGACGCCGAGCAGCCCGATCCGTTCGCCGACATCGCCGCCCTCGTGCGCGACATGGCGGCCGGCAGCGTGCAGACGCTGGTCATTCTGGGAGGCAACCCGGTGCTCGATGCTCCGGCCGACGTTCAGTTCAAGGAAGCTCTCGCACGGGTGCCGCTGAGCATCTGCCTCTCGGGGCATCGTCACGAGACGGGTGAGCTGTGCACCTGGCACGTGCCGCAGGCCCACGCGCTCGAGAGCTGGGCGGACCAGGTCTCCCGCGCGGGCACCTACTCAGTGCAGCAGCCGCTGATCGCGCCCCTGTTCAAGGGCCGCACGGACGCCCTGATGCTGGCGGCGCTGGGAGCCGACACGGAGCGCGATCCACACCTGCTGGTGAAGACCACTGCCGCCAGCTTCGGCGCCGTCGATGAGCCGAGCTGGCAGCGGCTGCTGCAGCGAGGGGTGGGCACGAGCGAGGCGACACGAAGCGCAACCGGGCTCAGCCTTCAGGAGGCAGCGATCGCGGCAGCGATCCGGGCGCTGCCCGAGCCCGCGCCGCCCCGCAACGACGCGCTCGAGGTGGTGTTCCTGGCCGACAACAAGCTGGTCGACGGCCGTCACGCGAACAATGCCTGGCTGCAGGAGTTGCCCGATCCGATCACGCGCATCACCTGGGACAACGCCGCCCTGATCGCGCCCAGCACTGCCCAGGCGCTCGGTGTCGCGAGCGGCGATCTGATCCGGCTGACCCTGCAGGGGGCCTCCGGCTCGCCGCAACCGCGCTCGATCGAAATCGTGGCCTGGGTGCAGCCCGGGCAGGCGCAGGGCTCAATCGGGCTGCCCCTGGGCTGGGGACGCAAGCGCGCCGGAAAGCACGCGCTGGGGGCGGGCTTCGACGTTTACCCCCTGCGCACCAGCCAGGCACCGCACTTCGCCCTCGGGGTGAAGCTGACCCGACTCGGCGTGCGCTATCCGCTGTCGCAGACGCAGGAGCACGACCTGATGGAGGGTCGCCCGCTCGCGCTCGACGCCACGCTCGAGAGCTACCGAGCTCAGCCGCGCTTCGGGCAGACGAGCTCGCCGGATCCCGCGGCGTCGCCGCTCTGGAAGACTCGAGACTACTCGCAAGGGCCGCAGTGGGGCATGGCCATCGACCTGAATCGCTGCGTCGGGTGCAATGCCTGCGTGATCGCTTGCCAGGCCGAGAACAACATCCCGGTCGTGGGCAAGGAGCAGATCGCGCGCGGTCGCACCATGGCCTGGCTGCGCATCGATCGCTACTACGTGGGCGAAGACGCGGATCAGCCGGAGGTCGCGTTCCAGCCGGTGAGCTGCCAGCACTGCGAGCAGGCGCCCTGCGAAAATGTGTGCCCCGTCAACGGCACATCGCACAGCCCGGAGGGCCTGAACGACATCGCGTACAATCGCTGCATCGGCACGCGCTATTGCATGAACAACTGCCCGTACAAGGTGCGGCGCTTCAACTTCCTCAACTACAACCTCGACATCCCCGAGACGCAGAAGCTGGTGTACAATCCCGATGTCACGCTGCGCTTCCGCGGCGTGGTCGAGAAGTGCACATACTGTGTGCAGCGCATCGAGCGCTCGAAGATCGCGGCCCAGCGCGAGGGTCGTGCGCTGAAGGACGGTGACGTGCGGAGCGCCTGTCAGCAGGCCTGTCCGGCCGAGGCCATCCACTTCGGGGACCTCTTGGACGAGCGGAGCGCGGTGGCCCAGGCTCGCCGGGTCGACCGCGAGTACGCGCTGCTCGCGGAGGTCGGCACCCATCCGCGGACGCGCTTTCTGGGCAAGATCCGCAATCCCAACCCGGAGCTGAAGGGATGACCGCCGATCACCCCATCAGCGAGATCGGCGAGGCGCCCCTGCTGCCCGCGCACATCACTCCGGCGCGCGTATCCGAGCAGGTGACGAGCGTCACCGAGCGGCCCGCTCGGCTCGGCTGGTGGCTCTACTTCGGGAGCTCGCTGCTGCTCTTCGGGGTGCTCGGGGCTTCCGTCTCCTACTTGTTCTGGGAAGGCATCGGCGTCTGGGGCAACAACAGCCCGGTGGCGTGGGCCTGGGACATCACGAACTTCGTGTGGTGGATCGGCATCGGCCACGCCGGGACGTTGATCAGCGCCATCTTGTTCCTGTTCCGCCAGCGCTGGCGCACCTCGATCAACCGCTTCGCGGAGGCGATGACGCTGTTCGCGGTGATCTGCGCGCTGCTGTTCCCGCTGATCCACGTCGGGCGCCCCTGGCACATCTACTACACGCTGCCGATCCCCAATCAGATGGGGGTGTGGCCGAACTTCAAGAGCCCTCTGCTCTGGGACGTGTTTGCGGTCGGCACGTACTTCACGGTCTCACTGTTGTTCTGGTACGTCGGGCTGCTGCCCGATCTCGCCACCGCGCGCGACCGCGCGCGCTCGCTGTTCCGCAAGCGCGTCTACGGGTTCGCCGCGCTGGGCTGGCGGGGAAGCCACCGCCACTGGCGCCACTACGAGCGCGCCTACCTGATCCTGGCCGCGCTATCGACGCCGCTCGTGCTCTCCGTGCACTCGGTCGTCAGCTTTGACTTCGCCACCAGCGTCATTCCCGGCTGGCATACGACGATCTTTCCACCGTACTTCGTCGCCGGCGCCGTGTTCTCCGGCTTCGCCATGGTCATGACGCTGATGCTGATCGCCCGGCAGGTCTTCGACCTGGAGGAGCTGATCACGCTCCAGCACTTGGAGCTGATGAACAAGATCCTGCTGGTGACGGGCAGCATGGTGGGCTTCGCGTACGCCACGGAGTTCTTCGTGGCGATGTCCTCCGACAACCCGTACGAGCGCTACGCCTTCATCAACCGCGCGACCGGCCCCTACTGGTGGGCGTATTGCATCATGGTCACCTGCAACGTGCTCTCGCCCCAGCTGTTCTGGTTCCGGCGCCTGCGCACCAGTGTGCCGGTGATGTTTGCGGTCTCGATCCTGGTCAACGTCGGCATGTGGTTCGAGCGCTTCGTGATCATCGTGACCTCGCTGCATCGCGATTATCTGCCGTCCGCCTGGGGCTACTTCCGGCCCACACTCGTCGATATCGGCTGCTTCGTGGGCTCGCTCGGCCTGTTCTTCACCTTGTTCGCGCTCTTCCTTCGCTGGGTCCCGCAGGTGGCGATGTTCGAGGTGAAAGCGATCCTGCCCGGCGCGCAGCCCGGCCATCGGCCGCAGCATCCGGACGAGCCTCGCCCGGCGCCGTCCGCAGTTCCACAGCCCGGCCGCCAGCATCCGGAGCACGGTGACCTGCCCGCCGAGGCGGTGCTCGAGCCCAAGGAGGCATGACCGGATGTCCGCAGACGCAGACAGCACACGTCCCGCCCTGTTGCTGGCGGAGTTCGAGACTCCCGATCAGATCGTCAGCGCCGCCGAGAGAGTACGCAAGGCCGGATACGAGAAGTGGGACGTGCATACCCCCTACCCCGTCCATGGCATGGATGCGGCAATGGGCCTGCCCGACTCTCGCCTGGGCTGGATCGTGTTGGCCTCGGCCCTGCTGGGTCTGCTGGCAGCGGTCGGCATGATGCAGTGGATGAACGGCTATGACTATCCGCTGGTGATCGGAGGCAAGCCGCCGGAGGCCTATGCGTCGATGGTACCCGTGATGTTCGAGCTCACGGTCCTGCTGGGCGCGTTCGGGGCGACCTTCGGCATGCTCGCGCTGAACCGGATCCCACGCCACCATCACCCGGTCTTCCATTCCGAGCGCTTCGAGGCCTGCTCGAACGACAAGTTCTTCCTCTCGATCGAGGCAGACGACAAGCAATTCGATCCGCAGGCGACCCGCGCGTTCCTCGAGCGGCTCGAGCCGAGCCATCTGGAGCTGATCGAGGAGGCGGCGTGATCCCGCGCTCCAGCCGCAGGTGGTGCTGCTTGCTCGGGCTGCTGACCAGCGCGGGCTGCCGCGGTCAGACGAGCAGCGAACCGCCGATCGTCGTGCTGCGGAACATGTTCCATCAGGATCGCTACAATGCACAGGCGGAGAGCCAGCTGTTCCGCGACGGACGGACCATGCGCATGCCGGTCGAGGGCACGGTGCCGCGCGAGCGCGAGATCAGCCCCGAGCTTGGGCAGGGTCGGCTGCGGGACGACTCGGGTTACGTGGCAGAGCTGCCGCCCGCACTCGCCGAGCGCTTCGGTGGTGCGCTGGGCCTGCTCGAGCGCGGGCAAGAGCGCTACGGAATCTACTGCCGACCGTGTCATGACGCCACCGGCTCGGGTCAAGGCACGGTCATCCGCCGCGGGGGCTGGCAGCCACCGCCGCCCAGCTTTCACCAGGCGCGCATTCGGCAGATGCCCGATGGCCAGCTGTTCGCGACCATCACCCATGGTGTTCGCACCATGCCCTCCCATGGCGCACAGATCCCCGTCGACGACCGCTGGGCGATCGTGAGCTACGTGCGCGCACTGCAGTTGGCTCATGGAGAATGAGGCCGTGACGAACCCTGCCAGAGGCCCGCTCGCCGGCGGCGAGACGGAAGCGACCAGCGAAGGCGACTATCGCGTTCCGCACGACAGCGCCTGGGCTCGAGCCTGGAAAGTGTCGGCGGGCGTCGGCGGGCTCGGTGTGCTGTGCGCCATCGCGGGTTATGGCGTCGATCCTCGGCGCTTCGCGTTCGCTTACCTGATGGGCTTCTTGACCGTGCTCACCATGGTGCTCGGCTCGACGTTCTTCGTCTTGCTCCAGCACCTCACGGGAGCGGGCTGGAGCGTCACCGTCCGGCGCGCGTCGGAGTTCTTCGTCGCGGGCGCCGTCATCCTGCCCGTGCTCGCGCTCCCCAACCTGCTCAGCCTGGGCGAGCTCTACCCATGGTGGCACGAGCGAATGCGCCGGCTCGATCACCCGTCTGCATTCTTTTTCCTTCGCGCCGCCATCTACTTGCTCGTGTGGCTGTGGATGTCGACGCGTCTGTTCCGCCACTCGACCCATCAGGATGAAAGCGGAGACCCGGGGTTGACGGTCCAGCTACAGAGAATGGCGCCGCTCGCGACGCTCTCGTTCGCCTTCTCGCTGAACTTCGCCGCCTTCGACTGGTTCATGAGCCTCGAGCCGGACTGGTACTCGACCCTGTTCGGCGTGCGCCTGTTCGCGACCTCGGCCCTGCTCTCCTTTGCGCTCAACATCCTCGTCACCCTCGGCTTCAGCCGCGCTGGCATCAGCAAAGGTGCCATCCACGTCGAGCACTTCCATGACCTGGGCAAGCTGCTGTTCGGGTTCCTGGTGTTCTGGGCCTACATCTCATTCAGCGAGTTCTTCTTGATCTGGTACGCGGCGATTCCCGGGGAGACCGTGTACTTCCACCGCCGCTGGGATTCGGAGTCCTGGCGCGCGCTCAGCATTTCGCTGGTGGTGGTGAAGTTCATACTGCCGTTCTTCCTGCTCCTGTCGCGCCACGCCAAGCGCAACCCCAGGCTGCTCGGGCTGAGCGCGGCCTGGGTCGTGGCCCTGCACCTGGTCGAGATGTACTACTGGGTCATGCCGTACGTTCAGGAAGGCGGTATCGCCCTCTCCTTCGCCGGCGTCGTCACCGACCTGGGCTGCGTGCTCGCCTGTGTCGGCCTCTACCTCGCGGTGGTCTTCCGCCGAATGCTGAACCACCCGGTGATCCCCGTACGGGATCCACGGCTGCAACGCGCCCTGCAGTTCGTGAACGCCTGACCCCCAGGAG
The DNA here is from genome assembly GCA_035760985.1 of Polyangiaceae bacterium. Taxonomy (GTDB): domain Bacteria; phylum Myxococcota_A; class Polyangia; order Polyangiales; family Polyangiaceae; genus SZUA-265. The sequence goes on from DASTRX010000234.1 coordinate 54,308, forward strand.
TCGCAATGCGCGTCCGCAAACAACTGTTGGTGGCTCTCCGCACCGCGCTGGTCACGGCCGCCGGTCTGTTCGCGCTGCAACTCTGGTACGCGAGCTACCTCGACGTCGTGCGCATCCACGGGCAGCTGGGCTCCGCCCGGGGTGATGCGAAGCTCGAGGCCCTGCGCAGCGAGGAGCAAGCCCAGCTGAGCTCGGGCCGGATGCCGATCACGCAGGCGATGGCAGTCCTCGCGCAGCGCGGGCGCAACGCCTTCCCGCTGCTCGCCGCCCAACCGTCGAGCGACCTCTCGGCCATGTCCGGCTGGATCCACAAGCCGGGCTTCAAGGTCTATGTTCCCCGGATTCATGTCCCCCGGCAAGGCTCTGCCCGATGACCTGGGCTGCGCGAGCCGGCGGTGTGCTCATGGGCGTGGCGCTCTACGTGGGAGTCAACCTCGCCACGCAGCGCCCGCTCGTGCCGACCCTGGCGGCCATGAACAGAATCGACCCCGAGTTCTTGCCGAGCCCTCCAGAGCCTCCGAAGCCGCCCTACCAGGCAGCGTGCAGCCCCTGTCACCAGCCCGATGGGCAAGGCATCCCGTTTGCGTTTCCGCCCCTCGCCGGCTCCGAATGGCTGACGGGCGACCCCGAGACGCCGATCCGCATCGTCCTGCTGGGCCTGAGCGGCCCGATCCAGGTCAAGGGCACCGCGTTTGACGTGATGATGCCACCGCCGGCCGGCCTCGACGACGAGCGCATCGCGGAAGCCATCAGCTACGCGCGCGCGAACTTCGGCAACAACGCCGGCTCCGTGGACGCAGCTCTGGTCAAGAAGGTTCGCGACTCGCTGGGCGCGCGCAGCGCGCTGTGGACAGCCAGCGAGCTCTCGGCGCTGCGCAGCAGCGCATCGGGGCAGCCCCACTCCCGCTGACGGAGTGCGCGAGCGCCTACTTGGGCCCGGCGCCCTTCTGGACCAGCTCAGGCACAGCGGCCGCGTCGTCGAGCGTGTACTCGTACGGCGGATCCGTGAACGCTGGGCCACCGCCGCCGGTCGCCTGCGTGCCGGAGGTGCCATCATAGACATTGCCGTTCACCGTGATATTCGCGGTCTGCTGATCGGTCTGGTTGTTGAACTGATGCGGCGACCTGACGCCGTCGAAGTAGCTGTTCTCGACCAGGATGTGCGCCTGAATGCCTGCTCGCACGCAGTAGTTGGTGGCGGGGGACGCCCAGTAGTTGTTGAACAGATGGTTCTCGCCGAAGCGCACCCGAGGCTGGCGTTCCACCACGTTATCCGCCCACCAATTGTGGTGCCAGGTGACGTTCAGCGCATCCGCATCCGCGGTCGTGTTGTCGCTACCGCCGACCAGGTTGCTGTAGCGATGCCCCGCGGCACCGGTCGAGTCGTCGCCGACGTCATCCGTGCGCGGCGTGTAGTGAAACTTCGTCCAGGAGATGGTCACGAAGTTGGCGCCGTTGCTCACGTCGAGGTTGCCGTCCGTTCCGTCGGACACATCGCAATGATCGAACCAAATGTGGTGCGAGTTTCGCTGCACGGTGATCGCGTCATCCCCCGATGAGCAACCCACGGCGGGATCGAAGCCCGGGTCCAGAGCGCAATTGCCGACGCCGTAGCCGACGATCGTGAGGTTACGAAAGATCACGTTCACCGACTGGCTCACCTCGATGTGGCCATGGATCTCGGCGCCGCAGATGCCGGCGATGGTCTTGTTCGAGCCGGGCCGAAGCACACCCGGCGCCAGGACTCCTTTCACGAAGATGACCGCTGGGTCCGTGCCGAGGACCGCAGCCTGGAGCTCGGCGAGCGTCGTCACGGTGATGGGAGGTGCGTCGCCACCACCCGTGGTGGTCGCCACACCGTTTCCGCTGACCGCTGCCCAGCCGATCACAGGATCCGCCGCAGGTGGGGCATCGCAATTGCCGGGCTGCACCGGAGGCGGCTGTGCAGGCGGCGTTTGCGCGGACGGCGGCGGAGCGGAGCCAGCCCCCCCTGCAGCGGGCCCCCCCTGAGGGTCAGGTACCAACCCGACAGGCGCGGGCTGTTCATTGCCCGTGCCCGACGGAGACGTCATCGTAGCGGTTCCGGGCGGATCTCCCGTGGGGACCTCGCTGGTCGCGGGCGCCCCGCCCATGGAACCGGGCTGGCTGAACATCGGCACCGTCAGCCCAGGGCCAGCGCCTTCGGGCCCGTTCCCGCTGCCGCACGCGAGCGCACCAACGAGAGAAAGAAATGAGAGCTGGGGCCTGGCCGATTTGCACATCATGGAGGTCACCGCCAGGAGCCCCGCTTCGGGCCCGCGTCGCGAATGCACAGCGTTGAATGCGCGGCATCGCGCGATGGATCAGTCTATTTTGAGCCGTCGTGTCTCAGTCTGATACGCGCCCGGGAGCGGCTCGATCTCGGCGCACGGCTTCCGACACGGCCATCAGCAGCGGCGCTCACGCCCTTGGGATCGTTCGCCACGATCGGCTCGGACAGATAGTCGTCGAAGCTGCCGTCGCGGTACGGTTGGTTGCCCAAGCCGGCGACTCCGCAGATGCGGTCGAGGCGCCGGGGCGAAAGAAACTCGCGAATCACCGCCCGCAACGACTCCAGCCCTTGCGCGCCGGCGCTCGCGGGCAGCGCCCCCAGGCGCTGCCCCTGCATCAGCGCATACGCGATCATCAGGGACGCCGAGGCCTCCTCGTAGTTGCCGCCCGCTCGCTCACGGTCGAGGACCTGGTACCAAAGGCCCGCCTCGCTGCGCACGCGCAGCAACGCCTCCATCGCCTGGTGCAACTGCGCGCCGAGCGCGCTCGCCCGGTCGTTGCCCAGGATCTCACCAAAATCGTTGTAAGCGCCCGTGGCACCGGCGACGGCGGTGAACCCTTCCTTGTAGTTGAAGGCACGGGCCGTGTTCAGGTCCACCACCGCGCCCAGGGAGCCTTCATCCAGGTCGGCGGACGCGGTCTTGTGTACGACGACCGAGTTGAACAGCTCGGCGGCAAAAATGCTGAAGTCAAAATTGCGAGTGGCGTTATTGCCCACGGCGGCCCGCGTCTCCATCCCGTTCACACGTACCCGTGTGTACAGCCCGGACAGGCCGCGCACGGTGATCTGAGCGCCTTCGCCGTTGGTCGCGGCCGCTCCCGGGCTGCCGCGCGTGATCGCGATGCCAGGAATGCGCTGCAATGCTTCCGCGAGGTTCAGATCCGGAAAGTCAGCGATGTCGTCCGCGACGATCGCGTCCAGCTGCGCGGTCGCTCTCTGCTTCCGCCCCTGCGCCGCGCTCAGGCTCTGTTGAAAGCCGCTCACGACCACTTCCTCGACGCCGACGGCCTCGACGTAGTCGGGCGTGCCTTCGCCGGTCGCGTCGTCCACCTCCAGCGAAGCATCCGCCTCGGGCGCGGCCGGCGGAGCCTCGGGGCTCTGCCCGGGCGCCGGCGCTTCCGCAGCCGGCGCTGCTGGTTCCTGCGCCGCAGCGCTCCAGCCGCTGCTGCTCAGCGCGGCACTGGCGAGCAGAGAAGCGAAGCAGGGACGAGAGATTCTGCCTTCCAGCGAGAATTCGCGAGAGCGAGGTCCGCGAGACGTTCGGATGGCAACGCTGGATGTACTCATGAAGTGAGTCTCTGACGCCCGCGCGTCGCTCCACCTCACTCCATGCGCCGCAGATCGTCGCCGATCACGGAATGTCGGGCGGCAGGGCTCGACGCCGCGCGTCGACGCGCGACGCCAGAATGTGCCCGCTGCGCCCGCCGTGCAGTGGGCTCATCCTGGTGGGCTTGGTTTTCGTGCGCTGCCGAGCCTTGCAAATTCCTGCGCCCGGAGGGGCCGTTCTGCACGCTGCCGCGTCGATCCGGCTGCCCAGCGCTCGGATTCACTTGCGCTGGCCGCGGCATGCTGTCTGATCGCGGGGCTCCGACCGCACGCCGATCCCATGAGACATCCGCTTTCGCTCGCCCCCGCCCTGCTCTGCTTCACCTTCGCCTGCGCGCGCTCTGCCCCGCCGAGCGCCGCGCCCCCGCCCGTAACCGGCAGCACCCCGACGTACTTGAACGAGGCCGCGCCGTTCGAGGCGCGTGCGCGGGATCTCGTGGCCCGTCTCACGGTCGAAGAGAAGGTCCGCCAGATGATGCACGACGCCCCCGCCATCGAGCGCCTCGGGATTCCGGCCTACAACTGGTGTTCGGAGGCGCTGCACGGGGTCGCCCGCGCCGGTCTGGCAACGGTGTTTCCGCAGGCGATCGGGTTGGCGGCAACCTGGGACGAGGCGCTGCTGTTGCAGGTGGCGAGCGCGATCTCGGACGAAGCGCGCGCCAAGCACCACGCCGCCCTGGCGCGAGGCTCGCGCCAGGTCTACCAGGGGCTCACGCTCTGGTCGCCCAACATCAACCTGTTTCGCGATCCGCGCTGGGGGCGCGGGCAGGAGACCTACGGCGAAGATCCGCTGCTCACCGGCAAGCTCGCGGTGCAGTTCGTGCGCGGCCTGCAGGGCGATGATCCGCGGTACCTGAAGACCGTCGCCACGCTCAAGCATTTCGCCGTGCACAGCGGCCCGGAACCGTTGCGTCACGAGTTCGACGCGCGCGTGGACCTGCGCGACCTGTACCAGACGTATCTACCGCAGTTCGAGCTGGGCGTGCGCGCCGGCGGAGCGGCGTCGGTCATGTGCGCCTACAACCGGGTCAACGGGGAAGCCGCCTGTGCGCACGACCAGCTGTTGAACGGCATCTTGCGCCGAGACTGGGGGTTCCAGGGCTACGTCGTCTCGGACTGCGGCGCGATCGCGGATTTTCACAGCAAGCACCACGTGACCGACTCGGCCGCGCAGAGCGCCGCGCTGGCGGTGCGGCGGGGCACGGACCTGGAGTGCGGCACGATCTACGAGAACCTCCTGGACTCTCTGAAGCAGGGCCTGATCTCGGAGGCGGAGCTCGATCGCAGCCTGGAGCGGCTGTTCCTCGCCCGGCTGCGCCTGGGCATGTTCGATGACCCGAGCCACGTGCCGTACGCGCAAATTCCCGCTTCGGTGGTGGACAGCCCCGAGCACCGCGCGCTCGCCCAGCGCGCCGCCCAGGAATCGCTGGTACTGCTGAAGAACGCCGGTGCGCTGCCGCTGCGCCGCGACCTCACGACCATCGCCGTGCTCGGTCCCAACGCCGATCAGTGGCTGATGCAGCTCGGCAACTATAACGGTGTGCCCGCGCACGCGGTGACGCCGCTGGAAGGCATCCGCAAAGCGGTCTCGCCGCACACTCGCGTCGTGTATGCGCAAGGCTCGGAGCTGGCGGACGGCGTACCGGTGTTCACCCCGGTTCCGTCCTCGGCGCTGCGGACCGCCGCGGGCACCCCGGGGCTCGAGGCGGCGTTCTTCGCGAGCAGCGAGCTGGCGGGGCAGCCACTGTACAGCGAGGTGAGCCCGACGATCGACGTGGCCTGGGGCGATGGCGCGCCCAGGGCCGATCTGGCGGGCGACAACTTCGGGGTGCGCTGGACGGGGCGGCTGGTGCCGCACAGCTCGGGCCCGCACCGGCTCGGCGTGCACAGCACGTGCAACACGAGCGTGCGGCTCGATGGAAAGCTGGTTCTGGAGACCAAGTACCGCCTGCACGACGAGCTCGCCGATCCGCGCTTGAAGAAGTCCGAGCTACTGCAGCTGAAGGCCGGCCAGGCCTACGAGGTTGAAATCACCGCGCGCGAGACCTACGGCGACGCGCGCGTGCAGCTGGTCTGGGCCGAGCCGAGGCCGCAGCTGAAGGCCGAGGCGCTCGCTGCCGCCGCCGGTGCCGACGCGGTGGTGATGGTGATGGGGCTCAGCTCCAACCTGGAGGGCGAGCAGCTCGATCTGGACATCGAGGGCTTTCGCGGCGGAGACCGCACGCGGCTGGAGCTGCCGGCGCCGCAGCAAGAGCTGATCCGAGAGGTCGTGGCGCTGGGCAAGCCGGTGGTGCTGGTCGTGATGACGGGGAGCGCCGTCGCGCTGGGCTGGGAGCAGAGCCACGTGCCCGCCATCCTCGCGGCGTGGTATCCGGGCCAGGCCGCGGGCGACGCGCTCGCGGCAGTGCTGTTCGGCGCTGCGAGCCCGGCGGGGCGTCTGCCGGTCACGTTCTACCGCTCCGCCAGCGACCTGCCCCCTTTTGACGATTATCACCTCACCACGCAGACCTACCGGTTCTTCCCGGGTCGAGCGCTGTATCCCTTCGGCTACGGCCTCAGCTACACGCGCTTCCACTACGACCAGCTCGAGCTGCCGGCACGCCTCGAGCCGGGCCAGGAGCTCGTCGTGCGCGCCCGGGTCAGCAACGTCGGCGAGCGCGCGAGCGACGAGGTCGCCCAGGTCTATGTTGCTCGGCTGGAGCACGAGCCCGGCAGCCCCCTGCGTGCGCTGGCCGCCTTTCAGCGCCTGCACCTCGACGCCGGCGCCTCGACCAGCGTCGAGCTGCGGATCCCGCCCGAGAGCTTCGCGACCGTGAGCGACCAGGGCAAACGCGAATTCCACCCCGGCCTGTACCAGATTTCCGTCGGTGGCGGGCAGCCCCTGCCCGCCGTCTCGGCCAGCTCGGACTTCGCGCTGGGGCGCATCGAGCTTGGCAATTTCCAGCCCTTGTAGGCTCGGGTGGCGCGTGTATGGTGCGGCGCTGCAATGCATCTTCGAGAGCCCATGAATCGACGGTCCGCACTGGCAACGCTGGGAGCGTTGTTGCCAGCAGCTCTTTCAGTGACAGCTTGCGGCGGCGCAGCCCAGAGCACGCCCGCGGCAGCCCCGCCGCAGCCCGCACCCAGCTTCAAGGGCGCGCCGATCGACGCGACGTTGAAGGGCTTCGTGGAGCGCGGCCAGATCGCCGGCGCCGAAGCCATCGTGTTCAAGGGCGGGCAGGAAGTGTACTACGGCTCGTTCGGCTACGCCGACCGCGAAGCCCAGCGCCCGATGACCCGGGACACGCTGATCCAGATCTACTCGATGAGCAAGCCGATCACCGGCGTCTCGCTGATGCAGCAATACGAGCAGGGTAAATTCCAGCTCGACGATCCGCTCGCGAAGTATCTGCCCGAGTTCGCGAACATGAAGGTCTACGTCGGCGAGGACGCGAAGGGCGCGCCGCTGCTGGAGGACGCGCGCCGCCCGATCACGCTGCGTGACATCACCCGGCACACCGCGGGCTTTGGCGCCGCGGGTCAGCCCGGCCTCGAACGTCTGATCAAGGCAGCGGATCCCACGAAGTGGCAGAACACATTGCAGGAAATGTCGCGCAGCCTCGCCAGCTTGCCCCTCGGCTACCATCCCGGGGAGAAGTGGCTGTATAGCCCCGCGACCGATGTGCAAGCCTATCTCGTGGAAAAGTTCTCCGGCGTACCGTACGAGCAGTACGCGAAGGAGCACGTGCTGGGGCCGCTCGCTATGACGGACACGTCCTTCTACGTCGAGCCCGCGCGCCAGGGGCGCCGCGCCGCGGAGTATCAGCTCAGCGACGCGGGCGCGCTCACGCGCACCCCGGACGAGGAGGCGTTCCGCTTTAGCTCCGCAGAGTGGCCGCTGGATCCGGGCAGCTTCGGCTGGACGTCGACGATCGACGACTACGCCAAGTTCGCGCGCATGCTGCTCGGCAACGGCGAGTTTGGCGGTGCGCGCATCCTGAAGCCGGAGACCGTGCGTCTGATGGCGACCAACCAGCTCGACGACGCGATCACCGATCGTTCCTGGCTGCCGAGCAAGGGGCAGGTGGGCTTCGGCATCGACTTCGCCGTGCGCCTGCGTCCACCCGTGGACGCCAACGAGAACCCGGGCGAGGTGGGCGAGTTCTTCTGGGACGGGCGCGACAGCACGCTGTTCTGGGTGGATCCGACCAACGATCTCACCGCCATCCTGATGGTGCAGCTGCTCCCGTTCGATCGCATCGGTCTGCACCGCAGCTTCCGCCGCGCGGTCTACGACGCGATCGCGCCGGCCTGAGTTTCGAGACCGCCTCAAAAGCAGCAGCGGGCTTCGCGACGCTCGGTGCGCCGCAAAGCCCGCTCTCTCAACCCCTGCTCAGCTCAGGGCGTGGGCGGAACCGGCGCGCCGCCGGCGCCGCTCGCCTCTCCAGCAGCGCCGCCCATGCCGCTCGCGCCGCCAGCTCCCGCCGCCCCAGCAGTGCCGCCGCCCGCGGAGCCCGGATCTTGCGGGGACAGATCGCCGACGCAGAAGTCGAAGTCTACGTCTTCGATGTTGTTGCCCGGCACCACCACGTTGATGGACATCAGCGGCGTCGCCCCGTCATAGAACTCGCCGCTGTTGTCCCAGCACGCTTGGTTGAACTGCGTGAGCAGAACGTCGCCGATCGGTGTGTCGATCGGATAGCACCAGTCCCGCCCCTGCTCGTCTCGCAGCGACAGCCGCAAGGCGGTGGAAGATTCGATGACATAGTGGATCGACTGCAACGTCGGGTTCCATGCCAGCGCGGACTCGTCGCGCTCCTGGTTGAGGTTCCAGCCCCACACGGCATAGCTCTGGAACTCGGGATCCGCGCTGACCGTGCCGCTCGCGCACATGCCCGAGCGCTCCACGAAGCTGCTGTCATTCGCGGCGCTGTACAGGTGGCCGTGCCAGTCGCCGATGTCGTAGTAGTCCTGCTCCATGGGAGGCGGCGGGGGCGGCGGCGGCGGCGCGGCTTCGAACTCCGGGTGGAGATCGCCGACGCACACCATGAACTCCACGTCCGCCGCGTCGTTACCGGGTACAATCGCGGCGATCGATACCAGCGGCGTGGTCCCGTTGTAGAACTCGCCGCCGTTGTTCCAGCAGGCGCTGTTGAACTGGGTGAACGCCACGTCGCCGCGGAGATCCGGCAACTCATAGCACCAGTCCTTGCCGTCCGCGTCGCGCAGCGACAGCCGCAGCGGGACCGTCGATTCGAAGTCGTAGTGCACCATCGGCAACGTCGGGTCCCAGGACAGGGGCGAGCTCTGTAGCTCCTGGTTCAGGTTCCAGCCCCAGCCGCCGAAGCTCTGAAACTCGGGGTTGCTGGTGATGGTGCCCAGCGCGCACTGTCCCGCTCGCTCGACGCTGCTCGTGGGGTCCGCCACGCTAAACATGTGGCCGTGCCAGTAGCCGTTATCCAGGTAATCTTCGGGCGGGGGCGGCGGCGGGACGAAGGGCGCATCCTCCGGGAAGAGGGTGTCGACGCACATCTCGAACGGTACTTCCGTCGTGTCGTTGCCCGGCACCACGACGCTGAGCGAGACCAACGGCGCCGTACCGTCGTAGAAGTCGCCGCTGTCATCCCAGCACGCGCTGTTGAACTCATCGAACGAGACGTCACCTTGCTGCTCCGGCGGCGCGTAGCACCAGTCCTTACCGTCGGCGTCGCGCAGCGACAGCCGCACCGGCGCGCTGGAGTGCAGCTCATAGTGCATCATGTCCAGCGCCGGCTCCCAGCCGAGCGCCGTACCCTCCCGCTCCTGATTCAGGTTCCAGCCCCAGGCGGCAAAGCTCTGAGAGAGGGGGTGGATCGCCACCACGCCCGAGGCGCACGACCCGGAGCGATCGACGGAGCTCTCGGGATCGGCGGCCGTGAACATGTAACCGCGCCAGTCCGCGTTCTCCAGGTAGTCCGGATCCGCGTTCGGCACACCGCCGCCGCCACCGCCCGTGCCCACGCCCGCTCCGCCACCGCTGCCGGGGTCGGTATCCGGAGCCCCGCCGCTACCAGCTGTGCCCGGGTCGCCGGCACCGCCCGACGCGCCACCGCTGCCCGGATCCGTATGCGGATCCCCGCCGCTACCGGCTGTGCCCGCGTCGGGGAGGTTGCCCGCGCCGCCAGCACCGCCCGTGCCGCTCGCCCCGCCCGTGCCCCCGCCGGGGCCACCCGAAGAGGGTTGATCTTCCGGAAACAGGTCCTTGACGCACAAGTCGAAGGGCACATCGGTGTCGTCGTCGCCCGGCACGACGACGTTGATCGAGACCAGCGGCGTCGTACCATTGTAGTAGTCGCCGCTCTCGTCCCAGCACGCGCTGTTGAACTCCTCGAACGAGACGTCGCCGCTCTCATCCGGCAGCACGTAGCACCAGTCCTTGCCATCCGCGTCGCGCAGCGACAGCCGCACGGGCGTCGAGGAGGCGAGGTCATAGTGCAACAGGTCGAGCGTCGGATCCCACGAGAGCACCGTGCCCTGTCCGTCCTGGTTCAGGTTCCAGCCCCAGAGCGCAAAGCTCTGGAACTGCGGGTCCGCGCTGACGATGCCCGACGCGCACATGCCCGAGCGATGCACGATGCTCAGGGGATCGGCGCCGTCGTAGAGCGAGCCGTGCCAGATGCCGTTATCCAGGTAATCGAATTCCGCCGGCGGTGGGTCGCCGCCGCCAGAGCTCGTGCCTGCGTCCCCACCTCCCGACGCGCCGCCCGCGCCGGGATCCGTGTCCGGAGGTGGCTCCTTCACGCCGGCGTCGGGGTCGCCACTGGCACCGGGATCGTTGCCGGTAGTGCCGGCTGCGCCGCCCTCGCCCGCCGCTCCGGTGCCGGAGGTTCCGGCCTGGCCGGTGCCTGGGTCGACCGCCGGCGTGCCGCCGCTGCCGCCTGCGCCGCCCTTCGCTTCATCGACCGCCGGCGTGCCGCCGCTGCCGCCGTTGGTTTGATCCGTCGCCGGCGCGCCGCCAGCGCCGCCGTTGTTCGTGTCCGGCGGCAACGGTTGCTCTATCATCGCCGACTTCGGCAGTGGCCTGGGGCTCGAGAAGAAGAACGAGAAGTGCATCACGTCGGCCTTGGCAAACTCGTCCGTGAAGGTGGCCCCGGCCACCGGTGCCCAGAGCTCGTTCGGCTCCGACGTGTACAGCACCAGGTCATCGCTGGCTCCGTGCTGATGCGGCACCTGGATCGTGACGGGCTTCAAGAACTGGGTCCCGTGCGGCAGGAACTGCAGGATGGTCTCGTTCTCCGCCTCCGGGAAGGTCTGCATGCCGGCCGCCTCCGCGGGCTGTACCGTCTGCACCACGATCTCCACCGGCTCCGCGAGCGCACCCTGCGGGATCACCACCTCGGCTTCGCCAGCGGCGATGACGGCGCCGCTCGTGCCGACGACGGCGCTGTCGTGGTGTACTGGAAGGTCGGAGATGTTGCTGTCAGGCTTCGTGGGCGGCAGTTGAAGGTTGACCGTATCCGAGGTGGAACAGCCGAGCACTCCCCACAAGCCGCAGGCCACGATCAATCCCTGTGGTCTCAGACGATACTTCAGTCTTCGCATGCGTATCCTCGCCCCATCGATCCGTTTCGGCACCGGCACTGGTTGCCGGCGGCGGGCGGCGCCGCCAGGGCACCAACCGCAGAGCCCGAACGGCAAGCCTTAACCGCGCTGGAGGTCAACAATTGCGGACACCGCGCCCAGCTAGCCGCGCGGAGCGGGGGCGCGCTCGCTGCGGCGAGCGTTCCGTGCCGGCACGCGGCCGAGCCCGAAGCGGCGGGAACTGTGCGCGCTCAGCCGGCGCTGGCGACTGCCAGATCCAGGCGGCGCCCGCGATCCATCCAGCTCGAGAGCTGCTCCTCGGAGAGGCGTTGCCTCAGCTCCCCGAGCGCGGGTTGAATGCGTCGCGATCGCGTGCGTTGCTCGGCGGCCGGGTGAGCCTCCGCCCACCCGAGCAGCTCGGCTGCGCGAGCAACGCGATCCAGGCGCAAGCAGCTAAAAGCAAAGCCGGCCACGGCGCTCACCAGCGCCGACATCGCGCTGGTCTGTCGGGCAAGCTCGATGGACCGGCGATGGTACACGCTGGCTGCTTCGTACCTGCGTTCCAGGAAGGCGAGCTGCGCGAGCCCATCGAGCGCGTGCAAGATCCCCCACGGGACGCCGAGCTTCTCGAAGCGCGCCAGGCTGCGCCAGAGCCGCGGCTCCACGCCCTCCGAGCAGCCCGAGAGGATCTTGAGCTCCAGCAGCTTGAACTCGGCCAGGATGACCTTGAACTCGTCGCGGCTCCCCAGCAGAGATGACTGCTCGTAGTGCTCCCGGGCTTCCTCGAAGCGGTCCCCGTCCCTGGCGATGTCGCCCAGGACGAAGTGGCACCAGGCCTTGCCCTGCCAGCTGCCTGGGTCCGAGCCCAGCGCCAGCGAACGCTGCCCCAGCGCCCGCGCGTGCGCCAGGCGCCCCAGCTGGCGCTCGACCTGTGCAGCAAAGCGCAAGCAAATCTCCAGGCCCCAGCGGTCCTCGATCCGCTCCGCGGCGGCCACTCCCTGCAGGATCAGCTCGGCTCCGGCGGCGAGCTCGCCGCGCAGACTGCGGATGTACCCCAGCCCGCCCAGGCTGAACGGGATCCAGATGCGCCGGCACTCGCTCTGCTGCAGCTCGACGCTCTCCGCAAAGCAGCTCTCCGCCCGGACGAAGTCGCTGTGATCGTCCATGTAGATCCGCCCCAAGACCACCAGCGCCCAGGCCAGCCCCGGCAGATCATCGCTCGCCCTGAACAGGGCGATGGCGCTCTCCGCCAGAGGCGCGCTCTCGCGCGGGCCGCGCGCGCCGACGATATTCGCAGCCGTGATCAGCGCCAGGGCTCGCTCCCGCGGGAAGCGAGTCGACGCCGGCAGCGACAGCGCTTCTTCCAGCAGCTCACACGCTTCGACCGTGCGCCCTTGTTCCGAGCAGAATCCCGCGCGCAAGGTCAGCGCCAGGCCGAGCAGCCTCGAGTCGCCCAGCGCTTCCCTGCCGCGAGCGGAGCGACAGGCATCGACCACCTGCCGCGTCGCCGCTTCTCCGTCGGATCGCCAGCCGCGGCGCTCATAGAACCAGCTGAGGCACTCGATCACCTGATCCATCCTGGCAAAGTCGTACTGCGCAACGACGAAACGCCAGGCGGCGTGAATGTTCGCTCTCTCCTGATCCAGCTCGAGCAACATCTCGCGCTCGTCGCTGCACCGCAGCGGCGCCCAGCGCTCGCGCAGGAACTGACAGTAGTAGCTCGCGTGCCGTTCCTGGGTCGCCGTGTGTTCCAGCCCGTGCTGCACCAGGTGCTGTTCCGCATATTGTCGCAGTAGCTCGTGGATCTGCAGGCGCCCCGTCTGCGTATCGATCGACAACAGCGACTTGCGCAGCAACAGCTCCAGCCCGGGGGGCGTGGCACCCGCTATGGCAGCTGCGCCCGCCTGCGTGAAGCCGCCACGAAAGACGCTCAGGCGCGCGAAGATCCAGCGCTCGGGGTCCTGGAGCGTCTTCCAGGAGCTCTCGAAGACCGCCCGGATGCTCCTCTGACGGGCTGGGCTCAGGGCGCTGGCATCGTGCAGGAAATCCAGGTCCTTGACGATTTCGCGCAGGATCTCGCGCGGCGTGAGCAGCGCGCTCCAGGAGGCCGCGAGCACGATGGCGAGCGGCATGCCCTGCACCCACTCGCAGATCTTCACGATCTCGGCCAGATGCTGAGGCTGGCTCGCCTCGGCAAAGCCAGCTCGGGTCGCGACCTCGACGAAGAGCCGGGGAGCATCAAAACTGAGCCCCTCGGCGCTCTCGCCCGCGGCCGGCACGGCCAGGCCGCGCAGCAGAAATTGCACCTCCGCGGGCACGCCGAGCCTCTCGCGGGACGCGGCCACGATCTTCAGCCGCGGGCACCCCTCGAGCAGAGCGGCCAGCAGCGCCGCACGGCCCGCGATCTGTTCCGCGTTGTCGACCAGAAGCAACAGCTCCTGCGAGCGCAGATGACGGGTCAGCTGCGCCATTTCGGGCTCTCGGGGATGGAAGCGACAGACGACCGCCTCGGCCAGCGCACAGGCGAAGGATTCACCACAGCTGCCGCGAGCCAGATCGACGTAGCAGACCCCCTGCTCGAAACCTCGGCTCCAGACTCCGGCGCCGGGTGGAGCCCCGGCCACATGCCGACCGAGCTCCAGCAGCAATCGGCTCTTGCCCACACCGCCGGGCCCCAGAATGGTCACGCAGCGGAGGTCGGCGGCCGTCACCATCCTGGACAGTGTCGCGAGCTCGTGTCGGCGGCCGACAAATGAGTACCCCTGGCCCACTTCCCGCAACATGCGGCGACGCTAGCACAGGCGCGCCCCGGCGCGCTGCTCGCAGGTCGCGCTCAGCGTGCAGCCACGATCTCGTGGCGCGCCGCCCAGATCGCCAGGTCCTGCTTCGAAATGGCTGCCGCCATCAGCTCCGGAAACAGGTCCGGGGTGCAGGCGAAGGCGGGGATGCCCAGGTTGGCCAAGGCGCGCGCGTGGTCGGGGTCGTGTGCGGGCGCGCCCTGATCATCGAGCGCGAGCAGGCACACGACGTGGACGCCGCTCTGTTTGAGGGCGGCGGCTCGCTCCAGCAGCTCGCGGGCGTCACCCCCTTCGTACAGGTCGCTGATCAGCACGAGGATGGTCTGCGCCGGGCGCGTGATGATGCTCTGGCAGTAGGCGAGCGCGCGCTGGATGTCGGTGCCGCCGCCGAGCTGCGTCCCGAACAGCAGCTCGACCGGATCGCGCAGCTCGTGGGAGCGGTCGACGACGGCGGTGTCGAACAGCACGAAGCGCGTGGACACGCTGCGCAGCGAGGCGAGCACCGCGCCGAAGATGCTGGCGTAGACCACGGAGCTCGCCATGGATCCGCTCTGGTCGATACAGAGCACGATGTCCCGCAGGGCGGAGCGCCGCCGCGCGAAGCCGACCACGCGCTCGGCGATGATGGCCTGGTGCTCGCGGCTGTAATGGCGCAGGTTCTTGCGGATGGTCCGGTCCCAGTCGATCTCGTTCGGGCGCGGGCGCGACGTGCGCTGCACGCGCTGGAGCGCGCCGCGCACGGCCTGCTGCATCGGGCCTCGCAGGTGCTTCTCCAGATCGCCGACCACCTTGCGCACGACCTGGCGCGCGGTCTCTCTGGTGCGCGCGGGAATGACGCTCCCGAGCGAGACCAGGCTGGCGACGAGGTGAACGTCGGGTTCGACCTGCTCGAGCAGCTCGGGCTCGAGCAACATCTGGCGCAGGCCGAGCCGGTCGAGGGCGTCTCGCTGCAGGACCTGGACCACCGAGGACGGGAAATAGCTGCGGATGTCGCCCAGCCAGCGGGCGACGCTGGGGCTCGACGCTCCGAGCCGACCGCTGCGATCAGAGTCGTAGAGGGCCTGCAGCGTGCGGTCGATCGCCGCCGCCTGCGGCCCGAGCTCGACGCCCAGCTCCGACTCCGCCTCTTGCCCGAGAACCAGCCGCCAGCGCGCGAGGCGATCAGGCATGGTCTACCCCCAAGAGCTGCGCGAGCACCGGCAGGACGCGCTGCACGCGCTCGGGGTCGAGCGCTTCGCCGCTCTGCTCTGGCCCCCGCGCGCGCCCTGCCGATCGCGCCTTGGTTTGCCGGGCCACGGCTCGCCGCTCCGCCGGCGCCAGCCCGGAGAAGCCGCGCCGCAGCAGCGGCAGCTGCGCCTGAAACTGCTCTTCGCCGAGGCTCTCCAGCCAGCCGTCGAGCACGGCGAGCAGCTCCTCCTGGTGCACCAGGAGCACGCCCTCGCCTTCGACCAGGCCTTCGATCCATTGCGCCGCCCGCGCCGGCTCCACGCTCGCGCTCAGTGCCAGGCTGGCACGTCGCGCGAGCTCATCGGCACTGAACACGCGCTGCTCGAGCAAGAGCCGGGCAGCGCGCCCGCGCACCCGCGGGTGGACCGGGGCTCCGTCCGCCAGCCCCGTCAACGCCTCCAGCCAGTCCCCGCGCAGCGCTGGCTCTTCGAGCAGCAGGCACGCGCGATGCGCGCGCCCGATCGCCTGTACCAGCGCCGCCGCGGCCTCGTCATCGAGCTGGGTGCAGGAGGGCAACAGCCCCACGCCGATGCGCTCGAACAGCGCGCGCAGCACGGGCAAGACGTGCTCGGCGCGCGTACCGCGCACGTCGCCGTAGCGGGCGACCCGCGCCAGCGGCTCCACAGCTTGCATTTGAGCCCGGACGTCGCTCGATGACGCCGCGCGGGCGTCGATCGCGCCGAGCAGCGCGTCGAGAGCGCCGGGCAGCGCCGCCTGCAAGGCGAGCTCCGTGAGACGGGTGAGCTCGGGCAGCTCGGCGCTGCGCGCGCGCTCGGCGAGCTTGTTGGTGGCAGCGCTCTCGATCGTGTTGCCGTAGGCGTTGGCCGCGACCAGATCGACCGCCAGCTCGGGCTGCCAGCGGAGCTGGAAGGTCTCACGGAAGGTGCCCGCGCCCTGCCCGCTCTCGGGCGACGTGCCCCAGTCCACGTCCAGCACCGCCAGCCGATGGAGCAGCTGACTGCGCTCGCGATCGGTGTCCTTGCGCAGGTCCAGCGCGAGCGCGCTCGCCTGCGTGGACAGCCGCAGGCGCAGGCGCTTGATGTGGCGCTCGAAGTCGCGCCAGATCGGCACCTGTCCGGCGTGCTCCGGCACCTGGCCGAGCAGCTCTCCGATCTCGAGCTGGCTGCGGATCAGCGCCAGCCGCGCGGGCTGCGCGCCGACCAGCACCGCCGCGATGGCCTCGCGCAGCTCGCTCAGCCGCGGTGCCGGCACGTCGCGCAAGGCGGCCAGCGCGCTCGCCAGGCGCACCGTGTCGATCACGTTGGCCGAAGAGGCATCGAGATCTTGCTCGCGCAAGAGGCGCGCCGCCAGCGTCGCCCAGACCACGTCGGCCTTGGGCCCGTGCTGCCACACGTGCGCGTACCAGCCGGGCGAGTCGACCCCCGCGCCATAGCCGCTGCGATAGGAGAGCCGCGAGTAAGTCCAGGGTACCCAGCTCGCGGCGACCTTGGTCTTCGGCAGCTTCTTCAAGAGCTCGCTATCGGCCCTGGCGGGGCCCAGCTCGGCGAGCTGGGGCGCATGCCAGGCACCGCACACGACGGCGATGCGCGAGAACCCCTCTTTCTGCGCGGCCCGGATCATCGAGCGCATGTAGGCTTCGCGCCGCAGCTCGCCCGGCGCTCTCTCCTCGTGCTGCTCGCGCACCGCGCCGATCGCCTCCAGCAAGGCCTCGAACAGACCAGTCGGGTCAGCACGCTGCTCGACCTGGAGATCCCACCACTGTTCGCGATCGTCATGGCCGGCGGCCGCGGCGAGCAAGCCGATGGGGTCGTCCCGCAGCGCCTGTGTCTCGAAGTCCGCCTCGGGCTCCTCCTGCGCTGGCTCGGCGCCCTCTCGCTCCGCCCGCGGCGCGAGGCTGTGAGCGCACGGCAGATCGATGAAGCGCGCCGGAATGCCGCTGCGCGCCGCGTACTGCAGGGCTTGCCACTCCGGCGAGAACACGGCGAACGGATAGAAGACTGCGCGCTCGGGGTTGTCGACCGCATGCACCAGGAGCGCGACCGGCGGCACGAGCCCGGGATCGGCGAGCAGCGGCAGCAGCGGGTTCGCGTCCGGCGGCCCTTCCACGAGCAGGACGTCCGGCGCGAGCGCGTCCAGCGCCGTGCACAGCGCGCGAGCCAGGCTCGGGCTGTGATGCCGGATACCGAAGACATGATGGCTCATGTCGGCTCAGAGCACCTCGCGGCTGGCGCGGTACAGGTCCTTCCAGCCGTCGCGCTCCTTGACCACCGTCTGCAGATACTCCTGCCACACCAGCTTGTCCGCCAGCGGATCCTTCACGATCGCGCCGGTCAGGCTGGAGGCGAGATCGCTGGCGCTGAGCTCGCCGTCTCCATAGAAGGCCGCCATCGCCAACCCGCTCGTGACCACGCTGATCGCCTCGGCCGTCGAGAGCGTACCGCTGGGGCTCTTGAGCTTGGTCTTGCCGTCCAGGGTCTTGCCCTCGCGCAGCTCGCGAAACACGGTGACCACGCGCCGGATCTCCTCCAGCGCGGGCTTCTCGATCGGCAGCGCCAGCGCGCGCCCCAGGTCGCCCACGCGGCGCTCCACGATCGCGACCTCCTGATCGATGCTCTCCGGCACCGGCAGGATCACGGTGTTAAAACGCCGGGTCAGCGCGCTCGACAGATCGTTGACGCCCTTGTCCCGATTGTTGGCGGTGGCGATCACGTTGAAACCCCGCTGCGCCGGCAGCTCGGTGGCCAGCTCCGGGATCGGCAGCGTCTTCTCCGAGAGCAGCGTGATCAGCGTGTCCTGCACCTCGCTCGGGATGCGCGTGAGCTCCTCGACCCGGGCCAGCTTGCCCTCGCGCATCGCGCGCAGCATCGGGCTCGGCACGAGCGCCTCCAGCGACGGGCCACGCGCGAGCAGCTGCGCGTAGTTCCAACCGTAGCGCAGCGCCGTCTCGTCGGTGCCCGCCGTGCCCTGGACCAGCAAGGTCGAGTCACCGGAGATGGCCGCGCTCAGGTGCTCGCTGACCCAGCTCTTGGCGGTGCCGGGCAGGCCGTAGAGCAGCAGCGCGCGATCGGTCGCCAGCGTCGCGATGGCGATCTCCATCAGCCGGGCGTTGCCCACGTACTTCGGAGTGACCTCGAAGCCGCTGTCGAGCGTTCCGCCCATCAGGTACGTGCGCACGGCCCACGGCGAGAGCTTCCAGCTCGGCGGGCGAGCACGCGCGTCGCCACGAGCGAGCTCCGCCAGCTCGGCCTCGAACTGCTGCTCGGCGTGCGCGCGCAGCGCGTTGACGGTCTCCGGTATCTGACTCATGGTGCTGTCTCCTGGGCGATCTCGCGGCGCACGGCGGCGACGGTGCGGAAGCGGTCGAGGGCGCGCAGCTGGGCGCGCGTGGCGGCGTCGGGCGAGGCAGGCTCGGGCAGCGCGATGCTCTCGGGCAGCAGCTCCACGGGGATGCCCAGCGCGGCCGCGCTCAACACCTCCCCCCAAAACCCCCGCCCACCCTTCAACGCAGCGAGGAAGCCCCGCGCCACGGGCTCGGGCCAGGGGCGCGGCAAGAATGCCAGCAGCGCGAGCCGCGCCTCCGTCTGGAGCAAGGCCAGGCCGCGGCTGGCCGCGGCGTCCGGATCGAGCCGCGCGCTGAGCGTCGCGAGCGGAGGCTCGGGCAGCGCCGAGGGCCCATCGAGCTGAAACCAGGCGTCCCAGAGCGGCGCGAACCAGGCTCTGGCCTCCATCGAGAGCGCGGCGCCCGAGATCCCATCGAGCAACACACTGCCGAACTCGTGCGCCCGCGCGGCATCGAGCAGCGCCGCGGGCGAAGCTCCGGGAGCGGGCAACCAAAGCTCGGGCGGCACGGCCCAGAGCGCCTGCAGCAGCCACCATTGCCGCTTGCCGATGCTCTGCCCGGGCGGCGGCGACTCCGCGATGCCGTCGCGCTCCCAGCTCGGGTCATAGGCCTCGGGCGGCAACGTCACGCGCCAGGCGCCGCCGTCGAACGACACCCACGCCCGAGCCCGCTCGACGGCGCGCCGGGCCACCTCACTGCCCGGGAGCCGCCACAGCAAGCGGCCGCTGGCGACGCGAATGCTGGCGCTCCGATCGCTGCCCAAGCTGACCAGCCAGGGCTCGTCCTCGGGGTCCACCCGGCTGGAGATGACCTCCAGCCAGGCCTGGCGCTGCTCGAGCTTCTCCTGCTTCCACGCCTCGGCGACGAGCTGGCGCGCCAGCGCCGGCGCGTAGCGTCGCAAGCGCCCGAGCAGGACCTTGCGCTCGACCGCGCTGCCCTCCGCCCAGCGCTGCTCGAGATCGCTCGGCAAGACTTCGGCCGCGCCCAGAGCGAGAGCCCAGCTCCACTCCGGCCGCAGCCGCGCCAGCCACAGACCCCGCTCACCGAGCAAGGGCGCGAGCAGCGCACGCCGCGCGGGTGCCCGCTGCGCCAGCGCCAGCGGCAAGAGCTCGGGCGCCAGCCGCAAGCGCGCCCGCGCGCTGCGCTCCAGGGTCTCCGCCAGCAACTCGGGCTCCATGGCATCGAACAGCGTGCGCAAGATCTCGGTCAGCCGCGCGCTCATCGGCCGCCGTTCCTCCGGCCCAGCCGGCGCCAGCGTGGCGGTCTGGCGCACGGGCGCGCGCGCCGCGCGCCGCAGCACCGCGTACGCCCCCGCCCGCAGCAAGAACGCCCGCTCGCGCTCGCCGCCGGGCGCGACCAGCTGATCGGCGGCCGAGCCCGTGCGCAGCGACGCGGCATCCCCGAGCTGCGCCGTACCCACGATGGCCGCGCGCAGGAAGTCGCTCATGCGCCTCGCTCCAGCACGACCCTGCGCCCCTCCGCCCAGGCGCAGCGCGGCAGGAATCGATAGCCGTCCCACTCGCCCGCCAGCGTCAGACCGCGCCCGCCGCTGAGCGCGAACAGCAGATCGTGATCGCCGCGCGCGAGCGGCAGCGCCTGCCCCGTCGCGTCCGCGACCAGCACGGGCTGCGCTGCGACCGGGATCACAGCGGCGAGCACCAGCAGCGTCGCGTCCAGCCAGGGGCAGCCGGCGAGCAGCGTACAAAAGCCGTCGAGCGCCGCCGCGATGCTGTCCCCCGCGGGCGCACCGGAGAACTCCTCGGCCGCGGACTGCTGCTCGGCGATCAGCGCGCGCTGCGGGGCCGCGCTGGGCCAGAACGCCAGCCGCGCTCTGAGCTGCCTGCCCGCGAGCAGCGTGTGCTCGAACTGCGTGCCCGCCGAGAACTGCAACACCAGCGCGGTGCGCCCGCTGGCTGTGCCTCGCAGCCAGGCGCGCTGAGTGCTCACGCGCTCGCCCTCGTCGACCCGCTCCGCGAGCACCTGCCACAGATCCTCGACCAGATCGCCGTGCGCGATCACCTCGCTCTGATCGAGCGTCAGCCCGAGCAGGCGCCGCACGTCGGCCGCGAGCCTCGGCTCCAGCTGATCGAGCCGCCGCGCCGCGTGCGTGAGCAACGCCAGCTGCCCCAGATCATCGAGCAGCCTCGGCGCCCACTGCTCGCTGCTGCCCGCGCGAGCGCCCAGCGAGCGCACGCGCGCGGCGAGACCGGGCGCCTGCGCATCCACGAGCCGGCGCGCCTGCTCGTCCCAGAATGACCAGGACTCGCCCTGCACCCGTGCCAGCCCCTGGCGGATCAGATCATTCATCCAGGCATCGAGCTGATCCAGCCCGGCGAGGATGTTGTCCTTCCGCTTCTCGGCGCGCCTGGCCCGGCCCGCGACATCGACGGGCTCGGCTGCCCCGGCGCGAGCTGCCTTCCGCTCCCGTGCCGCGCGGCGCTGTGCGAGCCAGCTCGCCACCCACTCCGGCTCCGCGCTGACCGGGAACAGAGTGGCGTCGTTCGCCGCCAGCAGCAACAGCCCGAGCGCGTGCTTGCAGGGCAGCTTACGGCTCGGACACGAACACTTCGCCGCCAGATCCGCCAGCGCGACACGCGTCTGATAGCGCACGCCGCCCTGGTACTCCCCCCAGATCGCGCAGCTGCTCTGCCCGAGATCCCGCCACGAGCCGGGTCGGGCCAGCCTCTTCGCCGCTGCCGCGGACGCCGCGTCCGGCGCGAGCGCCTCGATCTGCACAGCGGTCACCGGCACGGGCATTTTCACAGCCGCGAGTCGACGGGCTCGCTCTCCAGGGCCAGCACGCCGAACACACTCCCGCGTATAGCACGCCGCCGCGCTCGAGCCTGCTCGAGCCGGGCTCGGCAAGCGGAGAGGAGGGGCTCGGCAGCACCCGTCCCCGGCGTCCCTAGCATGTGCCCACTGCGCGAGGCCGCCTGCCGCTGAGGGGGCAGTCCTGGGGTCGCGAGTCGCCGTGCGGCGCCGAGCCCTTTCTTTGAGGCTGGCGGGGCGCCCCGTTTACCAGGTGGAATTACGCGCCAGCTCGTAAGCGCGCTCGGGGAACCAGAGGCCTGGCGCGGGGCCTCCGGCGCACTCGCCATCCGACTCGCCGGGCCGCTTCACCCACAGATAGGCATCCAGCGCCGGATCCTGCGTGTCCGCCGTGGGGGCTCGCCCCAGGGCGCGCCCGGTCGGATTGCACCAGCTCTCCGGCCCCGTTGCGGGGCCATTGCCGTTGCGGCTCGAGTCGATCACGAAGTGCGTGTCGATGCCGAGTCGAGCGATCAGATCGTGGCCGTAGCGCACCAGGTCCTCATCGCGCTGGTAATTGGAGACGTTGAGCGAGAAGCCACGCACCTCGGCGATGCCGGCCTGGAGCAGGCGCTGCGCCATGACCTCCGCGGGCACCCAGCTCGAATGCCCGGCGTCCAGGTACACCGCCGTCGAGGGCAACGCGGACAGCGCCTGCGCGAAGGATCGGGTGAGCTCCAGTCGTTGCTCCTGGTCCGGGGGGGACAAGCACGTGTCGAGCTGCGGGAGCGAGTCGGGCTCCAGCACCACGACCGCGGGGCGGTCGCCGATCGCGGCGACGAAGGCCGCGGCCCAGTCGCGATACGCCTGTGGATCTTCAGCGCCGCCCGCCGAGTACAAGCCGCAGTCGCGATTGGGCAGGTGATAGGGCACCAGCACCGGCAGCGCACCGGCGCCGGCCGCCGCGGAGACATAGCTGTCCACCTGGGCAGCGATCTGCTCGTAGGGGTAGCTGAACCATTCCGCTGCCGGATGCTCTGCGATCTTCCGCGCCAGCGCCGCCTCCTCGGGCGACGAGGCCTGCAGCATCTCGACCGCCTTGGCCGCCCACGTGCCCGGATAGACGTACAGAGGCAGCGACGCGAAAGGGTTGCCCGCCGGCAGCGCAGCGGGACTGCTGGTGGCGCTTCCGGAGCTGGCAGGGCCGCCTGCTGCGACAGGGCTCTCCGACATGGCGGAGCTCTGCGGGGCACCGTTGCTCTGCGGAGTGACGGAGCCGGGCGAAGCGGTGGGACTCTCCGACGGGGCGGAGCCCTGCGAACCAGCGGAGCTCTCGGGCACCGCGCCGTCGACGGAGCCGGCTGCGTCACGGGGCTCCGAGCCACCGCAGCCCGCGAGGACCGCGAGCGCCGGCGCCGCGAGCACGATGACAAAACGAGCTGCCCTGGACCTACCTGCCCTGCCCTTGCTCATGGGCCAGAAAATAGCGCGGCCGCGGCCCGCGCGTAAGACCCGGGGCGTGGCCTGCCCGCGCCCGGCTGCTGTGGCGAGAGCTTTCTCCCCCGATGAAACCGCCCGCTGTGGCAGCGGGCGGCAGCAGCCGAACCTGCGCAGCAAAGATCGCTCGTCCAGCAGAAGCGGTGCCGCACGAGCGGGTAGCGCGCGTCGAGGCCCCGTCAACGCGCTCCGCGGCTCAGCGCGCAGCTCAATCGAAGCTTTCGAGGCTGCCCGGCTCCAGGGTGATGCCCGCGCTGTCGATGTTGAACAGCAGCGACCCGTCACCGATCATGACAAACACACGCCCCGGCCCGTCGCTGCGACGGAACCAGCGCGGGCTCACCTCGTCCTTGGGGTACTCGCGCTCCAGGATCATCGCGATGCGACGAGCGCGCGACTGCTCGATGCGCTCCACGGAGA
Organism: Polyangiaceae bacterium; assembly: GCA_035760985.1. GTDB lineage: Bacteria > Myxococcota_A > Polyangia > Polyangiales > Polyangiaceae > SZUA-265. The sequence continues at coordinate 77,475 of DASTRX010000234.1, forward strand.
GCTTGCTGCCCTCGATCGTCAGCTGAGCGATATCCCCATCCTCCAGGATGGGCTCGATCTCCGCGCGGCTGCGCACGATGTCCTGATTGATCTCCTCGAGGACCGCTGGATACTCCGGCGTGCCAGGATACAACGTGACCGGCTGGGGCTGCTCCTTCGCGGCAGGAGCTCGCGCAGCAGGAGCTTGCGCAACAGGAGCTTGCGCAACAGGGGTCGCGGGCGCCGGCGCGGCCGAAGCGGCGCAGCCGAGCGCCAGGCAAGCCGGAAGCAGACCCCGAAGGGGCGAAAACAGACCCCGAAGGGGCGGAAACAGAGCGCAGAGGACGCGCGCGCCGGAGGTGAAAGGAGAAACAGTGGGAAGGGACACAGTCGACATGGGTATGGTGGATGGAGACGGCGCGCTCCGGCGCCCGCGATAGAGCTCAGCCTCGCCGAGCGCGGCAAGATGGAACGCGCTCGACCTCGTGTTGCGGCGGGTATTGCGGCGGAGGCGAAGCGCCGCGCGCTGCAGGTCCTACCAAAGCTCGTCTCAGACGCGGACGAGCCTACTACCTCGCAAGCGCCGTTTCAGCACAAAAGAAGACGCGCAAGCCCACCCTTACGTGCGCGCAAGGATCCTTGCTCTGCGGATGCTCGAGACAGCAGCGCGCCCTCGAGCAACAAAGCAAACACCAGCCAATGTCGCGCTTCCGCGTGCAGCCGCCTGGCCCGCTCGAGCTCGAGCGGGCACGCCAACTGCTCGAGCATTTGCTCCGCACGCGCAGCGTGCGCGTCAAGCGAGCCGCGCCAGCGCTCCTTCCAGCGTCTTCACCGTACGGTCGATGTTTTGCAGCTTTTCGAGACCGAACAGCCCGAGCCGGAAGGTGCGGAAGGTCGGCGGCTCGCCGCATTGTAGCGGCACGCCGGCCGCGCTCTGCAGGCCGAGCTCGCGGAATTTCTTGCCGGAGGCGATGTCCGGGTCTCGCGTGTAGCTGACGACCACGCCCGGAGCCTGGTAGCCCGCCGCGGCGACGCTCGGGAAGCCCGCTCGCTCGAGCGCCGTGCGCACCCGCTTGCCGAGCTGCTCCTGCGCTTCGCGAGCCCGGTCGAGGCCGAACTCCCGCGTCTCGGTGAGCGTGGCGCCGAGCCGCAGCAGGGCGTCGGTGGGCAGCGTCGCGTGGTAGAGATGGCCACCGGCCTCGTAGGCTTCCATCACCTGCAGCCACTTGCGCAGATCACAGGCGAAGCTGGTGCTCTGCGTGTGCTCGATGCGCTGGCGCGCGCGCTCGCCGAGCAAAACCAGCGCGCAGCAAGGCGAGGCGCTCCAGCCTTTTTGCGGGGCGCTGATCAGCACGTCGATGCCCAGCTGTTGCATGTCGAGCCAGAGCGCCCCCGAGGCGATGCAGTCGACCACCAACAGCCCATCCACGTCGCGCACGGCAGCGGCCAGGCGCCGCAGGTAGTCCTCGGGCAGCACGAGGCCGGAAGCCGTCTCGACGTGCGGCGCGAACACGACCGCCGGGCGCTCGCGCTCGATCGCGGCGACCACTTCCTCGATCGGCGCCGGCGCAAACGCTGCCTGGTCGCCGCTCGCCGTCGGACGCGCCTGGAGCACCGTCTCGCTCGCGGCAATGCCGCCCATTTGCGAGATCTGCGACCAGCGAAAGCTGAACCAGCCGTTGCGGACCACCAGAATTTTTTGGCCGGTGGCAAACTGTCGCGCGACGGCTTCCATGCCGAAGGTGCCGCTGCCGGGAACGACCACCGCCGAGCGCGCGCTGTAAACCGACTTCAACTGCGCCGAGATCTCGTTCATCGCGCGCTGGAACTTGACCGACATGTGATTCAGCGCCCGATCGGTATAAACGACCGAGTATTCCAGCAGTCCATCGGGATCGACGTCAGGCAGCAGTCCGGGCATGGGGCATATCCTTGGGCAAGAGAGAGTCCGCTCTGCTCTACATCATCGGGCCTCTCGCCGTCATCCTGTTGTGCTCCGGTGGCGAGTTCGGCGCCGAGACCGCCGGAGGCGTTGCACCCACAGGTAGGCAGCAACGCGTGCCCAGGAGCGACCGCGCAACGCTCGGCGCCTGCAAATGTTCCAGCGTGCGCTACACCAGATTTCGCTTTCCGAAACGGGGTCGGACAACGCCGCGAGCGCTCGCGTCGTGCCGGCTGGGTGCGGCCCCGTGAGACAGGGGCGTGAGCGAGGGAGTGTGCAGCATGTTCAGAAGAGATGATGCGAGACAGAGACCCGTTCACCCGCTGCGCCGTGCCGGCGCAGCGCTCGCGCTGCTCGCCAGCGCGTGCGGCGGAATCGGGCCCGAGGCGGCAGCGGAGCTCGGCACGACCCGCCAGGACGTCACGCCCGATCCCGCGGGCTGGCGCGCCTGGACGCCGGAGCCCACCAACAGCGGCGGCTGGACGGGTGGGCCTGCCGTGTGCCAGGCGCTCACGCCGAGCGGCGATGGCACGGCGATCGTCGGGCGCAGCGCGAACAACAACCGCTATCGCATCAGCATGCGGCAGTTCTTCGTCGAAGCGACCGCGTTCGCCGACATCAGCATCTTCACCACCTTCAACTCCAAGCCGGCCTGCACCTCGCTCGACGGCGTGCACACGCTGGACCAGGGGCTCTGGAACTATCAGATCGCCGTGCTGGGCAAGAGCGCCGCGAACAATCAGTTCTTGATCAAGACCATGAAGCTCGACACGGAGCCGGCCTTCTTCGGCGACCCGCCGACCCTGCCGACCACGGTCGTCAACTGGACCAGCATCAACGGCAACGCCTACGCGAGCGCGCCCGCTGCCGCGGTCTCACAGGCGGCGCTGCTGGTGGTGGGGCGGCGCAGCGACAACCGGCTCTATCTGCACCGCAACCACCTCTCCATCCTCTTGCCGCAGACCCCGTTCGACAACTCGGCGTGGGACCCCGTGCTGCAGCTGCCCGCCTTGCCCTCGGGTTGGACCGCCGCCGGCGATCCCGCGATCGCCGACACGCAGCCCTTGATCGGCGTGGTCACGATCGTGACGCGCGCCACCCGGAGCGGCTTCCCCTCGCGGCTCTACTACTCGTTGTTCGATGCGGCGTCCTCGAGCTTCCAGGCCTGGGCGCAGGTGCCGATCACGCCCTCGACCGTCAACGTCGGGAGCGACCCCGCGCTGGAGGTCGATCGCGGGCTCGGCCTGGCGACGCTCTACTTCCGCTCCGGGACGAACTGCGCCACCAGCGCTTGCCGCGTCTTCCAGTCATCCGGCATCGCCAACCTGTGGGGCGAGTTCACGCAGATCTTCGACAACATCCCCGGGCACTCCGACACGTTCACGGACGCGCCGGGCGCGATCGGCGATCTGGGCCTGGAACCCCATCACATGGTGGTCGCGCGGAACTCTTCGGGTCAGTTCATCCACAACGGCACGAACGTCAACATCCCCTGAAGCTCTGAGCGCGAGTGGATGGAGAGCGGGCTTTGTGCCGCCCTGTGCGTCGCAAAGCCCGCTCAGGCTCCCTCGCGCGCAGCAGCGGTCGCGCTGCGCAAGCGCGAGCACAGCTGCTCGGCCTCGGCGGCGCTGTAGCGCACCACCCCGGAGCTCCAGGAAAACACGTTCGCGGGGCGCGCTCGTTCGTCCGTCTCGTAGATCGGCACGACATGGGTGTGATGATGCGGAAAGCTCATGGGCAGCGGCCGGATCGCGCCCAGGCTGGCTACGTAGACGCGCGCGGGCGAGAGCTCGGCCTGGAGCGCGCGGCTCGCTTGCCAGACCAGGCGCTGCAGGTCCGAGAACACGGGCCAGTCGAGGTCGCTGCCGCGCTCGACGTGCCGCCGAGCGATGACCAGCAAGTGGCCCCGTGTGGCCCCATAACCGTCCAGCGTCACGACACCGTGCGCGCTCTCGGCGATCCACTCGTGCGCGTGCTCGGCACTCGCCAACCGGCACATCACGCATCCGCCGAAGGCGGTGGACCGCTCGCGCTCCAGCTCCAGCTGCGCGAGCGCCTGGTCCTTGTCGAGGTGCAACACGCTCACTCCGGGTACACGTGCGCCAGCTCCGCCTCGAGCGGCAGCTGCCCGAGCCGCCTCAGCAGCTCGGCGAGGTTGGCCGCGGTGGGCGAATACTCTGCGCTCGGAAAGGCGAGCGCGGCGAGATAGCTCGCGCCGAGCGTTGGGGATGCGGCGAGCGCTGCATCCCATTCCGCCAGCGCGACGTCGGGCCAACAAGACTCGAGGCCCGAGCAGCGCTCATCGAGCAACGCCTGGCGCAGCCCCGCCAGCGCGCTGACGCTGCGCTCGATCTCGGCGCGTACCTCGGCCGTGTACAGCTCGTAGCTCTCCAGCATGGCCTCGTTACACACGAAGTATTCGCGGAAGGCCGAACCGATGTAGCCCAGCGTGCCGCAGCCGGCGCCCCGCAGGTCCACGAAATAGACGGCCGCCAGCCGCTCTGGCGAGCGCAGCACCTCCGAAGCAGCAACCGGGTTGCCGGCGACATCGGCGAAGGCCCAGTCGAGGCGCCCGTCGCCGCCCACCATCAGCCTGCCCAGCCAGGCCTGCTCGCGCAGCGTGATGCGCAGCAAGTGATCGCCGTAGCTCTCCCCTCCGAAGCCCCGCAGCGTGGCCCAGGCGTTGCTCCAGCCGAAGCGCTTGTTCTCGAAGCGCGGCTCCGCCAGGAGCGCGGCCAGCTCGTCGGATTCTGCGTGCAGCTGGATGACCTCCGCCGCTCGCCCCGGCTCCCCTTCGGCAGTTGCGGCACGCGTCAACAGAGTGGGATTCGCTCTCAGCTCGCGGACCTGCTCGGCCGTGGTCCAGGAATACAGCGTGCGCCGCGCAAAGTCGTCGTGCCTCACCTGGAAAGCAGCCACCTGGGCGGTGAGGGCATCGTCCGCGGTGAGCTCCCGGATCAGGCAAAGACCGTTTCGCGCTTCGAGGCCGCCCAGGGACGGATCGGGAATGACCGGCGACATCGCGACCGCGGGCGGTGGATCCGTCGCTTCGCTCGAGACCTGGGGCCGCGCCGCCGAAGTGTCCGCCGGATGATGCCCGGATTGCGCGCCACAGGCGAGCGCGGCCAGCGCCAGGCCCAGACCAGTAGTTCGAACGTCGGATGAGGGCGGAGGCGACATGGGCGCGAAGACGCCGCCGGCTTCGGGTGCTCGGTCCGGAGGGCGCTCGAGACCTTAGCACGCCCGCGCCGAGAACGCCGCGCGGCGCTCCGTGTCCGCAGAAATCAGCGACCTTTCCCAGGAGTTGCACGATGCGAAGGGTGCGGCTGCCCCGATCTGAGCTCTGGCCCGGCGCCGCCCCCGTCGCCCTGCGCCATTCGAAACGGCGCGGCCGCTGACAACCCGAGCGAGCAGGCGCCGATTCGACCTTAGGCACAATGCGCGGCTCGCCAGCGCGCGGCGGGCGTATCCTGGAGTCGGGCGGCGCCGCGCGGAGGCGAGCCCATCCACAGCGCTACCAGTCGACCGGGCCCGACTCCTGCAACACGCTGGCGGAGACCCTGCTGGTCGCCTCGATCGTGTCCCAGAGCGTGGGCAACCAGCCCACGTCGGGGCTCAGGTCCGGATCGTTGTTCTCGTTCCAGGCCGCGACGACGTCGACCGCCTGCGGTTCACCGGAGTCGACCATCGTGCCGGCCTCGAACAGAGCGCTGCCATTGAAGCGATTCACCAGGCGATCGGGGGTGATGCCTGCGTCCGTCGCGAAGAAGTTGTTCTGGGCGTAGATGGCCGAATCGACGCCCACGCCCCAGCTGTACTGGTAGCCCTCGTTCCCGACCTGGTCGTAGAGATTGTTGTACAGGTGCACCTGACCGAAGCGCACACGCGGCGTGCCTTGGCCGGTGTTGCGGAACAGATTGTGATGCAACGTCACGCGCAGCTTCCCGTTGTCGCCGGCGGAATCTGACGAACCGATGAGCATCACGTCGTCATGATCGGTGAAACGATTGAAAGAGACGGTCACCAGATCCGAGGCGCTCCTGAAGAGCAGCTGCTCGCCGTGCACCTGGTACCTGGCGCCGAGCCGGTCCAGCTGCAGCGAGTCGGGAGTCTCGCGGTCCTGGAAGGTGTTGTGATCGATCCAGATGTGATCGGCGTGGCGCAGCGAAATCGTATTGTACTGCGGGCTCCAGGTGCCCGCGAACTCCTCCGTCGGGTGCCACTCCGGGAAGCAATCGAACGTGTCCTCGAAGGTGAGATTGCGGATGATGATGTTGCTCACGTTCTCGTCTGCGCTGCCGCGGATGTCGAGCCACACGCCGCGCAAGCGGGCGTCCGTGCCGCGCCCGACCAGCGTGGTGTTGGAGCCGACGCGCACCCGGATCCGGCTCTCCTGCTCCGCGTGCGATGCGTCGCGAGCGTCCTCCAGCGGCCCGCTGCGGGTGCCGCGCCCCCACGCCTCCGTGTCGAAGCCGCGCGGCGAGTAGCCATCGCGGTAGTAGTCCTCGCAGCTCAGCGGCTGGTTCGCGTCATCGACGTTGAGATCCAGCGTGCCTTCCACGACGATGATCTTCGGCGCGTTGGAGGGCGCGGCGGGCGGCGGCCGCGGTCCGCTCTCCTGCGAAGGCATCGCCCCGTCGTTGAGCGCCGCGATCAACTCCGCGCGGTTGTGGACCACGTACGTCTGCTCGGGTGCCGCCAGCGCCCCGCCGGTCGTGCCGGGGGCGACCGAGGCCCAGCCGTCCTCCGCGCCGAGCACCTCGGGCGCGAGGTCGCGCGCCGCGCGCCCGCCTGCACAGCCCCCGGACGAGAGCGCCAGCGCAAACATCCCCGTCATCACGACGGGCCTGCTCGCCCCGCGCGCGCAGATCACAGCCCACCTGATCGGTCCCACGTCATTGCTCCACTGTTCCGGGGCGGAGATCATCCGCGCAATCCCCAGAGCGCGCAAAGCAAAAGAGCGGAGCCCCCCTGCCCCATGCCCTGACTTCGACCTTCACCCTTCACGATTCGCGTGCGGATGAACGCGCGCGGAGCCCGGCAAAGGATCGGGAGCTTTCAGTGGACTCGACTCGGCTTGCCGGTGCGGCTCCGGCGCGATGCGAGCCAGCGCGTGAGCGGCACGTAGAGCAGCGCACTGCTGGAGACGTAGCTGCCGAGCAGGATCAGCGCGTCGAGTGAGCCGCGCGTTTGAAACACCGCGATGGCAGCCAGCAGCACCAGGAAGATGCCGGAGGCAGCGACGGCCGTGCGACTGCTGAGGCCCGCCCAGACCAGCGCCCAGGACGCGACCCAGCCCCAGAGCAGTGCGCCCAGGATACCGCCCAGCCCCACGGCGATGTGGCGCCCGAACCGGGCAGCGCGCGTGTCGGGGCTCTCGGCAGGCAGCCGCGCCTCCGGCTCGATGCGACTCTGCGCCAGGATCGCGCTGGCGGTGGCGGCGGCGGCGTCCGCGCGCGCCAGGGGCGCCGAGGTGAGCACGAGCACGGTCGCCGTCTTGGTCAGGAAAGCGACGCACTCGACGGAGAGGATCGGGGCTGGCTCGGAGGGCGCCGGTGCCGCCGCGCGCACCTTGAAGCGAGCGCGCACCGTGCCCTGCTCCGGCTCGTAGCGCAGCGTCTGCACGTCGAACGCTCCCGGAGTGGCAGAAGCGAACCCGCGCGTGAACTGCGCGGCGGCGGCGTCCGAACGCGCCGGCAACACCTCCGCCTGAGGCGGCGCGGTTTGCACGAAGACCTGCAGCGGCGGGCTGGCACCGTCCGTGAACAGGTGAATCAGCGTGCCGCGTGAGCCCGCCGGCAGCGGGGGCGGCGCGATCTCGCGCAGACCACCGGGGATCGCGAGCTCCACGTCGGCGGCGACGACGCGCTGAGCGGGCTGCGCTCGCGCCCAAGGCGTGCCGAGGGCGAGCGCCGCGAGCACGAGGCACAGCAAGAACGCGGAACTGCGGCGCCACACGGGCATGAGGACTTTCTCCTGACACGAAGCGGGCCCCCTTGACGAGCAGGGAGCCATTGCAAATGACGACCTGGGGCTCGTCAGCCGGGAGCCGGGAGCCCGGAGCGGGAGCCGCGCGCCACAGCCCGTGGTGTGGTAACGCTGCAGTTCGGGCGAGGCCCGGCGTTTTTCAGGCAACCGAGGGCTGATCGGGACCGATCTGCGTTTCGAGATTTCTTTGGAGAGCTGGCGGTGAAGACCCACTCGTTGCTTTCAGCTCGGCGCCTCCGGCAGCGCCGGCGCGAGCGGGGCCTGTCGACGGTCGAATACGTCGTGATCCTGGTGCTCGTCGCCGCGGTCGCGATCGGCGCGTGGCGCGTGTTTGGGCAGAGCGCGACCCAGGCGCTGCGCGGCGCCGACTCCAGCCTCGCGGAGCTGAACAATGCAGCCTTCAGCGCTGGCGAAGGCGCGCTCGGCGGAACCTCCCCGGGGCACACCGGCGCGAGCTCGAGCGCCACCGCAGCTTCCGGCAGCCTGGGCAGGGATGCGTTGGGGGGGCCCACGGGCGGCCCTTCGAGTGCAGCGGGAGGCAGCGCTCGCAGCGGGAGCAGTGGCCAGCCAGCGGCGGCCGCGCTCGCGGCGGGCAGCGCACCCCCGCGCGCGGGAGCCACGAGCGCCGGGCCCCGCGCGGGCGGCGCCGCAGCGCCGCGCTCGGGTGCGCCGTCCGCAGCAACGGCAGGCGGCGGGCAAACGCCCGGCGGCGCTCCGGCAGCAGCAGCCGCGGGGTCGCCTGCAGCGGGAGCTGGGCCTCCGGGCGCCGCCTCGGCTGCGGCGGGCACGCCGCCCAGCGGCGGCTCATCATCGGCGAGCAGCGCCCAGAGCAGCACCGCGGCGGCTGCCGGCGCGCCCGGCCCCAGCTCGGGCGAAGCCTCGCCACCACCCGAAAACCACGAGGTCCGCGACTTCCTCGCGGGCGCTGCCGTCGGTGGTCTGCAAGCGGTGACGCCGGGCGGCGCACTGCTCAGCGCGGCGCCCATGCCGACGCGTGCGTCGGAGCTGGGGCGCGGCGTGGGCGAGCTCACGGCCGGCGTGCTGCAGATCCTGGGTGGAAGCGCCGAGACCGTCGGCGGTGGTGGGATGATGGCAGCGGGCGTGGCCGGCGCGCCCGAGACCCTGGGTGGAAGCCTCGCCGTCACCGCGGGCGGTGCGGCTGGGTCCGCCGATGGCGTGCGCAACATCGTTCAGGGCGGGAGCAACGTCATCGCCGGCGCGGTCTCGATCTGGCGGGCCGCCACCAGCTCGGATCCGAGCCCTGCCGCGACGGCGCCCGCGCCTCGCCCCGCATCCGGAGCGCAGCCGCCGAGTCCTCCCCCGCCGACGGCGCGTCCACCCCCTGGCGGCACGCCGCCGCCGAACGCCACTCCCATCGGCCCTCCCCCGCCGATCCCGGGCCGCGTCGCGACGCGCATCAACCTCGCGGAGGGGCGTACGCGCTTCACGCCGCTGCGCAGCGGCACCGGGCAACCGGTATCCGCAGGCTGGAACCACGTGGTCCAGGGGCACTTCAACCGCGCCGTCAGCAACAGCCGCTCGGTCTTCACCATTTCACAGCAGGAGCTGCGCACGCTGCTACAGAGCAAACAAGTGGTCAGCTCCCCCGTCACCTTCGTGGACGGCCAGTTCGTGCGCACCGTCGACGTGGGGCGTACGATCGGGCAATCCGCGCTCAAGAATGGCGGCGGAACAACCAGCGTCATTCAGATCTTCACTGACGAAGCGGGCAACTTGATCACGGCCTTTCCGTTATGACGACCGCAAAGGACCCGCCCAGATGAACTGGAAGAAAGCATATTCGGCGCTGCTCGCGCAGCTCGATGCTCTGGGTCTGAACGTCGCGCGGCGCGAGCTGCTGGTCGCGCTGCAAGCGTGGCTGCAACGGCAGCTGGCGGCATTCAGCCCGGCGCTGCAGGAAGACTACGGCCTGCGCGGCTATTCCTCGCTCGATCTCGCGCGTTACCCGATCGAGGGCTCGTCGCTGAACGCCGACGAGGAGGTGCGTCAGCTGCGGCTGGTTCCGCCCAGCTCCGCCGACGGGCTGGCCATGCGAGTGCGAGACATCTTCTGGTCGGGGCTCACCATCGAGTCCGGCATCGAGTGCCCGCGCTTCAAGGACAGCGAGCTGCGCATCCTGATGGAAGAAGGCACCGAGCAGCTGGTGCGAGCTTGCGACGTGTGCCTCTGGGCAGAGACGCGCGACGGCGAGCACTGGCAACCCGGTGGTCGCCTGGTCCCGCCGACGATCGAGCAGCTGGAGCGCTGGGCCCTCACCGACGGCGGCAAGCGGGCGTAGTCGCGCTCAGCTCGGCGCCGATGAAGCACGCCCGTCCAGCAATTCGCCGACGAGGCGGGGCTACCGACCGCCCGCTGCGGGCTCCTGCCGAGCGCTCCCGACTGCCACTTGTTCTTGCCTCGGCCTACACGCCCTCCGTAGCCCGCCAGAGATTATGTTCCCTGCGCAAAGTGCCGCTCCAGGTCCATGCCTTGCTTCCTGTCTGCGGACCTACTCGGACTCATTGAACTTCCCGCCGCTGAAGACTCCACGATTCGGAGAAGTGGTGGCGTGCGCTAGACGCGCCCCAAGGCGCTTTTGGGAGCTGCCGACATGTATTCGATTCGCGTAGACATCGAGCGGAACCGGCTCTACGTCACGCTGGTTGGATTCTTCTCCGTCGCCGAGATGAAGAAGTGCGGCGACGAGACGATCGATGCGACGAAACGGCTGCGCCGTGGATATGACGTCATCACCGACATCACGCAGTTCAAACCCGGCACAGCGGCCGTGGCGGAGGACGTCGAGCGCGTGCAAGTGCACTTTCGCAGATCCGGAGCGCGCCAGGGCGTGCGCATCGTGGGCAGCAACGTGCTCTCCGGTATGCAGTTCCGGCGAACGGGCACGAGCGCGGAATACAACTCGGTGAATGTGCGGAGCCTCGAAGAGGCCGAGAAGCTGCTGAACGAGCTCTAGCCAGGGCCCGTGACTGCGCTCGCGCGTCTGAACCGAGCGCGCCCGTTCAGCGGCAATTCCTGGAGGGCTCGGTGCCGAGCGGGCCGAGCCCAACCCCAGGAGTGCCCAATTGCCACGCGTCTCGGCGCTATACGTCGGCCCCTGGATTCCGGCGACGAGCGAAATATTCAAAGCCTTGGCAACGAGCGTGATCTACTGCATAACCGCACGGGTCGGCAGCGTGGGTTGAACGATGGCCAGAGCTTCCGAGCGAAGACCGACGACAGCGCCGCGGCGGGCGCGAGCGCAGAAGAGTGCGCCCTGGCGCTGGGCCCTCGTCGGTGGGTTGTTGGGCGCGCTCTCCTGCAACGCCCTGCTCGGCATCGGAGAAGCGTCGCTGCGCTGCGACACGGAGCCCTGTGCCCCTGATACGCCGGCGGCAGCAGACTTGCCTCCCGGCATCAGTACAGAGCCAGCCGCGCCGGCGCCGGACCCGGTCGCGGCACCGGCGCCCGACTCGGTTCCCGCAGCGAGCGGCGGCGAGCCGCCCGCGAACGAGGGCGCGAGCGTCGGCAATGCGCCGTTGCAGAGTGCTCCGGGCGCCGCGGGTGGCGCCCGTGCGCCGGACGACGCAGGCCCTGGTGGCGGCTCCGAGATGGCGCCGCCGGACGCGGGCGGCAGCTCACCGCCCCTCGCCTGCGACCGCGACGATGCCTGCGGCGTGTGTCTCTGCGGCGCTTGTCGCGCGCAGTTCGACGCCTGCGAGCGCACGCCGGGTTGCCTCGAGATCGTGGCCTGCGCTCGAGTCAACCAGTGCTCGGGCGTCGACTGCTACTGCGGCACGGCGGGTGCCATCGCTTGCGGCACCACGCGCGGTAACGGCCCCTGCTTCGCGGTGACGCGGGCTGCGCCTGGCTTCCGTGAACCGACGCTGCTCAATCCGAGCGCTGGCCCCGCTTCGGACGCGGCGCTGGCCTTCGGCAGCTGCGTCGCGCAGAGCGCGGTGTGCGACCCGGCGTGCTCGGGCAACTGAGCCCGGCGCCGGCAGCAGCTCAGAAACGACCGGACACGTCCAGGCCCGCGCTCTCGAGCGTGACGTTCGGCAGCACCCGCAGCGCAGCCGCGTCGGCTCGGTCGGAGTGCGGCAGCGCCCAGAGCAGGATGCCGCCGGCGGCCACTCCGGCGAGCCCGATGCCCGCGCTGACCGTGGCCCAGTTGCCGGCCTTGATCGCCTCCTTGCGCAGCGCCAGGCTCGCGGACGTGGGGCAGCCGTGAGCGTCGCAGCCCGCCGCCTCGGAGCTCTCGTTCTTGGCACGGGCATGCAGCGCGAGGCCCGTGCCGAGCCCCAGCCCGGCCACCCCCACGCCCAGCGCCGTGATGCCCAGCGCCGGGCGCAGCGAGGACTCCGCGGGGGGCGCTTCCGGTGCTGCGCAGCCGCCGCTCGTCGCGGGATCACAGCTGGCTGCCGGAGCAGTCGGCAGGCCCGCCGCGGGCAGCTCCGCCACGACCGTTGGGGCGAGCGGGAGCGCGGGGATGCGCACGCGGTGCACGACCGGGCTCGCGTCCACCTCGATCACCCGAGCCCAGGGCACGAGCCCCGTCCCGTGCGCTCGCACTTCGTGCCGCCCCGGGTCCACCGGCACGGCGATACCCTGCTCGGTTGGGTCGACCACGTTGCCGTCGCGTTCGACGATCAGCGCGGAGCGCTGTTCACTCTCCGTCTCGATCACGAGCCGCGAGAGCTTGGGCTCCACGCTGCGCGCTCGCATCGCCGCTGCTCGCGCGCGCTCGGTCTGGCCGCGAGCCTGCGCGGTGGCGGAGACCTCGAGGAACAGTGCGTACGCGCTCGCGACCCTACCCAGCGCCTCGTAACAGGCGGCCAGGTTGTACTGAGTACCGATCCCTGCATCGAGCCCTTGGCTTTCTTCGAACAGCGGGCAAGCCTCTGACGCGCGCCCCTGCGTCATCAGCTGCCGCCCCCGATCGAAGAGCGCTTGGGCTCGCAGAATGTCGGCATCTGCCTGATTGGATCGCGGGCTCGCCGCGCCGGCCGCAGGCGCCAGCGCCCAGACCGCGATGGCCAGCACAGCGATGGCAGACGGCCGGCAGCCCCGCGGGCGGGCACGCGGGGGCAAGCTCGCTGCCTTGCCGGTACCCTGGGCCGGGAAGTGCGCAATTTTTGGCATTTTTCAGTCCCGTGGCGCGCTGCGCCCAAAACCTTCGCTCGGATCCCGTACGCCTTTTGCGCCGTTGCCTCAGAAGGCGTGGACCGGGCGGCCTCGGCGCGTGACGGAAACAACCAACTATCGTATAGAAACCGTCCCCCGCCAAGGCCGAGACACGGGCAAGTCGCGACGATGAGCAAAGAACCTCGAGACGCGCCGGCGGCGGTGACGGCGCCAACGGAGGGTGCCGCGGCTCCGGTCGAGACCTGGCCGCATCCCATCGAGCAGCTGGGCCACGTCCTGTGCGGCCGCTATCGCCTCGAAGAGCGCATCGCGAGCGGGGCGATGGGCAGCATCTGGCGGGGCTGCCACCTCGCGCTCAAAGCGCCGGTCGCGATCAAATTTCTGGACGTATCCGTGGCGCGCGAGACCGAGATGCACAGCCGCTTCTTGCAGGAAGCGCGCTCCGCAGCGGCGGTCCGCTGCGCGAACGTGGTGCAGGTCTTCGACTACGGCAAGGACGACAGCACGCCCCCGTTCATCGTCATGGAGTTGCTCGAGGGGGAGACGCTCGAGCAGCGTCTGGCGAAGCGCAAGGTGCTTTCGCCCGCCGAGCTCGACGAGATCTTTCGCCAGGTTGCCGCCGGGATCAGCCGCGCGCACGCGATCGGTGTCGTGCATCGCGACCTCAAGCCCAGCAACATCTTCATCGCGCGCGAGGGGCAGAAGGAGGTGACAAAGCTCATCGACTTCGGCATCGCCAAGGTGGACGAGCGCCGGCTGGGCTTTACACCGCGCGCCAGGACCAAAGCCGGTACCGTGATCGGCACGCCGGAGTACATGAGCCCCGAGCAGCTGCGCGCTGGCACCGAGGTGGATCTCAGCGTCGATCTGTGGGCGCTCGCGATCATCGCCTTCGAGTGCCTGACGGGCAAGCTGCCCTTCTCGGGCAACTCCGTCACCGATCTGGCCGTGCAGATCTGCACGGAGAAGCCGCTCGCGCCCTCGGCGCTGGCGCAGGTGCCCGCCGGCTTCGATCGCTGGTTTGCCAAGGCCACACAGCGCGAGCTCGCGAGCCGCTTCAGCAGCGCCGACGAAATGGCGGCGGCCCTGTCGCTCGTGTTGCAGGATACAACGGCGGCGCCCTCGGTCCCGTCGCGTCTGGTGGCCAAGGTCGAGCTGTGGCGTTACGTCGCGTGGCTCTCGCCACGGCGTGCGGGTGCTCTGGCGCTGGCGTGCGCCGCAGCCGCCGCCATCTACCTGTTTCGGCCAGCGCCCGCGCCGCTCTCGAGTGCGCTCTCCCAGACCGTTCTCCCCCAGCGCGCGCGCCCTGCGGAGGCCCAGCATCTGCCGGCGCCGCAGCCCGAGCGGTCAGCGAGGCCGACCGAGCCCACGCCGGACCCGCTCGTCCCGGCGGTTGCAGCTGCGGGGGTTGCTCCTGCGGCGGTTGCTCCTGCGGCGGTTGCTCCTGCGGAGGCTGATTCTGCGGAGGCTGATTCTGCGACGGCTCCCTTACGGCAACGCGCTGCGAGCGCGCCGGCCACGCCGGCAACGCGACGTTCGCGCGGGGAGCGCGCAAGAGCCTCCACCAGAGCAGGCACGGCGCCCGCGGCCGCTGTATCGCCGCCGGTCGCGGAACGCCCGGCTCTGCGCAACCGCTCGGAGCAGAGCCCGCCCACCGCGGCCCAGCCCGAGGCCGCGCCGCTCATCAGGGACCCTGAGGCTTTGTTCGCCGAGCGCCAGTGAGAGCCGGAGGCCATCGTGATGTCCCAGCGCGTGCGCCGGCCCGTCATTCCTCTCTTGCTTCTGTTCGCCACGGGCTGTGGCGGCACCGCCTCCGACGAGAGCGGCGCCCACTCCGACGAAGCGAGCAGCGCAACCCGCGGCAAGGCGCTCACCAGCACGGAGAGCGGTGGCTGCGGGGCTTGCCCGCTGCCGGGTCTCGATACGCGCCCCTCGAACACGACCTGCCTCGCGCCGGCTCCGCTGGCCGCGAACTTCGTGACCCAGAACAAATGGGAGAACCTCACCTTCGCCAATCCGATGCAGGTGCTGCAGCCTCCCGGCGACAACTCGCGCCTGATCGTGGTGCAGCGCGCCGGAACGGCCCGGAGCGTCCCGATCGACGCCAGGAGCTCCAGTGAAACGACGGCCTTTCTCACGCTGAGCAACGTCGTCACCAGAAGCAACGGCGGCTTCCTCAGCATGGCCTTCCACCCGAACTGGGACAGCAATCGCTACGCCTACGTGGTCTACACCACGAGCGACCGCATGAAGCGCCTGTCGCGCTTCCAGTCGACCGATGGCGGCGCCACGCTGGACGCGAGCACCGAACGAGTCGTGCTGCAGATCCAGCACGCAGTCGAGTTCAATCACAACGGCGGGCAAGTCGCATTCGGCCTCGACGGCTATCTCTACCTGTCGAGCGGCGATGACGCGTACCTCGACTACACGCGCGCCCGCCAAGCCGCGCAGCCCGACAACCTGTTCGGCAAGATTCTGCGCATCGACGTCAATAGCGGCAGCCCGTATTCGATCCCGCCCTCGAACCCATTTGCGAGCGGCGGCGGCTCGCCCGAGGTCTACGCTTACGGCTTCCGCAATCCGTGGCGGTTCAGCTTCGATCGCGTCACGGGCGAGCTCTGGGAAGGCGACGTCGGGGAAAACACCTGGGAAGAGATCAACGTCGTCAGGCCCGGGTTTTATGGCTGGCCCTACTACGAGGGCAGCTCGTGCTTCACGGGCGACGCGACGGACTGCAGCACGCCCTACACACCGCCGACCGGCAAGTATGGCGGCGGAACGAGCTCCCGGTCGATCTCGGGCGGCTTCGTCTACCGGGGCGCCGCGCTGCCGTCCCTCTACGGCAAGTACGTCTTCGGCGACTACGTCAGCGGGCAGGTCTCGTATTTCGATCGCGAAACGGGCGTGAAGACCGACATCGCGAACACCGCCAGCGGTGGCGCGGTGGTCGGCTTCGGCGAGGGCAACGACGGCGAGCTCTACGTGGTCCGCTACAGCACCGGGCGCATCGAGCAGATCGTCGCGGGCTCGGGCGGTGGCGCCACGGACTTCCCGCCCGAGCTCAGCGCCACCGGCTGCTTCGACAGTACCACGCCGACCCAGGTGGTCTCGGGCGTCATTCCTTACGCCGTCGCGCAGCCGTTCTGGTCGGATGGCGCGCAAAAGGAGCGCTTCCTCGCGCTGCCGGAGGGCAGCCAGATCTCGATCGATGCGAGCGGCGACTGGGTGCTTCCGCCCGGCGCTGTCACCATCAAGAACTTCCGCTGGAACGGGCAGCTCTTCGAGACCCGCTTCTTCGTGCGCCACACGGACGGGACGTACTCGGGCTACACGTACCAGTGGAACGACGCGCAAACGCAGGCCACCCTGGTTCCGCCGGGGGGTGCCACGCGCAGCCTCGCGGGCCTCACCTGGTCGTATCCGTCGCGCGCCCAGTGCTTCGCCTGCCACAGCGCGGCGGCCCAGTACAGCCTCGGGCTCGAAACGCGCCAGCTCGACATCGACGGCTTCTACCCCTCGACCGGGCGCACGGCGAACCAGCACCACACGCTCGACTCCATCGGCATGCTGAGCGGCAACACGGCCGCGCTCGCGCCCTTCCCGGACATCGCGGACGACACGGTGCCCCTCGAAACGCGGGGTCTCGCGTACCTCCACGTCAACTGCTCGAGCTGCCACCGCCCGGGTGGCATCGGCGGGGGCCCGATGGATGCGCGCTTCGACACGCCGCTCGCGAACAAAGGCGTCTGCGACGTCAATCCGACGCTCGGCGACCTGGGCGTGCCCAACGCGAAGCTGTTCTCGCCGGGAAACCCCGAGGCCAGCGCGATCTTTTTGCGCATGAACCAGCGCGGCAACTCCGTCGCGATGCCGCCGCTGGCGAGCACGATCGTGGACGCACAGGGGGCGGCGCTGCTCGCGGATTGGCTCGACTCGCTCGCGAGTTGCCCGGAACCGTAACCGACTACAGTTACTCGAGCGCGAAAAGATCCGACCGAACGCTCAGACATCCGAGCGAGCGCCGAAAAGCGCAGGCCCGAGAATTGCTGGAGACACCGCCCCGGAGGGGGCATGGCTGACGTGCGAGCGGAAGGCTGGACACAGCCGCCATCGGCCGTCCAATTTCGGCATTTGGGCACACAGGCGCTCGGTGGACTCATGGGCGGACTCGTCGGGGGCGCGTTCGTGGAGGCGGTCATTGCCTTGCTCAAGCGCGTGCTCGACTTCTTCGCCGGTCAGGCCACGTGGGTGCTGATCGTCGTTCCACTCGTCGGGCTGTCGATCGCCACTCTGGTCTTGGAGAGGATCGGCCGCTCCGGTGTCTCACGCCCGGCGGACGCGTGGCGAACCTTTCCCCCCGGCGCAATCCGCCGCGACATCACGGGTAACGTGGTGGACACCGCAGGTCGGGAAGAGACCTTTCCCTGGCAGCTGGCTCCGCTGCGACTCGTCGCCATTTTCGCCACCGTCGGCCTCGGTGCAGGCATGGGCACGGAGGCGCCCGCCGCCTACCTCGGAATTGCCATGGGCGCTTGCCTCGGAGATCGCGGCCGGCGCTGGCGCCGCCTTCTCCGGCCCGCCGCGCTCGGAGGGGGCGCGGCAGGCGTGGCCGTGCTGATGGGCATTCCGCTCGTCGGCACCGGTTACGTGCTCGAGATCGGCAGACGCAACGGCGCGCCCTACAGCGCCGAGCGCGTCCTACCGGCTCTGATCGGAGGTGGCGTGGGCTGGCTCATCAACATCGCTTACGACGTCCAGCTGATCCGTCTGGTGGTCCCCCACGAGCCCCCGGCGAGCCTGCGGCAGGCGTTGATCACCGTTTGCCTGATCGGGGCGCTCTCGGGAGCCATCACTTCGCTCGCGGCATCCGCAGTATATCTCGGGAAGAAATGGCAGGCCTCGGCGCTGATCCGGCTCGGGCTGGGAGCGCTGATCGCGGGCGCCGCCTCGATCGCGCTGTGCGTCGTCGCCGAACCGAGCGCGGCGTTTGGTCCCGGTGGTGGCGCCATCACCTGGGCGGAGACCCACGCCGCGCCCCCCCTCACCCTGCTGCTCGTCGATCTGCTGCGCGCTGCCAGCACGGCCGCCGCCGTGTCAGCGGGCGGCTGCGGCGGAGTGTTCGTGCCCTTTCTGGCCATCGGTGACATAGCGGGTCGCGTCTTCGCGCCCGGGCTCGGCGTCGGCAACGATCTGGCGGGCGCCGCGGGCGCTGCAGGCGGCATCGCCGGCGGCTATCGCCTACCGCTCACCGCCGTTGCGATGGTGCTCGGCGTCGGCGGACCGCCCACGGCTCAGCTGACCTGCCTCGGAGTGGTCCTCGTCGCGCACTACGCCAGCCGGTTGAATCCGTTCGCCAGCTGAAGCTCGGTGCCACCAACTTGCGACGGCGCCGGTTGGCTCCGCGGTTGGCGCCGACTATGGTCGGCGAAAGCCACGCCCCCGAGGAGGTTCCATGTCGCAGCCCGAACCAGCCGTGCCCGGTCCGCCCCCAGAGGCCCAGCTCTTGCAGCTCATTCTGGGCATGTTCACCTCGCGCGCTCTCGGGGTGGCTGCCGAGCTGGGCGTTGCGGATTTGTTGAAGGATGGTCCCCTCGGGATCGAGGAGCTGAGCGCGCGCACCGGTGCATCTTCCGACGGCTTGTATCGCATGCTGCGGGCCCTCGCCGCCGTCGGCGTGTTCGAGCTGCAAGCCGACCGCTGCGTCGCGAACACACAGCTTTCCGCGCTGCTGCGCGCGGACATCCAGCGATCGCTGCGAGCAGACGCGCTCTGGTTCAGCGACGTCTCGGGCTGGACGGCATGGGGTCGGCTCGATCACAGCGTGCGCACTGGCAAACCCGCCTTCGACGAGGTCTTCGGCACGGACTGCTTCACGTGGCTCGAGAGCCAACCCGCGAGCTTGGCGGTCTTCCAGCAGACCATGACGGGCCTCAGTGCGGTCAGCGGCGGCGCGCTGGCGGCGGCGTATGACTTCTCCTCGGTCCGCAAGCTCGTGGACGTGGGCGGAGGTCACGGCACGCTGCTCACGTTGCTGCTCGAGCGCCATCCCCACCTGAGAGCGATCTTGCTGGATCGTCCCGAGGTCATCCAGAGCGCTCGCCAAGCTTTGAAGACCAGCCGTCACGGCGGCGCCGTCGAGCCCGTCGCGGGGGACTTCCTGGAGAGCGTGCCGGCGGGAGCCGACGCCTATCTCCTGAAGCACGTCATCCACGACTGGGATGACGAGCATTGCGTGCGCATCCTCTCGAACTGCCGCCGGGCGATGGCGCCGGGCGGCCGCGTGCTGATCGTCGAATCCGTGCTCTCCGAGCGTCCGGCAAGTGCCATCACCAAGCTCATCGATCTGGAGATGCTGGTGATGACGCGCGGCGGACGAGAGCGGACGGAACCGGAGTACGCCGCGTTGCTCGAACGCGCCGGGCTCCAGCTCGCTCGGCTCATCCCCACGCAGTCGCCCGTCTCCGTGCTCGAGGCGTTCGCTCCCTCGGGGAGTTGAGGCCCACGGGGTCAACCAGCGGGCGCCGCTGGCAGCCTCGAGTCTCAGCGCAGGCGACTCAACGAGGAAATCGCTTCGTCCGGATCCGCGGTCACACAGCCGTACGTCGGCGCGACCCGGCGCGCCAGCTCGTCGAACTGATGGAAGAGCGTCGTTGCCGAAGGCTCCACGAGCGCCGTCATGGGCCGGCGGCTCTTCTCTGCCGTCTCGAACACGCGCTCAATGATGGACAGCGTGATGGGGCCGACCACCGGAGGCCCGTCGCGCGTGTCCAGGATCAGACCAAGCCAGCTGGCGCGGGGCCGCAGCACGTTGGTGATCATCCACTCACCCATCTGCTTCGCCGCATCGGCCCCCGCCGACGCAGCGGTGCGGGTGGGCACCCTGACGCGGCAGCGCACGATACGTCCCTCGCTGCTGATCTCGAACAGCTCGCCCCGGATCAAGACGTTGCTCGCAGTCCGGGCCGGGTGCGCCATATCCCACTTCAACGGACGAGATTTCGCGTTCTTGAGCCAACTGCCGCCAGCGGGTGAGACAGCTAGGCCGCGCCGGCGCGCAAAAGACGGCAGCTCGACCGTCGTGATGACGCCCGAAAACGCCGAAGGCCCCGAGCGTCGCTACCGAGCGACCGGGGCCTTCAATCTGACGTTCCTTCTGACCGCCGCCGCTGCGAACGGGACTCGGTCAGGAAAGTTCAGTTGCGCGGGGGCGATGCTCGACTTTCCTGACCCGGGAAATGCCGGGGGAATCCCGTGCTGGGTGCCATTTGACGAGGTCGTTGCGGTTGGCTGGGCCTAGTGTCGCGTCTCATTAGTAGCAATCGTGGCCCGACCCGGGCCGGTTCGCCTGCGGCGGCCCGGGTCGGGCCAAGCCGCGCGGCACTCTAGACGCGACACTTTTTTTTTATGCGGCGCCTTCGGCGCCGACGTGTTGCGTCTCCACTCTGCACGGATTGAGCGCCGGCACTGGGCGGCATCTTTCGACGATTGTTACTTTTGAGACGCAACACTAGTCGACCGTTGCCGATGCAGGCCCCTTGCTCTTTGGCCGACCCCGCACGTCTGGACTAGGATAGGACTGGACATCGCATATACTGCTATAACGGGCTCGCTAGGGCCCTGACGTTTGCGCTCATCCACCGCGGCACCGGCCGCATCTATGCGCTCGATCTTGGCAAGGATCATC
This sequence comes from Polyangiaceae bacterium, assembly GCA_035760985.1. GTDB lineage: Bacteria > Myxococcota_A > Polyangia > Polyangiales > Polyangiaceae > SZUA-265. The sequence goes on from DASTRX010000234.1 coordinate 98,210, forward strand.
GGAATCCCACGGGTGAACTGGTTGGCGAGAAGCACAAGCACCGGTGGACGGAGCGCTTCCGAGACAAAGAAGCGTACGTGCCAGCAGACATCACCGCGCTTGTCGATCATCCAGTGGACGTTTGGGTGCAGTTCTGCAATGAGGCCAAAATCACGCACCGGGGCACGCTCAGCCAGCCACCGCCCACACGAGGAATTCTCTAAATGACCGCACTCTGTGGCGAAATCGGCTCGCAACTGGGAGCGCTCTTCTCCTGCACGGAGCAGCCACCCTACACGCGAATTCGGACGCCGTTCCTCTACCCGGATGGCGACGTGATCGACGTATTTGCAAAACCGAGTGATCACGTGATCACGCTCACCGATCTCGGTGAGTCTCTGCGCTGGCTTCGCATGCAGACGCCCTCCCCAAAGCGTTCACCGAAGCAGCGTAAGCTGATTGAGGATGTCTGTCTTACCCATGGTGTAGAGCTCTTCAGCGGAATGCTGACGGCGCGCGCCACCTCTCACCAGGAGCTCGCATTTGCCGTGACGAGTGTTGCGCAAGCCGCAATGCGCGTTGCTGACGTGTGGTTTACGCTTCGGACGCGTTCGGTTCAGTCGGTCACTGACGAGATTGATGAGTTTCTGACGGAGCGAGCGATACCGCATGATCGCTGGGTAAAGCTCCCAGGTCGCTCGGGCCGCTCATGGACCATTGATTTTCAGACACGCACCGATGCTCGGAGCAGCTTCGTTCAAGTGCTAAGCACAGGTAGTCGGAGTGCGGCTCGTGGCATCGCTGAGCATGCGATCGCCACGTGGCATGATTTGAGTCACATGCGCGCACAGCAACTGGTTCAGTTCGTCTCGCTGATAGATGACACGTCGGACGTGTGGGCTGCCGAGGATTTCAATCTCGTAGAGTCCTTGTCGGAGGTCGCTCGCTGGTCAAGGCCCGACGAACTGGAAGCACTGCTTCGCGCTGCATAGGAAGGCGATTAGGGTTCTACATCCTGTGATTGCGCGAACGCTCGCCGCGCCCGAAGCATGCAGATAGGTCCCACCGGGCACTGTAGTCACAGACATCGAGCGAGAAGGCTATCCAGCAGAACTCAGGAAAAGGTGGCGGCAGCCGCGCGCACTTCCGCCAAGAATCGATCGCAGTGCTAATTGATGCGGAGATGGCGCTCGTTCAGTCCTTCGTCATCGACGAACGCGAGGCTGCGGTCGTGCGGCGAGTGTTCAGCTTGTTTGCCGAAGGCGTGTCGCTCAAGAAGCTCGCAGCCATGCTGAACGAAGAAGGGTACGCTGCGCCGCACGACGGCGGACGCGGAAACAAGAACGGTCGCGGCTGGGGCCATACGACCATCCGCGCGATGCTCTGCAACGGGCGCTATACCGGTCGCATCACGTGGAATCAATCCAAATGGGTGCGCGTCCCCGGGCGCAAGAGCAGGCGACGAGTGAAGCGTCCGGAGTCGGAGTGGGTAACGCAGTCAGCTCCAGAGCTCGCAATCGTCTCGCCGAAGCAATGGGCTGTAGCACAAGATCGGTTTCGACGTGTGCACGCAACGGCGCGCGGCAGACCGGCGGGCACTGGCCGGCACCTGTACCTCATCTCGGGCCTGCTCCGTTGCGGTGTCTGCGGCGGCAGCATGACCGTGGTTGGACGAAAGCAAAAGGGAGACGTCTCCTACGCACGGTTCGGTTGCACCGCACACTCGTCGCGCGGTTCGGCGATCTGCACCAACGCGCTGTCCGTCTCGGAGAGGCGGGCGAGTCGAACGCTGGTCGATGCTCTGCGCGCCAAGCTCGCTCGACCCGAGCTCGTGGAGCGCTTCGTGTCGGTCTTCAGGCAACGCACGGCGGCGCGGCTGTCCGAGGGTGCTCAAGCCGACACGATGCTCGAGCGTCTGCGCGACTGCGAACGCCGCATCGCGAATCTTACCGAGGCGCTCGCCAAGGTCGGTTGGTCCGAGGCGCTCGCCGCGAAGCTCCGTGAGGAAGAAGCCACCCCGGGCAAGCTCAAGGCGGAACGAACGGCGGCAAGTCGGCGCCCCGCCGCTCCCGTAGTGCCCCACCCCACGCGATCGCCGGCTACCTGAAGAACCTCTTCGCGCTCCTCGACACCGACCCCGTGCGTGGCCGCGAAGTGCTTTCGCGCTTCGTCTCCCCGTCGTGATGACGCCCGAAAACGCCGAAGGCCCCGAGCGTCGCTACCGAGCGACCGGGGCCTTCAATCTGACGTTCCTTCTGACCGCCGCCGCTGCGAACGGGACTCGGTCAGGAAAGTTCAGTTGCGCGGGTAGGATTTGAACCTACGACCTTCGGGTTATGAGCCCGACGAGCTACCAGGCTGCTCCACCGCGCGGCAAGTGACCGGGAACATAGTGGCATGGTTCCTATCGTCAAGTTCCTTCTACGAAATCTCGTAGCGTGGGCGACGGCGATGCGGCTAGGGGTGCGAACGAGCGGCGGATTGATGGTGACCTTGGGTCTCGCGGGCTGGCCCGACTCGGGCGTGGGGTCCGAACCGGTCAGCGAGTGAGCGTCAACCGCCGGGGTCGCGGGCGCGAAAGTCAGGTTCCCGCGGAAACCTGAGAACAGCGTGGCAAGGGGACCCCGCGGGTGGCGGTCGCCCAGTGCCCACGCACGCGAAGGTCAGGTTCCCGCGGAAACCCGAAGCGGCATCACCAAGGGATGCCCGGCGATGGCGCCCAGTGCCCACGTGGGCGCGGCCAGGGTTCGACGTTCGACGTGAAAGGCCTGCGGTGGAGTGGGCACATTCTGGGGTCGCCGGGCGTCGCGCGGGTCCGAGCCCCTCTCCTCTTTCCTTTGGCGCCGGAGGTTACGAAAGGCGCGGCCTACATGGGCGGCATGGGTGGTTGTGGTTGACAGGTCTTTCGGGCCTAACTAGATCTGGTCCAGGCCTAACCCTTACGTGTACGTCAGGGTTATAGTTAGCCGGCTGAGAGCCTCGATGAGCTCCCCCTCTGACCGATACCATCTGACTCTGGTGGATGCCGAGCCGCGAGGCGCGGTGGAGGCGGCGGAGTGTGCCGATGGGGTGCTGCTCCAGGTTGGTGATCTGGCCAGAATGACTGGGAAAACGGTTCGGGCCATCCATCATTATGAGGAGCTCGGGCTGATTGAGCCAGTGGGCCGCTCGAAGGGTCATTATCGGCTGTTCGAGCGGGAGGCGCTGGTTCGCATCCGCTGGATTCACAAGCTGCAGGCGCTGGGGCTGTCGTTGGCCGAGATCCGGACGCTGGTTCGGAATCGCCAGGTCTCTGGCTCTGCCCAACAGTCCGCCGATCAGCTGCGGCGCACCTATGAGGCGAAGCTGGTCGAGGTGCGGGCTCGGTTGAGCGAGCTCAGCGCGCTGGAGCGGGAGCTGCAGGCGAGTCTGGCCTATCTCGATTCCTGTAACACGACCTGCACGGCAGAGCTCGCCCCCACGGAGTGCGCGCAGTGCGATCGTCATCCCGAAACGCGAGAGACGGATCTGATCTCGGGAGCGATGGTCTGAGCGGCGAGCGGTTTTTGCGCGCGAGCGCATGAGGTTTTACGACATGGCATACGATCACCCCGGCAGCCTCAGGCTCCCCATCTACATGGACAATCACTCCACGACGCCGGTCGATCCGCGCGTGGTGGAGGCCATGTTGCCCTATTTCACGAGCACGTTCGGCAACGCCGCGAGCCGGACGCACGCCTTCGGTTGGTCCGCCGAGGCCGCCGTGGAGGACGGGCGCGAGACGATCGCGAAGTTCATCGGCGCGAGCTCGGGCAAGGAGATCGTGTTCACGTCGGGCGCGACGGAGGCCAACAATCTCGCGATCAAGGGCGCCGCCGAGTACTACCAGGCGAAGGGCAATCACCTGATCACGACGGCGATCGAGCACAAGAGCGTGCTGGATTCGTGCAAGCGCCTGGAGCGTCAGGGCTTCGAGGTCACGTACGTCGAGGTGGGCAAGAACGGCGTGGTCGATCCGGCGAAGATCGAGGCCGCCATCACCGATAAGACCATTCTGGTGTCGGTGATGCTCGCCAACAACGAGGTGGGGACGATCCAGCCGATCGGCGAGATCGGCAAGATTACGCGCGCGCGCAACGTGCTGTTGCACTGCGACGCGGTGCAGGGCGCCGGCAAGACGCCCTTCGACGTGGAGGCGATGAACGTGGATCTGGCGTCGGTCACCGCGCACAAGATCTACGGGCCCAAGGGTATCGGCGCGCTGTACGTGCGGCGTTCGCGGCCGCGCGTGCGGCTGGTGTCGCAGATGGACGGCGGCGGGCACGAGCGCGGCAATCGCTCGGGTACGCTGAACGTGGCCGGGATCGTCGGCTTTCAGCGCGCCTGCGAGCTGATGATGAGCGAGGGGCCCACCGAGAACGCACGGATCCGGGCGCTGCGCGATCGCTTGCACCAGCGCATCACCGCCGCGCTCGATCAGGTCACGCTGAACGGGGATCCGGAGCGGCGCCTGAGCGGCAACTTGAACCTGTCCTTCGCCTTCGTGGAGGGCGAGGGTCTGATGATGGCGATCAAGGACGTGGCCGTGTCCAGCGGCTCTGCTTGCACCAGCGCCAGCCTGGAGCCGAGCTACGTGCTCAAGGCCATGGGCCTGGATGAGGATCTGGCCCATTCCTCCCTGCGCTTCGGCATCGGCCGCTTCAACACGCAGGAAGAGGTCGACTACGTCGCAGATCTGTTGATCTCGAAGGTAAAGAAGCTGCGCGACATTTCGCCCCTGTACGAGATGCATCAGCAGGGGATCGACATCAAGTCGATCCAGTGGGCGGCGCACTGACGCCCCAAACTCCAGAGATTTTTCCGAGAGGATTCAGCCATGGCCTACAGCGACAAAGTGATTGACCACTACGAGAACCCGCGCAACGTGGGCTCTCTCGATCCACAGCGCGAGGACGTCGGCACGGGGCTGGTGGGAGCACCGGCTTGCGGCGACGTGATGCGCCTGCAGATTCGCGTGAACGAGGAGGGCGTGATCGAGGACGCGCGCTTCAAGACCTTCGGCTGCGGTTCGGCGATCGCCTCCTCTTCCCTGGCCACAGAGTGGATCAAGGGCAAGAAGCTGGATGAGGCCGGTCAGCTCTCGAACAGCCAGATCGCCACCGAGCTGAACCTGCCTCCGGTCAAGATCCACTGCTCGGTGCTGGCCGAGGACGCGATCAAGAGCGCCATCCTGGACTACAAGAAGAAGCGCGAGGCGCGTCAGGCCCTGTCCGCCGCGCCGTCCGCAGCAGCGGCGAAGCCATCGGAACTCAGCGCGAGCAAATGATGTCCGAAGCCACCACCTCCCCCCCGGAAGCGCGTCCGAGCACGACGCCCCCGCCCTCCAAGCGCGAGATCCGCATCACCGCGGAAGCGGTGGACTATGCGCGCAAGCGGCTGGAGCAGCGGGGTACGCCGGGCGCGGCCGTGCGCCTGGGGGTCAAGGGCGGCGGCTGTTCGGGCTTCAGCTACGTGATCGAGTTCTCGGACGATCCGCCGCGCGCGCGCGATGTGGTGCACGAGTTCGAGGGTGTGCGCTTCTACGTGGACAACAAGAGCCTGATCTATCTCGCGGGGTCGACGCTCGATTACGAGCACACGCTGATGTACCAGGGCTTCCGCTTCAAGAACCCGCAGGAAGCCAGCCGCTGCGGCTGCGGGCACTCGTTTACGGTCCGCTAAGGCGGCGGTGGCCCATCCATTCGAAATTCTGGGTCTGGCACCCAGCTTCGCGCTCGACCCGAGCGTGCTCGAGCAGCGCCAGCGGGAGCTGAACCGAGCCCTCCATCCCGACCGGCACGCCGGCAAGAGTCCGGCGGAGCGCCGGCAAGCCCTGAGCCGCGCCATGGACATCAACCTCGCCTATCGCACGCTGCGCGATCCGGCTTCGCGCGCCGAGGCCCTGTTCGCGCTGCTGGGCGCCCCGTCGACGCGCGAGAGCACGATCAGCGATCCCGCGCTGCTGATGGAGATGATGGAGCAGCGGGAGGCGCTGGAAGAGGCTCGCCGCGCCGGGGACCACGGGCGGCTGCAAGCGATCGGGCGCGCCATGGCCGAGCGCGAGCGAGAGGTGCTCGGCAAGCTGGCCGCGGCGTTTGCGCCGCTGCTGGCGGGTCCCCCCTCCCCCGAGGCCCGCGAGGCACAGCTCGCGAGCGCGCGGCAGCTGCTGGCCGAGCTGCGCTATGTGCGGCGCTTCGCGGAAGAGATCGCCGCTTTCGAAGACGACTGACCCCCCTCCGGCAGAACCCGGTAGACCCATGTTGCTCGACATTTTCGACCCCAAAGCGCCCCCGAAGCCGATCGGCATCGATCTGGGCACCACGCACTCGGTGCTGGCGTACGTGCGCGACGAGCGCCCGGTGGCGGTCACCACCTGCGACGGCGGGCCGCTCTTGCCGTCGGTCGTGCACTACGGCGAGCACGGCCAGGTGATCGTCGGGCGCAGCGCCCTCTCTCATCTGGAGACGGAGCCGGAGCGCACGCTGGCGAGCGTGAAGCGCTTCATGGGGCGCGGCTGGGGCGATCCGCAGCTCGGGCGGCTGGGCACCTATCGCTTCGTCGAGCCGCGCTCGGACGAGGAGGCCCGGGTCGTGCGCTTTGATCTGGGCGAGGAGAGCCGCACGCCGATCGAGGTCAGCGCGGAGATCTTGCGCAGCCTGGTGCGCAGCGCGAGCGAGCAGCTGCGCACCGTGGGCCCAGCCGTGATCACGGTGCCCGCCTATTTCGACGACGCGCAGCGCCAGGCCACGCGCGACGCCGCGCGCCTGGCCGGGCTGGAGGTGCTGCGGCTGATCAATGAGCCGACCGCCGCCGCCCTGGCCTACGGCCTGGAGTCGCGCAGCGAGGGCACGTTCGCGATCTACGATCTGGGCGGCGGCACCTTCGACATCACGCTCTTGCGGCTGGAAGACGGCGTGTTCCAGGTCAAGAGCACCGGGGGGGACAGCGCGCTGGGCGGTGACGACATGGACCGCGCGCTCGCCGAACGCATGCTCGCGGCCATGGGTTTTGAAGATGCGCGAGAAGCCCCGAAGCCCGTGATCGCTCTGGTGCTCTCGGCCGCGCGCGACGCCAAGCACCGCCTGACGGACAGCGAGCACGCGGCTCTGACCCTGCCGAAGCGCGGCGGCGGCGACGTCCGGGTCGAAATCTCGCGCGCCGAGTTCGAGGCTCTGATCGCGCCCTTGCTGGAGCGCACCGGCAAGGCGGCGCGCCGGGCGCTGCGCGACGCGCAGCTGCAAGCGACCGAGCTGGACGGTGTGATCCTGGTCGGGGGCGCGACGCGCGTGCCCTACGTGCGGCGCTACGTGGGGGAGCTGTTCGGGCGCCCGCCGCTGGCCGACATCGATCCCGATCTGGTGGTCGCGTACGGCGCCGCGCTGCAGGCCGATCAGATCAGCCACGATCGCGGCGACACGCTGCTCTTGGATGTGCTGCCGCTGAGCCTCGGTGTCGAGACCATGGGCGGCGCCGTCGACCGCATCCTGCCGCGCAACACCACCATCCCCGTGGGCGCAAAGGCCACGTTCACGACCTACGCCGACAACCAGACGGGCTTCGAGCTGCACATCGTGCAGGGCGAGCGCGAGCTGGCGCGCGACTGTCGCTCCCTGGCCCGCTTCACGCTCAAGGGCATCCCGCCGCTGCCCGCGGGGCAAGCGCGGCTGGAGGTCAGCTTCCACGTCGACGAGAACTCGCTGCTGCGCGTGCACGCGCGCGAGCTGAGCACCGGCGTCGAGCAGAGCGTGGAGGTGAAGCCCAGCTACGGCCTCACGGACGAGCAGGTCGAGGAGATGCTGGTCGACGCGCTCGATCACGGCGAGGACGATTTCGAGCAGCGCCGGCTCGCGGAGGCGCGCGTCGAGGCCGCGCGCCTGTTGCTCGCGACCGACAAGGCGCTGGCCGCCGATGCCGATCTGCTCGACCAGAGCGAGCGCCAGGCAGTGCCGGAGCACGCCGAGCGGCTGCGCCGGGCGCTGGCGGAAGACGGCGCGGAGATCGGCGCGCAGGCCTCGCGCTTGCAGGCGCTCAGCCAGGCGCTCGACAGCGCGACCCACGCCTGGGCAGGCCGGCGCATGGATCGAGCCTTCCAGGCCGCTCTGGCGGGCCGCGACGTGAGCCAGGTGGCGGGCAGAGTGGAACACGCGCGCGGTGTGGAAGCGCACTTGTCTGAACATCAGAGGGCGGAAGACCAGAAGGGCGCGACATGACCCGCGTGCGATTCCTGGATCAGAACATCGAAGTGGACGTGCCAGTGGGCAAGTCCATCCTGCAGGCGGCCAAGCAAGCGCACGCGCCCGAGGGCGACGCCTGCGGCGGCGTGTGCGCTTGCTCCACCTGCCACGTGTACGTCGAGGAGGGTGGCAACTTGCTCAGCCCGGCGGAGGAGAACGAGGAAGACATCCTCGACAAGGCCTTCGACGTTCGCCACACCTCCCGCCTGGGTTGCCAGGCAAAGATCCAGCGTGAAGGCACGGTGGCGGTGCGCATCAGCCGCGAAAGCCTGACCGCGTACTTCAACGAGCATCCAGAAGCGAAGCCAAAGTGACGGCGCCGAAGCTTCCAAAATGAGGCGCCGAAGCTTCCCGAGTGATCGGTGAGGGGCGAGCTCACCGAATCATTTGCCGAGTGCCTCTACGCCCCGGTGTGGCGTTTGCGCTGAGTGCCTGCGCTTCGAGCCGCCTTGCGCCGGCGCATCTCTTGACGCAGAGTGACCCGACTTTGCCTCGAACGCCGGTGCGTGAGGCGAGGTTTTGCGAACCTCATGAGCCACCAGGTCCCCGCCCTCGTTCCACCGGTGACCCGCCCCCCCCTGGTCGAGAGCAGGACCAGCGGCGAAAGCGAGGCCTCCGCCATTCTGATGGTGGATGATCACCCCCACAATCTGATCGCGCTCGAGGCGGCGCTCGACCCGCTCGGCAAGCGCCTGGAGCGCGCGTCGTCCGGAGCCGAGGCACTGGCCCTGCTCCGCACTCGCGACTTCGCCGTCGCCCTGCTCGATGTGCGCATGCCCGATCTCGATGGGCTGGAGGTGCTGGCGCGGCTGCGCAAGGAATCGATCGCGACTCCGGTCATCTTCCTCACCGCTGCCGAGGAAGCCACCGAGGAGCAGCGCCGGGGCTACGACCGCGGCGCCGTCGACTTTCTCTCGAAGCCGCTCGACGCGCGCGTGCTGCGCTCCAAGGTGCGCGTTTTCGTGGAGTTGCACGAGAAGCGCCGCGAGCTGGAGCGGCTCAGCAAGGCGGTGGCAGACGATCGCCTGCTGGCGCGAGAGCGGGCGCAGCATCTGGCGCGCAGCGGCGCGCAGCTGGCGCAGCTGCTCTCCAGCGCGGAGGTGGCACGACTGGTCGAGAACGATGTGCGCGATCAGCTGCGCGCCCTTCTCGCCCGCTTGTATCTCTCGCCGGAGTACGCGGTACCGGCGCGCGCGGAGCCGAGCTCGAGCCCGCCCCTGGAGTGGGCCGCGCTGGTCACGCGAGCCACGAAGCAGTCCGAGCCCCTGTGGCTGGAAAGCCGCCCGCAGCTGGAAGCGCTGGGCCTGGCGGGCGCGCTGGGCTCCGGCGTCGAGTCGGCCGCGGTGTTGCCGCTGAGCGTCGGCGGTCATTGCCTGGGCGCTCTGCTGCTGGGATTTGACGGCGCGCGCGCCTGGGACAGCGCCGAGCGCGAGTTCCTGCTCACGCTGGCGGTGCAGATCGCCGGCGCGCTGGAGCGCGCGCGGCTGCTGGAGCGCGAGCGCAGCGCGCACGAGGAGCTACGCCGGCGCACCGACGCCGCGCGCCTGACGGCGGACTTCAGCACGCTGCTCTCCTCGTCGCTGGATCACAACGTGGTCTTGCGCCAGCTCAGCGAGCTGATCGTGCCCGCCATCGCAGACTGGTGCGCCATCGATCTCGTCCAGCGCGACGGCAGCGTGGGGCGCGTGACGACCTATCACCGCGACCCACAGCGACTGGCGCTCGCGCTGGAGCTGGAGCAGCGCTACCCCAACGATCCCGACGCGACGACGGGCGTTCCTCAGGTGCTGCGCTCCGGAGAAACGGAATGGATGCACGAGATCCCCGGGCAGCTGCTGGAGGCAGCGGCGCGGGATCCCGAGCACCTCCGCCTGATCCAGGGCCTCGGTCTGGCCTCCTACGTGGTCGTGCCGTTGCGCGCGCGCGGGCGCACGCTGGGCGCGCTCTCGCTGGTGTATGCCGAGTCGGGGCGCAGATACTCCGCCGACGATGTGGCGTTCATCGAGGAGCTCGCGCGCCGCGCCTCGCTCTCGGTGGACAACGCGCTGCTTTTTCAGGAGCAGGTCGAGGCGCGCCAGGCGCAGGAGCGCAACTCCAGGCACGCCCTGCTGGTCGGAGACATCGGGGTCGCCCTCTCGCAGAGCGATGCGGCTCAGGTTGCGCTGCAACACTGCGCCGAAGCGCTCGTGCAGCGCCTGGACGCCTGCCTCGCCCGCATCTGGACGCGAGATTCGCGCGACCACGCCCTGCAGCTGCAGGCCAGCGCCGGAATGTACCAGCTCGATGGCGCTCACGCTCACGGGCCGATCGGGCAGCTCGAGCTCGAGCGCATCGTGCACACGGGCAAGGCGCAACTGATCAACGACATCCAGCAGGATGCCTCCTTCAGCGATGCCGAGTGGGCTCGCCGTGAAGGCATCGTCGCCTTCGCCGGCTGCCCCCTGCTGATCGCGGGCCACGTGATCGGAATCATGACCCTGTTCGCGCGCGTGCCCGTGGCGGAGGACACCTTCGCCACCGTGGCCTCGATGGCACACCCGATCGCGGTCGGCATCGAGCGCACGGAGGCTGCGCGGCGCGCGAAAGAAGAGCGCGACACGCTCGAGATCGTCAATCAGGTGGGGCTCGCACTGGCAGGCGAGCTGCAGCAAGACAAGCTCGTGCGCGCGGTCACCGACTATGCCACCCGGCTCGCGGGAGCCGCCTTTGGCGCCTTCTTCTACAAGGACACTGCCGGGAACGCTGACTCCGCGGTCGCCTGCAGCGTGTCGGGCGCGCCGCGGGAGGCATTCCAGGCGCTCGCGGCGGCATGTGATCCGGAGCGGTTCACCGCCGTCATTGCCGCCCAGGGCGTCGTGCGCGTGGATGATCTGCGCAGCGAGGCGAAATACGAACAAGCGCCGCCGCATCACGGGCTGCTGCCAGCGCAGCTCCCCCTGGTGAGCTACCTGGCCGTGCCCGTCCGATCGAGCAACCACCGGGTGATCGGGGCACTCTTCTTCGGCCACCCCGCGGCAGGCGTGTTCACGGAGCGCAGCGAGCTGCTGGTCGCCGGCGTGGCCGCTCAGGCCGGCACCGCGATGGACAACGCTCGCCTGTTTCGCGAGGCGCAGCGCCTGATCAGCGAGCTCGACAAGAGCAACCGGGACCTCGATCAGTTCGCGTACGTGGCCTCGCACGACCTGAAAGCGCCGCTGCGCGGCATCTCCAACCTCTCCCAGTGGCTGGAGGAAGACCTGGGGGACGCGATCACCCCGGAGGGCAAGGAGCAGCTGCAGCTGCTGCGGGGCCGCGTCCAGCGCATGGAGGGCCTGATCAACGGCATCCTCGACTACAGCCGCGCGGGGCGCAAGCGCAGCAAGGTCGAGTCGATCTCCGTGCAGCGGCTGCTCGCCGACGTGGTGGAGCTGTGCTCACCACCGCCCGAGGCGCGCATCGAGATCGCCGCCGGCATGCCGGAGCTGCGCAGCGAGCGCATCCCGCTGCAGCAAGTCTTCTCCAACCTGATCGGCAACGCGCTGAAGCACGCCAAGCGCTCGGATCCGCACGTGACCGTGACCGTTCGCGATCTGGGCGAGCGCTACGAATTCGCGGTGAGCGACAACGGGCGCGGCATCGCGCCGGAGTTTCACGAGCGCATCTGGGGCATCTTCCAGACCCTCGAACCTCGCGACAGCGTGGAGAGCACGGGCATCGGACTGTCCGTCGTGAAGAAGATCGTGGAGAGCAAGGGCGGCAGCGCCTGGGTGGAATCGCGAGAGGGCCAGGGAGCGACGTTTCGCTTCACCTGGCCGAAGCTGGAGCAGGAAACGGTGAACAATGGCTGAACGAGATCTGGAAATCCTGCTGGTCGAGGACGACGCGGTCGACGTCATGAACGTCAAGCGGGCGTTCAAGCAGAACAAGCTGACCAACCGCATCCACGAAGCGCGCAACGGCCTGGAAGCACTGGACATCTTGCGCAAGGGCACGCTGCCGGCGCGCCACCTGGTGCTGCTCGACCTCAACATGCCCAAGATGAACGGCATCGAGTTCCTGCGCGAGCTGCGCGCCGATCCGGATCTCAAGACCACGAGCGTCGTGGTGCTGACCACCTCCAACGAGGATCGGGATCGCATCGAGGCTTATCAGCTGAACGTCGCCGGCTATCTGCTCAAGCCGGTGACCTTCTCCAACTTCGTCGATCTGATGGCGGCCCTGAACAAGTACTGGACTCTGGTGGAGATGCCGTGACCGAGGCCAAGGCATTCGACGCGCTGAAGATCCTGATCGTAGATGATGACGAAGTAGATCGCATGACCGTGCGCCGCGCCCTGCGTTCGCAGGGCATCGGCGCCGAGCTGGTCGAGGCCTCGGATGCCGCGAGCGCTCTGCAACTCCTGCGCTCCGGGTCGATCGACTGCACCTTCCTGGACTTCTACATGCCCGGGCACGACGGCCTGTGGCTCGTGCAGCAAGCGCGCGCTGCCGGCATCTTCACGCCGCTGATCGTCCTGACCGGACAGGGTGACGAGCGCATCGCAGTCGAGCTGATGAAGGCGGGGGCGAGCGACTACTTCTCCAAATCCCAGGTCACGGCCGAGCGCGTCGCGGGCAGCCTGCGGCAAGCCTTGCGCGTGTTCGAGGCCGAGACCGCCTACCGCCAGAGCGAGCAGCACCTGCGCCTGGCGATCGAGGCGACTCAGCTCGGCACGTGGGACTACTTTCCCGAGACGGGCCGCTTCCGCTGGTCCGATCGCTGCCGCTCGCTGTTCGGCGTCGCTCCCGGAGATCTGGTCAGCTACGAGCAGTTCCTGAACGCTCTGCACCCGGAGGACCGCGAGCGCACCCACGAGGCGGTGCAGCGCGCGCTGTACGCGGACAGCGGCGGCGTCTTCGACGTCGAATACCGCGCGGCGAGCTCCGAGGGCGGCGCGAGCCGCTGGATCCGCGCCACCGGGCGAGCCTTCTTCAACGAGCAAGGCCGCGCGGTGCGCTTCATCGGCACCGTACAGGACATCGACGATCGCAAGCAGCTCGAGAGCCAGAGGACCCGCCTGCTGGAGGCCGAGCGCGTCGCGCGGCAGCGCGCGGAAGAGGCCAGCCGTGTCCGCGATGACTTCATGGCCATCGTCTCGCATGACCTGCGCAACCCGCTGAGCACGATCACGACCGGCATCACGCTGCTGCAGTCGACCGCCAAGCTCGATCCGACGGGCAAGGCCCAGCGCCAGCTCGACCTGATCCTGCGCTCCGCCGAGCGCATGGCGAAGCTGATCTCGGATCTGCTGGACATGGCCACGATCGACGAGGGCCGGCTGGTGGTGACCCCGAGCGCCCAGGACGCGGCGGCCCTGATCCAGGACGCCTGGGATTTTCACCAGCTGCTCGCCGCCAACAAGCAAGTGCGCCTGATCGCGCAGAAGCCCGGCACGGCGCTGTTCGTGCTGGCCGATCGCGAGCGGATCCTGCAGGTGCTCTCCAACATCGTGGGCAACGCCATCAAATTCACGCCCGCCGGCGGCAGCGTCACCATCGCCGCCGAGGCCGAGGGCGCGCGAGCGCGCTTCTCGATCTCCGACACCGGCCCCGGCGTGAAGCCAGAGCAGCTCCCTCACCTGTTCGACCGCTACTGGCAGGCCACTCCCCGCGCCGGAGGCGGCATCGGGCTCGGCCTCTCGATCGCCAAGGGCATCGTCGACGCGCACGGGGGAGAGATCTGGGTCGAGAGCGAACCCGGCCACGGCACGACCTTTCACTTCCGGCTGCCGGTCATGGCAGCCGAGCCGGCGTCCATGGAAGCCGAGTCCTCCATCCCTTCGACACAGGTCTCCGGCTGAGTGCAGGAGGGCTCGCCACCGTGCGGCCCCCCACGACTCCAGGATGGTCCCGGCGCGCGCCCCCCTGCGTGCCGAGCGCCGCTCGTCTGCCGTGGGCGGCGCCCCTCTTCGAGCAAATCGAGTTGAGGTTTCCTGGGGAACCTGGCGTCCCGGCGCGCGCGCCCCCTGCGTGCCGAGCGCCGCGCGTCTGCCGTGGGCGGCGCCCCCCTTCGAGTGAATCGAGTTGAGGTTTCCTGGGGAACCTGGCGTCCCGGCGCGCGCGCCCCGCCGAGTTCACCATGCTGGAGCTGGCGCAACAGGTGATGGAGCTCACCGGCTCGCGAACAGAAATTCGCTTCACGCCCTTGCCGACCAACCCACGGCAGAGGCGACCCGACATGGGCCGCGCCCGGCAGCTGATCGCCTTCGAGCCTCGCATGCAGCTGCGCGCAGGGCTGAGGCGCACCATCGCGGACTTCGCGAAACGACTCGCCGCGACCGACGCGCCCGCCCACATGCCCGCCCCCGAGCGAACACCTCGCCGAGCCGAGCGCGCAGCTCGAGCTCGAGAACGGCGCTGCTCTCAGCGGCCCGAGCCCAGCGAACGCAGCTCTTTCAGATCCGGCGGATGCTCCAGATTCGACAGATCGAGCTGCGCCGGGTCCACCGTGTTGGAAGCGGCGGCGGGCTCGCGCGAGGGGACGCGCTGCGGACCGCGCGTGCGCGTGCCGGATTCGCCGCGCCGCTTGCTGCCGCTGGCGTTCTCGATCAGCTTGGCCTTGCCGGGAGCGCTCTTGACACGCTGGGGCTCGGGCTCGGTGGGAACCGGCGCCTCGGTGCCGGCGATCTGTTCGTCGGTGGCTTCCGTGGAGCGCTGCGCCTGTTCACGCAGCTCGTGGGCGAGCCGCGTCACCCCGCCCTTGAGCTCGGACGCGGCCTCGCGCGCCGCCGAGGTGCCGGCGATCGCACGCAGGTGTTCCAGCGCCGTCTTGCGCCCGAGCGGGACGAAGACGAAGGCGTAGATGGCGAAGAACAGCACCACCATCTGGAACACGCGCTTGACCATGCGTCGGTAAGTGTACGCACCGGCTCCGGGAACGGGCAAGGAGTCGGGGGAGACGCCCGGCGACGCAGCCGGACGGTGGGTACTCCTGGTGGGCTGGGGCTCGGGCAGGCGCCGAGCCCTCCCCTCACTTGGAGTCGCTGGGGGCCGGGGCCGCGGGCGCCGGCTCGGGGGGAGCCGCCGGGGCGTCGCTGCCCGGCACGGGATCGACCGGCGGCGGCGTGGTGGCCGGGGCCGCCGGGGCCGCCGGCTCCTCGGTCTTGGCGTCGACCGGCGGGATGCCGCCGTTCTCCCGGCTGCTGGCGCGGGCCTTGGCCAGGTCCTGCAGCGAGTCACCGGTGGACGTGGAGATGTAGGCCAGCGTGATGCTGGTCACGAAGAACACCGTGGCCGCGATCCAGGTGGTGCGCGAGAGGAAGTTCCCCGCGCCGCGCCCGCCGAAGATCTGCTGGGCGCCCGCGCCGCCGAGGGCCGCGCCCAGGCCGCCGCTCTTGCCGGGCTGGATCAGCACCACCAGCATCACCACCAGGCACACGATGACGTGGAGAACGGTGAGCGGCGTATGAAAGAGCTCGAGCATGACGACCCTTGTTTACTGCAACTCTGATTGGCGCTGGGTGGATGCCAGGTGAAGCCTGTCAGGCCACCTGGCGCGCAGCTTTGACGATGCCCATGAAACTATCGAGCTTCAAGGAGGCCCCGCCCACGAGCGCGCCATCGATATCTGTTTGGTTGAGCAGGCCCAGCGCGTTGTCGGCCTTGACGCTGCCACCGTAGAGCACGCGGGTGACGCGGGAAAGTTCGGCGCTCGCAGCCGCCAGGCGCTGGCGGATGGCGGCGTGGACTTCCTGCGCCTGCTCGTTCGTGGCGACCTTGCCGGTGCCGATGGCCCAGACCGGTTCATAGGCGATCGCGGCCTTGCCCGGCTGTTCCTTGATCACGCCCAGGAAGGCGTCCAGCTGGCGGTTGACCACCTCCAGGGTGCGACCCGCTTCGCGCTCGGCCAGCGTCTCGCCGATGCACACGATCGGCAGCAGGCCCGCCTTGAGCGCGGCGGCCGTCTTGGCGCGCACCGACTCGTCCGTCTCGGCGAAGTACTGGCGGCGCTCGCTGTGACCGATGATCACCCACTGGCAGCCGGCGTCGAGCAGCATGGAGGTGCTGAGCTCACCCGTGAAGGCGCCGTTCGGCTCGGAGTGCACGTTCTGCGCGCTGGTGCCGACCTTGCCCGGCGCGGCCTTGGCGATCAGCTCCGCGACGCGATGCAACAGGCTGGCGGGTGGCGCCACCACCACATCGACGGCGGTCTCCGCCTGGCACTCGGCCGCGATCCCCTTGGCCAGCTCGAGGCCATCCTGGCCGCCGTTGTTCATCTTCCAGTTGCCCGCGATCAGGGGGCGTCGAGGCTTGCTCATGCGATTTCTCCGGAGCTCACACCGCCCCGCGGCGGTGGGGCCCCGCAGTTACGACGTTTTCCCCCGAACTGAAAGTCCCGACTGCGGGAGCTGGAGCGGCGCACACCGGCCACCAGGCTGAATGTCGCTCCTCGTGAGCTTGACCCCGAAACAGCGACGGGTCGGGCTCGTTGCCCGACCCGTCTCTGGTGGCTTGCTCAGGCCAGCGCGCCCCTGTCTCCGGGCAGCCCGTGTTTCAGCGCAGGATGCTGCACGCCGAGGTGCAGGCCGCGCCGCCGTCGCACAGCTCGCCGAACTGGCTGTCGACGCGGTGGTCGCCGCAGCGGGGCGCGTAGGAGCAAGAGGTGGTGCACACGCCCGAGCCGTAGGCGTTGGCGGGCGCCACGTTGCCGGTGCCGTCGTCGCAGTCTTCCGGGCCCTGCTTGATGCCGTCGCCGCAGAAGCCCGCGAACGTGCAGTTGGAGTTGCAGGTGCCGTACGAGCCGTTGTTCACGCCGTCGTCGCATTGCTCGGTGGCATCGACGAAGCCGTTGCCGCAGGCGAACTCGCAGCGCACGTCGCAGGCGTTGCCGGGCTTGCCATTGTTGGCGCCGTTGTCGCACTGCTCGCCGGCTTGCACCTGACCGTTGCCGCACGAGGTGAGCGGGATGGCTTGCTTGCAGTTGGCGGAGCAGGAGCCGGGGCTGCCGTCGTTGACGCCGTCGTCGCACACTTCACCTGCCGTGACGTCGACCGCGTGGTTGCCGCAGAAGGGCGCCGGCTTGCACTGCGTCGTGCACAGGCCCGGCCCGTAGCCGCTCGCGACGTTGGCGCCGCCATTGTCGCAGGTCTCGCCGAACTGCGACTGGATCGTGCCGTCACCGCAGAACGGACCGGGCTGGCAGCCCACGCCGCAGTGTCCGTAGCTGCCGTCGTTCAGGCCGTCATCGCAGGCCTCGCCGGAATCGGGCACGGCGTCCCCGCAGCGCGGACCGAGCGTGCAATTGGCCTCGCACTTGCCGTAGCCGCCGGTGTTGTTGGCCAGGCCGTCATCGCACTCCTCGCCCTGGTCGATCTGGCCGTTGCCGCAACGCAGGGTGCAGTTGGCGAGGCAGGGGCTACCGCCGCTGCCGTTGTTGACCCCGGTATCGCACTGCTCGGGGCCGTTCTTCACGCCGTCGCCGCAGCGGTCCGGCAGCGTGCAGTTACTGTTGCAGGTGCCGTAGGCGCCGGTGTTGCTGGCGCTGCCCAGGTCGCACTGCTCGAACTGACCCTGGAGCTGGCCGTCGCCGCAGCGCGGCGCGCGCACGCAGCCCGGGGCGCAGTCGCCGGCGCCCGGGGACGGCGGGACCACCTCGCGCGTCGAGGTGTTGATGCCGTTGTCGCACTGCTCCGGGCCGTTGGTGACGCCGTCGCCGCAGCGCGCGGTCAGCGTGCAGTTGTCGTTGCAGGTGCCGTAGGCGCCGGTGTTATCCGCGTCGCCCAGGTCGCAGGCCTCGTCCGCCGTGACGACGCCGTCGCCGCAGTCGCTGGCGCACTCGGTGAGGGGCGCGTTGAAGCCCTTCATCGTCAGGGTGTAGTTCGACTGGGTGACGTGGCGCTCCGCCTGGAACACGGCGATCTCATTCACGCCGTTGGGATCCAGGGTGATGCCCGGGTTGGTGCAGCTGCCGCTGCTCGCCGGGATGCGCGTGCAGGAGGACTGACCCGTCGTCCCCAGCAGCTCGACGCTGCCGGTCAGCTCGCCGTGGATGCCGCCGAGATCGACGGCCAGCTTGCCGTTGACGAACACCCAAACGTCATCGTCGCCGCTGAAGGTGAGAAGCGGCGCCGGTGTGGCGCTCGAGCTGTAGGTGAACCACTGGCGCGCTTCGCTCGTGAAGTGGAAGTTATGGCTCGCGGTGGGACTACCACCTTGTTGACCTTCGTTGCCAAACCCCTGCCCGTCGAGCGGGAAGAACTGGTTGCTACCCGAGCGCGCGAATTGATAGGTACCGGGCTGCGTCTCGCTGAGTGTGAGAGTCCCGAGGATTTTGGAGTTGGCGGGCGAGTCGTGGTACCACTGGAGGAAGTTTGCGGCAATCTGTGCGCTGTTTAGCGTCGCCGAATTGCAGGCACTAGTTCCACCGTCATGCCCATTGGCATTGCTTGTCTTCCCGCTCGGGCCGTCCATCGTGTAGGCCCGATCGGCGCCACTGCAGTTGGTCCGCGAGGTCGGGGCGGTGAAGGCCGTGTTGTAAACGGGCTTGCCATCGGCACCGAGCAAGCTGGCCACAATGCCCGGCAAGCGTCCGTCGTTGCCGGTCTTGATTTGCGGATTGATCTCGAACTGCGAATGCGTCTCGGACAAGTCGCGATACACGACCGGTAACGCGAGCGTACTGCCCAGATCCGCCGCGTCATTCGTGCACACGAAGCCGGCTTCATGCTTGCACAGGTGCGAGCAGCCGTCGCCGTCGGAGGTGTTGCCGTCGTCGCACTCCTCCTCCGGGAACTTCATGCCGTCGCCGCACACCGGGTCGCAACCGTAGGGCGTGCCGCCGCAGTCGGGCTCGTTGCGGCAAAAGCGATCGCAGCCGTCGTACGGCGCCAGGTTGCCGTCATCGCACTGCTCGGTGCCTTCCTTGGCGCCGTCGCCGCACACCGTGAGCGTGCACACGTCCTTCGCGTCCGCCGGGCTCGCCGGATCGGTGCACTTGAAGCCCTCCTCCAGCCGGCAGTCGGGGCCGCAGCCGTCGCCCGCGGTCGAGTTCTTGTCGTCGCACTGCTCGTGGACGATGCCGTCCGCGTCCTCACCGATGCGGATGCCGTCGCCGCACACGGTGCGGCACACGCCGCCCACCGGGCAGATCCAGCCCGCCTCGATCTTGCAGCTGGCGTTGCAGCCGTCGCCGCCCAGCGTGCCGCCGTCGTCGCAGGTCTCCGCGCCGTTGACGACGCCGTCGCCGCACACGACCGTGCTGGTGCAAGCGCCGCCCGCCGGCGGGCAGCTGAAGAGCGCCTCGCGCTTGCAGTTCGCCGTGCAGCCGTCACCGCTCTTGGGCAGGTGCGTGACCGCGTCGACGCCGTCGTCGCACTCCTCGCCGACCACGTTCACCAGCCCGTCGCCGCAGCTGCCGACGCGCACGCAGTCCTTGCCGCCGGGGCAGTCCCAGCCGGGCTCGATGGTGCAGGTCGCCGAGCAGCCGTCACCGTCGGCGTTGGCGCCGTCGTCGCAGAACTCGGTGGCCGCGAGCGCGTTGTCGCCGCAGCGTTCCACCGCCACCGGCTGGCACGGGCCGGCTACGGGCGTGTTGCCGCCGCCGGTGCAGGTATAGCCCGGCTCCGCGTTGCAGGTGCTGGAGCAACCGTCGCCGCTGTCGGTGCCGCCGTCGTCGCACTTCTCGTTGCCGGTGATCTGGCCGTCACCGCACACGATCGTCGACTGGCAGGGCTGCCCCGGAACCGGACAGATGAAGTTCGGCAGGATGGCGCAGGAGCCGTCGCAGCCGTCGACCGGCGAGCGGTTGCCGTCATCGCACTGCTCGCTGCCGTCGCCTTTCAGGTAGCCGTCGCCGCAGTACTCGATGTGCTCGCAGAGCTGGCCCACCGTGCCGCACACATAGCCGTCCTCGACCTGGCAGTCTGCCGAGCAACCGTCGTCCGGGTCGGCGTTGCCATCGTCGCACTGCTCACCCGAGTTGACGGTGGAGTCACCACACGCGCCGTTCTGGATCGGAATACACGAGCTCGAGCCGTCCGCGT
>DASTRX010000235.1:0-27362 GCA_035760985.1 Polyangiaceae bacterium
GGAGAGCTACGGCTTGCACTTCGTGCTCGCGCTCTCCGGCAAGCGCAAGGATGGCGCCCCGCTCGGCCTCGACGCCGCCGACTTCGACCATGACGGTAAGCTTGGCCTGCTCGACGCGCACACCTGGGCCAGCATCGAGGCCGTCTCGTTCGACGTTCCGACCACGACCTCCGAACGCTGGCTGCGCCATGCCACTGCCGCGCTGCCTGCGGCAGCGCCGAGCGAAGGCCGCGCCCTGGACCCTGCGCTCGCGCCCGAAGCCGCGGCTGTGGCGCGGCAGCTCGGGGCGAGCTTGGGGCTGACCAGCGAGCGGGCCGTCGAGCGGCGCTGGGGCGAGCTCGGCAAGCAGATCGACAGCCTGGAAGATGGCATCGAGGATGCGGAGGACGCGCTCGCCGCGCGCGAGGCCGAGGAGGCCGCCTTGCTGCTCGAGCACTGGCCCGTGCTCGACGACCCATTCCACCCCGATTTCGAGGCCACCTTCGACAACAACCGCGGCGCCATCGAGAGCGCGCTCAGCGCATCGCCACAGGCCCACGCGCGCGCCGAGCAGAGCGCGCGCACCGCGGCCCTCTACGACCATCTGCGCGGGCTGCAGCTCGAAGAAGCCCGCGTGTTGCGCCTTCGGCGCGCTTATGAGACCCAACATCGCGCCGCGGCCTTGCTGAAGCGCGGCGGGCCCGCGGCGAAGTACTACCTCAGCCTGCTCGCCTGCGAGCGGGCTGCTCCGTAGCCTGCTCGCGGGGGTAACGAGCAAACGAGCGAGCGGACAAAACCCGGGCACCCCCGGCTGTTTCCAGCCGGGGTGCCCGAGCGCCAGACCCATCGCGATCCGGCTACCATCACACTCAGACCAACTCTGTGAAGGTGACATTCCCCCGAGAATTCTCGGGGGAATGCCGTGGCGGGGGGACCTCAAACCCCGCTAAGTTTCATCAGTTGCCGGCCGCTGCCTCGCAGAACGCCGGGTCCGGCGTGTTCTTGCTGGAGTTCGACAGGAAGCACAGGGCGCCAACGAATTGAGCGGTGAAGTCGTCGCGGTCGATCTGACCGACGCTGGACGCTGCCTTCGATGGCTTCAGCACCGCGAGCACGGGGTCCAGCAGGCCGATGTCGTCCGCCAGCTCATCCGGGGTCAACCCGAGGTCGCCGGCTGCGTCCTGCAGGCGCACGTCGTCTTCGAACCGCACGAACACGCGCCCCACGGGGTCGCCGCCCTGGATGGGCAAATTCGCCTGCTGAAGCGCGCGGTTGTAGAAGGTCTCCGTGTCCAACTTGACCTGCTGCGCGAAGACCTCTGCCTTCACGTAGATCCGCTCGAGCTGCTCCACCTCGTCGTTGTCCAGGCCAATCTGGCGCGCATTCGCCCTCGCGATCGGCTCCACCTCGTCCTTGACCGGGATCAGCCCGGCCGCGTGGCAGTTGGAGCAGGAAACCGAGGTGAGGGCCCGGTGATTGTCCTGGCTCGTATCGAGCAGGATGTCCGAGTCCTGGACGATGCGGTCGTCAGCGTCGGCGATGATGTAGGCCAGCATGCCGTTGGGCAGCGTGAAAATGGCCTCGCTCCCGCCCGCAGTGAAGCCGAACGGGTTCTCGAAGATGCTCTCGTTGGCGTTGTTCGCCTCGAAATCGAAGCTCTGCCAGAGAGCGCCGTTCCGCACCACGAGGTCGTGCCGCTCCACCAGGCGATCTTGCCGCGTGACGTTGGACTTGGTCGTACCAGCACGGATGGCGTCCTCGTTCTCGATGTCCTCCTGGACATTCACGCCGAGCTTGTCTCTGATGAACGTGCCGAGCGTCTGGTTGATGTCCACGTCGATGATCGCGTAGTACAGATTGCCGATGGTGGCGACGTTCAGCATCTGATCGGCGAACATGACCGGAACATCGGTGCCCGTGTCCGCGTTGGCGTCATCGGCGTCATCGCCGACGAACGGCACAGCGTAGGGATTGGCGTCGATGATCGCCTCCCAGACATCGTCAAAGGGCTCGTTCTCCACCTCGATCGCGCGATCCCAATCGAAGTCCCGCAGATCGATCCGGTACAGCGTCTGCGTCTGGTTCACCGGCGTGACCTTGCCCACCTTGGCCTTGATCGAAAGCATGTTCATCATCTTGACCATGGCGTTTCGGTCGCCATCGAGCGCCGGTGCGCAGACGCCGGCGGTGAAGCGATTGGTGAGGGAGATGTAGCGGTAGAAGACGCGATCGTCCTTGTCCTCCCCCGCGAGATCGCTGTTGATGTCCCGGTAGAGTTGATCAAAGTCGATCAGCTGGCCCTCGTCCTCGCAGTTGGCCTCCGGAAGGCCACCCCAGTAGCGCGGATTGTCGATATAGGCGGCGACGATCTGGATCTCGGCGTCGGACACCAGGTCATATCCCGAGCCCACCGGCGGCATTTCCTTGCGCACCATGCGTTGAATGACCTTGGAGCCGGCGCTATTCATGGGAATGATCTTGCCGGCGGCGACCAGCTTGTCGATGTCATCGATGAAGTTCATGCCCGCCTTGGCCTGCTCCTTGGTGAGCGCGGCGCCGTGGCAGTAGCCGCATTTCGATTTGAGCACGTTCTGGGCGGCGTCCTTGTCGAGCTCCGCCTGCGAGGGCGCGGCCTTCTTGGGCTCCACCGCCGGCGTCACTCCGGCCGAGTCGCCGTCGTCCTGCTTGGACGGCAGTTGATTCGTCGGGCACTCGGCGTTGTACGGGTTCGCGCAGGGATCTTCGCGCGGAATATCGACGGGCTGGGATTCTTCCGGGTTGTTGCTCTCGTCGGCGCCGCACGCGAGAGCGAGCACGGCAGCACCGAAAGCCACGCTGAGCGAGCGCAGCCGCAGTACGCGGCGAGGTTTGAGCACAAATTGATGCGTCACAGACTTTGTCACAGAGTCCTCCATTGACGGGGGTGTCAGGTCCCCGGCTTTTTTTCGCAGTACCAAGCGGTGCCCGCGGCGACAGCGGACGCTCGCTCCGAGGTTGCTGAGCAGCGCGCAGCCCTGAGCTCGAGGGCACCAAGCAAACGGCGTGAGGCGCCGTTCAATGGACTAGTGTCCGCACTTGCCCCGATCGGTCACCGGCGGCGCACAAAACGTCACCGCAGCGCCCATTCTCAAATGGATCGCCGCGGGTCCTGCCACGCGCGACCCGCCAGCGTTCCGTTTTTGGACGGGTGGGGCCAGCTGGCAAGCGCGCGTTGGGGGCCGGCGATGGCGCCGGACGAGCACTCAGCTCACAGCTGCCCACCCCCCAATACGTCGCGCATGCGGTTTTGCAGTAGTGACACCCAAGGGCGGCTTAAGTGCGCGGGTGAACGGAGGGCACATCCTGGCGCCGCCCGCTGCCGGGCGGCGCCGAGCCCTTGATCCACTGCCCCTGGGCGGGCGCCTCTCGCAGGCGGTCGCTGCTTTCAGCCGCCCCTGGGGGCGGGGGCGGAGACCGCCAGGGGCACCTTGATCTTGTCCTGGAGCGCGAGGCCCTTCAACACCTCGACCTGCACTCCGTCGCTCAGGCCCAGCTCGATGAAGCGCTTCTCGTAGGCGTGTTCCGGTGGCGGCCCCTGCACTTCCACGAACGGCCGCGTGCCCTCGAACTGCAGCAAGCGCTCATTGATGGCCAGCACCCGCTCGCGCCGATCCAGGATGATGTCCGCGTTGGCGCTGTAGTTCGCGCGCACGAAGCTGCCCGGCGGGATCGAGAGCGCCGCGCGCACCTCGAACTCGATGGTGCCGTCGTGGTTCGTGCCCTTGGGCGCGATGTACTCCAGCCGGCCGTCAAATTTCTGGCCCGTGAGCGCGCCGATGGTGATGCTGACGGGCATGCCTTCCGTGAGCTTGCCGACCTCGCTCTCGTCGACGAACCCGGAGAAGATCATGTCTTGCATGTCCGCCACGGAGGCGATCGTCGTGCCCTCGTTGAAGTTGTTGGTCTCGATCACGGACTCGCCCTCCTTCACGGGCACCTCGATGATCATACCTTCGACGGTGGAGGTGACGACGTTGGAGACCTTGCCCGAGCCGCGGATCGCGCCTTCCTTGATCAGCTGCAAGTTGCTGCTGGCCGCCGTGAGCTCCTGCTCGGCCAGGTTGTAGTCGAGCTCGCTGCGGTTGTAGTCGGCCTCCGCCACCAGCTGCTGCAGCTTCAGCTCTCGCACGCGCTCGAACTCGCGCTTGCGCGTCTTGACGCTGATGCGTGCCGCCGCCAGGCGTGCCTCGGCGGCGTTCAAGTTGACCACGTTGGGCACGATCTTGATCTCTGCGATCAGGTCGCCGGCCCGCACCAGCTGGCCCGGCGCCACTTCCAGCCGCTGGATGATGCCGGACACCCGCGGCTTGATGCTCACCTCGCGACGCGGCACGATCGCACCCGCGGCCACCGTCTTCTGGACGATGGCGCGCAGCTCCGGGCTCGCCGTCTGGAAGACCTGCGGTGCCTCCTTGGACTTCTGATACAGAAACACCAGCGTCCAGGCGAACAGGCCCAGAATGGCCACGGACAGCAGCCAGGGCAAAATACGACGAATCATTCTGACCTCAGAGCCACGACGGGCCGAATGCGCGCGGCATGGCGGGCGGGCGCGACGCCCGCGAGCAGACCGGCAAATACCAGCACCAGAATGGCGATCAATGCAACCCCCAGGTCGACGCTGGGCGCGGCGAGGGGGCCCTGCCGCGAGCTCGCGTAGCGCGACATCAGCTGCAGCCCGAACACACCCGCCACGACCCCCAGGTAGCCCGCCAACCCGGTCAGCACGCTCGCCTCCTGCAGCACCAGTCGGATCACGGAGCCCGGCGTCGCCCCCAGGGCCTTGCGCACCCCGAACTCGCGCGTGCGCTCCTTGACGCTGATCAACATGATGTTGCTCACGCCCAGCGCCCCGGCGAGCAGAGTGCACACGCACACGAACCACACGAATGCGTTCACGCCGCGGAACAGGTTGGTGACGCGCTGCGTTTGCCGGGACAGGTTGAAAGAGCCGACCGCTTGCGGGTCCCCGGGCGCGGCGCGGTGCCGCGCCGCGAGCAGGCGCCGCGCGCTCTGCTCGAGCTGATCGGAGTCCACGCCCTGGGCCAGACGCACACCGATGACGCCCACGCGACCGCGACCGTTGAACGCCGTCTGGTAGGTGCTGAACGGCACGACGACGCTGTTGTTGACGCGCTCGGCGCCGTCCCCGCCTTGCAGGGAGGCGATGACACCCACGATCTGAAAGTACACGCCGCGGATCTTCAGGTACTCGCCGATCGGCGGCACCGTGTCGGGGATGAGCTGCCGGCGCACTTCTTCTCCGATCACGGCCACCTTGCGGCGTTCGGCCATGTCTCTCTCGTTGATGAAACGCCCGAGGTACGGGCGATCCACTTGCACCTCCAGGTATTGCGGAGCTTCTCCGCGCAGGCCAAAATTGCCGACCTTGTCCCCGTAGGCCATGTTGGTGCCCTGGCGCCAGCCGCCCAATTCGATGCTGGGAGCGACCGCGACCACACCCGGTAGCTGCTGCAGCTCCGCCGCGTCCTCCAGATCGAGGCGCAGCGGGCGCCCGATCGCGAGCCCGGCGTGCGGCACCGAGCTGCGCCCGCCCCAGAGATAGACGTTGTTTGCGGACAGGGAGGCCATGTTGCGCGTGACACCGCCCTCGAGGCCCCGCCCGATGCCCAGCATGATCACCAGCATGAAGGCGCCCCAGAACACGCCCCAGGCGGTCATCAGGGTGCGCAGCACGTTCTTCTGCAGCGTGGAGAAGACCTCTTGCCAGGTGTCGATATCGAACATGCCGCGTTCGCCCCTGGTTCCTGCCTCAGGCCTGGCCATTGCGCATGGCGACGACCGGCCTCACGCGCGCTGCCGCCAGCGCCGGCAGCAGCCCTGCCAGCGCGCCCGCCGCGACCAGCACCAGGGTCGCGACCACGGCCACGCGCACATCGATCGTCGGGTCCCGGACGTAGTCGTTCTCCGGCAGATAGCGCCGGAAGGCCTCCACCAGGCCGACGCCCGCGATCAAGCCCAGGTAGCCGGCGAGCGACGTGAGCACCAGGGCCTCCAGCAAGATCATGCCGACGATCGAGCTCGGCGGCGCGCCGATCGCCTTGCGGATCCCGATCTCCAACGTGCGCTCCTGGACCGAGATGATCATGATGTTGCTCACGCCCACGATGCCCGCGAACAAGGTGCCGATGCCGACCACCCAGACGAACGCGCGCACCCAGTCGAACACGTCCATCAGCTGGCGAAAGCGCAGCAGGTTATTGCTGGCTGGCACGGCGCGCCGGTCGTCGGGGTCGAAGTGGTGGCGCTCGGCGAGCAGCTGGCGGCTGCGCCCCACCAGGGCCTCGCTCTCCACCACGCTGGCGGCGCCGGTCGTGAACCAGATCTGGTGCATCGTGTCGCCGCCCTTGTACAAGGCCTGCGCGGTCGAGAGCGGGATGTAGACGCGGCGCAGCTCGCCTTCCCCACCCACGTCGTCGAACAACCCAACCACCTGATAGTTCACCCCGCGCACGTTGATCATCTGACCGAGCGCGTCTTCGCCGTCGGCGAACAAGGCGTCCTTCACCGCCGTGCCGATCACGGCCACCTTGCGCTGCTCGCTCACGTCCAGCTCGTTGATGTAGCGCCCGGCGAGGATGATCGTCTGCTCCAGGAACTGATGATCCGGATGGCAGCCTCGCACGTCGAAGCCGGCGCTGCGATTGCCGCGGCTGATCGGCGTCACCCCCCAGAGGAAAAAGCGGCCCGTGATGTGATCCACACCGCCCAGCTCCGAGCGCAACGCCGCGACGTCGGCGTTCTGCAGATACACGGGGCGGCCCGGCGCGTGCCCCTGAAACGGCAGCGAGGTCTTGCCACGGCGCAGGGAGATCGAGTTGGTGGCATCGTCCCGGAACTCCCACTCCACGCCATGCCGCAGGCCATTGCCGGCCGCGAGCAGCAGCACCAGGAGGAAGATGCCCCAGGCCACGCTGGACGCGGTCAGGCTCGCGCGCAGCTTGTTGCGCCGCAGCACCTCGAACACCTCCTGCCAGGTGTCCATGCTCAGCTCGTGGCCCGCAGGATGCGACCGTCGCGCAGCGTGATGACGCGGTCGGTGCGCTCGGCGATGTCCGGCTCGTGGGTGACGATCACCATGGTGATGCCCTGGCGATTGATGCTGCGCAGCAGCTCCATCAGCTGCACCGAGGTGTCGGAGTCGAGCGCGCCCGTCGGTTCGTCCGCGAGCAGGAGGCGTGGCTTGGCGATCAGCGCGCGCGCGATCGCGACCCGTTGCTTCTGCCCACCCGAGAGCTGGCTCGGCAGATGCTCGGCGCGATCTTCCAGTCCGACCTTGCGCAGGTACTCCCGCGCCAGGCGATTGCGCTCCTTGCGCGGCACGCCCTGGTAGTAGAGGGGCAGCGCCACGTTCTCCAGGGCCGTCTTGAAGGCGAGCAAATTGAACGACTGGAAGACAAATCCGATGAAGCGGTTGCGGTACTGCGCCGCGCGCCGCTCGCCCAGGTTCTGGATCAGCGTGTCGCCGAGGTGGTAGCTGCCGGTGTCGTAGTCGTCCAGCAAGCCCAGGATGTTGAGCAACGTCGATTTGCCCGAACCCGACGAGCCCATGATGCTGACCAGCTCGCCCTCCCGGATCGTGAGCTCGAGGTCCTTGAGCACGTGCAGGGCTGCGCCGCCGCTCTGATACGATTTGTTGACCCCCTGCAGGCGGATCAACGCCGGGTGAAGCGCGCCAGCTTGCGGGGTGTCCCCGCTGTATGCCGAACCAGGCAGGGGTGACATGACAGGACCGAGCAGAGCTCGGCGACCAGTCTGACATAGCACGGCGCTCGATCGGGTGAGATGTGCCGGATCGCAGTGCGGATGGTGAGGCGCTCGCGGGGCGGAGCGCCCGCCGCGCGGCGTCGAAGCAGCGCCGGCGCCCGCCGTTCCGTTACGAGCCGGCGGCGCGCGTGTGCGTGGCGCGCGGGACGTGAGCGTCTACTGGTGAGGCCGAGCCCCCCGGACCGGCCGGGTCCGAGCGGCGCGTTTTCCGCCTTCCCCGTTGCTAGGCACGGCGCACGATGCTTGAATGCGCGCGGCCCCGGGCGGGCCCCCCGATCGTGAAAGCCGTCTATTTCGAGCAATTTGCAGGGCCGCTGTCGATCCGAAGCGTGCCCGATCCCACTCCCCCGGCTCACGGCGTCGTGGTGCGGGTAGAGAGCACCGGTATCTGCCGCAGCGACTGGCACGGCTGGCAAGGCCACGATCGCGACGTGCGCTTGCCGCACGTCCCTGGTCACGAGCTGGCGGGCGAGGTGGTGGCGCTCGGCAGCGAAGTGCAGCGCCTCGCCCTCGGCGATCGCGTCACGGTGCCCTTCGTGAGCGGCTGCGGCGCCTGCCGCCCCTGCGGGCGCGGGGACCCGCAAGTGTGCGATCGGCAGTTTCAGCCCGGGTTCACGCACTGGGGTTCCTTCGCGGAGTATGTCGGGCTGCACTACGCGGAGGGCAACGTGGTCCAGCTGCCCGAGCAGCTCTCGTACGACGCGGCGGCGAGCCTCGGTTGTCGGTTTGTGACCGCGTACCGTGCCCTGGTTCAGCTGGCGCAGCTGCGCGCGGACGAGACGCTCGTGATCTTCGGTTGCGGCGGTGTCGGCTTGAGCTCGCTGCTGATCGCCAACGCGCTCGGGGCGCGCAGCATCGCGGTCGACGTCGACCGCCACAAACTCGAGCTGGCGCGCAGCCTGGGCGCTGAGCTGCTGATCGACGCGCGCGAGCCGGGGGTGGCGGCGCGCGTGCGCGAAGCGACACAGGGCGGCGCCGACGTGAGTATCGATGCGCTGGGCAGCTCCGCGGTGTTGCGGCAATCGCTGGAGGCGCTGCGCAAGCGCGGCCGGCACGTGCAGGTCGGGCTGCTCGTGGGAGAGCCAGCTGACCCGGGCGTACCGATGGGGCTGGTCATCTCGAACGAGCTCGTGCTGTACGGCAGCCATGGCATCGCCGCCAGCGCGTACCCCGACGTGTTCCGCATGATCGAGAGCCGCGCGGTGCCGCTCGATCGCATCATCGGACCGCAGCTGAGCCTCGAGCAAGTGCCCGAGCGGCTCGCCGCCATGGGGGAGTTCAACGGCGTGGGGATCAGCCTCGTGCATCCGCATTCTTCAGGGGTATCCCCAGCACCGCGGAACTGAATCGACTGGAGCAGTAGCAGCCATGCAATACGGACATTTTGATGATGCGGCCCGAGAGTACGTGGTGGACCGCCCCGACACCCCGCGGCCCTGGAGCAACTATCTGGGCACCACCGAGTACGGTGCCATCATCACCAACCATGCCGGCGGCTTCAGCTTCTACCGCAGCGCGGCCACGCACCGCATCCTGCGGCTGCGAGGCAACTCGGTGCCGCTGGATCAGCCCGGGCGCTACTTCTACCTGCGGGACCGCGAGAGCCGTGATTACTGGAGCACGAGCTGGCAGCCGGTGGGCAAGCCGCTCGATCAGTATCAGTCCACGTGCCGGCACGGCATGGGCTACACGATCATCACCTCCAGGTACTCGGGCATCGAGACCGAGTCGACCTACTTCGTGCCGCTCGGCCAGACCTTCGAGTACTGGCGCCTGCGAGTGAAGAACGCGGGCACCACCGCCCGCCCGCTGTCGGTCTTCACCTATGCCGAGTTCACCAACGTCGGGCACCTGATCAACGATCTGACCAACCTGCAGTATTCGCCCTTCGTCACCCAGGCGAAATACCACGGTGAGGGCATGCTGGCGCTGGCCTCTCACCCGCACGACGCCTTCGATCCAGCAGACCTGCGCTCCGCTCAGCGCTGCTGGCTGAAGTTCGCGGGCGCTCCAGTGGTGGCCTTCGAGAGCCAGCGCGAGCGCTTCATCGGCAACTACGGCAGCTACGCCGCTCCGGAGGCGGTCGTGAAGGGCGCGCTGACCAATTTCGAGATCGCCGGCGAGAACATGATCGGCTCGCTGCAGATCGACCTGGACCTGGCGCCGGGCGAATCGCGCGAGCTGTTCGTGCTGCTCGGGCTCGGTACGCCGGAGTCGCACGGCAACGCCACCTGCCGCGATTACGCCAACGCCGCGCGCTGCGAGCAGGAGCTGGAGCGGGTGCGCAAGAGCTGGCACGCGCGCCTCGACCCGGTCCAGGTGCACACGCCGGATCCGGAATTCGACAGCATGATCAACGTGTGGAACGCTTATAACTCGTTGATCACCTACGCCTGGTCCCGCTCGGCATCCACGATCTACAACGGCGAGCGCGACGGCCTCGGCTACCGCGACACGGTGCAGGACTTCCTGGGGGTCACGCCCCTGCTCGGCAAGGAGATGCAGGCGCGCCTGGAGCTGATGCTCACGGGACAGGTCGAGTGTGGCGGAGCCATGCCGGTGGTGCGCACCTTCGATCACAAGCCCGGTCAGGAGCAAGCGCCGCCACCGGAGCACTTCCGCAGCGATGACTGCCTGTGGCTGTTCCACGCCGTGCCGGCCTACGTGGCCGAGACGGGGGAGGTCGAGTTCTATCACAAGGTGCTGCCCTACGCCGACAAGGGCGAGGCCACGGTGCTCGGCCACCTGCGGCGCGCGCTGGAGTTCAATCTGGAGCGCACCGGGCGCAATGGCCTTCCGTGCGGGCTTGCCGCCGACTGGAACGACTGCTGCAAGCTCGGCTACACCGGCGAGAGCGTGATGGTGGCCTTCCAGGTCTGCTACGGCCTGAGCGTCTACCAGGGCATCGCGGAGCGGCTCGGGCTGAGCGCGGAGGCCGAGTGGGCCCAGGCTCAGCGCCCGCCGCTGGAGCGCGCCATCCAGAAGGTATGCTGGGACGGCGAGTGGTTCATCTGGGCCACCGGCAAGGACGGCACCAAGTACGGCACGCGCGCCATGGAGGAAGGCAAGGTCTACCTGAACACGCAGGTCTGGTCGGTGATCAGCGGCGTGGCCACGGAAGAGCAAGCCAAGAAGTCGCTGGCCGCCGTGAAGGAGTGGCTCGGCACGCCCTATGGGCTGATGCTGTGTGCACCGCCCTTCGAGAAGACGCCGCGCCACATCATGGACGGTGTGGTCTACAACAAGGGCATCAAGGAGAACGCCGGCATCTTCAACCACCCGCAAGCCTGGGCCGTCATGGCCGAGTGCCTGCGCGGCAATGGCGACCAGGCCTGGGAGTACTATCGCGCCTACATGCCGGCCGCGTACAACACGCGCGCCGAGCTGCGCGAGATCGAGCCCTACGTGCACAGCCAGACCACGTACGCGAGCGTGAATCCGCACGCGGGCAAGTCGCGCGTGCCCTGGCTCACCGGTACGGCGTCCTGGAGCTACTTCGTGGCAGTGCAGAGCATCCTCGGCATCGTGCCGGAGCTCGACGGCCTGCGCATCGATCCGTGCATCCCGCGCGCCTGGAAGGGCTTCCAGGTCGAGCGCCAGTTCCGCGGCAAGAAGCTGCAGATCAGCGTCGAGAACCCGATGGGCCTGTGCCGCGGCGTGCAGCGCCTGGAGGTGGACGGCAAGCAGATCTCCGGCAACCTGCTGCCGCTCTCGGCGCTGCGCGACGGCGCGCGCGTGAAGGTCGTGCTCGAAGCCTGAGCGCCCTCGAAGCGCGCAATGGGTGTGGGCTCGGAGCTACAGCGCTCCGGGCCCCTCAGGATATGCCCACTCCACCGCGCCGAGCGTTCGAGCCCGGCGCGGAGCGCGCAAGGAAACTAGCGCGGGCGGCCCTCGTCGACCCACTTCTCGAGCAGGTCGTACTCGGCCTGGGTGAGGCAACCGGGTTTGCCGAGCCCGGGCGGGTCCGCGCTGGATCCGCACGGGGGCGTCGCGAAGCTCGGCGGCATGGCCTCGCTCAGGTTGGTGCTGGCGACACGCTGCAAGATCAGCTCGTACACGGGCTCGCCCCCCGCCCAGATCCTCGTGGCCTCGGTGTAGGCCGCATTCACATCGGCCGCACCGTGACCGGGCAGAAAGGAGTTGGGCGTGTCGTGGCAGCCCGACGTGCCGCACTTCTTCTGCAAGATGGGGTGAATGTCCTTGCTGAAGGTCACGGCCGCGCCATCGCCATCGCCATCGCCGCCGTCGTCGCTGCCGCAAGCCAAAGAACCCGCCACCATGCAGCAAGCCAACATCCGCCCCAGGGCGCTGTTCATCGGTGTTCCAACTCCTCGTTTCACGTGTCGCGCGCAGCTCAGGGGGGAAAGCATTGCGCCGACCAGCGCCGGATCAAGTCCACCTCGGCCACGCTGAGGCAGTTGGGTGATCCTGGCGCGTCATAGCAGTCGGGTGGCATGTTGCCCCCGTTGACTCGCTCCAGGATCGTGCCCTTGAGATCCTGGGCGAAACCATAGGCTTCGGCCTCGTCGGGCGAGGCCACGTTGTGACCCCCGGAGTAGTCCGTCGCATGACAGGGCACGCAGTTGGCGGTCAAGATGGGGTAGATGTCGGCGGCAAAGCTGACGGGGCCGTTCGTTGCGACGGGGCCCCCGTCGCCGGCGTCACCGCCGGCATCGTTCCCCGCGTCAGCGACCACGCCGGCATCCAGGAAGACGGGTGTGCACAAGTCTCCCTGCATGCCCGCATCCAGCATCGAGCCCGTTCCGCCGTTGCCACCGCCGCCGGTTCCAGCGGCAGCTCCGCCCGTGCCAGCGCTGCCGCTGCCCGCCTGCCCGCCGCTGCCGGCCGTCGTGATCGGTGGCTTCGGCGCGACATTGTTGCCGTCATCATCCGAGCAGCCGCCCAGAGTTGCGAGAGGGGTCAGGAGAATGGCTACTCCGGCCAGGAAAAGCCCGTTTGCAAGGTGCTTCATGGTCTGTGTCAGGCCTCGCGAAGGAGGTTTAGGGCTGCGCGCCCTGCGTCAGCCAGGCCTGGAGCTGAGCTGCCTCATTTGCGTCGAGGCAGGTTCCGGTACCCAGCGCGCCGCGGTTGCAGGAAGGGGGCATGGTCCGGTTGGTGACCGCCTCCGCGATGATTTCAGCGGCGACCCCATTTGCCTGGGTCGCAGCATACGAGGCCGCTTCGTTGCCGGTCTGAGCAAAGCGCGGGCGGTTGCCCGGGGCGTTGGCACCATGGCAGTTGCCGCAGTTGGTCAGCAGAATCGGGAACACATCGGAGAAGCCGACCGCATCTCCCGGCGGATTGTTGCCCGGCGGGGGATTGTTGCCCGGCGGGGGATTGTTGCCCCGCGGGTTACCTGGCGGCGGGTTTCCAGCGGGAGTACCGCCGGCATCCGGAGCCGCCGCGCCTGCGTCCACCGCCGGCGCATCCGCGTCGCCGGGCCCCGCGTCCGCGGTGTTGTCGCCCGCCGCGGCGCTGTCGTTCTGGTCGACGCGCACCGGAGGAGTCATCCCCTCGTTGCCGCCCGTGGGCGCGGGGGTGGCGGGCGGATCCGCCGGAGGCGTGCTGGTGCTCGGAGCGCCTGCCGCGCCCGGCTGATTCGGCAGCCCGCTCGTCACGGGGCTCGAGGGATCGTCGTCACTCGAGCAAGCTGCCAATACCGACACTGCCGCGGCGCACGCCGCGAACCAAACCTTACGAGAGCGCATCGAACTTCTCCAAGCTGCAGCCGCAGGCTGAGGCTGCGCTGAAATCCGCCGCCCCATGAGCAACCTCACGGCAAGTAGTGGCCCCGTTTTAGAACGCGCGCGGCTGGGCGCCACGACAAAAATCACATCCCTGACGCGTCCATCGGTAGTCCGGTGCAACGCCGCTGGGGCGCTTCAGGGCGATGGCCCGCCGCCCGCGGCCGCCCGGGAGCGCGTGCGGAGCGCTTACATGTTGGCAAGAAGATTCCACACTGAACAGGCTGCGGAGCAAGCTTTCAGGGAGCGAGCGACCGCGCTAAGACGCGATCATGAGCGATACCAAGGGCGGATCGGGCGAGCGCGTCGGCGTGCTCGGCCTGGGCATCATCGGCAGCGTCTGGGCGAAACTGTACGAGGCCGCGGGGGTACTGGAGGGCAGCTGGAATCGCTCGGCGAAGCCGGATGCGCCGCGCCCTGCCAGCGATCCGGCCACGCTCGCGCGCACGGCGACGGTGTTGCACGTGGTGGTCAGCGATCCTCCGGCGGTCGAGGGCTTGATCACGGCGCTGGAGCCCGCGCTGGGCCCGCGCCACCTGGTTTTGCAGTCGAGTACCATCGATCCGCGCAGCGCGAGCCGCTTCGCCGAGCGGGTCCGCGCGCGCGGCGCGAGCTATCTGGAGGCCCCTTTCATGGGCAGCCGCCCGGCGGCCGAGCAACGCAAGGTGGTGTTTCTCACTGGGGGTGAGCAGGCGCAGGTCGCCCGCGGACACGCCGTGCTCTCGCTGCTGTCGGATGCGATCCGGCACGTCGGCGACGTGTCCATGGCAGCCGGCCTCAAGCTCGCGTTCAACCTGCAGGTGGCGATCCAGATGGAAGGCATCTGCGAGAGCTTGCACCTCGCCCGGCAGCTGGGTGTGGCCGACGAAGACTTCTTCCGGACGCTGCAAGGGACCGGGCTGTGGTCAGGCTTTCACGCGGCCAAGGAACCCAAGCTGCGTTCCGGCGACTTCAGCGCTCAGTTCTCGGTCAAGAACATGCTCAAGGACATCCGGCTCGCGACCGAGCTGGCCCGCGAGGGGACGGCGCCGCTGGGCGTGGCCGTGCGCGAGCGCCTGCTGCAGGCTCACGGCCGCGGCCTCACCGATCAGGACATGTCGGCCCTGATCCAGTCCCTTTGACCCTTCCCGCTGCGGCACCCCCTTCCCTTTCGCTGCAGCTCGACCCCGTTGATTTTCCGAGTGAGACACGAACGATGCAACTGACGCGACATTCGACCCCGACCGGACCGCGCTGGGCGCGCGACGGCTACTTCCTCGCCGAGGGCTTCCGCCTCGGCGTGCTGCTCGAGCTCTCCACCGACTTCATGGGCCCGTTTCTCGACAGCGTCGCCCGCTCGGAGCCGGCGGTCGGGCCGCTGCTCGCGCCGATCGAGAACGACCAGGAGGTGTGGGCCAGCGGGGTGACGTACAAACGCAGCCGTGAGGCGCGCACCCACGAGTCGACGGTCAAGGACGTCTACGAGAAGGTCTACGTCGCCGAGCGCCCGGAGCTGTTCTTCAAATCACCTGGTGTGCGCGCCGTCGGGCACGGCATGAACATCCGCGTGCGGCGCGACAGCAGCTGGAACGTACCCGAGCCGGAGCTGACGCTGGTCCTGAACCGGGACATGGACATCGTGGGCTACTGCGCCGGCAATGACGTGTCGTCGCGCGATATCGAGGGCGAAAACCCGCTCTACCTTCCGCAGGCCAAGGTTTACGACGGCAGCTGCGCGATCGGCCCCTCGATCCTCCTGAGCCACGAAGCTGCGCTCGCGAACGTCCCCATTCGCTTGACCATCCAGCGTGCCGGCCAGACCGTGTTCGAGGGCGAGACCCGCAGCTCCGAGATGAAACGCTCGCTGCGCGACCTGGCCTCGTATCTCGGCCGCGAGCTGAGCTTCCCACAGGGGGCCTTTTTGATGACGGGCACGGGCATCGTGCCCCCCGACGGCTTCAGCTTGCGCGCGCGCGATCTGGTGCGCGTGCAGGTGGCCGATGCAGTGCTGGAGAACGAGGTGGCAGAATGACCCGCGAATCGCGCGAATCGACGACGCAGCTGGAACCGATCTGGATCGCCGGGCGCTGGCAGAGCGAGCCGGCGCCGGAAGGCGAGCTCCGGTCCTACAACCCGCGCACGGGCGAGGCCCTGCCGGCGCGCTTTCCGATCTCCGGCGATGCCACGTTGCGTGCAGCGCTGCGCGCGGGCCGCGCCGCGGCAGAAGCGCTGCGCGCAGTGGCGCCGGAGCGCATCGCGGCGTTCCTGGAGCGCTGCGCCGAGAACCTCGAAGCGCAGCGCGATGCGCTGGTCGACAGCGCGCACGCCGAGACCGGCTTGCCCAAGGAGCCGCGGCTGCGCAATGTCGAGCTGCCGCGCACGGTGGATCAACTGCGCCAGGCAGCCGCCGCCGCGCGGAGCCGCAGCTTTTGCGATCCGCAGATCGACACCAAGAGCAACCTGCGCTCGCTGCGCGGTCCGCTGGGCGGGCCCGTGGCGGTGTTCGGTCCGAACAACTTCCCGTTCGCGTTCAACGCGGTCATGGGCGGTGACTTCGCGGCCGCGCTCGCCGCCGGCAACCCGGTGATCGCCAAGGCGCACCCGGGCCACCTGAGCACCACCCGCCTGTTGGCACAGGCCGCTTCCGATGCGCTGCAGGCGCTGGAGCTGCCGGCGGCCAGCGTGCAGCTGATCTACGCGCTGCCCCCCGAGCTCGGGCTGGAGCTGGTGGCCCACCCCGATCTGGGCGCGAGCGCCTTCACGGGCAGCCGCCGCGCCGGGCTGAGCCTGAAGGCCGCCGCCGATCGGGCGGGCAAGCCGATCTATTTGGAGCTGTCGGCGATCAATCCGGTGTTCATCCTGCCCGGCGCGCTGCGTGAGCGCTCGAGCGCCATCGCGCGCGAGCTGGCGACCTCATGCACCATGGGCGCCGGCCAGTTCTGCACCAAGCCGGGCGTGAGCGTGCTGCTCGCCGGCGCCGAAGCCGACGCATTTCGCGCCGAGCTCGGCTCGCTGCTGGCAGCGGGCCCCGCGGGCACACTGCTCGGGGCGCAGGGCGCGGAGCACATCGAAGCGAGCCTCGCCCTCTGGACGCAGCACGGCGCCCGCCTGGAGCAGGGCGGCAAGCGCGCCGGCGCGCCGGGCTTCGGCTTCGAGAACACGCTGGCCAGCGTCAGCGGCAAGCAGTTCCTGGAGCACTCGGAAGCGCTGCAGACCGAGGCCTTCGGCCCCGTGCATTTGCTGGTCACGGCCGAGAGCGCCACGGAGCTGGAAGCCATCGCCATGCGGCTGGAGGGCAGCTTGACCGGCTGCGTCTACAGCCACACCCAGGGCGAAGACGACGCGCTCTACGAGCGCATCGCCGCGCGCCTCCGTTCGCGCGTCGGCCGGCTCCTGAATGACAAGATGCCGACGGGCGTGGCCGTTTCGGCGGCGATGAACCACGGTGGCCCCTACCCCGCCACCGGCCACCCCGGCTTCACGAGTGTCGGCTTGCCCGCGAGCATCACGCGCTTCACGGCCCTGCACTCCTACGACAACGTGCGCGAGCCGCGCCTGCCGCCGGAGTTGCGCGATCGCAACCCCGGCAAGCTCTGGCGCCGCATCGACGGCACTTACAGCCAGGCGGACGTCAGCCCGCGAGCTTCCTGACGGCGCGCACCAGGCTCGCGGAGTCGAGCCCCTGTTGCACGACTTGCTCCAGCGCCCCGCCGTCGCCGCGCACGTGAGTGCCGGCGCGGCCGAAGCGCGGGTGGAAGCCGCGCTCCGTGAGCCAGGTGCCGTAGCGCAGCCCGAGCCCGCTCTGCACGTTCTGGCTCTCGGCCACCAGCACGAAGCCGCCCTTGCCCACCTGGGCGAGCGACGCTTCGTCCACCACGTTCAGGCTGCTCTTGTTGACGAGGCCGACGTCGATCCCCGCCTCCTTCAGAGCCGTGACGGCGTCGAGCGCTTCGCTCAGCACGTCGCCATAGCTGACGATCCAGCCGTCCCGCCCCCCGCGCACCACATCATCGCGCCCCGGCTCGAAGCGGTAGCTGCCCGCGTAACGAGGCTGCCCGTCCTCGTTCAGGATGTCGGGGAGCGAGGAGCGCGGCGAAAACACGAAGCGCAGTCCCGGATCGTGGAACACCCGAGCGATCAGCGCCCGCATCTGGTGCTGGTCGGCAGGGAAATACAGGCGGGTCGGATCGTCGGGCCCGAGGCCGTTGTCCGCGAAGAAGTTGTTGATGCCGAAGTGGCAGGTGTTGTCGAGGATCTCCGCCACTCCCGCGTGAGAGAAGTGGGCCAGCACGTTGCACTCGTTGAGGCGCGCCATGCTGATCTCGGAGATGATCATCTCCAGGAACGCCGAGAACGTGCCGAAGATGCCCTGGTAACCCGGCTCGGAGCCGAAGCCGGCTGCGGCAGAGTAGTTGCCTCGTTCCATCACCCCGCCCGACACGTACACGTCGGGGCAGCGCTTGGCGACGTGCGAGAGCCCGCACGAGCCAGCCAGGTCGCTGTCGATCACCAGGTTGCGGGCGCGGCTCGCGGGATCGAGCTTCTCCAGCACATCGCACAGCGCCTCACCGAACACCCCGCGCACGCTGGCGCGAGCCGCGGAGCTGCCGCGCAAGGCGGGCGCCTTCGCGCCGCCCTTGGCGGTTTCCAGCTGACGCACGGCCTCCTGATGCCCGCGCGCCCGCAGGTACTCGATCGCCGCCGGTACAGGGATCGCATCGTGCCCCTTGGGGGTCCCCTCGATGCCCTTCACGCCTGGCGCCATGGGGCGACGGCACAACAGCGCCGCAGGGCCGCGCTGCGCGACCAGCCCGCGCAGGGCCGCATGCAGGGCTTGCAGATCCTCGCCGTCCACGCGCCGCACGGCCAAGCCATGGCCGCTCAGCGTCTTCTCCAGGTCATAGCCGCGCAGGTAGTCGCTCGGATGGCCCGAGATGGTGACATCGTTCTCGTCGATCACCAGCTTGACCTCGAGCCCCCTCGCCACGGCGAAGCGAGCCGCTTCGGCGCTGTTGCCCTCCTGCTGCGAGCCGTCCGAGCCGAACAAGAAGACCACGCGCTCGGGGTGGCGCGCCGCGATGCCGTTGACGTAGGGCCAGAGGTGCCCGAGCCGCCCGGAGGAGAAGCTGATGCCCGGCGTGAGCCCGCGCTCGGGATGCCCGGGCAGCTTCCAGTGCGCCTCGCGATAGTGCAGCAGCGACTCCGCCTGGAGCTGGCCGTTGAGCACGCTCAGCAGGTACTGGATCGCCACGCGATGCCCCGCCTCGTCGAAGTAGTCGCGCTGCACTCGCGGGCTGCCGCGCATGAAGCCGTCCGCGATCAAGACCTCGGGCACGATGTCGTAGGCACCGCCCGTGTGCCCCCCGAAGCCGCGCGCGTGGGCGAGCGCCGTGAAGAACACGATCGCGTCGCGCGCCAGCTGGATGTTGGCTGACAGCTGCTCGGCATCGGCCGCGCTCAGCGGCTGTTCCAGGCTCAGCGCCAGGGGGCGATAACGGCCCAGATCAATCGGAAAAGTCATAGGCAACAGGCTCCGGAAGGCTGCCGGCGCGGGGTTGGGGCGCGGCCAGCCTTCCGAAGGGCTTATAGTGGCCTATCGGCGCCAAAGGGAACCGTTTCCAGTCGCACGGCCCCGTGGAGCCGGGCTCACTTCAAGGCGGCTTCGATCGCCTGCGTCAAGGCGGGGTCGCTGGGCTTGGTCTTGGGCCGAAAACGCCGCACCGCGCCATCCGGCGTCACCAGAAACTTCTCGAAGTTCCACTGGACGTCCCCCGCCTCGCCGTTGGCGTCTGCCACCGCCGTCAGCTGTGTGTAGAGGGGGTGGCGATCGGGGCCGTTCACGTTCAGCTTTTCGAACATCGGAAACGTCACGCCGTAGCTGGTCGAGCAGAACTCCCGGATCTGCTCCGCGCTGCCCGGCTCCTGCGCGCCGAACTGGTTGCACGGGAATCCCAGCACGGAGAAGCCCCGGTCGGCGTACCTCTCGTGCAGCGCTTGCAGCTCCGCGTACTGCGGGGTGAGGCCGCATTTGGAAGCCACATTCACGATCAAAAGCGCCTCACCCCGGTATTTCGAGAGCGAGGTGGGCTCCCCTTCGAGCGTGCGCAAGTCGATGTCGTAGTTCATGGCGGCATTGTCGGAGGGCGCGGCCCGGAGTCAACCAGGATTCCGGAGCCCTGGCGCAGGCTGCACCGGACCTCGGGCTGGCACCCCAACGTCCTATCGCGCAGCGCGATTGCACCGTAAAACCATACACAATTCCGGTCAGACTTTCCCCAGGCGAACCAGGAGCCCGCAACGCATGACGCAACCGTCGCCCATCTCCGAAAACTTGAGCTTGCCCCCCGCGCCCGGAGCGCGCACCGGCATGTCCACCGAGGCGCTGCGGCGTGCCGTGATCGAGCACCTGCGCTACTCGTGCACCAAGGAGATCTCGGACGCGACGCCCTTCGACTTGTACCGCGCCCTCTCGCACGCGGTCCGGGATCGCTTGATCCATCGCTGGCTGGCCACTCGCCAGGCGTACCTCGCCGACGGCAACGTGAAGATGGTCTGCTACCTGTCGAGCGAGTTCTTGATCGGCCGCAGCTTGGGCCTCTCGCTGGCCAACCTCGGGCTCGAAGACAAAGCGGCGCGCATCTTTCGCGATCGCGGCTTCGAGCTGTCCAGCGTGCTGGAGTGCGAGAACGATCCCGGCCTCGGCAACGGCGGTCTCGGGCGGCTGGCGGCGTGTTTCATGGACTCCATGGCGACGCTCGACCTGCCCGCCATGGGCTACGGCATTCGCTACGACTACGGCATCTTCAAGCAGCAGATCAAAGACGGTCAGCAGGTGGAGCAGCGCGACGACTGGCTGCAGGACGGCAGCGCGCGCGAGATGCCGCGCTACGAGCTCTCGCAGCTGGTCAACTTCGGCGGCCGCTGTGAGTCCCACACCGACCCGGATGGTC
Organism: Polyangiaceae bacterium; assembly: GCA_035760985.1. Taxonomy (GTDB): domain Bacteria; phylum Myxococcota_A; class Polyangia; order Polyangiales; family Polyangiaceae; genus SZUA-265. The sequence continues at coordinate 20,480 of DASTRX010000235.1, forward strand.
GCTTCAAGACGCAGTGGGTCGACACCCAGCAGGTGCTGGGCTTGCCCTACGATTTCTATGTGCTCGGGCACCACACGGACACGGTCGGAACGCTGCGGCTCTGGTCGGCGCGCGCCACCCGCGACTTCAACCTCGAGCTGTTCAACGAGGGCGACTTCCGGCGAGCGGTGGAGCAGAAGATCGACAGCGAGAGCATCTCCAAGGTGCTCTACCCGAACGACTCGACGGACGCCGGCAAGCAGCTGCGGCTACAGCAGCAGTACTTCTTCGTGGCCTGCTCGATCGCCGACATCATGCGCCGCCACAAGATCGGGCGCAAAGCCTTCTCGGACCTGCCGCGCGGCGTCGCCATTCAGCTGAACGACACGCATCCCAGCATCGCCGTGGCGGAGCTGATGCGGGTGCTGGTCGACCTCGAGAACCTGGACTGGGAAGTCGCCTGGGAGATCACGCAGAAGACGCTGGCCTACACCAACCACACGCTCCTGCCGGAAGCGCTCGAGAAGTGGCCGGTGCGCATGTTCGAGAAGCTGCTGCCGCGGCATCTGCAGATCATCTACGAGATCAACCGCCGCTTCCTCAAGACGGTGCACGTGCACTGGCCCGGTGACACCGATCGCATCCAGCGCATGAGCCTGATCGAGGAAGGCGCCGACCGGCAGATCCGCATGGCTCACCTGGCCACGGTCGGCTGCTTCAGCATCAACGGCGTGGCCAAGCTACATACCGAGCTCCTGGAGAAGGAGCTGCTCAAGGACTTCTACGAGCTGTGGCCGGAGCGCTTCAACAACAAGACCAACGGCGTGACCCCACGCCGCTGGCTGCTGCGCGCAAACCACCGCCTGAGCGAGCTGATCACCACGCGCATCGGGTCCGAGTGGACGATGCGCAACTTCGATCAGATCCGCCAGCTCGAGGACTTCGCCCACGACGATCGCCTGCTCGACGACCTGTGGCGGGTCAAGCGCGACAACAAGATCGCCCTCGCGCGAGTGGTCAAGGAGCGGCTTGCAGTCGATCTCAACCCCGACAGCATGTTCGTGATGCAGGTCAAGCGCATCCACGAATACAAGCGCCAGCTGCTGGCCATCATGCAGGTGATCTCGCTCTACCTCGATGTCAAGCGCGATCCGAGCCTGCGCATCGTGCCGCGCAGCTACATCTTCTCCGGCAAGGCCGCCGCTGGCTACAAGATTGCCAAGCAGCACATTCATCTGATCAACGACGTCGCGGAGATCATCAACGAAGACCCGGCGGTGGACGGCAAGATCCACGTCGCGTTCGTGCCCAACTACGGCGTATCGCTGGCTGAAGTGCTGATCCCCGCGGCCGACCTCTCGGTGCAAATCTCGCAAGCGGGCAAGGAGGCGTCCGGCACGGGCAACATGAAGTTCGCGATGAACGGCGCGCTCACGATCGGCACGCTGGATGGCGCGAACATCGAGATCCGCGAGGAAGTGGGCGAAGACAACTTCTTCCTGTTCGGGCTGACCGTGCCGGAGGTACAGGCGCTGATGCGCGCGGGCTACAACCCCCAGACCTACATCGATCGCAGCCAGCGACTGCGCGACGTGATCGGCCTGCTCGAGTCGGGCTTCTTCAGCCCGAGCGAACCCGGGCGCTTCGCCGCGATCGTGAACAACCTGCGCCACCACGATCCGTACATGGTGTGCGCCGATTTCGACGCTTACGTCGCGGCCGAAGCCGCCGCCGCGGAGGCCTTCACCGATCGGCGCGCCTGGGCGCGCAAGGCGCTGTTCAACATCGCCGGCTCCGCTCGCTTCTCCAGCGACGAGACGGTGCGCCAGTACGCCAACGAGATCTGGAACGTGCGCGCCATCCCGGTCGACGTGCGGAAGTTCAGCGAGCCGTGAGCGCGGCCCCGATCACGACCCTGGGCTGGACGCGCCGCATCCTGAGCGGCGTGGTCTGCGTCTCTGCGCTGGCGCTGGTGATGGCCAAGACGGGCTCTCCCGCGCCGAGCGCCGAACGCGTCGGCTTGATCTCGGCGTTCTGTTTCGTGGTATCGCTGATCGCCCTGGTCGAGGTCGCGCGCCGCGAGCACGCCGAGGCCGAACACGCCTCCGCCGAGCGCGAGCGGCGCCAGCTCGCCCTGCTCCAGCTGCAGGTCGAGCTGGCCAAGGCCAAGAGCAAGGCGAACGCCCCGGCGCCCAGCGCGACCGCAGCGCCGGCGCGGCAAGCCGAGGACAACCCGGGCTGAGCCGCCCGCGCGGGGCGGCGCCGGCGCCCCCGGAGTGCAACTCAGCGCGTGTAGCTCGCGCGCTGGATCACGCGCTCCAGGTCGATGGCGCGGGTGCGCGAAGCCGGGTCGAGCGGCGCCTCGAGCTCTTCCTCGTCCAGGTAGTCCTCCGGGCGCGCCGTGAGCACCAGGATCTGGATGCGCTCCGCCGCCTCGCGCAGGGTGCCGCGAAACCACTCGATGCGCTCGCGATGCGTCTGTGCCAGATGGTCGTCGAGCAGCAACGCAGCCCCCAGCTGCTCGGCCACACACAGGCGGAAGATCGTCGCCAGCTGCTCCTGGGTGCCCTCGGAGAGCTCGCGATAGGCGCGCGCCTGACCGGCGATCTGGATGCCCTCGAAGCCGAGCTCCGCGTCCAGCCCGATGCGGCCGTAGCGGCCGCGCGTCAGCCGCTGAAAGCGCTCGCTGACAGGGTCGGAGAGCGCGCGCCCGAGGTGCGCGCCCTCCTCGTTCTCCACGCCGCGCAGCGTCTGCGCCAGCAGCTGGTAGGCGTCGTACTCGCGCTCCAGCTCACGCTCCGCGTTGCGCGCTCGCTCCAGCGCCTCGCGCGTCTGGCTCTCGCGCTGAGCGACCACATCGCCGCCCACCTGGCCCAGCGCGCCCTCGGCGCGGCGCAGCTCGGCCAGCACCTGCTCGAGCTGCGCGCTCTCACGCTCCAGCTCCGCGCGGCTCTGCGCCAGCGTCTCGGCGCTCACCGGCGGCAGCGCGGGCAACGCGGCGAGCCCGGCGCGGGCGCGCGCCGCCTCCGCCTCCGCGGCCGGGAGTGACCCGGGATCGAAATGCTGCTCGCGCTCGCGCAGCTGCGCCTCCAGGCTCAGCTCGCGCTCGCGCGCCTCCCGGCTGAGCCCGAGCTCGGCTTGCTCCGCTTCGCGCGCGCGCTGCAGCGCCGCCAGCTCGCGCTCGCGCGCCCGCTCCGCCGCGCCGAGCTCGGCGCGAAACGCGCTCTGCTCTTCCGCGAGAGCTCGGCTGGCCGCGCCGAGCTCTCGCTCCAGCGCGGCCAGCTCGCGGTCGAGCCGGGCGCTGTCGAGCGCCTGCTCCAGCCCGAGCTCCTGCAACGCGGCCGCCCGCGCCGCCGCCGCGAGCTCGCGCTCGCGCGCCGCGCCCGCCACGCGCGCGGCCAGGCGCTCCAGGGACGCCGCCTGGGAGCCCTGCGCGGCTTTCTGGCGCCGCTGCTCCTGCTCCGCCTCCGCGATGCGCCGGCCGAGCTGCGCCTCCCAGCCCGCGCCCAGCGCCGCCAGCTCCCTGGCGAGCAGCTCCGGATCCGCCCCGCCCAGGGCGGCGCGCAGCGCCTCCACGCGCGCCTGGCTGCGCTCGAGCTCCGCGCCTTGCGCCCGCTTCTCGGCCGCGCGCGCCTCGAGCTCCGTCGCTTCGCGGCTGGCGAGCTCCGCCTCCCGCCGCCGCTGCTGCGCCTGCTCAACGAGTTGCGCCAGGGCGTCGATGTCGCTCACGCCCGCGGCCGCGAGCAGCGGCTCGGCGCGATCGGCCCAGGCTGCCGCCAGCGCGTCGGCCTCCGCGCGCAGCTCCGGATCACCGGCCGTCGCCAGCAGCTGCACGTCGTCGTCCAGTTGCACTCTCAGCTGGCTGCGGGCGCGCGCCACGAGCGGGCGCTGCTCGGAGCTCTGCCGACGCGCCGGGCCGCCATCCACGGCGATCGCCGCGGCCCTGCCCGGGGGCAACGAGAGCGAGAGGCTCAAGCCCACTTCCACCTTGGCCCGCGCCACGCGCAAGCGTCGATCGAGCTCGCGCAGCTCGCGCAGCTGCTCGGAGCCGATGGCGGCGCCCGGCGCGGAGCCCAGCGCTGTCGCGCGCTCGCGCGCGGCGTGCGCCCGAGCGCTCAGCTCCTGCGCCAGGCGCTGCGCTTGCCGCGCCTGCTCCGCGCGCTCGCAGGCTTCGCGCCAGCGCGCCACCGACTCCAGCTGCCGCGCGCGCTCCAGGATTTGCTCCTGAGCGGCCAGGCGTTGCCCCAGCTCGCTGGCGGCCGCCTGAGCCTTCTGCAGGGCTTGCGTCTCCGTTGCCAGCCCGGCCTCGGCGCGGACCAGCGCGTGCTCCAGCTCTCTCGCGCGCGACAGCGCGCGCGTCCGCTGCTCCAGGCGCGCGCGCTGCGCCTCCAGATCCGCCAGGCGCGCGGCGTGGGCGTCGCGCCTGGCCTCGTTGTTCAGCTCGCGCAGCGCCGCTTCGGCGCGCTGGGCCTCGGCCTGCGCGCGCTCGCGCGCGCTGGCGCTCTCGTGGGCCTTTTGCGCCTGCCGCCGGCTCGCCTGGCGGCCGAGCTCCAGCTCGGCGCGGAGCCGCCCCAGATCGCTCTCCGCGGCCCGGCGCGCCGCCAGCGCCTGCTCCGCGGCCGCCGCGCGCTCCCGCACCGCGCGCTGGGCGGCCAGCTCCGCCAGCGCCGACTCTTCCAGGCCCACGCGCTCGCGCAGCGATTCCAGGCGCGCCTCGCAGTCCAGACGGGCCTGGCTCAGCTGCACGATGCGCTGCTGTACCTCGTCGCTCTCGCGCCGCAGGTGCGAGACGCGCTCCAGCTCCAGCCCGAGGTCGGCGATCGTCTGGCGCAGCTGGGCGAAGGGCGAGCTCTGCCCCGTCTTGCGCCGCCCGGTCGCCGTGAAAGCGCTCTCCACCTTCGCGTCCACCGCGGCCAGCACGCGCTGGAACACCGGATCCTGCGCCAGCGCCTGCAAGGCTTCGTGCAGCTGCGCGCGACCCGAGCCGTCGCGATCACCGCCCAGCGTGCGCTCCAGGATCTGCGCCACCGAGCCCTGCGTCGCCAGCAGCACGTGACTGAGAAAGCTCTCCGGCAGCCCGCGCGCCCCACCGCGGCCGCCGGGCGCCTCCACTCCCCAGCGCAACAGCTCGCGCAGGCGGCCATCCGCTGCGCGGCCGCGGGCCTCCTCGCGAAAGCGCCGGCCGTCGAGCGAGCTCTCCAGCGTCGTCTGCGAGCCGCTGCCGAAGGTCTTGCTGATGCGCCAGAGCGTGCCATCCACCTCCAGGCTGAGGGACACTCGCGGCAGCTCCTTGCTGTGCCAGGGCAAGAAATCGCGGTGAGCGCTGGAGTCCGCCGGCAAGAGCAACGCGGCGCGCAGGGCCGTGGCCAGGGTGGTCTTGCCCAGATCATTCGGCCCGTACAGCACGTTCAGGCCCGGAGCGAACTCCAGACCCGCGTGATCGACGGCGCGAAAGTGGCTGACCTCGAGGCGACGGAAGCGCAAGTCAGGCCTCGCGCGCGAGCTGGTAGAGCTGATAGAGGGCGCGGCGAGCGAGCTCCCCCTCTTCGCTATCGGAGCCGTATTCGCGCTCACGCTGGCGCAGCCGCGCTGCGGCCGAGCGGATCACCGCGGGCGCGCGCGCGAGCGTGCTCTCGACGTCCCCGGTATCGAGCCGCAAGCGCGTGCGGTCCAGCTGCAGCACGCCGACCGCGCCGGGCGCCGCCGCGCTGCCGGCGAGCTCGCCCAGGATCCGCTCCAGCTCGGCGAACTCGGCGACGCCCACGCTGAGATCGAGCACCAGGCGCAGCACATGCTGACCGAGATCGCGCGCGGCCAGCGCCCGCAGCTCCTCCAGGCTGGTGCAGCGCGCCTCCTCCCAGGTCCACTGAGCCACCGGCTCCGCGCGCACCAGCGCCCGGCGCCGCCGATCCCCCGGGAACAGCACCAGCGCGGCGTGGCCTGCGTCACGCTCGCCGAAGTTCGTGGGCTCGGGAGTGCTCGGATAGACCGTCGGCGCGTGGCCGTGCGGGGTCACGTCGCGGAAGCCGTGCGTGTCGCCGATCGCCAGGTAGTCGAGGCCCTTCTGCTCGGCCACGTCGCGCCCGATCGGGAAGTTCATCTGGTGACCGGGCAGGTCGAAGGTCGTGCCGTGCACCATGCCGATGCGGATGCGGCGATCGCCCGGCTCGCGCGCGGGCAGCAGCGCGCGCGCCAGATCCCGGCTCTCCGAGCGCGAGCGGCAGGGCGCCGCGTACAGCATCGCGCCGCCGGCCAGCTCGCAGCGGAAGTCATCCCGATCGACGACGTGGACCCAGGCTGGCAGGGCGGCGCGAAACGGGTGGGCCTTGCTGTACACGCCCGTCGTGGTGAGCGGATCGTGGTTGCCCGGCAGCAGGAATACCGGGCGATCCTGCCAGTCGCGCTGCTGAAACTTCTTGGCCAGCCCCTCCCACCACTCCGGCCCCGGATCGGGGTCATCGAACAGATCGCCCGCGCACAGCACGGCGTGGACCGAGTGCCGCTCGGCGAGCCCGAGCACGCGGTCGATCACCGACAGGCGCGCCCGCGAGAGTTGCTGCCGCCCCAGCTCGTCGAAGCTGGGAAACACGGCACCCAGATGCCAGTCCGCGGTGTGCACGAGCTTCAGCGCCACGTCGCCTCCTGCCGGATCAGCGGCGCGCTCGGGCTCGCTGCCGTGGCTCGGGGCGCGGGGCGCCCCCGCAGAACTGACAGCTGCCGATACCTCATCCAAGTATGAACTCCGCTTCCAGGATCGTCTCGCGAACGGGCGGTGTGTAGCGCTTCCGATGCGCCAGCTCGCGCCCCCGCTGATAGCCCTCGTCGCGCCGCTCCGCGAGCCGCTCGAGCTCCGCGTCCACGGCTTCCAGATCGCGCTGCAAGCGCTCCACCAGCGCTTCGGCCC
>DASTRX010000236.1:0-46406 GCA_035760985.1 Polyangiaceae bacterium
TTGTGGAGTGGACTCGCTCGGGGTCGAGACGGGCGCGGAAACGGGAGCCGAAGGCGCAGCGGACGCCGCCGTGGAGACCCCACTTCCTTTGGCTACTGAAGAAACTGATGCCGAAATGGGTGCTGCCTCCGGTGTGGGAGCGACCTCTACCACTGGAGCCCCCTTCGCGGGTATGCCGTTTCCACTCGGTTCGGCCGATCGCAGTGCACTTTCTGCTGACGGCACCGGCGGAGCGGGCGTGGGTGGCGCCGAGATGGCGGGAGGAGGAGGCGGCGGTAACACGACCGGAGCCGCTGCGGGGCTGGGTTCCGCGGCGTGCGCGGCGGCCCCGGGCTCTGGACGCCGCACGGGCGCGGGCTCGGCGGCGGGAGCCGCTGCCGCCACCGGCGCGGCTGCGGCCGGGGCCGGGGCGGCCGGAGCGGGCGCCGCGGGGGCGGCCGGCGCCGCAGCAGCGGGCTTGGCTGCCGCAACCTCGCGCGCGGCAGCTGGCGCAGCCACGGCAGGTGCAGGCGGCGGTGCCGCCGGCTTGGCGGGAGGCTGCGCCTTGGCCGAAACCGGCGTTTCCTCCACAGAGGGCGGCGCCGACTCGGGGCCCCCCTCCACAGCGCGGGCGCGGCGCTTCACCACCGTGGGACGGATCCGTTCCTCGGCTGCCTTCTGGCCGCTTTGCCGCTCCAGATGGCGCTTCACGCGATCCACCTGTTCCGGCAACACCGCGCTCATGTGATTGCGCACGTCCGTGACGCCGACCGACTGGAACAAGGCCACCAGCGCCTTGTTGTCCATCGCCAGATCTCGGGCGACCTCGTAGACACGCATCTTACTCATAGAACCTCCGCACAGCTCGGACGCGAATTGCCTGCATCGTGCTCACTTGCAGCGCGATCACAATGCATCCGCTCACGCAGTCTGTGCCTCCACTCCCTGCTTCAACTGTGCGCGCCGCGCCTCGATCTCGGGCACGTCCACGCTCAGAAATTCCTTTGCAGCGGCTTGTACCGCACGCGCCTTGCGATTGGAGAGACCCGTCTTGATGCTCAAGCGATCGGGGTCTTCTCGCACCAGATCCCGGATGGTCCGGTATCCGCCTTCCTCCAAAAACTGCAGCGTACGCAGCCCGACGCCGGGCACCAGCTGCAGCATCTCGCGCTCGGTGGGTGGCTCTGGCCGATTGCACGCCACCTGCATGCGCTCTTCGCGCATGCGGTCCATGGCCGCTACGGCGTTCGCTTGCAAGCTCTTTGCGCCCTCGAGCCCGTTCACGCCCTCGATGGTGATCAGCTCCTCGGCACCGGCCTCGGCGACCTCTTCCAGAGCACGGAAGCCCAGCCGGTACATCGCGCGCGCCAGGTTCTCGTCGACGCCTTCGATCTGCAGGAAGGCCGTGAGCGCGTCTTCCTCCATCGCCTTGAACTTGGACTCGCTGATGATGTCGAGCTTCCAGCCCGTCAGCTGGGAGGCCAGGCGCACGTTCTGACCCTTGCGCCCGATCGCCAGCGAGAGCTTCTCATCCGGCACCACCAGCTCCATGCGATGGTCGGCCTCATCCACGATCACCTTGTTGACGTCCGCGGGCTGGATGGCGGCGATGATATAGCGCGCCACGTCCTGATCGTAGGGAACGATGTCGATCTTCTCGCCGCGGAGCTCTTGCACCACGGCCTGGACGCGCGAGCCCTTGATGCCCACGCAGGCGCCCACCGGATCCACGTCCCCGTCCCGCGTGGTGACGGCGATCTTGCTGCGCGACCCCGGCTCGCGCGCGACGCTCACGATCCGGACGATGCCCTCGTAGATCTCCGGGACCTCGGACTCGAACAGCTTCTCCACCAGCTGCGGGGCGCTGCGCGACAGCACCACGATCGGGCCCCGCGCCTCGCGGTCGATATCCTTCACGTAGGCGACGATGCGATCGCCCGGGCGGTACGTCTCGCGCGGCGTCTGCTCGCGATAGGGCAGCACGCCTTCGGTCTGCCCCAGATCCACGATCACGTTGTGACCGCGCTCGAAGCGCCGGATGATGCCGCGGATCAGCTGACCCTTGCGGTCCTTGAACTGGTTGTAGATGACGTCGCGCTCGGCGTCGCGCACGCGCTGCAGGAGCACCTGCTTGGCGGTCTGCGCGGCGATGCGCCCGAAGGAGCTGCGGGCCTGCTTCATGTCGAGCACGGCACCGAATTCCTTGTCCTGCTGGCGAGCGCGCTCGGCGTCTCGCGGATGCCAGAACACCTGGAAGCCGAGCTCCTCGCCCAGATCCGCTTCCAGGCCGTGACGGCGCGCCAGGTCTGCCGAGATCTCTCGCTCCGGCTGCTCCACCTTTTCGACCACGCGCATGTACTGGAACAGATCGATCGAGCCCGTTTCGGTGTTGTACTGCGCTTCGAGCTCGCGCGTGGGACCAAACGCGGCCTGCGCGGCTTTCAGGATGGCAGCTTCCATCGTTTCGACCAGCACCTGGCGGTCGATGCCTTTCTCCTGCGCCACCTGATCGACGATCAGCCCCAGATTGCCGGTAAAGTCGGAAGATTGTGTTGCCATGGATCTTACCTGGTATCCTTCGCTTTCACTTGCGGCCATGCGCAGCCCCCGCCCGCTTCTGTCGGGAAGCAGGAGGGCGAGGTGTCACAGAGCTCCGGCCGGCTCGCTGACGCGGCGAGAAGCCCATCCCCTGCCAGTCGATCACGAGCTGGCCGGAGCGGATGTTGTCGAACGCGAGCGTGCGCGGTGAGACGGTGCCGTCGGGTTGGGTGAGCTCGGCGCCGGGGTGCGGGGTGTCCCCGCGGGGTTTGGGCGCATCGTCCGACTCCAGGACGACCCGCCCCTCGGCATCCACGCCGCCCAGCTTGCCGACGATCACGGACTGCCCCGCCACCGGCTCACCCAGCTTGAGCTTGGCCAGCTTGCCGCGAAAGCGCCGGTAGTCGGCGAGCGTGTACAGCTTGCGCTCCAGCCCGGGAGAGCCCACTTCGAGACGGTAGTTGCCGTCGATCAGCTCCAGCACGTCGAACGCGGTCGACAGATCGCGCGAAACGCGCGAGCAGACGTCGAGCGTGACGCCGTCGCCTGGCTCAATGGGCTTTCCGCCCCCCGCCCCGGAGGCTCCTTCACCCGAGCTGCCTCCCTCACCCGAGGTGCCAGCATCCGCCGTTCCGGCTTTCACCGCCTCGGCGTTCTCGACCGTCATGTAGAGCACGCGGCCCTGCGAGTCGGTGCGCCAGATGAGCTCTACGCCCGCCAATCCGTGCGCGCGCAGCACGGGCTCGATCGCGTCGAGGAGGCGCTGGCGCGGCAGTCCTGGGAGTTTCTCGAAGGCAAACATGAAGACGCAGAATGGAGCTCAGACGGCGGCAGCGTTCCCTGGCACCGAGCAGTCACTCACAGCGTCGGGGTGCGGGGTGACCCGCGGGGTGTCCCTGCAGAAGCGCTGGGCTCCAACCGGGATCCGACCCCCCGAAAAAAAACGGATCCCATACTGGGATCCGCAAAGGGAACGCCACCCACCGAGTGGGCGCAGGCAACGTAGCCAAGTCGCGGGGTCCGCGCAAGCTCAGGCGGACTTCCGACCAGTATCGGCCGCGAGACCAGCGACGCTTTCAGGGCGCGGGATTTTGACCCGTTTTCGGCGGACCGGGAGCGATGTCATGGCGCCGCCCACCGATCTCCAGCTGTGCTTGCCCGGCCTCACCCTCCGCCAGGTACGGCCAGAGGGCGCTCTGCGCTCCCGGGGTGAAGCGCGCTTCGCAGGCGCCGCCCTTCACGCGGCAATAGAGCGCGTCGCGCGCCCCGAGCCGCAGGCTGGCCGGATCGAGCAGCTCCTCCGTGCCATCCGAGAGCGCGAGCCGCAGCGCCTCCCCCTCCGAAGAAGCAACAGGCGTCACGCTGCGCACGAAATGTGGGACGTCGTCGACCTGGAAGTAGGTCCAATCGTAGCCGTTGCACAGCACGTAGCGGCCGTCGTCGGGGTGGCGCCGGATCCAGGTCGCGAACGCCGCCTGCATGCCGGGGTGGCGAACGGGCTCCCCGGCGTGCCAAAATCGCCCTTCTGCATCCAGGCGGATGCTGCTTTCGCGCGACTGCCCAGGGGGTGGCGGCCGGCGGAAGAACTCCGGATGATCGACGGGCAGCATAGAGAATGAACCCAGACTACACGAGTTCGGCGTCCGATCGGGCACCGACTCCCAGCGATCCGAACGCCACCCGCCGCTACTACGACGCGTTTGCGAAAAACTACGAGGCGAGGCGCGGCACGCGCAGCCGCGGCGGCTACCACGATCTGATCGACGAGCTGGAATCCGATTTCGTGAGGCGCTTTGGCACGGGCAAGGACGTGCTCGAGGTGGGTTGCGGCACGGGGCTCGTCCTGGAGCGCATCGCCAGCTTTGCGCGCTGCGCGCGCGGAGTCGATCTCTCCCCCCGCATGCTCGACTACGCCCGCGAGCGCCAGCTCGACGTGCAGCTGGCCAGCGCCACGGATCTGCCGTTCGAGGACGACACCTTCGACGTCGCGTGCTCGTTCAAGGTGCTCGCCCATATCGAGCCGATCGAGCGCGCGCTCTCCGAGATGGCGCGCGTGGTGCGACCGGGCGGCTACATCCTCGCCGAGTTCTATAACCCCTGGAGCCTGCGCGGCCTGATCAAGCGCTTTGGTCCCGCGCTGCGCATCGCCGAAGGCGTCGATGAGGCCGCCGTGTACACGCGCTTCGACTCGCCCTGGCGAGCCGATCAGCTGCTCCCGCCGAGCTGCCGGCGCGTGGCGGAACGCGGGGTGCGCATCACCGTGCCGAGCGCCCTGCTGATCGACCTACCGTTGCTCGGCAGAGCCTTCTGGTTCGCCGAGCGCCGCCTGTGTGACTCGCCGCTGGGCCGCCTGGGCGGGTTCTGGATCGGAGCGTTCCAGAAGCAGCCGCGCTAGGCCGCGGCTGGATTTCGGCTCAAAAATCTCCGCTCACGCCCAGCCAGCCCCAGCCGATATCGGGCCGCACCGTCGCCCCGTGCGCCTTGGCGGGCGCGCGCAGCGCGTCGGGCAGCGGGCGGCGCCGCCGACCCACCTCGATCTCACCGCGAAACGACAGGTTGGCCTCGATGATGCCGGCCGCAGCCACTCCGATCAGGCTCACCCAGGCGACCGTGCCCACCTGTCGCGCTGCGCGTACCTTGCTGGTCAAGTCGGCGCTGTCGAGCGGGGCTCGCCCGCCCTGGGCCTTCGAGTGGAGGCCGAGCTCGATCGAGGTGGCGGTCAGCGCGGTGATGGAGAGCGCGAGCTCGCTGCTCAGGAAGATCCAGCCGAGGGTATTGTCCTGGTTCTGGAACTGGCCCAGCCCGAAGGGCACCCAGGCCATCCAGCGATCGTTGCGGCGCACCACGGTCTCCAGGCTCGCCAGGCGCTCCAGCTCCGCGACGCGCCAGCGTTCGCGTTGCTCCGCCCGCAGCCGCGCCTCGGCCTCCCTGCGACCGCGCTCCAGCTCCTCTTCCTGCTGGCGCTGCAGCAGCTCCATCAAGCTGCTGCGCACCTGCACGAACATGTCCACCACGCTCGGAGGAAACACCACCGGATCGGGCGGCTCGAGCTGGCGATCGTCGAGGATCGCCTGGCGAAACTGCGCGCGCGCCTCGTCCGCGCGGCCCGACGCGATCAGGCACGCCGCCAGGTAGACGCGCGCCGTGCCGCGCTCCCTCAGCTGCAGGCGCTCGGGATGCTCGAGCAGGCGCGTGAAGGCGTCGACGCACAGGACGTAGCGCGCGGACTCATAGTAGATGCGCGCGCGCTCGAACGCCGCCGTCGCGTCCAGCTCGGTGGCATGAGTCGGATTCGGTGCCGCAGCAGGCGCGCCGCCAGGGGACCTCGCCCCGCCCGAAGAGGGTGCAGCGGGCTGCCCGGAGACGACGGAGCTCGCACACAGAGAGCCTGCCAGAAGCAGACAGGAGATGCGGTGACGCGAGCCAGCCATCATGGGCGACGGCCCAACTCCGGACCGTAGCCGTGACTCTAGCGGCCCCGGAACTCTAGGGCCATGGAATAACTTGGGTCTGCCCGGCACGCAGCGTGACTTCGGATCTCTGCGGCGGCGCGGAGGAGTCGTCGCCGCGCAGCGTACACGTGACAGGCCCGACGCTCACGCGGGACATCTTGATGTGGACGTCGCCCGGGAAGCGCTGATCGCCCGGAAATAGGCTGGGACACGTCAAGAGCCCGCTCACGCCCTCCTCGGCGCTGACGCGCACGATGGCATCCAGAAACGGGATTTCACCGTTGACCTGCTGCGGGCCCTCACCGGCGATCACGTTCACGGTCCGTTCAGAGCTGACGCAGCAGTTGCTATCCGGAGCGACGAACTCGAAGCGATGGGGGCCGAGCGTGAGCGAGTGGCGCACATCGCCGAACCACTGGACCGGTGCGCCGTCGATGCGCAAGGTTCCGCCCGTCGCGCCCGTGATGCGCACCACCACGTCGCGACTCCCCACCGGCTCGGCCTCGCCGCCGCCGGCGGGTGAGCGGCGATTGCCTGCGCGCGACGGAGTGGCGGGGCGCGCTGCCGCCTCCCCTTTGCCTGCGCTGGAGTCCGGCGGCTGCGCGGCTGCCCCGGAAAGAGGCGCGGCCTCGCCGCTGGCTCCCGCTGCACCGGCAGCCGGGGCCTCGTGGGCCTCGCCCACTCCCGCCGCGACCGCGGGCGCGCCGACCGGGGCGCTGGCTGCGGCGGACCGGGGCACCTCGTGCGCGAGTGGCGGAGCCAGCTCGGGACGCTCGCGCGCGGGCCCGCTCTGACGATACAGCACCATGCCCAGCGCGGCCGCGGCGCCCACGACGGCCGCACCTCGCAACAGGCGGCGCAGCTCGCGATCGCGGGCCAGACCCGACACACGGCGCAGCAGCTGGCGATCGCCCGGGCGGTATGCGAGCGCGCGCCCGAAGTACTCGGCAGCGACGGCGATCTGGCCATCCTGGCGTGCAGCAGTGCCGCGCTCCACGAGCCTGCTCACGAGCTCATCTTCGAATTGCGGGTCGGGGCGCATCACCGCTTCGAGCAGCGGCTGAAGCTTGCTGTAGCCGAGCGTGGCCAGCTCCTGCCGGAGCGCGTCCAGCAGCGCTTGCACGCTCTCGAAGCGATCTTCGCGCTGACGCGCCAGCGCGCGCGAGATCAGGCGCGAGTAGCCGGCGCCCACGCGCGGGTCTTGGCGCTCGGCCGGGCTGAAGTCTCCATCGAGCACCCGCCGCAGGACCTGCGCGGGGTGATCGCCGTGGAAAGGCAAGCGACCGACCATCGCCTCGTACAACAGCACCCCGAGCGCGAACACGTCCGTGCGCGCGTCGACCGCGCCGCCCTCGATCTGCTCGGGCGCCATGTGCGCGGGCGAGCCCAGCACCTGGCCCGTGGAGGTCACGCCCTGCGCGTCGAGCAGCTTGGCGATGCCGAAATCGGTCAGCTTCATGCGCAGCGGCGTGCGCTCCCCGCCCTCGCCCGCGCGAGGCAACTCGATCAGCACGTTCTCCGGCTTCACGTCGCGATGGATCACGCCCTGGCTGTGCGCGTGTTCGAGCCCGGCTCCCACCTCCAACGCCACCGCGGCGGCCACCTCCGGTGGAAGCGGCCCGGAACGCAGCCGCTCGCGCAGCGTCAGACCGCGCACCAGCTCCACGACCAGGTAGCGCTCCGGCTCGTCGGGATCGGAGATGTCGAACACCTCCACGATGCTCGGATGCCGCAGCTTGGCCACCGCGGTGGCCTCGCGGACGAAGCGCTCGGCGACCTCCGAGCTGTCGCGCAGGTGGCGGTGGATCAGCTTGACTGCTACCTCACGGCCCAGCCGCCGGTCTCGAGCCCGATACACGGTGGCCATGCCGCCGTGACCGATCTCTTCGAGCAGCTCGTACTTGGCGAGCTCTGGCAGCCGCAGCAGCGCAGTCATCCTCGCTCAATCTCCCACCAGCCGCCGGTCTGCCCCATCCGAAAAGTTCCTGATATGTAGCGCGACTGGCCCGGCCTGGCGCGCGCTATTTGGCAGCTGGCAGATCGCAGGAGGCGCCGCCCGCGGCGGGCGCCCTCGGCTCGGGGTCGGCTCACGTGCTCTCTCGGCGCACTCTTCCGTTCGGGGTGTATGCAGAAACCCCGGCTGCGCGGCTTCAGCCGGCCGCGCGCGTGCGCCGGGAGCCCGGCCCCGGTTCGCGGCGGCGGGTACCGCTCGGACGACGCGTGGCGGAACGTGCGCGATTCTCGGACTCCGGCTGCAGGCTCGCACCGACCTTCACCGAGACGGCCCCATTCCGCGCGTCGGTCTCCGCGAAGACCTCCACGCCCAGCGTGCGGCAGCGCAGCGTCACCCGCTCCAGATCCACGCCCGGCGCGACCAGCAGGCCGCCGGGAGGTGAAGGCTCGATGAACAAGTCCGCCGTCTGGCGGCGCGTGCGCAGCAGCTCGCGCAGCTCGGGATCGTCCACCCACAGGAAACCCGGACTGCTGACATATTGAGCGCGGCCCAGCACGGCGCTCGCCTGCACCAGAGCCCGCTGGAGCGGCTCCGGCAAGCGCGCGACGCTCTCCAGCCGCTGGCGGATCAGCGGCGCCTCGAGCCCCGTGGCGAGCGCATTGGAGACCGTGCTCGGCGTGATCAGCACGTCGAGCTGTTCCTCGACCCGGCCCAGCTCGACGAACGGCACGAGGCCCAGCACCTGCGCGACGCGCACCTCGTCCCCCAGGCGCAGCACCTGGCTATCGACGAACGCGCTCGGACGCTTGCTCTCCGGAGCCAGGCCCGAAAGCACCGCTCGCCCGCGCGGCGTGATGCGCAGAATGCGCCCCGGGCCACCGCGCGCCGGCACTCGCCGGGCAGCCAGCTCCGCCGCGCCAGGCGCGGGGCTCCCCCAACCGTCATCCGTGTCACCGAGATCGTCGGAGCCGTCCTCGGCGTGCTCCGCCGAGGGCTGGAGCACGGACTCGACCTCGCCCGGCACAAACTCGGCGCCGCCCCCGAACGCGGGCGCGTCCGGCTCGCCCACGTCGACGCAGCCGAGCACGTGCAGGCTCTCGAACGCGACACGCTCCGCGACGGCGCTCAGCGTCGTGTCCTTCGGATCGATGCCGCAGCGCTGCGCCCAGCGCTCCAGCAGGCGCGCGAGCCCCGGCGCACGGCTGTCGGTGAGCAGGAAGCCCACGATGGCTTCCCAGGGGATCCAGCGGCCCTCGCCCAGATCCATCAGGCTCTCCAGCACAATCGCTCGCACCACACCGATGATGCTGGCCTCGCGCGACGCACCCGACGCGCGCAGCACCTCGCCCTCGGGCCTCGCCTCGTCCCAGGCGCCGCCGTGACGCCAGACCTCGAACAGCTGCTGGCCGAGCTCCGTCAGCGACCAGCTGCCAGGGGGAGCGCTGGCGTTGCGAGCCGAGGCGTCCCACAAGCCCAGCGCTCGGCTCAGGGCCGCGATCAGCGCCACGCGCTGCGGATCTTGGCCGAAGCGGCTGGCAAAGCGCGTGATCAACGAGCGCGGCGTGCCGAGATCACTGCGCACGTCGAGGTTGCGCTCCCGGATCAGCGCGGCCATGGCCAGCGCGAGCGGCGCGGGATCGTGAGCGAACACCGCGCGCCGGGGAGAATGATCCTGCTGTTCCACCAGCGCGCGGATCTCGCGCCGGCGATCGTCTCGGGCCGCGCGGCGCTCGGCACCGACCAGCGCTGCCACTTCCGCCGGCACGACGTGGCGGTTGGGATGGATGGGGACCAGAAAGCCGCGACGCTCCAGCGCGAAGCCCACACCGCGCCGGGATGGCGTGGCGCCGGCCGCGCCGCGCAGACGCAACGGCTCGCGCTCCAGCTCGAGCAGCTCTTCCGTGTCGACCTCTCCGCCCAGCTCTTCGATGGCCAGCAACAAGCGCCGCTCCGCCGAGGCCAGACCGTCGAGCTCTCGCTGCAGCTGCGCCGGATCGGTCAGCACCAGCCACGCCGCCTCCAGCGAGAGGGAGAGCGGGTTGGTGGCGGAGCTGCCCAGATAGTGAGAAGCGATCGCTGCCGCGACGCTCGGGGTGACCTGCGTGAGCAAGGCGCGGATGCCGCGGGGGTTCTCACCCTCCCACGTCTTGAGCTGCACCATGTACGCGACGGGCAGCAGGAGCTCTGCGCCCCCGCCTTCCGCAGCGCGAGCGAAGACCAGACCGCGCGCCACCAACGGCTCTACCGCCGACGGCAAAGCCTCCACGCGCAACACGCCACGAGCCTCGACGATGCGGTGGAGCAGTTGCTGAGCGGTCGCCGGCAAGCTCGATGGGTCTCGAGCCTCGGGCAGGCAGACGAGTGCCCGCGCCACCTGGGCCGGCGGATCGATGCGCTTGGCCCGATCGATCTCGATGCGCAAGCCTTCCACAATCGCTTGCAGCTCCCGCGCGGGCAGCAGGCGCAACACTTGCTCGAGCCGAAGGGCACGCGAGCGGCCGGCCTGAGAAGAGGAATTGGGTCGGGAAGATGTCATGGCAAAATGACGGCTGACGGACGGGCTGCGGGCGACTGGCGGATAGGCTGCCGACCTGGCGGGGCTGCCTACGATGGCGGCCGGTAGGGGCTCCGAGAGAAGGACCGACTGAAGCTGAGATGCGCAGTCGCTGGGAGCCGCTCCGGATAGCGAATCTGACGCTCCAGCAAGCTAAGAAAGCGCAATCCGCGTGCGGTGTCCAGGGTGACTGTCAGGATCGCACGCTATTTCTCCAGTCTGATTCTCCAGTTTGAATTTGCTGAATCTGTTCTCTGCCTCTCTCTTCCTTCCTGTCTTCCTGCTGCTCGAGTGCGACGCTGTACTCGGTGACGCTGTACTCGGTGACGCTGTACTCGGTGGCGCTGTACTCGGTGTGCTCGCTGTGCTGCTGCGGCCGCTGCAACTTGCATCGAGCGTCGCAACGCCATTCCGAACGATGTGGCTCCTCACGTGTGCCACCGAGCTCCGCGCGCCGCGGAAAAACCCCACGAAGGGCGCCAGCTACGCGGAGGCTCACGCCGGAGACTGCGGCAGGCAGAGGCAGATGAAAGCAGAGAGAGTCGTGCTCGCGCCGACACGGAATCCCAGGCGACAAGTCGAGCGCCATGATGTGGAAGCGCTCCCGCACCGTGTAGCGTTTCTCCTCTCATGGCACAGCTCGACCCGATGGTGTTTGGTTGCTCGGGCCCTGCGCCTCCGTGCCGGTTTTTTTGATCAGCCAGCGCTATTTCGTTCCGCCGGCGGATCCATTCCGAGTTTCTGCGCGCTGTTTCATCCGAAGCGGAGTCCGGAGTGCACGCTGAACGATCCTTTCTTCAACCCGTTCATTTCACTGGATGCTCTATGCGGGCGGGTGAGCAACCCGAGTACATGGCGGTAATCGGCGGGGCTCTGCGCTCGCTGAGCGCGCCCGTGCCCTGCTCTGCTCTTTCGTGCGCCCGCGGAAGGCGCGCTGCGCCGGCGCCGCAGGGCAGTCGCAACCGGGGGCGCGCACAGCGCTCGGCGCCCACGAAACATTCGGCCCAACGGCCACAGTGATTGGCGACTTGGGCTACGGCGCGAGATCGACTAGAGCCGCCTCGGCCATGATTCTGCGGGACCCGGTCCATGGCCTCGTGTCATTTGAGGCAAACGAATTCTCGATCGTGCCACGCCTCCTGGAGGCGGAAGAGGTCCAGCGGCTACGCCGCATTCGGCAGCTCGGGCTGACGTCGCTCGCGTATCCCGGTGCGGACCACACGCGCTTTTCACACGCGATCGGCGCCGCGCACGTGATGACGCGCTTCATCGGTCGCCTGCGTCAAATCCACGGAGACCTGCCGCTCGATCAACGTGTCACGTCGGAGCGCGCGCGCGACGCCGTCGCGGCTGCATTCCTGCATGATCTCGGCCACGGACCGCTCTCGCATCTGTTCGAGGAGGCGGTGCCCGACGGCCCCGGGCACGAGGTGTGGACGGTGCGCATCGTGCTCAACCCGCAGACCGCCGTGCACCGCATCTTGCGCGACACCGATCCCGGCTTGCCGGAGCGAGTTGCCGAGCTGATCCAGGGGCGGCATCCGCTGGCCTTTCTGGCCAGCACGGTGAGCGGCACCTTCGACGTCGATCGCTGCGACTATCTGCTGCGCGACGCGCACTTCACCGGCGTGAGCTACGGCAGCTTCGATCTCGATTGGCTGGTACGCAGCTTGCGTTTCGGCCATCCGCAGGCGCCGAATGGCGCCCCGCACCTGGCGATCGACGGCGTCAAGGGCCTGCCGGCGATCGAGTCGTTCGTGCTCGCCCGGCTGTTCATGTTTCAGCAGGTGTACTTTCACAAGGCGAGCCGAGCCAGCGAATGGCATTTCTCGCGCATCCTGTTGCGAATTCGACACCTGCTGCGCAGTGGTGAGAAGGTGACGCCCATGCCCGCGGGGATCGAATCGCTGCTGCGCACCGGCGACGCGGAGCTGGGGGACTATCTCGCGCTCGACGACGCCGTGCTGTGGAGCGCGCTCTCCAGCTGGCGGTCCGTCCCCGATCCGATCCTGAGCGACCTGTGTCAGCGCCTGTATGCGCGCCGCTTATTTAAGACGCTGGAGCTCTTTGGCGCAGATCGACGGCCGGAACGCTACCTGGAGCTGCTGGAGCGGCTCCGTGAACGGGCCCGAGCTTCCGGGCTCGACCCCGAGTACTACGTAGGCTTGGACGAGGCTGTCGATGTGCCCTTCGACAACTCCGATGATCCGCTGGCTGTGATTTTCCCCGACGACGTCGCGCATGCGCCCCAGGAGGTATCCTTCATCCTCGGGCGCCTTTCAGGGGAAACGTTGACGCGCACACGCCTCGTCTTTCCGAACGAACTGCGCGACGATCTCTTGGCATACCTGAGAAGTGCACCGTTATCCTGAGTGATGCGCCGCGTCTCTCGAACCGCCCCGGCTTGCCTGGTTGCTCTCGTCCTGTCCGGGCGAGCCGCGTCCGCGCACTGGCCTCCTGCGCCCGAGAGCGACGGAGTGTACGGGCGACTGAAGGGCGACACTGACGCATCGCTGAAACTCGGCGGGCTGATCAGCCACTCCCGCTTCTCGGGCAGCGTCGGCGCCTCGGTGCACTATTACTCCCTGCTCGGCATCACGGGCGACTACAGCCAGAGCCTCGACTCGGACCCGGTGCAGCTGCGCAGCTTTTCCCTGGGTACCGAGCTGCGTCCGCTGTTCTTGCCGCGCTGGCTGGGCGGTCACGAGCGCGGTCCGGCGTGGCTCGACTTGGCGCTGGACTCGGTGTGCGTCGGCTTCGGCGCCTACTTCAGCCGAGCCTCGGAGCCGATCGGCGCCAGCCGCGGGATCTGGATGTCCCTCGGGCTCGGAGTTCCGGTGCTCGGACGCGCCAGCGGCCCCTGGCTGGAGCTGCGCGAGCTCCGGCGCTGGCCCGATCGGGACGAGAACGGCCCGGAAGCGCACAACGCGCTGCTCGTGTATCTGAGCTGGCACGAACTCGTGCAGCTCGGGCACTCTCCTTGACCGGCTCGACGCCAGCTAGCTCGAGCCCAGCTCGATCTTGAATAGCGGCTTCTCCGTCTGCAAGTGATCCAGGATCGCGGAGCGCTCCTGCGACAGGAAGCGCTCGACGGGCCCGCGCAACCGCGGGTCTCGCAAGTAGTGCACGCTGTGAGTGATCGTGGACTCGAAACCGCGGGCATGCTTGTGCTCGCCGCCGGCGCCCGGCTCGAAGCACTCCAGGCCGCGCTCGATGCAAATCTGGATCCCCGCGTAGTAGCAGACGTTGAAGTGCAGGAAAGGGCGCTCCTCGCGCGCGCCCCAGTAGCGGCCGAACAGAGCGCGCGAGCTCACCAGGTTGAAGGCGCAAGCGAGCGGCTTTCTGGCGCCTTTCTCTCGTGCCAGGACCACGAGCACCTGCTTGGGCATGCGCGCGCAGAGCTCGTGAAAGAAGTCCCGATTCAGGTAGCGCCGGCCGTAGAAGTGCTTGTCCACTGTGGTGGTGTAAAACTGGTAGACGTGGTCGATCAGCTCCGAGCCCAGCTCGTCCCCCGCCAGCGCATCGATCTGGATCCCCTGCTCGCCCATCTCCTTGCGTTCGCGCCGGATCTGGTGGCGGCGCTTGGAGGAGAACCGGGACAGGAAGTCGTCGAAGCTCGCGTAGCCCGCGTTGCGCCAGTGATACTGCACGCCGAAGCGGCGGCAGAGCCCGGCGCGCTCAAACTGGGCAGCGGAGTCGTCGCGCAGAAATAGCACGTGGCCGCTGGACAGGCCCGCCGCATCGATCACTCGAGCCAGGCCCTGCGCGAGCGCGAAGTGCAGCTCCGGGCCGGCGCTCTCCGCGCACAGCAGGCGTGGCCCCGTCGCAGGGGTAAACGGCACGGCGACGATCAACTTGGGGAAGTATTCCGAGCCCAGGTTCTCGTGACAGAAGCGCGCCCAGGAGTGATCGAAGACAAACTCGCCCTCGCTGTTGCCCTTGACATAAGCGGGCGCGACGCCCACCAGCTTCCCGTCCCGATGCAGGCTGAGATGCTGCGGCAGCCAGCCCACCTCCGGCCGCACGCAACCGGTGGCCTCCAGCGCCTCCAGGAAAGCCCAGCGCATGTGCGGCACGAAATCCGAGGCCAGCAACCCGTCCCATTCTGCCTCGGGGATCTCACGAATCGAGCGATGGGTCCGCAGCTCTATCACGTCGTGTCGCCAGAGTAGTGCGAGGACGGGGGCGGCGCGATCAGAATTTGGCGACGCCGCGCTGGCCGAGCGCGTCCCGGTCGAGGCATGATAGGCTGAGGCCTCCGAAGCGGCGGCCTCTGGTGCGCTCATGATGCTTCGTCCGTTTGTGCCTCGCGCTCTCTCGCTGCTGTCCGCGCTGTCTCTCGGCGGCCGGCGGTCATTCGCCAGAATGCCGTTCGCCGGAATGCCGTTCGCCGGCCTGTGTCTCGCCGGCGTCGCGCTGAGTTGTCAGAGCAGTTCCCAATCGCGCGCCACGCCGCCGCCGGGCTACTCCGCGCAGGCAGGGCAATATCCTCAGCAGCCGTACCCGCAGCAGTATCCTCAGGGCCAGTACCCGCAGCAGTATCCTCAGGGCCAGTATCCTCAGGGCCAGTACCCGCAGCAGCAGTATCCCGCGCAGCAGTACCCCCAGCAGCCCTATCCGCAGCAGCAGTACCCTCAGCAGCCACCGCCGCAGCAGTACCCCCAGCAGCCACCGCCGGCCGTCTCCAGCACGCCGCTGCCCCCGGTCCCAGGCGATCCGATCAGCGACGTGAATCTGCCCTGGCTCCGCCAGCAGGCGCAGAGCATCTTGAACGATCTCGTCGCCTCCCTGCCGGAGGGCTCGCGCGCGCGTGTGCAGGGCATCCCGCTCGTGGTGGATGACACGCCCGGGGAGGTGAACGCGTTCGCGGCGTGCTCGAACTCCCGCGCTGCCATGGCAATCACGGACGGTCTGCTCGAGATCACCGCCTGGCTCGCCCAGACAGCGGCAGCGGATCAAGTCTTCGGCGGCAACAAGACCGACGAGTACATCCATTTCATCGCCACGCACTTGCAGCAGGACAAACCCATCCCGCGCCCCACGAACCTGCTGACGCCGGCGGCGCAGGTGGACGGCCGCAAGGTGCAACGCCAGCATGTGTGGTTCGATGAACAGGTGGCTTTCGTGCTCGGCCACGAGCTGGCGCACCACCACCTCGGGCACCTGCCCTGCACCGGGCAACCCGGCCTGTTCGGCTCCGGTGACCTGCTGCGGATGCTCTCGCAGAACGTGCCGCTGTTCAATCAGCCCAACGAGAGCGCCGCCGACCTCGCGGGCACGACCAACGTGCTGGACGCGGGCCGCCGTCGCAACCTGCCGTGGACCGAAGAGGGCGCCTTGCTCACCATGCGCTTCTTCCAGGGCCTGGACGGCGGATTCAATCTGATCGTGGCCTTCCAGCAGTCGCACCCCGCCCCCAGCATCCGTATCCCGCTGATCCGGCAGAGCGCCAGCTACTGGCGCAGCACCGGCGGGCAAGGCATTCCCGTGCCGCGCGTAGGCGGCTGAGCCCGCCCGGGATCTTGGGCTCGGCGCTGTTGCACGCTGCACGGCACCAGCAGTGCCCGCCCGGGATCTTGGGCTCGGCGCTGTTGCACGCTGCGCGGCACCAGCAGTGCCCGCCGTGCGACAGCGGTCGCGCAACACACGTCAGCGCCGAGTCTCCGACGTACTCGCCGCTCCTACCTCCGCCCATTGCTCTGGCGCTGGGCTGGGTTTTTTCGGCTCAGGTGCAGAGCGTCCAATCCGTTCGTCGGGGTGGCGCCGCATTGGGCAGCGCTCCGGTTTGAAACCGTCCTCCCAACAGGTAAGTCACCATGAAGCTACTCCAGACGCTGACCGCAGTCAGCTTGAGCCTGACCGCCTACACCTCTGCCGCGCTCGCCGCAGAGACTGCCGAGACGGCGACCGATAGCGTCGACCCGTCGGTCTCGGGAGTCCTGCCCGCCGAGAAGACCGATGCCGGCAATGCCACCGCCGACAAGGCCGTCTCCGCTGCCCCTGACGCCAAGCACGAGGGCCGCGAGGCGAAGAACGCCCTCTACGTCGACCTGCTCGGACCGGGCTTGATCTACTCGCTGAACTACGATCGCGAGATCGTGCCGGACCTGTCCGCGCGCATCGGCATCTCCTATATGTCGCTCGGCGCCAGCTCCAGCGACGGCTCCGCGAGCGTGAGCTTCTCCTATCTCGCCATCCCGATCACCGCAAGCTACCTGGGCATCGGCTCCCAGAACAACTGCCTCGAGCTCGGTGGCGGGCCCGTGATCATGAATTTCAAGGGCAGCGGTCTGATCGAGTCGAACGACGAGTCTGTGTCAGCGGGTGCCAGCGTCACCACGCTGGCGCTGACCGGCATGGCCGGCTACCGCCACCAGCCGGCGGACGGCGGGTTCCTGTTCCGCATTGGCGTCTCGCCGATGATGGTCTTCGGCGCCAACTTCGTGCCCTGGGGCTATCTGAGCCTGGGCGCTGCCTTCTGAGCAGAAAGCCTGTCAGCCCGGGGTCTGAAACGAGACCCCGCCCGCGAACCGCGCCCGGGCCCGTTGGGTCCGGGCGCGTGGCTTTTGCGTGGACCCGGGCCCGGGGGTCGTGGTCGAGTGCGGCCGATGTCCGCCGAGTCGTTTTCCGCCGAGCAGCGCGAGGCGGTGTATCGCGCGATCCGGATGCGACGCGACATCCGGAACTATCGGCCCGATCCGCTGCCCGACGAGGTGCTCTGGCGCATCCTGGACGCCGCACATCGCGCGCCCAGCGTGGGGCTGATGCAGCCCTGGGACTTCATCCTGGTGCGCGACCGGGCGCTGCGGCAAGCGCTCTACGATCACTTCCGGCTCATCAATGAGCGCGCCGCGGGCGTGCATCCCGGCGACCGCGGCGAGACGTACCGCGCGCTCAAGCTGCAGGGCATCCTCGACGCGCCCCTGAACCTGCTGGTCACGTGCGATCGACGGCGAGGAGGCCCGCACGTGCTGGGGCGCTTCACGATGCGGCACATGGACGAGTACTCGACCTGTCTCGCCGTACAGAATCTGTGGCTCGCGGCCCGCGCGGAGGGCGTCGGCGTCGGCTGGATGAGCTTGCTGGAGCCCGAGTTCGTGGCGGAGCTGCTCGGGTTGCCCAGCGAGGTGGTGCCGGTCGCCTATCTCACGCTGGGCTACCCCGTGAGTTTTCCCGAGGAGCCGCTGCTGGAGCTCACCGGCTGGGGCGCACGCCGCCCGCTCTCGGAGCTGGTGCACGTCGATCGCTACGGCGCCGCCGCGCAGCTGCGGGCGGAGCCTCGCTGCGAGCCGGTGGCGAGCGCCACGCCGGCGGCCCCCCTCTCCGCTCGCCAGCGCCAGGCGGAGCTGACGAAGCCACGTGGCAGTCTGGGGCGGCTGGAGGAGCTCGCGCTGCAGCTCGCCGCGCTGCAGGGGCGCGAGCATCCGAGCTGCCGCGCGCCGAGCGTGCTGCTGTTTGCCGGCGATCACGGGGTCGCCGAGGAAGGCGTCAGCGCGTACCTGCCCCGCGCGACCGCGCAGATGGTCTACCAGTACCTGTCGGGCGGCGCTGCGGTGAACGCTCTGTGCCGCCAGCACGGCGTCGCGCTGCACGTGGCCGACGTGGGAGTGGACCACGACTTTGGCTCGGCCAGCGCGCTCGCGCAGCTCAAGGTCCGGCGCGGCACGCGCAACTTCACGCGCGAGCCCGCCATGACCCATGCCGAGCTGGAGCAGGCCCTCGCCGCGGGGGCGGCGCTGGTCGCGCGCGTGCCCGAGAGCGAGGTGATCGGTCTCGGCGAAATGGGCATCGGCAACACGACAGCATCCGCGGCGCTGCTCGCGGCGCTCACCAGCGAGAGCGCCGCGCAGGTGGTCGGCAGAGGCACGGGCATCAGCGACCAGACGCTGGCGCGCAAGCGCGCCGCCGTCGAGCGCGGCCTCGAGCTGCACTCGCCGCGCGACGCGCTCGACGCTCTGCGCTGCTTCGGCGGCTTCGAGACGGCTGCGCTGGTGGGCGCCCTGGAAGCGGCCGCGAACAGCGGGCGGATGGTCGTGCTGGACGGCTTCATCACGGGCGTGGCGGCGCTGGTGGCGGTCGCCCGCACTCCGGCCGTGCGTCGCTCCCTGGTCGCGGGTCACCTCAGCGCCGAGGCCGCGCACCGCCGGGTGCTGGAGCGGCTCGAGCTGCGGCCGCTGTTCGATCTGGGGCTGAGGCTGGGCGAGGGCTCGGGCGCCGTACTCGCGATCTCCCTGATCGACAGCGCGGCGCGCGCCATGCGCGAGATGCGCACCTTCGAGGAAGCAAACCTGGAGCGGCCGCTCGATCCGCGCGACCGCACGGACCGATAGCATGGCCGGCGAGCAGCGCACCGAGCCACCCACCGCGCGCCGCCTGCGCCGCGCTCGGAGCGAAGGCGATCACCCCGTCTCCCGGGTGTTGGTCAGCTTCGGCGCGCTGGCAGCGGTAGCGCTGCTGCTGCCGGCGGCGCTGGGGCTGCTGGTGCGCCGGACGCGTACGCTGCTGGAGCACAGCCTGCAGCTCGGCGCGAGCCGGGCCGCAACGCTCTCTGGCGAGGGCCTGTCCGCGGCGGGCCATTCGCTCGTGCAGCTGGTCGCGCTGCTGCTCGGCCCAGCGGCGCTCGCGGCGCTCGTGGTCGGCCTGTGGCAGACCGGTGCCGGGCTCAGCCTGACGCCGCTTGCCTGGAGCTCGCGCCGGCTCGATCCGCTCGCCAACCTGGGCCGACTCTGGTCCAGGACCCTGCTCCTCTCGTTGCTGCGCTGGCTGGCGACCGGCATGCTGCTGGCGCTCATCGGCTGGCAGGTGTTGCGCTCGGCGGGGCCGGCGCTGGCGGCGAGCATCGGCAGTGTGCAGGCCGCGACGGCGCTGGCGGGCAGGCTCTGTTACCAGCTGCTCTGGGGCGCGCTCGCGCTGCTGGCGCTGGCCAGCGCCGTCGATGCGCTGGTCGTACGCAGCTCATGGCTCGAACGCCTGCGCATGACGCGCGCGGAGGTACAGCGCGAACAGCGCGAGAACGATGGCGACGCCGGGCTGAAGCAAGCGCGCCAGCGCGCCCACCGCGAGCTCTCGCGCAGCGCCCGGCTGGCGGAGCTGCCCCGGGCCACGCTGCTGGTCTTGGGGCGGCCGCGCCTCGCCACCGCGCTCAGCTACGACGCCGCGCAGGATGCTGCGCCGCGCATCTTGATGCACGCCTCCGGACAGCTCGCGCAGACGCTGGAGGCCCTGGCGCCCGCTTACGGTGTGGCGATCCACGAAGACCTGGAGCTCGCGCGCGCGCTCAGCGCTCTACAACCTGACGATCCCATCCCCTCCTCCCTGTACGCCACCGTCGCCGCAGCCATC
Organism: Polyangiaceae bacterium; assembly: GCA_035760985.1. Lineage (GTDB taxonomy): Bacteria > Myxococcota_A > Polyangia > Polyangiales > Polyangiaceae > SZUA-265. Next base: position 19,820 of record DASTRX010000236.1, read on the forward strand.
CGCGCCGCGCGCGGCTAGCGCGGGTCCTGGGGCTGGGGGAACAAAACGCGCCCGTGCGTGCCGTTTCCAACCGGAAGCCTCCTACCGATCGGCAATGCCTTCTACCGATCGGTACTGCCTCCTACCGATCGGCAAGGCCTCCTACCGATCGGTAAGGCCTCCTACCGATCGGTACTGCCTCCTACCGATCGGCAAGGCCTTCTACCCATCGGTACTGCCTCCTACCGATCGGTCATAGGTGATCCCTTTCGGCGAGACCCCCAGGTAGACCGACCAGGTCGATCCCGATGGCAAGGCGACCGCGGCGACGCTCGCGGCGGAGATGGGAGCGTCGCGCATTGGGGGACAGGAAGCGAAAGCGAGGAGAAAGCGCACGCTGGCGGCGCTCGCCACGCGGGGGGCGCGCGCCGGGACGACAGGTTCCCCGGGAAACCTCAACTCGATTCGCTCGAAGAGGTTGCGCTGCCCACGGCAGACGCGCGACGCGGGGGCCCGCGCGCCGGGACGACAGGTTCCCCGGGAAAACCTCAACTCGATTCGCTCGAAGAGGGGCGCCGCCCACGACGGACGCGCGGCGCTCGGCACGCGGGGGGGCGCGCGCCGGGACGACAGGTTCCCCGGGAAACCTCAACTCGCGAATGCTCGAAGTGCTGCTCGCGATGCTCCGCCCCGGCGCGCCGTACGATGCCGCTCATCGGCATCGATCTTCGATGTCGATCGCTTCTGCGGCCGGATCATGATTCTTGTCTTGATACCCCGTAGGAAGTCCACGTGGGCAACTTCGCCGAACCATCCCGCCCGCTCCCAACGCGCGCAACTGTCTGCGTCCACGTGGGCACGGCTGCCGAACCATCCCCGCCTGCGCACGCAACATGCCGTGTTGCCCGCGTCCACGTCGGCAAGCGCCGGGTCCGATGGCGTCTGCAGGCACGATGCGAGGGTCGATGGAGATATCTCGCCCGGCGCGGCGCCGCGCTGAGCGTCGCTGCGCGTCACAGGCCGTCGAAACGCCGCCTTCCTCCGATCAGCACATTCGCGTCGAACCGCGAGGGTCGCAGCCGGCCTTTTGTTGGCCGCTCCACCCGTATCGAGGGTGTCGAGCCCGCGCCATAGCGTCGCGAAGATGGCCTCGACTGTGGGCGACGGCTCGACGCATGTGGGCCGCAGCCTCTGGCAAGGGCGCGCTCTCGGCTCGCGCAACCATGGCGACGGGAAGGGTTGCGAAAGTGGGGTCAGCTCCGGCGCGCGCCGGTGAGTGGCGTCCCGCGCCCATCGTTGCGCGTCCTCGAGCGCGATGCGGGGCGGCGCGCTCGGAAGCCGCACCCGCGCCCCGAGGTTCCGGCGTTGCCGTGGGGTGGAGGTCCGGCCACCCAAATCAATGCAGCAGCGGGCAGCAGGTCGCGGGGGTAGCGCCGGGTGGTCGGGATTCAATCGATCAGGTGTTCGCGGATCAGGTTGAGGCCGCACCAGGCGGCATAGAGTTGTACGCCTTCGCGGGGGCGGTTGCTCACGTTGACGTCACGCACGATGGTCTGTCGAGCTGTGCTGAGGGCGTAGTAGACGAGGCCGACCGGCTTTTGTTCGGTGGCGCCGGTCGGGCCCGCGATGCCGGTGAGGGAGAGCGCGAGGTCGGCGTGGAAGCGCTGGCGCGCGCCGTCGGCCATCTGGCGAGCGACCTCGGCGCTGACGGCGCCATGGCGCTCGAGCACGCCGGGATCGACGCCGAGCTGTTCGATCTTGACCTGGTTGGCATAGGAGATGACGCCGCCGAGCAGGAACTCGCTCGCCCCCGAGTGCGCCGTGAGCAGCGAACCCACGAGGCCGCCCGTGCAGGACTCCGCGAGGCCGAGCTGCAGCTGGCGCGAGCGGAGCAGCTCGCCCACGACCTGCGGCAGGTCGCGCTCGCCCTCGGCGTACACCGCCCTTCCGAGGCGGCTCCGCGCCGCCTCAGCCGCGGCCTGCGCCTTGGCTCGAGCCGTTGTCGCGCTGTCGGCGAGAGCGAGCAGCTTCACTTCGATCTCGGGAAAGTGCGCGCGGTAGCCGATGCGTACGCCATGCTCCTGTTCGATGCCGGCGAGCTGGTCGTTGACCAGCGACTCGGGCACGCCAAAGCAGCGCAGGCGGATCTGATGCTGGGCCCCTTGCAGCAGGCTCTGGGCCGCGGGCGCGATGAAGCGCTCGAACATCGGCTTCATCTCGCGCGGCACGCCGGGCATGAAGAAGAGCCGGCAAGCGCCGCGCTGGACGCCGAAGCCGGGCGCCGTGCCGTGGGGGTTTTCCAGGATCCGGGCGCCTTCGGGAAAATCGGCTTGCTGCGCGTTGGACGCGGTGAGCGCGCGGCCCGCGCGCGCCAGGCGCGCCTCGAGCCCCGCCAGCACCGTCTCGTCCCGGAAGCGCGATACGCCGAGCCAGCTGGCCACGGTGGCGCTCGTGATGTCGTCGGTGGTGGGACCGAGCCCGCCCGTCGCCGCCACGATGCGGGTGTGGGAGCTGACTTGATCGAGGGCGCGACGGATCGCGGCGGGGTCGTCGCCCACCACGTCGATGCAGCTCACCTCGACCCCCAGCGCCGTGAGGCGCTCGGCGAGCCAGGTGGCGTTGGTGTTGTTGATCTCGCCGCGCGTCAGCTCGGTCCCGATGCAGAGGATCGCGGCTCGCGCCAGGGCCGGCTGCGCCTGCGAAACCGGCGCGGTCATCTCGGACCTGTCACGCCGAACCGGAGCTCGCCCAGGTTCTCGATGCGCACGCTCACCTGGTCGCCGGCCTTCAGCGGGCCCACGCCTTCGGGCGTACCGGTGTAGATCACGTCCCCGGGCTCCAACGTCATCGACTGGCTCGCGTACGAGATCAGCGACGGTACGTCGAAGATCATGTCCGAGGTGGAGCCGTCCTGACACAGCTTGCCGTTCACGGATAGCTGGAGCTTCAGGCCCGCTAAGTCCGACAGTTGCACGACGAACGGGCCGAGCGGGGCGAAGCCGTCGAAGCCCTTGGCCCGCGTCCACTGCTTGTCCTTCTGCTGCAGGTCCCGCGCCGTGACGTCGCAGCCGATGCTGTAGCCAAAGATCACCTCGCGTGCCTCGCTCGGCGTGCAGCGGCGGCAGCGCTTCCCGATCACCACCACCAGCTCGCCCTCGTAATCGACGCGCTCGCTCTCGGGCGGGAGCTCGACCGTGCCTCCAGGGTCGAGCAGCGACGATGGGGGTTTGAAGAACATCAGCGGTTGCTCCGGGACCTCGTTCTTCAGCTCCTCCGCGTGCTTCTTGTAGTTGCGACCGATGCCGATGATCTTGGAGGGCGTGACCGGGCAGAGCAGGGTGGCGTCCGTGGCGAGCTCGGGTCCGCTCGGCACCCCCCCGAGCCAGGGCGCAGCCGTCAGCAGCTGCGCGGGCCCCGCCGGCGGCACGAGGACGTGAGCCGGTTGCCCGCGGTGAAGGACTCGAGCATAACGATGGCCGATTTCCGTCATGGGTCCTTTCCGGATGCCCCGGTCGGCGGCGGGACGTCAAGCCGGAACGTGGGCCTGAAAAACTGAAGCAGAGACCGATACCCTTGACTATGGTGCGACTGCCATGTCCTTGACCGAGAGCGCGCCGCGCGGCAGCAGGGTGCGCGTGGAAAGCGGCAAGGAAGTGAACGGCAGCGCGGGCAAGGCCACACCGGATGCCCAGGCGGCACCGGATGCCCAGGCAGCGCGGAATGCCGAGGCGGCGCCGGATGCCGAGGCGGCGCCGTCCACTGACTCGATCGCGCTGCCGCCGCCGCCACCGCCCAGCAAGGGCCTGCCGCTCGTGCTCTGGAGGCTCGGCGGGCTGCTGCTCACGATGCGCCCGCATCAGTGGGTCAAGAATGTGTTCGTGCTCGCGCCCATGGTGTTCGCGCGCGAGCTGTTCGTCACCGATCTGGCAGTGCGCGCGATCGGCGCCTTCGGCGTGTTCTGTCTGCTGACGGGCGCCGTCTACACCATGAACGATCTGGTCGACATCGACGCGGACGCCACGCACCCCGTGAAGCGCTACCGGCCGATCCCGTCCGGGCGAGTGCCGCTCGAGTGGGCGCGCAACGGCGCCATCGCGCTGGTGCTGATCAGCCTGGCCGGCGCCGCGATCGGGCCCTGGGAGTTCCTGGTCACCGCCGCCGGCTACTTTCTGCTCAACGTCGCTTACTCCTTCCGGTTGAAGAAGAAGGCGTACCTCGACGTGCTGGCGATCTCGGCCGGCTTCGTGCTGCGTGTGCTGGCAGGCGGCTTCGCCACGCACATCGAGGTCTCCAAGTACCTGGTGCTGTGCACGGCCTTGCTGGCCGTGTTCCTCGGTCTCGGCAAGCGCCGGCACGAGCTGATCAGCGCCGCGCGCGGCATCGCGCAGCAACAGCGGGCGGCGCTCGGCGGCTACTCGCGGCGCGGCCTGAAGTGGGCGCTGCGCGGCACCGCCGTGCTCACCGTGGCGAGCTATGTGGCGTACACGCTCGACCCGGAGACGGAAGGCTTCTTCGGCTCGCAGCGGCTGTGGTGGAGCAGCACCTTCGTGGTGCTGGCGCTCTGGCGCTTCATGGTGCTCGTGCGCACCCGGCCCGCGGCGGAGAGCCCGACCCAGGAGATGTTGCGCGACGGGCCGTTCGTCGCCGTCGTGTTCTCCTGGGCCGCGCTGGTTCTGTGGCTGGTCTACAACCTCGGTCCGAGCTGAGCGCGGCTACGCGCGCAGGGCCGTGAAGGCCTTCTGGGCTCGCTCGAAGCGGCGGTTGACTTCATCCCACTGGATGTTGTTGAAGAAGGCTTCGATGTACTTCGCGGCCGCGGCGCCGTAATCCATCTGATAGGCGTGCTCGTACATGTCCATCACCAGCAGCGGCTCGCCGAAAGCGACGGCTTGCGTGTGGTTGCCCGCCCAGTAGGTGTTCAGAGCGCCGCTGTGAAAATTGAAGGCCAGCACCGTCCAGCCGCTGCCGCCGCCGAGGCTGGCTCCCGTGGCCCGAAAGCCCTCCTCCCAGCGCCCGAAGCTGCCGAAGCGGTCGGCGAGCGCCTTTTCGATCGCGCCGCCCGGCTTGCCGCTCCCGCCCAGGTTGCCGAAGTAGAGCTCGTGCAGGATCGCCGAGTTGGTGAAGGTCAGCTCGCGCTCGCGCAAGCCGCCGACGATGAAGCCGGGCGTGTCCTTGTTCACGCGCTCGAGCTCGCCCTCCACCTTGTTCAGATTGTTGACCGCGCCGGCGTAGTTGTTGTCGTGATGCGATACGATCAACTTCTCGCTGATGCCCTTCAACCTCTTGGGGTCGAACGGCAAGGGCAGCGGCGTGTGCTTGCCCGCTTCAGATTTGCCCGACCCTTGCTTGCCCGGTGCGGCGCCCGCCCGCGGAGAGTGCAACAGAGCTACCGAGCCCAGCGCCAGAGCGCCAAATGCTTCGCGTCTCGTCAGGTCCATCGTCTGATCCGATCGTTGTGAGAACCCCCTGCTGGGTTCTGGCCTCCAGGGTAGTGCGCGCCTTCACGGATGATCAAACCGGAACACGCGTGTACAATTGCCCCAACTGCGAGATGGCATGAGCCGCGACGCGGACGCTCGACGAGAAAATAGCGGAGCGGCGGTGCTGGCGCCCAGCAACGCGCGCACCGATCTCGGGCTGACGCTGCCCATCTTCGTGGCGTATCACCTGGGCGTCATCTTTCTGCCCGTGCGCAACGCGGCGGATCTGGTCACGCAGTATCTGGTGGAGCTGGCCAACCAGAGCCGGGTCTCCTACGTGGCGTTCACCATCGGGATCGGGGCGACCTTCGTGACCGTGCTCGCCCTGCTCGGGCGCCGGCAGGTGTTTCGCTGGCAGAGCTTCGCCTGGCTCGCGCTGGAGGGCGTGTTGTACGCGGTGGCGATGCGCCTGATCGCTGCGGCGGTCGTCGGCCGATTGTTCCTGGGCGTGGGACTGGAGCGCCATTTCGCCGGCGCGGTGATGAGCCTCGGGGCAGGGCTCTACGAGGAGATCGCGTTCCGCGTGGGGGTGTTCGGCCTGGGTCTGCGCTGCCTGCGCGTGCTCTGGCCGTCGAAATCCTGGTGGCGGCGCGCCTTGCTGGCTTGCGGCTGGGCGCTGTTCTCCGCGTGCCTGTTCAGCGCCTGGCATCACCTGGGCACGTTCGGCGAGGCGCTCGACGGGCGCGTGTTCGTGTTCCGGGCCGTGTGCGGCCTGGTCTTCACGTTGATCTACGTGACGCGCGGCTTCGCGCCCGCGGTCTGGACGCACGCCGTCTACGACCTGTGGGTGCTGTTCTGAACGCCCCGCTCAGAGAGCGCTCTCTTCAGAACAGGTGCGGCACGAACACCAGCGCCCCGACGGCGAGCGCGCCCAGCGCGCTGATCAGCACCGCGCCGGCGGCGACGTCCTTGGCTTTCTGGATCAGCGGGTGAAACTCCGGCTGCGCCGCGTCGGACACGAGCTCGATCGCGGTGTTGAAGGCCTCCGCGCTCCACACCAGGGCCATCGCCAACAGCAGCGCCAGCCACTCCAGTCGCGAGACGCCCAGCGCCACGCCCGCCGCCACCACCAGCAGCGTGGCGGTCGCATGGATCCAGCTGTTGTGCTGCGAGGACAGCACGATCCACAGGCCGCGGCCCGCGTAGACGAAGCTGCGCAGGCGCGCCGCGGGCGAGAATCGCCGTGCTTGCGCCATCCGCTAGCCCGGGCGAACCAGCCCGATCACGATCAGAAAGGCCGGCGCGGATAGCTTTGGAAATAGGTTCCACGCCACCAGCAGGCCCACGATCTGCAACACGGGGATCTCGCGCAGCTGGTCGTACAACTTGCCCAGCGACTTCGGGAACAGACCCTCGACGATGCCGGCGCCGTCCAGCGGCGGAACCGGGATCAAATTGAACAACCCGAGCAGCACGTTCAGGTTCACCAGCACCGAGAGCGCCATGGCCAGTCCATTGACGAGCGAGCCCGCCTGCGGCTCGCCCGCCTGCCGCACCAGCTGCGTGAAGCTGAAGTGATGGGGCATCTCGAACACCTGCGCCGCGAGCAGCGACTTGATGATCAGGATGCCGATCAGCGCCAGCGCGAAGTTGGCGGCCGGGCCCGCCAGGCTCATCAGCGCCTGCCGAATGGGGAAGCGCTTGCCCCACTCGGAGTCGAAGGGCGTCGAGGCCCAGCCCATCATCCAGCCCATCTGGAAGAAGGTCAGGATCGGGATCAGCACCATGCCCCAGGGTGAGCGCCGGATGTGCTCGATCGGATCGAGCGTCACTTGCCCGTGGTTGTAGGCCGTGCTGTCGCCGCCCAGGTACGACGCGTAGCCGTGGGCTGCCTCGTGGGCCACCGTGCTGAACAAGAACACGATGTACCAGATGCCGAAGCCGGCGAAATCCAGGTTCACGCTCCCAGCCTAGCCCAACCCCCCGCCTCGTCCACCGAAAGGCGGGGGATGGGCTTCTGCTTCTTCAGGCGGCGGCGGAGCGCGCGGTCTCGAGCGTGATCTCACCGTTGCGCGCGGAGGCGACGATCGTCGATCCCCCGGGGAATTCCCCGGCCAGCACCCGTTGCGCCAGCGGGTCCTCCAGGTGGCGCTGGATCGCCCGCTTCAGCGGCCGGGCCCCGAACTGAGGATCGAAGCCGATGTTGGCGAGCAGATCGCGCGCCTCGTCCCGGACCTCGAGCGTGAGGTTCCTCCGCCCCAGGCGCTGCTGCAAGCCGCTGAGCTGAATGTCGACGATCTTGCGGATCTGTTCCCGACCCAGCCGGCGGTACACCACCGTCTCGTCGATGCGGTTGATGAACTCGGGCCGGAAGTGCTTGCGCAGAGCCTCGAGCGCCACCTCTTGCAGCTGGCGCGCCAGCGCTTCTTCATCCTGGTCCGCGCGCTCCTCGATGCGAGCCAGCGCCTCCGAACCGATGTTGCTGGTGGCGATGACCACCGTGTTCTTGAAGTCCACCGTGCGGCCCTGCCCGTCCGTGAGCCGCCCGTCATCGAGCAGCTGCAATAGCGTGTTGAACACGTCGGGGTGCGCTTTCTCGATCTCGTCGAACAAGATCACGCTGTACGGCCGGCGCCGCACGGGCTCGGTGAGCTGCCCGCCCTCGTCGTAGCCGACGTAGCCGGGTGGCGCGCCGATCAAGCGCGAGACCGCGTGGCGCTCCATGTACTCGCTCATGTCGATGCGGATCATGGCGCGCTCGTCGTCGAACAGGAACTCCGCGAGGGCGCGCGCCGTCTCCGTCTTGCCGACGCCGGTGGGCCCCAGGAAGATGAACGACCCGATCGGGCGCCGCTCGTCGGACAGACCCGCCCGCGAGCGCCGGACCGCGTTGGCCACGGCACGCAGCGCGTCTTCCTGACCGACGACGCGCTTGCGCAGGCCTTCCTCCATGCGCAGCAGCTTCTGCATCTCGCTCTCCAGCATGCGCGAGACAGGAATACCGGTCCACTTGGCGACGACCGCAGCGATGTCCTCTTCCGTCACCTCTTCCTTGAGGTAGCCGCCGCGTTCCTGGACCTGCGCCAGCTCAGCCCGCAGGCTGGTCAGCTCTTTCTCCTTGGCGGGGATGCTGCCGTAGAGGATCTCGGCCGCCTTGCCCAGGTCACCGCGCCGCCGCGCCTGCTCCTCCTGCCCGCGCAGATCCTCGAGCGCCTTCTGATTCTCGCGCAGCTTGGTGATCATCTCCTTCTCGCGCAGCCACTGGGCACGGGCCGTGTCACGCTGCGAAGACAGCTCCGCCACCTCGCGCGAGAGCTCGCTCAGGCGCGCCTTGGAGGCGTCGTCGCGCTCGCGCTTGAGCGCCTGCTCCTCGATGCGCAGCTGCATCAGCTTGCGCTCGAGCTGGTCGATCTCGAACGGCAGGCTGTCGATCTCCATCTTGGTCTTGCTGGCGGCCTCGTCGACCAGGTCGATGGCCTTGTCCGGCAAGAAGCGATCGCTGATGTAACGATGGCTGAGCACCGCCGCGCTGACCAGCGCCGCATCCTGGATGCGGATGCCATGGTGGACCTCGTAGCGCTCCTTCAAGCCGCGCAGGATCGCGATCGTGGCCTCGACCGAGGGCTGGTCGACCATGACCGGCTGAAAGCGCCGCGCCAGGGCCGCGTCCTTCTCGATGTGCTTGCGATACTCGTCCAGCGTGGTCGCGCCGATCGCGCGCAGCTCGCCGCGCGCCAGAGCAGGCTTGAGCATGTTGGCGGCGTCCATGGCGCCTTCCGCCGCGCCGGCGCCGACCAGCGTGTGCAGCTCATCGATGAACAGCACGATCGAGCCCTGCCCGGCCTCGACCTCCTTCAGCACCGCCTTGAGCCGGTCCTCGAACTCGCCGCGGTACTTGGCACCGGCGACCATGCTCGATAGGTCCAGCGCCAGCAGTCGCTTGTCCTTCAAGGACTCGGGCACATCGCCGGCGGCGATGCGCTGGGCGATGCCCTCGGCGATCGCCGTCTTGCCGACGCCGGGCTCGCCGATCAGCACCGGGTTGTTCTTGGTGCGGCGGCTGAGCACCTGCATCACGCGCCGGATCTCTTCGTCACGCCCGATCACCGGGTCGATCTTGTTCTCGCGCGCCAGCCGCGTCAGGTCGCGCGTGTACTTGTCCAGCGCCTGGAACTTCCCTTCCGGGTCCTGATCGGTGATGCGCTGCGATCCGCGGATCTCCGAGAGCGCGCGCAGCAGCTTGTCGTACGACAGCCCGTGCCGGTCGAAGATCGCCTGCACGTCCTTGTCGTGAGCCGCGGCACCGAGCAGAAAATGCTCCACCGAGACGAAGTCATCCTTCAGACGCTTGGCTTCGTCCTCGGCCTTGTTGATCAGCTGGATGGTGCGCCGGTGCAGGCTGGGCGCCGCGCCCCCCGACACCTTTGGCAACGCCTCCAGCTGCTGCCGAAATTCGTTCTCCAGCGCTCGCACAGAAGCGCCGGTGCGCTCGACGAGCGCCGGGCCCACGCCATCGCGCTGACCCAGAATGGCGAGCAGCAGGTGGGCGGGAAAGAGCTCGGGATGCCCCTGGCGGACGGCGCTATCCATCGCCGCGCTGAGAGCCTCGCGGCTCTTCGTGGTCATCTGATCCATTTGCATGTTGCTACCCTGCGAACGTGGCAGCCCGAGCCGCACCCCTTCGTTCGGCTCGACCGCCAGGTCCGCCCTAAGGTGCGTCGTGTTCTGGCGTTGTCGAGCCGTGGCGAGCTGGTTCGGCCGCCGGGCTCAAAGGTCTCCCTGGCCCTGTCTCAGGGTTCCACGCAGTACAGGTAGTGGAAGGTGTTGGAGCAGGGCTGGGGAACCCCGAAGCCCCAGAAGAAGGTCGGCTCCGCCGTCTGCACATAGCCCGCAAAACCCGTCTGCGCGGGGCTCGTCCAGTCATCGCACGTCTCCGCGGCCGAGAGGCGCTCGTTGAAATCGCGATCGCCGGACCACGCGCGGGCGAGCACGGCGGTCTCCGGCTGCCCGTTGCCGTGCAGCCAGATCCCGCTCAGCGGCTGCTGGTCGAAGATCTGCTGGCCCGTTCCCACCAGCTGCCCATCGGTCCGCACATAGTTGGCGTTCAGATCCAGCACTGCCGCGCCGGGCTGAACACTGTAGGGCAGCAAGGCGCGGCCGGCGCTCACACCGGCGGGGCGATCCGCGGTGCACTGCTGGTCCGGGCTGAGGCCGCCCGGTACGAACGGTGTGTTGGACAGCCAGACGCGCTTGCCCGTGAAAGATGCGATCGGGACGGCGCCCGTCCTGGTACGGCCAAAGCAGGCGACGTGATAGGGGACCGCGTTGCACGCGATCGGGATGGTGGTGCTCCAGGCTGTCGGCCCTCCCGTGGGATAGCCAATGTCTGTCTGCGCATTGGCGGTCGCGTCCGCCCAGTCGTTGCAGCTGAAGGGGCTCACCGTACCGTCCGGGTTGCTTCCCGTCATGACGTAGACGTCCGGGTTCGCGGCCGTGGTCAATTGGTCGCCCCCGCGCTCGTCGTAGCGAATGGGGTAGAGCACCCGGTTCTGATCCAGCAGAGCAGCGGCATTGGCCGCGAAGGGCCGCCCATCCATGCGCGTCCACCCCGTGCCGATGCTGGTCAAGCGCGTGCGTACGTCCAGGTTGCTGCTGGAGAGCGCAGCCAGATACCCCGTGCCCGCCTGATCGTTGATGCCCGCCTCCGTGGCGAGCCGGTTGCACATCGCATCGTAGGCCTCCACGCTGCCGAGATCCGGGCGCGTCGCGATGGAGGACAAGAACACCAGGTTGCTTTGCATCGGCTGAAACGTGGCCGTGATGCTGCGCGGAGCCGCCAGATTCAGCGTGCATTCGCGGCCGGGCCCCGCGCACTCCGGCGCCGACCAGCCCGAGAAGAAGGCATTCGAGCCGTTCGTGGTACGGGCCAGGAGCCGTACCGAGCTCGACGTGAAGAGCGCGCTGCACGTGCCCCCGCAGTTGATCCCCGGCGGGTCGGAAAGCACCTCACCCGCGCCGCCTCCGCTGCGCACCAGGTCGAGACGGATGGCGCCCGTGCCGGTCACCAGCAGCGGCAGCGAGCTCGACCCGCTGCTCGCGCTCAGCTCCGCCGTCTTCAAGCCCACGCTGCTCGGGGCAAAGCGGACCTGGATCTCACAGCTGCCATGCCCCTCGAGCGAGCCCGTGCAGCCGTTCTCGAGCCCGAACTCGCTGCTGGTGCTCGTCAGCGTGATCGGCCCGAGCGGCAGATCGCCGGCGTTCTCGAGCACCCAGCTGAACTCGGCGGGAGTGCCTTGCAGCTCGACCAGTCCGAAGTCCTGCGCCACGCTGGCGGAGCGCAGCAGGCCCGGCGCGTCGCCAGCGCTCGCGCTGCCGCCCGCTGCCAGCGAATTGCCAGCGCCCGCGACCGCGCCGCCGGCAGCGCCCACGACCTCGCGAGCATCGCTCGAGCCGCCGGTGCCGTCCGCGCCGCTGGCTCCGGCGGTGGAGAGCTGAGCAATGCCGACGCCGCGGTCGTCGACCGCGCATCCCAGCGCAGCAAGCAGCAGCGAGGCTCGGGCGATTTCGCGTGCCAGTGGGCTAGCCATGACTCACCCGCAAGGTATCGGAGCGCCCGGGGGACGCAACCCGGGCGCATCCTGGAGTCGTGGGGGGCCTCAAATATCCAGGTTTTTGACGTTCAGCGCGTTCTTCTCGATAAAACTGCGCCGCGGCTCGACCTGGTCGCCCATCAGCACGCTGAACAGCTCGTCGGCGCCGACCTGATCCTCGATGCGCACGCCGAGCAGGGTGCGCGCGTCGGGGTTCATGGTGGTCTCCCAGAGCTCCTCGGCGTTCATTTCACCGAGGCCCTTGTAGCGGGACAGCACGACGCCCTTGCGGCCGCGATCCTGGATGAACGTGTCGAGCGCGGCGCTGTCGGCCAGCTCCACGTCGGGCTGGCCTTCGACGCGCGCGACGTACGGCGCGGGTCCGATCGAGCGCACGTCTTGCTCGATCGACATCAGCTCACGGAAGCGCGGGTTCTCGACCAGCTCCTCGTTGATCTGCACCAGGCGCGCTGCCGCGCCGGGCCGGAACTTGACCTCCAGCGCTCCCGGCCGCGCGTCGCTGGGTGCGAGCACGTTGACGTGCAACGGGCAGAGCTCCGGGTGGCGCTTGGTCAGCCACGCCTGCATGTCCTGCGCGATGGGCCGCAGGGACTCCGGCTGATCGAACTTCACCGTCGCCGGGTCCGCGGCGTGCAGGAAGGCCACGATGGCGCGCCGGTCGCAGCGGCGCTCCAGGGCGTCGAGGTTGGCCCGGAAGCGGCTCAGACGCTGGGCGAGCTGCAGCAGCGGCAACCCGGAGAGCAGCGGGCCTCGCTGCGACTGCACGCTCAGCTTGGCGATGCCGTTCTCGGTCAAGTAGCGATCCATGCCCCCGATGTCCTTGAGGTACAGATCCTTCTTGCCCTTGCGCGCGCGAAACAGCGGCGGCTGCGCGATGAACAGGTGGCCCTGCTCGATCAGCTGGGGCATCTGCCGATAGAAGAAGGTGAGCAGCAGGGTGCGGATGTGGGAGCCGTCGACATCGGCGTCCGTCATCAGGATGATCTTGTGGTAGCGCAGCTTCGACACGTCGAAGCCGCCGGATTCATCGATGCCGCAGCCCAGCGCGGAGATCAGCGTCGCCACCACCTCCGAGGAGAGCATGCGGTCGATGCGCGCGCGCTCCACGTTCAGGATCTTGCCCTTCAGCGGCAGGATCGCCTGAAAGCGCCGATCCCGGCCCTGCTTGGCGCTGCCGCCGGCGCTCTCTCCCTCGACGATGTAGATCTCGCTCTGCGACGGGTCCTTGCTCTGGCAGTCGGCGAGCTTGCCGGACAGGCTGGTCGTGTCCAGCACGCCCTTGCGCACCACCTCGCGCGCCTTGCGTGCGGCCTCGCGCGCCTTGGCGGCGATCACGACCTTGTCCACGATCTTGCGCGCGACCTGCGGGTGCTCCTCCAGGAAGCGGCCCAGGTGCTCGCTGACCGCGTTCTCGACGACGCCCTTGACCTCGCTGGAAACCAGCTTGCTCTTGGTCTGTGAGTCAAAGGACGGGTCCGGGTGCTTGACGTGCAGCACGCAGATCAGCCCCTCGCGCGCGTCGTCGCCGGTCAGCCCGTTCTTGACGTCTTTCAGCAGGTTCTGCGCGGTGCCGTACGCGTTCAGCGTGCGCGTGAGCGCGGAGCGCAGGCCGGTCAGGTGCGTGCCGCCGTCCTTGTTGTGGACGTTGTTCGTGTAGCAGCTGATCTGCTCGGTGTAGCTGCCGGTCCACTGCAGCGCGACGTCCAGCGCCAGCATGTCGCCGCGGCCGTTCTGCAGCGGCACCTCGGTGGCGAAGGCGACCACCTCTTCGTGCACCGGCTCCTTGCTCTGGCTGAGCAGTGCCACGAACTCGCGGATGCCGCCCTTGTACTCGAAGACGTCGTCCACCTCTTCGTTGCGCTCGTCGCGCAGGCGGATCACCAGGCCCGAGTTGAGGAAGGCCAGCTCGCGCAGGCGGCTCGCCAGCAAATCGTGCCGGAAGGTGATGTCGGTGAAGATCGTCTTGTCCGGCAGGAAGGTGATCGTGGTGCCGGTGGCGCTGGTCTCGCCCGCCTTCGCGAGCGGCGCCTCGGGCACGCCGCAATGGTAGTGCTGCACCCAGACGTGGCCCTGGCGCCGCACCTCCAGCTTCAGGTGCTCGGAGACCGCGTTGACCGCGCTCACGCCCACGCCGTGCAGGCCTGCGCTCACCTTGTAGCTCGAGTGGTCGAATTTGCCGCCGGCATGCAGCATCGTCATGACCACCTCGGCGGCGCTCACGCCGCGCTCGTGCATGTCGACCGGGATGCCACGCCCGTCGTCCTCCACGGCGCAGCTGCCGTCTTCCAGCAGCGTGACCGAGATCTTCTTGCAGTGACCCGCCAGGTGCTCATCGACCGCGTTGTCGACACACTCCCAGACCAGATGGTGCAGCGCCGAGCCGTCGTGCACATCGCCGATGTACATGCCCGGGCGCTTGCGCACAGCCTCCAGCCCCTCGAGCACGGTGATGTTTTCCGAGCCGTAGCTGTCTTTCGGCGCGGGCTCCGCCGGAGGCGTGCTCACCGCCGCGGAGGGGGCCACCGCTGCGGCCGTGGCGCTGGCAGCAGCCGCGCTCGCGTTGAGAGGGGGGTTCGATGCTGCGTCAACCGTATGCAGATCCGTCGTCAAAGTCTGATTTCCTGCCCGCCGCTCCGGGGGATCGCGGACTCGCGAAACACTCGCTGCAAAGACTGGCTGCAAAGAGCACGTCGGCCAATGAGCCGTGGCTGTGCCGCCAGTCTCCCCGAGGGGCTGTTTCAGTATAGTCGCCCGCGCGCTCCACAGCAAGCTTCCCGAGCTCGGGAAGTGTTGGAGATCACGAGTGTTTTAAGGGGCTCACAGACTGCCGAGCAGGGGCGCTGGGCGGGCTCACTCCGAGGGCTCCAAAAGCCCCGCCCGGAGCCGGTAATCGCGCCGCTCCAGCGGCCCCGCGCCGGGCGTCTGGAACAGATCCGCGCGGGTCGTGGTCACAAACACCTGGCTCTGGCTCTCCCGCAGAAAGCTCTGCACGGCGCCGATGCGCGTGGGGTCGAGCTCGCTCGAGACGTCGTCCAGCAGCAGCAGCGGATGCGCTGCGCGGGCGCGTTCGATCGCGTGCAGCTCGCCGAGCTTGAGGCTCAGCGCCAGGATCCGGTGCTGGCCCTGGGACGCGGTTTTGCGCGCGAGCCGGCCACCGACGGTCAGCGTCAGGTCGTCCTTGTGCGGGCCATAGCTGGCGGCGTGCCGGCGCCGATCGTTGCCGCGGCGCGCGGCGAGCTCGCTGCGAAACTCCTGCTCCGAGCCGGAGCCGCCGGGCTTGTAGGCCATCTCCAGGGTCAGATCTGCGGCCGCCAGGCGCCGGAAGCCGGGCTGCGCCGCGCTCGCCAGCTCCTCGGCGGCGCGCGCGCGGCTGCTGCACAGGCGCGCCCCGTGCTGGGCCACCAGCGTCTCGTACGCGTCCAGCTCTGGCGCGTGCTCGCCACGCAGCTCCAGCGCCTTCTGGCGCTCGCGCAGCGCCTGGCGATAGCGCCTGCGATCGTCCAGCAGCGACGGGTCGCCGAACAACCCCACGCGATCGAGCAGGTCGCGGCGCGCGGTCGCTCCGCCCATGGTCAGCTCCAGATCGCCGGGATGAAACACCACCACGGGCGTGCGGATGGCGTACTCGCTCAGGCGAGCCACCTTCTGCTCATCCAGATAGACGCCGCGGCCCTCGGCGCTGAGCGTCAGGCGCTGGCTGCGGCGCTGATCGCCATCCAGCAGCTCGGCGTCGACGCGCGCAAAGGACGCCACGTCCCGCCGCAGCTCCTTGATCTGCTCGGTGCGAAAGCTGCGCGTCGTGGCCAGGCAGTAGATGGCCTCCAGCAGGCTGGTCTTGCCTTGGCCGTTGTCGCCGGAGATGACGTTGAAGCGCGGCGCTGGCTCGAAGCTCAGCTTGGGGATGTTGCGGAAGCTCTCGAGCCGCAGGCGCGTGATGCGCAACGCAGCGCTGCCCGGGCCTGACACCACCAGCTCTCCGCTCAGCGCTGGATCAGATGCGCATGGGCATGATCACCGCGAGGTACTCGAAGCCCTCGGGCGCGTTGTCGGGCTGGAGCGTCGCCGGATCCAGCTCTCCGCTGACCCCGAGCACCACGTCGGGCTGCTCGATCGTGCTCAACACCTGCAGCAGGTAGCCGGCATTGAAGCCGACCGTCAGCGCCTGCCCGGTATACTCCACGGGCACCTCGTCGAAGCCCTCGCCGCTCTCCGGGCTCTCGCTGGCGAAGGTCATGACGTTGGCGTTGAGGCTGAGCTTGATGCCGCCGGTGCGCTCGCTGGCCGCCAGCGAGACCGCCTTGAGCGCGTCCGCCAGGAGCGCGCGCGGCGCCACCACCCGATGCTGCGTGCTCTGCGGGATCACCTGGGCGTAGGGCGGGAACTGCACCTCGACCAGCTTCACGCTCAGCTGCAGGTTGGGCACGCGGAAGAACGCGCTGGTGCCGCTCTGCAGCACGGTGATCGTGGACACGCCCTCGCTGGCGGCCTCGTCGCACAGGCGCTTGAGCTCGTGGATGCCCTTGAGCGGGATCAACATCGAGGCGTTGCCCTCGCGCTCCGGCACGACGATCTCCAGCTTCGACAGGCGATGACCGTCCGTGGTCACCATGCGCACGCGCTGACCTTCCCACTGGAACAGCGCGCTGTTCAGGTGCGGCCGCGTGTCATCCGCGGCGATCGAGAAGTGCGTCTTGGCGATCAGGTCCGAGACCGTCTGCGTGCTCAAGCTCATGGGCGCCGCGCCCTCACCGGGCTGAGGCACCGTCGGAAACTCGCTGCCGGGCAAGCCCTTGAGCGTATAGCGACGTGGCTGGCCTTGCGCGCGCATGGTCAGCGCGCCATCGCCTTGCATGGTGAGCGTGATGTTGCCCTCGGGCATCATCTTCACGCGCTCGAAGAAGTCGCGAGCTCCCACTGCCACCGATCCCACGCGATCGACCTGACCCGGGATGCTGCCGCTCACGGCCAGGTACAGGTCGGTGGCAGCCAGCGCGAGCTCGCCGTTCTTGCGCGCCTCGAGGAGCACATTCCCCAGCACGGGCATCGTGCTCTTCTTGTCGGCGACCCCCTGGCATCGGGCCAGAACCCGCACCAGGTCCCGCTTGCTGACTACCGCGTGCATCGTCTTTCCCCTCTAGCGAAGCGGGGGCGACACTTCCAGCCCCTGGCGCGCCGAGGCGCGACGTGAGGGCGCGTCCCACCTGCAGCAACAGCCTGGTTCGTGAGGGCGCGTGAGCCGCTCCGGGTGAGGGCAGACCCGTGCGGGGTCATCCCCAGGTCGGGCCTGATCACGAAAGAAACTACGGGGGAGTTTTCAAAATTTTTAAAAATGGGAGCAGAGGTAGTAGGGCCTGTGGAGACTGGGGATAGCGCTGTAAGGGCCTAAAATTGCAGAGGATGTAATGCGGTCGGGCTGAGGAGAAGCGCCGGACGCAGCCTGCTCGAGGGTTGTGGATAGAGCCCGCCGAGTCCAGGGATGTGGATATCCCGGGCGGTGGCGCGCAGCGTTTCCGGGCCTTGTACACAGGAGTTGGGGGCGCAGATCCGGGGTTATCCACAGCTGTGGATTAGCTGTGATGTGTCTCCTGCGGGGCCTTTGGGTCGCCTGGCCAACAGCCTCACCCCGTGCGATGCGACCCCGGGCTGAGCGTGAAATAAAACGCGGCTCCCCGTCCGACCTCGCCCTCCGCCCAGGCCCGGCCGCCGTGGCGGTCGATGATGCGCTGGATGGTCGCGAGCCCGATCCCCGTGCCCGGGAACTCGGCTTCCGTGTGCAGCCGCTGGAAGGGGCGGAACAGCTTGTCGGCGTAGGACATGGCGAAGCCGGCGCCGTTGTCCCTGACGAAGAGCGCTGCCCCGGCGCCGTTGCCGGCGCGACCGACCTCGATGCGAGCGCTGGGGACCTTGCGCGTGAACTTCCAGGCGTTGCCCAGCAGGTTCTCGAACACGATCCGCAGCAGGCGCGCGTCGGCGTCCGCATGCAGCCCCGGCTGGACCACGAGCTCCAGCGCGCGCTCCGGCTCGCGCCGTTGCAGCTCGGAGGCGACCTCGCGCGCCAGCGCGGAGAGGTCCACCTCGGCGCGGTGCAGCTCCGCGCGGCCCACGCGCGACAGCTCCAGCAGGTCGTCGATCAGCTCGCCCATGCGCTGCGCGGACTTGCGCACCTGCTGCAGGTGGCGCTGCCCGTCGGCGTCGAGCCGATCGAATTGATCCTCGAGCAGGACCTGGCTGAAGCCGTCGATGCTGCGCAGCGGCGCGCGCAGATCGTGCGAGACCGAGTAGCTGAAGGCCTCCAGCTCGCGGTTCTTGCGCTCCAGCTCCTGGATCAGCTCGGCCCGGGTCTCTGCCAGCTCGCGAGCGGCGCGCGCCTCGGCCGCCTCCAGCTTGCGCTGCAGCAGCAGCTCGCGCGAGCGGCGGTTCTCGTCCTCGAACTGCTTGCGCCGCAGCTGCGCCCGCACGCGCGCGCGCAGCACGTCGAGCTGCCCCGACCAGGCGATGCAGTCGTCGGCTCCGCAGGAGAGCCCGTCCAGCATGGCGGCGCGGTCCTCCTCGGCCGCCAGCAGGATCAGCGGCGTGTCGCGCACGCCCGGCGCCGCCTTGACGCGCCGGCAGGCCTCCTTGCCGCCCATGCCCGGCATCTCCAGTCGCATCAGGATGCAGTCGACGCGTTGCACGGCCAGCAGCTCCAGCGACTCCTCGGCGGAGTGTGCCAGCGTGACCTCATGGCCCTCCTGGCGCAGGCAATCGCCGAGCGCCTGCAGCGACGCGGGATCGTGGTCGACGGCCAGCACCTTGTGCGGGCCGAGCAAGCTCACGGTCTCGCTGGCGGGCGTCGCGACGTTGCGCAGCGCCGCCGCCAGCCGCGCCACCACCAGATCCTCGACGTTTTCGGCCTTGCGCACGAAGGCGTCGGCGCCGGCGTCGAGCGCGGTCAGCTCCGCCTCCTGATCTTCCGAGGCCGTCAGCAGCAGGCACGGCAGCGAGCGCAACGCGGCGTCCAGACGCATGCGCCGGATCACCGTGGCTCCATCGATCCCCGGCAGGACGCCGTCCACCACCACGGCGCTCGGCCGTTGGGCGGCAGCGACGCGCAGCCCCTCCTCGCCGCTGGAGGCGCTCAGCACGCGGTAGCCCGCGCGCTCCAGGGCGTGGCAGAGCTCAGCCCGGAAGGTCAGGCTGTCGTCGATCACCAGCACGGTGGGTTGCTCCGGCGCCGCGGCGCCGACGCGGGAGCGCAGCAGCTCGCGCGCCTTGGCGATCACGTAGCTCGAGTCGTAGGGCTTGCCCACGTACTCGTCGGCGCCTTTCGAGAGCGCGCGGATGCGGTCCTTGACCTCGGCCTCCGACGAGAGCATGAGCACGATGGCGCGCGCGTTCAGCGCGGAGCTGCGCACCTCTCGCAGCAAGTCGACGCCGTTGCCGTCGGGCAAGAGCACATCCAGCACCACCACCTCCAGCGTGCTGCGGCCCAGGATCTCGAGCGCTTCTCGCGCCGTTGCGCAGGGCTGGGCACGAAAGCCGGCCGCGGAAAAGGCGTCGCTGAGGTCCATGCGCACGGTCAGGCTGTCGTCCACGATCAACACCGTTCCGCTCATGGCAGGCCTCCAGCGCGCTGGCCCGTCGCACGCCGCAGCGTCGGGGCGATTTCGGAGAGCGGCAGGACACGCTGCGCGGCGTTCAGCAGCACCGCTTCGCGCGGCATGCCATAGACGACGCAGCTGGCTTCGTCCTGCGCGATGGTCAGCGCTCCGGCGCGCTTCAGCGCCAGCAGCCCGGCGGCTCCGTCGCGCCCCATGCCCGTCAGCAGGCACGCGGCGGTAGTCGAGCCGCACTCGTGCGCGAGCGACTCGAAGAGCACGTCCACGGAGGGCCGGCACGAGTGGCGCTCGGCTTCGCGGGTGAGCCGGAGGCGGCCGTTCTGCACGGTCATGTGCCGGCCCGGAGGCGCCATCACCACGCGCCCGCTGGCGGCCGACAGCAGGTCGCCGTCGCTCGGGTAGGCGACGGGCCGTGCGGTCTGCGTGTCGAGCCAGTCCGCGAAGGCCGAGCCGAATGGCTCGCTGATGTGCAACACGATCAGCACCGGCAAGCGAAATTCCGGGGGCAGGCCGCGCAGGACCTCGACGATCGCGCCGGGCCCGCCCGTGGACGCGCCGATCGCGACCAGCCCGTACTCGCGCTGCGGCGGCGGCTCGCTGGAGCGCTGGACCGGGTCGGGGTCGGGCCGCCGCAGGCGCGCCCGCGGATGGGTGATCACGCGGATGCGCGAGACCAGCTTCAGCGTCTGCAGGTACTTGCGCTCCCAGCTGCCATCGGGCTCGTCGCCACGCGGCTTTTCCAGCACGTCCACGGCGCCTGCCGCCAGCGCCTCGTAGGTCTTGAACACCTCGCCGCGGTTGATCGAGGCCGACACGATCAGGATCGGCGTCGGGCAGTGCGCCATGATGTATTCCGTCGCGGCCAGGCCGCTCATCACCGGCAGCATCATGTCCATGGTCACGACGTCCGGGCGTAGCTCCTGGCACAGCTCGATGGCGCGCTTGCCGTCGCAGGCCTCGCCCACCAGCTCCAGCTCGGGATCGCTCTCCAGCACTTCCCGCAACCGTCCCCGGACGGTCGCGGAATCCTCGACCAGAAGTACGCGTCTCTTCATCATCCTACTCCACGAGCTTCCGGATCCGCTCCAGCAGATCGGCTTGATCAAACTCGCTCTTGATCACGTAGCCGCTGGCGCCCACGTCCTTGCCGCGTTGCAGGTGCTCGGGTGCGGACAAGGACGTGACCAGGATGGCCGGCACCTTGCTCAGCTCCGGGTCGGCGCGCGTGCGCTGCACGAAGCCGAAGCCGTCCATGCCCGGCATTTCGACGTCGACCAGAAACAGGGCGTAGCGCTGCTGGCGCGCTCGCAGCAGCCCCTCTTCCGCCGAGCTGGCCGTGTCCACGGTGTAGCCGGCGGACTCCAGGATGCTCTGCTCCAGCATGCGCGTGGTCAGCGAGTCGTCGATCACCAGGATCGAGCGCCGCTCGGCGCGCGCAGCCTGTTCGGCAAAGCGCCCGCGGCCCGCCTCCGCCACCAGCTGCTCGGGGTCGAGCACCAGGCGCGGGTTGCCGTCCGCATCGAGCGAGGCCCCGGCGACGATCGGCTCCGCGGGCGCGTATTGCGGGAGCGGCCGCAGCACGATGGTCTCGGTGTCGAGCAAGCGGTCCACACCCACGGCAGCCAGCCCGCCCGCGTCGATCACCAGCACGGACCAGACCTGGGTGCGCAGCGGCTCCGGCCCGGAGCGCGCGCGCAGCGCGAGCGCGAGCGGTACGAAGGGGATGGCGCGGCCCTCGTGGAGCAGGGTGGGCCCGCGCTCGGTGTGGGAGACCTGATCGTTCGGTACACGCAGCGTGCGCCGCACCGAGTCGAGCGGGATGCTGGCGATGGTACCCTCCGCCTCGACCACCAGCGCCTCCAGCGAGGCGACGGACAGCGGCAGCACGAGCTCGAAGCTCGTACCGCGTCCGCTCTCGGTGTCGACGCGGATCTGCCCGCCGAGCCGCTCTGCGGCGCTGCGCGCCAGATCCAGCCCGATGCCCCTGCCCGCGACCTGGCTCACCCTGGCCGCGGTGCTGATGCCGCCGCGCAGCAGCGAGCGCAGCAGCTCCTCTCGCCCCAGCCGCCCGAGCTCCGGCTCCGGCATGCCGCGCTGTTGCAGCGTGCGCCTCACGGCGTCCAGGTCGATCCCGCGGCCGTCGTCGCTGCAGCGAAAGCGTACGCGCCGGCTGCGCCGGCTGATCTCCAGCGAGATCTTGCCGCTCGGCGGCTTTCCGGCGGCGCGGCGCTCGGCCGGGCTCTCGATGCCGTGCGCGACCGCGTTGCGGATCAGCTGCATCAGGGCGGCGCGCGCGACCTCCAGCACGTGCGCGTCGAGGCGCACGTCGCCGCCCTGGGCCGTGAACGTGACCTGCTTCTCCAGCGCCTGCGCGGAGTCCCGCGCGCTGCGCTCCAGCGACGTGAACAGACTCGAGACGGGCACCAGCCGCAGCTGCTCGGCCGCGCCGCGCACCTGGCTCAGCTCGCGCTGGACCTGTTCCAGGCCCGAGCCCAGCTTCTGCGCCAGCGCGCTCACGCTGGCCTGCAGCTCGCCCGCCAGGCTCGCCCATTTCTCGACGCCTGTCGCCCGGGCGCCGTCGCGACCGCTCTGCCGGTTCAGCTGCTCCAGCAGCTGCTCGGTCAGCTGCCGCGCGCGCTGGATGCCGGCGGCGCTGTTCTGCACCGCGCGCAGCTGCGCGCGGGTCTCGTTGATGCCCTCCAGCAGCTCGTCCAGCTCGCGCACGTCGGCGCGCAGGGTGCGCAGCTCTTCTTCCGCCGGGGCGGGCAGCGCCGCGGCGGCAGCGGGCGCGCCGGGGTGCTCCGGCGGCGGCGCGGCCAGCGCGGCCAGGGCTGCCCGGATCCCCTCCAGCCGCTGCAGCAGCGCCGCGATGGTGGCCTGGGGGACCCGCGTGGCCGCCTCCCGGTAAGGCTGCAGCAGCTCTTCAATGCCGTGGGAGTGGTCGGCGATGGCGGTCTGCTTCACCACGCGCGCCGCGCCCTTGAGCGTGTGCGCCACGCGCAGGAGCTTGTGCACCGTCTCCGCGCTGTTCTGCCCCTTCTCCAGGTCGAGCGCGCCCTTGCCGAACTGCTCCAGCAGCTCGTGCGCCTCGACCCGGAAATACTTGAAGGGGTCCTGCGCCATGCTTCAGGCCACTCGAGGCTGGACGATGCGCAGCAGTCCCTTGGACATCTTGGTCAGCTCGGAGGCGGTGTTCAGCGTCTGCTCGGCGCTGGCTTCCGTCTCGCGCGTTGCCTGCGCCACGTTGGCGATGGCCAGGTTTACCTGTTCCACGGCCGTGCTCTGCTGTTTGGTGCTGAGCTCGATCTCGCGCGCCGCCTCGGTGGTGGTCTGGACCAGGCCGGCGATCTGCTTGAATGCGGCGGCCACGTCGCCGAACTGCTTGGAGCCGGCGTCCACCCCCTTGGAGCCCGTCTCCGTGGCCATCACCGTGGTGTTCACCGCGCTGCGCACGTCCTCGATCAGGCCGCGGATCTCCTTGGTCGAACCCGTGACGCGATCGGCCAGCTTGCGAATCTCGTCCGCCACGACGGCGAAGCGCCGGCCGGCATCCCCGGCGCCGGCCGCCTCGATCGTGGCGTTGATGGCCAGGATGTTGGTCTGCTCGGCCAGCTCGGACACGATGTCCAGCACGGCGCCGATCTGCTGTGACTTTCGGCCCAGCTCCAGCATGTGTCCGACGATCGAGTCCACCTGCCGGCGGATCGCGGAGATCGACTCGTGCGCGCGCTGGACCGTGCCGTCGCCCGCGCGCGCCGCGCTGGCCGTCTGCTCGGCGATCTGCGCCACCCGCTGCGCGCTCTCGGCGATCTGGCGCGAGGTGGCCAGCAGCTCGCTGATCGTGGTTGTGATCTCGTTCATGGCGGTGGCTTGTTCCTTGGAGCCGCTGGCCTGCTGATTGGCGGCGGCCTGGAGCTCGGTGGAGGAGCTCTGGACCTGATGCACGGCGTTGCTGATCTGCTGCCCGAGCGAGCTGACGATCAACCAACCGATCAGCGCGACGGCCACGGCTCCGGTCAGACTGCCCCAGAGCATCACGGCCTTGGTCGTCTCCGAGGCGGTGGTGGCTTCCTGCGCGCGCGTGGCGAGCAGGCGCTCCTCATCGGCATCCATCTCCGCGATGGTGGCCCGGATGGATTGAGTCATCTGCGTGACCTCGGGGGCCGTCACCAGCTTCGCAGCCGCATCGAAGCTGGCGTTGGCGCGCGCCTCGATCGTGCGCTGGGCGTGCTCGATGCGCTGGTCGATGATCGGTCGCAGCGTGTTCAGCCGCCGCTGCTGGGTCGGATTGTCCGCGGTCAGCGTGCGCGCGCTCTCGAAGGCGCGGTTGGTGGCGTCCAGCGCGGTGCGATAGGGATCGAGGAATGCATCGTTGTTGCCGATCACGTAGCCGCGCATCGCGCCCTCGGTGCGCGCGAGCTGCGCAGCCAGGTCAGCGAGCGTTGTGCGCACCTCGTGCGTGTGATCCACCCAGTGATCATTCTCGATCAGGGTCTCGCTGGTGCGATAGCCGACGACCGCGATCACGACCAGGATTGCGCCCGCCAGCGCAAAGCCCGCGCCCACTCTCTTGCCGAAGGTCCAATTGTCGAACATCCCTCACGCTCCCTGGGCGGCGCTGGCTCGCGCCGCGATTCGATCGAGCACCGCCCGCAGATCCACCATCGGTCTCAACTCTTCTTCCACGCGCGCCAGCTCCGGGCCGCGCTCCGCACCCGCCTGAGCCGGACCCGTCACGATCGCCTCCGGCGCCAGCCGGCGGTAGCCGTCCAGCGTATCGAAGGCGAGCGCGACCGGAGCGGCGGCGGCCAGCACCAGCCAGCGCGGGGCCTGCTGTGCAGGGCGCCCGAGCAGGCTCGCCAGATCGTAGACGGGTACGATCGCCGCTCGCAGGCTGACCAGGCCGAGCAGCTCGGGCACGGCGCTCGGCAAGGCCGCGATCGGGCGCTGCGCGTACAGGCCCGCCACCTGAGCCAGTCGCAGCGCGTGCGGCGCGTTGCCCAGCCGGATCGCCAGCACGTCGATCAGCTCCTGGGCGCGCGGCTCGGGCGGGCGGGCGAAGCCCGCGTCGAAGGCGCGAGCCAGCTCCGCTGCGCGCCCCAGGACGTCGCCTCCGAGTTCCTTCTTCATCGCGCGCTCCGCACCGCCGCGAGCTCGGCCCGGCACAGCGCGATCAGCGCCTCGCGCTGGAAGCCGCCGCCAAAGAGCAGCAGGCGCGAGGGGTCTTCACCCTGCAGCAGCTGCAGCGCCTGCTCGAGCTCGCGTCGCGCCGTTTCGCGTTCACCCGCCCGCCGCGCGAGCAGCCCGAGGTGGAGGCGCGGCATGGCAAAGCTGGGCGCCAGGTACACGGCCACCTGATCCTGCTCGATCGCGGTGGCCCGATCTCCGGCGCCCTCGCGGCACAGCGCGAGCACGTAGTGAGCGCCCGCGTTGAGCTCGTCCAGCGCCAGCAGGCGATGGCAGGCCTGCTCTGCCGCGCCGAGCTCGGCGTTGTGCGCGAGCAGCACGGCCTGCAGCAGCAGTACGTCGGGGTCGCTCGCCGACTCGGAGGGGAAGGAGCGCACCAGCTGCAACGCCTCGCCGAAGCGCTCCCGGCGCAACAGCTCCAGCGCTCCGGGCAGGTCCCAGCTCGGACCGGCCGCAGGTGGCTCGCTCGTCGGGGATCGAGCGCTGAGCGCCTGGATGCGCTCGGCGGCCTTGCGGATGGCGTCGACCCAGCCGTCCGAGGCATCCACCAGCGGCAACGGCAGGGGGTCGAGGCGCGCGGCGCCACGCGCCGGCGCGGGAGGGAGCGGTTCGAGCCGTTCGCGGCCGCTCGCGGCCAGCTGATAGTAGAACGTGCCGTGCGTGTGGCACAGGTGAAACTGCTGGGACAGCCCGCGCAGCGTCTCCGCGTGCCCGAGAAACAGGTAGCCGCCGGGCACCAGCGCTCCGGCCATGCGCGCGACCACCGCCTGCGCGACCTCGGGCACGAAATACATCAGCACGTTGCGACAGAAGATCAGGTCGTAGCGCCGCGGCTGCCAGAGCTCGCCGTCCTCCTCCGCGAGGTTGCGCTGCTCGAACTCGACCGCTCCGCGCAACGTCTCGTCGAGCAGAAACTCGCGCCCGGCGGGCTGAAACCAGCGCTGCTGGATCTCGGCCGGGGTCTCGCGCAGCGCCCAGGCGCTGAAGCGCGCGCGGCGCGCCTTCTCCAGCGCTGCCGGGTTCACGTCCACGCCTCGGATCTCGAGCTCGCAGGCGCGCGCCGGGGGCTGCGACCGCCCCAGGATCGCCAGCGAATAGGCTTCCTCGCCCGAGGAGCAGCCCGCCGAGAGCGCGCGCACGCGCCGCGTGCCGGCGCGCCGCCGCTCCGGCAGCACCACCTCGGCGACGGCCCGGAAGTGGTCAGGATTGCGAAAGAAATAGGTTTCGCCGACGGTCAGTGCGCGCGCCAGGGCGCCCGCCTCCTCGCCCAGCGGCTCGCGCTCGAGCAGCTGCAGGTAGCTGTCGCAGGGCTGGTGGGTCGCCTCCAGCCGCTGGCCCAGCACGGACTCGAGCTGGCCGCTCTTGGTGTCGTCGAAATGCAGCCCCAGCCGCCGCGCGATGCTCGCGCGGAAGGCCTCCACCTCGAGCGTTCCGATCGCGCTCATGGCGAGCGCGCTCCCGCGTCGAGCAGCGCGTAGACTTCCTCGGGCACCAGCCGCGCGCCTTGCAGCACCAGGAGCAGCTCGTGATCCAGGCTGCCGAGCGCCTCGATCGCGCCGTGACCGGCCTGCTTCAACAAGGGAGGCAGGGCGCTGTCGCCGCCCAGCGTCCGCACGCCGAGCACCGCGCTCACCGCCAGAGCCACGCTGCGAGCGCCCGCACGCAGCGCGACCAGCCGCGTCGCGCGCACCTGCTCCCCGCCGAGCAGCAGCCCCAGATCCACCACCGGCACTGGCGATCCGCGCAGGATCGACAGCCCGCAGACATAGCCGGGCGCGCCGGCGAGCGGCTC
>DASTRX010000237.1:0-9285 GCA_035760985.1 Polyangiaceae bacterium
GAGACAGCGGCGGCTCCAACCCGGCGGGCACCCCGGCCGCCGGCAACACCGTGACCTTCACGGCGGACATTCACCCGCTCCTGGTCGCAGCCTGCGGCCGCTGCCACAGCTCCGGGAACCTGCCGCGCTTCGCTGGCGCGAGCGTGAGCGACAGCTATTCGATCGCGGTCCGCTTGCGAAACGACATCGTCGAGGAGATCGTGGAGGGCGACATGCCCGCGGACACCTGCAACGGACCTCCGGGCAGCCCCGGCTGCGTGTCCACCGCTGACCTGGCCTTGATCCGGCAGTGGATCGCCGCGGGCTCACCGGAGTGAGCCGGCGCCGCCGGGGGGGGGGCGCCTCGCCACGAGTCTGGGCCCGGTGACGCTCGCTGGGGCCGTCGCCGGGGCGTGACGCGACTGCGACGTGGCGTTCGGCGCCGATCGCGCCAAATTGTCGCGCGAAAGAAGCGTCCCGGCGGGCCCCTCCTCATATGGGCAGCGTGTTTCTCGGCCTGGCACTGCTCGTGCATCCAAGGGCCGCGTGACCCATCGCGTTGCCCCGATCGAACCCGCTGCAGAGCTTTCCACCTCCGAGCTGGTGCGCCAGGCGCTGGATGAGAGCCGCGAGCTCGTGCGCCTGGAGATGCGCCTCGCTCAGGAGGAGCTGCGCGACGACGTGCGCAAGCTGAAATGGGGCGGAGTCTTGCTGGCCCTTGCCGCCGCCATGTTCATTGTCGCGCTGGCGATGTTCGACCTGGCGGTCGTGCTCGCGCTGGGGGGCACCGCGAACATCGCGCTGATCATCGCCTTCATCGTGCTGGCGGAGGTCGCGCTGCTGGCGTTCTTCGGCTACCGGCTGCTGCCGAAGCAGCCGCTGGAGCGCACGCGCGCGCGCCTCGCGAGCGACGTACACGCCTTGAAGGAGCAGGTGACACATTGAAGGAGCGAAGCTGATGAGCGAGCCGAACGGGCACCGAGAGCATCTGGAGCAGCGCGCCGCCGAGGTGCGGTCGCGGCTCGAGCAGCGTCTGCACGAGCTCGACGAGCGCGGCGAGCATGTGGTCGAGGTGGCCAAAGCGGCAACGCGGCCACCAGCGTCCGTCGTGATCCTGGCCGCGGCGGGCATCGCCGTGGCTTGGTTCATCGTGAAGCGGGTTCGCGCGCGGCGTTCGCGCCGGCTGACGCTCGCCGACCTGCTCGCGCCGGCCCTGCCACCGCCGCCGCAGAAGAGCTTCATCGTGCAGGGCCTGGAGAAGAGCGCGGCCTCGCTCCTGACAGTGGCGGTCCAGCGCCTCGGCCGGCGTGGTCTCGACCAGCTGCTCGCGGAGCATTCCCACGAGGCCGGCCCCGAGCCGCCTCGGGGCTACTACTGAGCGCCAGTTCAGGTTATGCTGCGCGCTCGCGCGCATGCTCTGCTCCAGCTTCCAACTCGCTCCCGGGCTGCGGCGCCGCAGCGAACAACGCCTGTGGCAACACTCCGTGTTGCGCTGGCAAGACTACGACCCCAGCGCCAGGCTGCTGACGAAGCGCGCGGACGCGCTGCTGCGGCCCGCGCTCGAGCGAGCACGGGCCGCGTTCGAAGCGCGAGACGCCGACGGCCTGGCGCAGCTGCTGCCCGCGGAGGAGCACTGGCGCCTGTTCAGCGAGTTCGCGGGCGATGCTGCCTATCTCGACATCGAGACCAGCGACGACACGGTCGGTGCCGGCTTCATCTCCGCGATCGGAGTGCTGGACCGCAGCGGGCCTCGGCTGCTGCTCGCGGGGCCCGCGCTGCACAGCTTTCCCGAGCTCGCGCGAGGCTGGTCGGTGCTGGTGACGTTCAACGGCTCGTCTTTTGATCTCCCCATCTTGCGCCGGGTATTCCCCGACTGGCAGCCGCCGCGCGCCCACATCGACCTGCGCCATGTGTTGCGGCGCCTGGGATACTCGGGCGGGCTCAAGGCGATCGAGCGGCGGGTGCCGCTGTTACACCTGGCGCGTCCCGGGCATCTCGACGGGCTCGGCGCCGGGCAGGCCTGTGGCCTGTACGCGCTGGGCCGCAACGGAGACCGGGCGGCGCTGCGCCGGTTCGCGGAATACAACCTGTATGACGTGATCAACCTGCGCACCCTGATGGCCTTCGCCTACAACGCGCTCGTGGAGGCGCACGCCGCGCGCGTGCCCGGGCTCCGTGACGGCGCGCCACCGGTGGCCATCCCGGGGCGTGGCGACGTGCTCTACGACGTCTCCAAGATCTTGCTCTCCCTGTGATGGTTGGACCCCTAGGCCGGAAAGGCTTCCGGAACACGGAGAAACTGCCCGTGCCTGCCTGATCCGAGCCGTCACCGGGGACTAGCTCGGACAGTCATGGCAGATGCGATCTTTCGGGTTCTCCCCAGCTCGGCCTCGCCCCGGACCCCAAACCTGGAGACCAGGGACATGAGGTATCTGTTGCCGGTGATTCTTCTCGCTTCGGTCGCCTGGGGGGCCGCTCACGACACTGCATCTCGGGTCTCGGGGCACGATGCCGTCACGTCCGCCGAGGCCTCCTGCGCGTCGGACCCGCTCTGGCGGATCGGCGACGCGGATCAAAGCCAGCGACCGCATCCCGGGTCAGACGAAGCTCGACTCCAGGAACGGCAGCGGCTTCAGTGAGCGACGGCGGCGGCGTCAATCGTCGTCGCTGTCATCCTCCTCGCAGTGGGCTTCGTCGATCTCGCACGAGCCCAGCGGGCAATCAGCGTTCGTCGCGCAGCCGCAGCGCTGAGAGCCCGACAAGCAGACCGGGCGCCGCAACGGCTCGGCGACACAGTCGTCCGACGTGCGGCATTCGACGCACACTCCACGGTCGGTGTCGCAGAGGGGCTCGCCTGGGCGGTTGGTGCAATGGCTCTCGTCGATGCAGTCGACGCAGACCTCCAGCAGCAGGTTGCAGACGGCGGGAGACGGGCAGGCCGCACCTGCCGGGCAGGGCACGACGCAGGCTCCCGTGAGCGGATGACAGACGCGCCCGTCGGGGCAATTGGCGGCGCTCACGCAGGCATCGCACAGCGCTGCGCCCGGCAGGCAGGGCGGGCGAATGCTCCCGGCATCTGGCGCTGGCGCGGTTCCCGGCTCTGGGTCTGGCTCTGTTTCTGGTTCTGATTCCGGCTCTGGCTCTGGCGGCGGAGAGCTCGCCGCATCGGGCGGCTCCTGTTGCACCGGGGGGCTGATGTCGACGGGCCGCAGCGCGCCGGCGTCGGGCGCGGGCGGATAGAGCGCGATGTCCAGCGGCTCGCAGGCGCCGATCGTGAGCCCCGCGCCGAGCCAGGCGCCCAGCGCGAGCGCGAACACGGTGGAGCCCGCGCGCGCTGGCGAGCTCACGGCTTCTCCAGCGCCAGCCCGCGAGCCTCGTCGCGCGCGTAGCCGTCGTGGTAGTCCCCGAGATAGCTGCGGGCTTCTTTGGCCGCCTCCGCGCGGCGCCCCAGGCGGCGCAGCAAGCGGAAGCGTTCCACGCGCGCCTCCTGCAGCAGCAGCGTGTCCGGATATTGCCGGATCAAGCGATCGATCTCTTGCAGCGCGCCGGACAGATCACCGGCTTTGTGCTTGGCCATGGCGGCGGC
This sequence comes from Polyangiaceae bacterium, assembly GCA_035760985.1. Lineage (GTDB taxonomy): Bacteria > Myxococcota_A > Polyangia > Polyangiales > Polyangiaceae > SZUA-265. The sequence goes on from DASTRX010000237.1 coordinate 3,566, forward strand.
GAACATGCGGTTCTCGGCCGCCAGCGAGCGCCGCGCGCGGTAAGCACGTTGGGCGGAGACCCGCGCAGCCCTGCGCAGCGTCTGCTCGATCTTTGCAGCCTCGGGCGTTGCCGGGTCAGGCTCGGGATCGAGCAGCGCGGGCGGCGCGGCGGCGGGCCACTCTTCGCCGGCTCGGACCCAGCTCTGCTGGCCTCTCGACAGGACCGACACCAGCCCGCGCGTGACGATCACGTGCGTCAGCTGGCCCCCGCGCGCGTCCGGATCTACCCGCACCGCGAAGCGCGTGCCGTGGACCACGACGGTCGCGTCCGGTGTCCGCACCGAGAACTCCACCGGCTGCGCCAGTTTCGGCACCTCGACGTCCACCGTGCCGCGCGCCAGAGACAGTGCCTCGCGCCGCTCCAGCCCCGCGGCTTCCACGCCCAGGCTCGTGCCCGCGCCGACGCTGGCGCGCGCGCCGCTCGCAAAGACCAGGCTGGCGCTTCCGTCGCCAGTCTCCACGCTGGCGCCCAGCGTGAGCTGCGCGCCGCGCGCGAGCGGCTGCCCCGCGGCGCCCAGCGCGCGCACCTCGCCTTCCGAGGCCGCGAGCTCCACTCCCTCCGGCGCGTGCGTCGCCTGCGCGACGGGCTGCGCGGGACCGCGGCTCACGTACCAACCTCCCACGGCCAGACCGAGCACGGTCGCCGCCACGGCCAGGGCACCGGAGAGCCGGCGCCAGCGCTGACGCCGCTCGCGCGCACGAGCGACACCGCGCAGCGCCTGGGCCACGTTCTGCAGCTGCCGCTGGTCGTGCACGCCGAGCAGCGCGCCGTCGATCGGTTCGTTGCGCCACTGCTCGAGCAGCTTCATGGCCGTCGCATCGGCGTCGCGCCCGTTCATTGCGTCACCTCCCCGCCGTCTGCTTGCCGAAGTCGCTCCAGCAGCTCGCGCCGGCCGCGCGAGAGCCGCGTCTGCGCAGCGGCCACGGACGAGCCCATCAGCGCGGCCACCTCTGCCAAACCGTGGCCGAGCACATCATGCAGCAGCACCGCCTCGGCCTTGGCTGGTGCCAGCTGCGCCAGCTCGGCCCGCACGCGCTCCAGGCTCTGCCGCGACTCGAGCGTGGACTCCAGATTCTCGGTCCCGCTCTGGCGCTCGGTCAGATCGTGCACCGCCACGGCGCTATTGAAGACCCGGCGCTGTCGATAGCGCGTGCGCAACGCCTTCAGGGCCACGTGCGCCGCGATGCTGCTCGCCCAGGTCTTCAAGCTGCAGGCCTGGCCGTAGCTCTGGCGCGAGAGCGTGAGGATCAGCTGCTCGAACGCGATCTGCACCAGATCCTCGTGGTCGCTCTCGCGACGGCCGAGCACGCGGATCAAGCCGGCCTCGATGGCGGGCAACAGCCGGTGATACAGCTCCACGGAAATGCGTTCGTCGCCGCGGATGATGCCCGCGAGGAGCTCCGCTTCCGAGCTGGGAGGCGCGGGGTTCAGCCGTGGCGCGACGCCGGAACTGCGCACGGCGCGCAGCTGTACCCGCTTGCGTTCGGGACTCATGACCAAACTCGAACAGCGGGCGGCAGGGGACTGAGACGGTTGCACACCACCAGCACTAGTACCCGCACCCCGCCGGGATCAGGCGCGCCTCTGCCGTTCCGCCAGGATGCGTGAAACCCGAGCGATATCGCAGCTGTAGCCGGCGGCGGCGAGGACCGGCGCGCGCTCACGGTGCCCACCAGATTCCAAACATGCCGTGGCTTTCGGCCCAGGGCACCTCGGCCTCCGGCTCGCCGTCGAGCCCCACCAGGTGGGTCTCGCGCCCGATGCTGCTGGCGCTGAGCCCCAGCCACGCCCCCGCGCTGGCGAGCGCTTGCCACCAGATTTCTCCGTGCAACGCCGCCTGTGGGCTCCAGGCGGTGCTCTGGATCGAACCCGCTGCTTTCGGCACCACGCTCAGAGCGCGGGCACCCAGCTCGACGCCCAGCTCGAACGACCAGCGCTTCGACCACCAGTGACGATAGCCTGCTCCCGCGGCGAGCCGCAGCCACTCGGCCTCGAGCGCGCCCTGCCGGAGCGTGGAGCGCGAGTAGTCGCCGGCCGCCGACAGCACCCAGCCCGCCGGCGAGATCCAGCCGCCCCGTACGCCTCCGCCCCAGCGCAAGGGATCCAGATCGGCGCCCGAACCCGCGAGCACGCCAGCGGCGACGAAGGTGGTCGGGCGGATCACCGGCAGCTCGGGCGCGAGAAAGCGGCGGGACGGTACCGGTGACGTGCGCGCGCCCGCGAGCTCATCCCGCGCAGGCGCAGCGGGCTCCGCGGAGGCTGGTGGCCGCGCTGCGGGTCGAGTCTCGGTCCGCGCGCTGGCGGCTGTTTCACTTGCGGCTGTTTCACTTGCAGCTGTTTTGCTCGCAGCCGCTTTACTCGCAGCCGTTGCCGCAGGTGGGCCTGAGCCGCCCGCGGGCTGCGCGCCGGAGCCGACAGCGGCCGCAGAGCCTTGCTCGGGTCGCTGTCCTCGAGCCGCCTCCACCTCGCCGACCAGAGTGGCGAGCACGAGCCCGATGCTGCGCCAGCGCTCGCGTGCGGGATCTCGCCCCGAGAATTCCATCTCCCGCACGGACCAGTCTGCGCGCTCTTCCGCGCGCAGCCCGACCTCGATGCGCACGCTGCGCCGGGCTTCATTCTCCCAGCGTACGATGGCCAGGGCTCGCCCCGGCTCGCTCGCGCTCGTGTCCAGCTCGCACGTGCCGGAGACAATGGCCGCGTTGCACGCTTCGAGCACCCAGGCCGCTTCGTTCGGCGCAACCTGGCTGCCCAGGTCGATCACGACCGCAGGGAACACGCACTGAGTCTAATCCGCGTTCCCCATAAAGCGAGCTCCGCGCGCCCGGAATGGGTCAAAGAAGAACACGACAGCGCGGACGACCCTCGCAGTCGACGGCGTTCGGCCGGGCACTTGCTTCATTTTTGCTCGCGAACATTTCCGCACAAACCGCGAACGCGTCGAACTCATTTGCCTGCTTCGCGCGTCCCCGGCTACCAAGGCGTTCACGCAGGGCAGGCGAGTCGAGGAGACATTCATGACAAGAGCGATCGGCAAGCGGCTCCAGGTGGGGGCGCCTTGGATCGGCGTCATGGTCGCGTCCACGGGCGTGCTCGCCAGGAGGAGGGCATTCGCTTGGATACCGAGGACCTCGTGTTCGACGAGTTCAGCCACCGCCCCGAGAAGTTCTACGCGGTGCAGGCATCATGCCGGAGGAAGGCACGCGCTGGAGCGAGGACGACCTGAAGCTGTTTCGCAGCTGGTATTGCAGTGGAGCGTTCGCGCCATGATGCGCTGGCTGCCGCTCTCCTTCGGCGCTGTCTGCCTGCTGCTCGTGGCGCGGCCCGCGCAGGCGTATCCGCAGTTCGTGTTCAAGGGCTACGGCGACTGCAACAGCTGCCACCACAGCCCGACGGGCGGCGGCCTGCCCAACCGCTGGGGACTCGACTCGCTGACCCCGTCCTTCGGGGGCAGCCTCGATTGGGGCAATCAGGATCTCACGTATCACCCGGCGGAGCCGGCCTCGCTGAAGGTGGATCTCGGCGCAGACCTGCGCCTGATGCCCTTGCTGAGCGTGGACGCCGATGCGGCCGCGCCCGCCTTCATTCCCATGCTCACGGAGCTGGGGGGCGCGCTCGCGCTCGGGCGCTGGATGGCCTACGGGACGGTCACGGGGCGCAAGCTCTACGGCGACGGCCCCCCCTTCGCGGCCTTCTCGCGCGAGCACTGGCTGAAGTTCCAGCCCAGCACCGGGCTCGATCTGCGCGTGGGGCGCATGGTGTTGCCCTTCGGCACGCGCATCCCCGATCACACGCAGTACACGCGCGAGGACTTCGAGCAGGACAAGTACGATCAGAGCTACGGCGTCGAGCTCGATCTGCACGCGCGCGGCTGGTCGCTGTCCGTCAATGCCTTCGCCGGTGACCTCACGCACCGGCCGACGGAGCGCCAGGAGCGTGGCCTGGTGCTGACCCCCAGCATCGATCTCGGCGAGCGCGCCAACCTCGGCATCTCGCTGCTGGGCGCGACCAGCACGGCGCGCACGCGCCTCGCCGGCAGTTTGTTCGGGCGCACCGCGCTCGGCGCGTCGCTGTATTTGCTCGCGGAGCTCGCGGCCCAAGAGTTCGCGGCGAAAGAGGGCGACGACAAGCTCTTCACGCTGGCAGAATATCTGCGCGTGGGCTGGTTCGCGAAGCCGTCGCTGGACGTGTACGTGGAAGGCGGCCACCGCACCTTCGTGCAGGGCGAGGGGCTCAGCAAGGCGCGCGTCGCGCTCGGGCTGAACTGGCAGGTGCTGCGCTGGTTCGAGTTCGCGCCCCAGCTCGAAGCCGAGGCGCGCACGCAGCTGCCGGCGCGCTTCATCGCCATGGCCCAGCTGCACGCCGTGTACTGACGCCGGGAGTCAGCGGCGGCAGCAGAACAGGGCTCGGTCCGCGCGGCGCTGCAGCACCGCAGGACTGCCCACCCTCCGGCCCAGGGCCGTGCAGCGGGCACTCCTGGGGTCGAAGGCTGCGCTGCAGCGGCGAGCCTTGATCCCGAGCTGGCATCCGGAGCGCCGACGTCAGGGCGCGGCAGGGCAGCCGGCGCGGGTCGTGCTCACCACCACCGCGTCGAGCCACACGTCCACGGCGTTGCTCGACGCCGCATACTGCTCCCAGCCCATGTACAGCGTCTGAAAGGCGGGCGGCGCGAGCCATTCGCCGTTCAGCGGCGGCTCGTTGTAGCGGCAGGTCGGTCCATGGTCGATCACATGGAGGTCGCTCAGCTCGCTGCCATCCAGCCAGTACTGCACCTCGTTCGAGGCCTGGGAGAAGTGCCACTCGAAGCAGGCCCAGCGCTGGGTCGGGATCTTGCTGGCGGAGTGTTGCGCGCAGTCGCTGCGCACGGGCGGGTTGCCGTCCTGCGTGGTCTCGTAGTTTGCCAGCAGGCCCGCGCCGCCCTGGCGCTCGCCGCCGAAGCGATAGATCGCGTTGTAGTTGTTGGTCGCGGCGCGGCCCTCGCCCTGGAACAGGGTCCAGTGCAGGCCGTCGCCCGCTGCCGGGCGGGGCGGCGCATCCAGCCAGACCATCACGCGCCCGTACATCTCGCGGTTGGCCGCCGCGAAGCTCCCCTGTTGCAGCGCGACGTAGCCGCGATGCGGGGGCGGTCCGCTCGGCACGTTCACGTGCAGCGCCTGGCTGCCGCCGAAGGCGTGCACAGCGTCCACGCGCGCCGTGGCGCCGTTCGTGGCGTCGCTCCAGGGGCTCTGCGGCGCGCGGTCGGCCGCGTCGTCCTCGAAGTCCTCACAGAACGCGGTACCCGCCGGGCACAACGCGCTGAGCGGCTCGGCAGGCTCATAGCCGCCCGCCGCGACGCTGCCGCTGCCGCCCGCGGCCACAGCCGGCGCGCCGCTCGAGCCACCGCTCGCAGCTCCGCTGCCGCCCGCGAGCGGGCCGCCCGCTGCTTCGCCGCTTGCGCTGCCGCCGTTCCCGTTGCCGCCCGCGGGAGAGCCTGATGGCGCGTTGGGCAGCACGCCCGAGCCCGTCGCCGGAAAGGGCGGCGGCAGCTCGGCGCGATGGCCTTCCCCGGAGCTCGAGCACGCGATCGCCGCTGCGCCGGGCAGGGCACAGAGCAGAAACGAAGCGGTGTCTCGAAACGAGCCAGGGCGGCGGGCGCGCATGGCGCACCTCTTAGCCGCAAAACCGAGCTAGCGCACGATGATC
>DASTRX010000238.1:0-73572 GCA_035760985.1 Polyangiaceae bacterium
CAACCTCACGTATCAGCTGTTCGGCATCGTCTCAAACGATCTGCTGCTCTCGATTCCGTTCTTCACCTTCATGGGCGCCATCCTCGAGACCTGCGGGCTCGCGGAGGATCTGCTCGATTCCATCGGGCAGCTGTTTGGTCCGGTACGCGGCGGGCTGTCCTATGCAGTGATTTTCGTCGGGGCCGTGCTGGGAGCGATCACCGGTACCGTGGCCGCGTCCGTGATCGCCATGGGCGTGATCGCTCTGCCGACCATGATCAAGTATGGCTACTCCACGCGCCACACGCTGGGGGTGATCGCCGCCTCGGGAACCATCACGCAGGTGATTCCGCCGTCGCTCGTCCTGGTCGTGCTCGCTGATCAGCTGGGCAAGTCCGTGGGTGACATGTACGCGGGCGCGATCGGTCCCAGCCTGATCCAGCTGGGGCTATTCATGGGCTGGGTGCTGTTCCTGAGCATCTTTCGCCCGCACGAGGTACCGGCTCTGCCGCCCGAGGCGCGCACGCTGCGCGGCCGCGCGCTCTGGATCAAGTGCGCGCGCGGCATCGTGCCCTCGCTGGGCCTGATCTTCCTGGTGCTGGGCACCATCTTCATGGGCTGGGCGACGCCGACGGAGGCGGGCGCGCTGGGTGCGTTGGGCGCCATCGGCCTCGCGGGCCTGAACAAGACGCTGAGCCGCAAGCTGGTCTACCAGGCGATGGCTACCACCATGCGCATCACCGCGATGGTCGTGTACATCCTGATCGGGGCGCGCACCTTCAGCTTGGTGTTTCAGGGAGTTGGCGGCCGGGAGTGGATCGCGAACCTGCTGGCGAGCTTGCCGGGCGAGCGCGTCGGGTTCCTGCTGTTCGTCAATTTCTTCATCTTCGTCCTGGCCTTCTTCCTGGATTTCTTCGAAATCGCCTTCATCGTGATCCCGCTGCTGACCCCGGCGGCGGAGAAGCTGGGCATCGATCTGGTGTGGTTCGGGGTGCTGATCTGCTGCAACGTTCAGACCAGCTTCATGCATCCGCCCTTCGGGTTTGCGCTGTTCTATCTGCGGCGTATCGCTCCTCCCTCGATCAAGAGCTCGGAGCTGTACTGGGGGGCGGTGCCCTGGGTGTGCCTGCAGTTGGTGCTCGTCGCCGTGGTGATCCTGTGGCCCAACTCCGTCACCTATTGGCTCGACAAGGCTCATTGACGCTGCGACAGGCCGCGCGCTGATCCGGCGTGGACACACCGCGTGCTGATCGAGGTCGCTCAGTGGCTAGCGGGTTGTTTGACAACCTGCAAACGTGGGATATCGCAGGCTGCGCTGAGCAAAACGCCGGCTGAACCCGCCTCGTCCCATCATCAGTGAGATGCGACTCGGGTCGTTGCGCGCGTCTCGAGTGTATGCTGAGAGCAGGCCGAAACGATCTCGTTGCGCCAGCGTCCAGTAGACATCACATAAAAAGGGCAAAGTCCGTCATCTGGCGAACGGCCTTGGAGCGCGTTGAGAGGGGAGCATGGCGACGTACACGGAGAGGGCACGGGCCGAGCTGCAGACTCGGGTCCAGAGGAGTCGGGAGCTGCTAGAGCGCCTGTATGCACGAGGGCCGAGCAAGGCGCAGCGCCTGCTCGGCTCCGCGAGCGCAGCGCTCAGCGATAATCCCCTGATCGGCTTGTGCGGCGTGAATGACCGCCTGCCTCTCACCGCGGAGCAAATGATCTTCGGTTACAGCCAAGGCCTGTTCCCGCTGGACCGAGCTGGCAAGCTGCGCTGGCACTGCCCGGAGCCACGCTTCGTGCTGTACCTGAGTGAGCTGCGGCTCTCGCCGAACATGCGCCGGGACATCCGCAAGAGCAACTTTACCCACAGCTTTGATCGAGAACCGCGTGCGGTGCTCGACGGCTGCGCCGAGGGCAGGGCCGACACCTGGCTCAGCGAGCGGTTGAAGGGGCTCTATCTGGAGCTACACGAGCTCGGGGTGATGCATACCATCGAGACCTGGCGCGATGGCGTGCTGGTCGGCGGGAGCTTCGGCCTCGCGATCGGCAAGGTCTTCACGGGCGAGACGATGTTTCATCGAGTACCCGACGCAGGCAAATCGTCCTTCGCCTTTCTGGCTTCGCACCTGCGCGAGCGCGGGTTCTGCTGCATCGACGCTCAGTCCTGGTCGGAGCACATGGTGCGCTTCGGCGCCAAGGAGGTGCCGCTCGAGGTGTACCGCAAAACGCTGGCTCTGGGCCTGACGCGCTCGGCTCAGTTCAACACACCGCTGCTCGACGACGCCAGCCAGCGCTTGCGCGAGAGCGCTGTTCCGATCGCAGCCCGTACTCCCGACGTCAACTGTGCCCGCCGGGTCGGGCAAGAACCAACGAATTGAAGTGCGGTCGTAGCCTCGCGCCGAGCGCGGGAGCCCAGTGGAACAGGGCGCGGTCGAGCGCCTGGATCCCCCAGCGCCACGGCCGTGCCCGCAGCTCCCGGGAGGACAGCGGAATCGTCTCGTGGTCCCAGGTGTAGAAGTGGTCGATCACGGCATAGCCGCTGTCGGTCAGCGTGGCCAAGGCCGTCTCCAAGGTGAAGTAGTGCAGGTGGCCGAAGTCCCTGCGCATGGCCAACATGTAACGGGATTGGCGGAGCACGCTCTGCGCGTGCAGATCGAGTGGGATGTGGAAGATGAAGTGACGCCCACGCGCCCGCAGCTGACTCAGGAAGGTCAAGTAATCGGCTACGTGTTCGAATACGTCGAGCAGCAACACCAGGTCGAAGACCTCATTCGCAGCGCTGGAGAAGTCGCGCTGGAAGAACCTCAGGTTGGCCGCTTCCCGGGGGCGAGCCAGCTCGATCGCATGCGGTGAAATATCGAAGCCGGTGAACTGCGTGGCGGGGCTCATGCGAGAGCGCAAGCGAGCGAGCACCTCGCCCGCACCGCAACCGACGTCGCAGACCGTCCCGGGCCTAAGGCCGTGACGCTCGATCATCTCGAGCACCTTGCCTGCCTTCCACTCGGCATCCCCGGTATGCCAGTCCGGGGCGTGCTCCAGGTAAGCGCCGCCCGTGTATCGTTCGCTGAACGAGACCATCGGCGTTTCGGCTTCGCCCCACTCGGTTCGGTTCAGGCGCGAGTCGGCTGACATCCTGGCTGACCTCTGCTAGCTAGCTCACGTTCTCCAGCAGCCAGCGCAGCCCGCTGCGCACGCGATCGGGAACGACGTTCCGGTACAAGCGGATGCTCTCCAGAATTCGCTGGCCGTCGCGCAGGATACCCAGGCGCACCACTTCGCCGGCGCGGTGCCGCAGGTGGATGTAGTCCAGGGCGGTACGAGCGACCTCGCACACCTCCACGCCGTTGACCGAATAGATGATGTCGCCCACGTAGATCGGGGCGCGCGTCAAGCGCGCGAAGGGGTGCCGCACCTCCACCCGGGCCGCGAATCCCTCTGGCTTGAAGCCCAGCTGCTTCTTCTCCACGACAGAAAGCGGCTCCGCGTGCGCGTACGAGAACGAATGGGACGGGTTGTCGAGACTGGCGCGCTGCCACGCCTCCTCATTCACGAGGCCGGGCAGGTACTCGGCGCGATCGAGCAGCACGGCCATGCGCGGGTTGGGCTGCACATCCATGATCAGATGGGTGCGCACCTCGGCGCCATTGACCACCGCATGCGTGGCCTGATTGTCAAACGTCCAGACCTCTCCCACGTCGAAATGGATCGCGCGCTTCTCTGACAGGAGCAGCGAGCCGTCGTTCGTGGTGATCGGGATGTGGACTCGAAACGGCGTCTTCCACGCCGGATCGTCATCGGTGTGAGGGCGCGCGACGCCCATCGGTCGCATGCGGAAAATGAACGCGTAGGTGACCTCTCCGAAAGGCCCGTCCGGCGCGAGCAGCGAGCGGATGTAGGGCATCTGCTCGAGGCACGCGTGATCGGAGACCTGGCTGGTGGTGAAATCCTCCGCGGTGCCCTTCTTGCCGCCCCGGAGCAACAGCATGTTGGACGAGAAGTGAGCGCCCCAGTGCGTGCTGGACCAGGCGTCTGCCGGGATGGAGCGATATTCCTCCAGCAGCGCCGGCACGTTCACGCTCACCGGCAGCTTGAGGAAGGAGCGCTTCACGTACGGCCAGGCCGCGACGATGCTGTGAGTGGAAGGTCCCGTCTGGGCACCGCTGGCCGGGAGGTTCAGGGACATCTCGTTCATGGCTACCGCTCCTGAAGCTAGTGCTTCCACCAACCCTCACCCGGCACAGGTCGGTCGGGCCGCTCCGCGGGGCTTCGCAGAGGCAGCAGCCGTCCCCCTCCCTCACCGAGGAGCAGCCCTAGCATGCGCCGCCCTCCGTAGCTAATGCCAGGCGTCCGGTGCCCGCCCGGCCTGGTTTCTCCACGATGTTTCTTCCTGCCCCGCTGCGTTTCGGGCGCCGGGGGAGCTCCCGGCGCGCCGCACGAGCGTCACGCTCTCGGGAGCGCGCAGCTCCGGCGTCAGCTCGCGCGCCCAGCGTTCACATCAAACGGTCGCGGACGATAGTCGAAGTAGTCGAAGTCGGCGGGCAGCGCCGTCCCCGCGAGGTCCTGGCAGGCCATGCCCACGAACGCGCCCGTGAAGTTCGGCGCGCCGACGCCGGTGGCTTCATCCGAGAGGATGCTGGCGTCGAATTGCTGCGATAACCACTGGAGCGGTCCGTCTCCCACGCGGTAACCGAAGCGCAGACGCTCGAAGTCCACCTCCGCGCGCAGCTCCACTGGCGCCCCCGCGGGGATCGGGATCGGAGCCGAGAGCGTGTAGTTCACGACCTGGTCGGGCAGGCGCGTCATCACGCGCAAATGCTTTCCGATCTGCTCGTCGTGCGAGACGTACAGGAAGTGGAACTTCGTGCTGTTGTAGAAGCACGTGAGGCCCGCCAGCTGCTGAAAGTGCCGGGGCTCGAACTGCATGAGCGTCGCGGCGCTGTAGCAATGGCTGTCCTGGCGCCGCGCCACGAGTGACTGACGGTACAGGCTGCCCATGCCTTCGCGGCCAAACAGGCGCAGATGCCCTGGCTTCTCGCTCAGGCTGAACAGCTCCTCGGGCCAGGGTGAGCGCAGCCACTGGAAGGCCGACGGGAGCGTCGGGCCATCGAAGTGCTCCCGCACCGGCTGCGCGGGAAAGGGGTGCGGCTCCAGCTGCGGCGCCGGGAACTCGCGCATGGGCAGGGCCTGGCCGTCCAGCGTGCGCAGCCAGCCGTCGTCGCACCAGCGCATGGGCTGGATCGCCGTCTCGCGGCCGAGCGTGCAGCGCCCCCGGTTGGCGATGGGGCGGCCGCACAGGTAGACCATGTACACGTCGCCGCTCGGTGTCTCGACCAGATCTGCGTGCCCGGCGCGCTGCAGCGCCGCGTCGGGGCGATGCCGGGCGGTCAGGACGTACTTGTCCGGATGCAACTCATAAGGGCCATCGATGTGCCGCGAGCGCGCCATCGTCACCGCGTGGCCGAAGCCCGTGCCGCCCTCCGCCGTGATCAGATAGTAGTAGCCATCGCGGCGGTACAGGTGCGGGGCCTCCGTGAAGCCGATCTCGGTGCCCTGAAAGATCACGCGCCGCTCGCCGATCAAGCGGCGTTCGCGCTCGGAATACTCCTGCAGCGCGATACCAGCGAACGGGTTGCGCGCGGGGCGGTAGTCCCACAGCATGTTCACGACGTACTTGCGCCCGTCCTCGTCGTGAAACAGCGAGGGGTCGAAGCCGCTGCTGTTGAGGAACACGGGCTCCGACCACTCGCCGTCGATGCGCGGGCTGGTCACCACGTAGTTGTGCATGTCGCGCAGGGCGATGTTGCCGTCCACCGCGCGCCCGTACCGCTTCAGATCGGTGTAGACGAGATAGAACAACCCGTTGTCGTAGCTCAGGCACGGCGCCCAGATCCCGCACGAGTCCGGCTCGCCCAGCATGTTCAGCTGGCTCGCGCGGCGCAGCGGGCGGGTCAGCAGCCGCCAGTTCGCGAGGTCGCGCGAGTGATGGATCTGGACCCCGGGGTACCACTCGAAGGTGGAGGTGGCGATGTAGTAGTCCTCGCCCACCCGCACGATCGAGGGGTCGGGGTTGAATCCGGGTAGGATCGGGTTGGAGACGGTGGCGCGCTGGCTCATTTGGTCGGCAGAGTCTTAGGTCATTTCTCCGCGGTTCGGGCAGATTCGCGGAGCCCTACGCCCGGATTTCGGCCTGTTGGTTTCTTTGACCCGAATCTGGGGTATCCTAAATCTTGCCGATGGCCAGCGAGCGCGACACCTGGCAGCAGCAGACTGAGCGGAAATGTCCTGTCTGCAACGCTTCCCTCTCGGAGGCCGGCGCCTGCCCGGCGTGTGATCCGGGCACGCTTCCAACCGCGGCGGCCGGCGGTAGCCCTCCCCCTGGCAGCCCTCTACGTGGCGGCCCTCTCCCTGGCAGCCCGTCGAGCAGTGGCCCGTCGAGCAATGGCCCGTCGAGCAATGGCCCGTCGAGCAATGGCCCCACGAGCCGCCCCGCCAGTGCAAGGCCGGCGAGCGGCAGCCCCGGGAGTGGAAGCTCCGCGTCGGAGCCGGAGCTCGATGCGGGGTCCACGCGCAGTGGCCTGCCGCCGATGCGGCTCGGCAGGGGCACGCGCGTCTCGGTGTATCGGATTGAGTCCGTGCTGGGAGAGGGCGGCATGGGTGTCGTGTATCGCGCCTGGGACGAGGCGGTAGGGCGCCCCGTGGCGTTGAAGTGCCTCCATACGAACCTGGCCGGCGATCCCGACATCCGGCGGCGCTTCGCGCGCGAGGCGCGCGTGCTGCGCTCCTATGCGCACCCGAACGTGATCCAGGTCTACGACTTCGTCGAGTTCGACTACCTGCTCGGCATCGTGATGGAGCTCGTGGACGGCCCGAGCCTGGTGCAATACCTGAGCAAATGGCGCGGTCGCATGCCGCTGGGAGAGGTGCGCGAGATCTTCTCCGGCGTGCTCCAGGCGATCGGCGAGGGGCACAACCAGGGCATCGTGCACCGCGACCTGAAGCCCGACAACATCCTGGTCAACGGTGAGGGCGACGCGCGGCATCCCAAGGTGGTCGACTTCGGGATCGCCAAGATCCTGGAAGGCACGACTTACACGATGAGCGGCGCCTTCCTCGGCACGTGCTGCTACATGTCACCGGAGCAGGTGCAACATCCTGCCGCCGCAGATCGCCGTTCGGACATCTACTCCCTGGGCGTGACGCTCTATCAGCTGTGCACGGGGCGCGTGCCGTTCGAAGGGAACCACTTTTCCGTGATGATGGCCCACGTGCAACAGGCGCCGCGCCCGCCGCGCGAGCTACGCCCGGACTTGCCCGAGGCGCTGGAGCGACTGATCCTGGACGCGCTGGCCAAGGACCCCGCGCAGCGTCCGGCGACCTGCGAGCAATTCCAGCAGCGGCTGGAGGAGGCGCTGCGCACCATCCCGCGGGGGCCGTCGCGCGCTCAGGTCGCGGCCTTGCCGCCGGTCGTGAAAGGGGAGGCGGGCGTGGAGATGCTCCTGGTGCCCGCGGGCAGCTTTCAGATGGGGCGCGAGCGGCGCAGCGTCTATCTGGACGCGTTCTACATGGACGCGACGCCGGTCACGAACAAGGACTACATCACCTTCGTCGAGATCACCGGGTACCGCCCGACGGACGAGGGTTCCGGGCGCTTCTTGAGCCACCTGCACGCGCGCAAGATTCCCAAGGGCAAAGAGCTGCATCCGGTGGTGTTCATCTCCTACCGGGACGCCAGCGCCTACGCCGCGTGGGCGGGCAAGCGCCTGCCCACGGAGGCCGAGTGGGAGAAGGCCGCGCGCGGCACGGACGGGCGCAAATATCCCTGGGGGCGGCTGGAGCCGAGCGCCCTGACCGCCAACTACGGCAAGATGCACGGCGACACCATCCCCGTCGGCTCGCTGCCGGACGGCGCCTCTCCGTATGGCATCCAGGATCTGGCAGGAAACGTCTGGGAGTGGTGCTCCGATTACGACGACCCGAGCTTCTACAGCGACGGGCCGCCCAACAACCCTCGCAACACGCGCGGCGGGCCCAAATCGCGCCTCGTCATGCGTGGGGGCTCGTACATGTACGGGCCGGGCTCATTGCGCACCTACAGCCGCACCAGCTTCGAGGCGCACTACCGCTTCGGCGACGGCGGCTTCCGCTGCGTACGCTCGGTGGAATGAATGGCGGTGCGGCTGGCTAGCGGGCGGCGGTCAGGCTGGCCTTGCTGGGCTTGGCCGCAGCGACCTTCTTGCAGGTTTCCGGGAGCTTTGGCTGGGCGCCGACACGCTTCTGGTAGGACTCGACGCCCTTGCTGCGATCCTGGGCGCTCTCGGGGCTGAGCCACCACTCGAGCTCTTCACAACCATCGCCCGGCGGCAGGGGGGGCTGTGCCTGGCACTCGGGGCTATCGGCGGGGCAGGCGAGGCGCACGTGAAAGTGCTCGTTGTGCCCCCACCAGGGCCGCAGCTTGGCCAGCCAGGCACGGTCCTTCGGCGCCGCGCCGGGCTCCGGCGCGGGGTGGGCCTTGCACAGCTCGCGCTTGACCAGAGCGTTGACGAAGATGCGCGCCACCCGCGGATCGCTCGCCGCCAGCTCCAGCAACGCCGGGACGCGATCGCTCCAGTATGCGCTCGGCTTCTGTGCCTCGAGATCCACCACCGAGTGCTGCTCCGCGCCGGCCTTGCCGACCTCGTACCAGAGGTCCACGTCGAGCCCTGTCTGGTGGCTGGCATGACCGTTGGGGGCGGGCCCGCCGCGCGCTTGACCGAGATCGCCGACCGCCAGGGGCCCGAGCTGCTTCTGCTCGAGGCGCTCGCCCAGCTGTTCGATGAAGTCGACCAGCAGCGGGTGCCCGAAGACGCGGCGCCGCTCCGGCTTCATCACCACGTAGCGCCCCGCGGCGGCAGGCACGGGCAGCTCGCGCGCGCCCTGCACGCAGCCGCTGGAGTAGGAACCGATCGAGAGCGGGGGGCCCGCCGCCGGCGCCCGTGCTGCGCTCCAGACCGTTTCTGCCCGCGCCGCGGCACCCAAGCCGAGCAGCGCCAGGGCGCCCACCCAGGCTCCGAGACATTTCGCGCGCATGCTCTAGCTTAGCCCGCGAGCCAGGGAGGGACCAGATTGCGACGCCGGCTCGTGGTCCAGCCCGCGATTCAGGGTCAACGCGCCGCTGCGACTTCGCCGGCGCGCGGCCAGCCGCCGCGACAGGGAAGGGCAGGCGCCGAGCGCCCGTATCGTCAGGGTTGAGACATCAGGGTGGCCAGAGTCAGCCCTTTGCCTGCCGCCAGGGTGAGCTGCACGTGGCGGGGGCCCTTCTCGAGGTTGTAGCTCAGGTGCCCCTCGCTCCGTACATAGCGGTCGAGGACCGTGTAGCCGCCGGCGCGCAAGGCCTCGCGGTAGCGCCCTGAGAGCTCGTCGAGCGAGCCCTCCCGATGGGCGTAGATCGCCAGCACGCTGTCGGCGAGGCGCGCGGAGAGGAAGCGCTGGCTGCCCGCGATGCGCGCGACATCGGGAAAATCGACGCCAGGCGCGTCGCGATCGCGCGGGAACTGCTCGAGCAGGCGCGCGGAGCCGTCGGTCCACATGGTCAGGAACACGCTGCCGCCCTTGCTCCCGCTGCGCACCAGCGCGTAGCGCAGCCGTCCGAGCTCCAGCAGCTCTCCAGAGCTCACGAAGCGGCGCGCGGCCTCCGCGATGCTGAGCACATCCCAGGGCTTGTTCATGGCGTCGATGCAGATCACGGAGGTGCCCGCGTCCGATCGGTTCACCGCGACGCCGTCCAGCATGCTCTCGAACCAGCCCTCGCTCTTCAGCGGAGCGAGCGCGGCGCTCTCCCGTTCACTCAGCTGCATCGCCGAGCGGGCGGCGCAAGCGGCGCGGAACTGCTGGGTGACGAGGTACGGATCCTTGTCCGAGGATCCCGATTGCAAGTTCAGCGAGAGCCCGTTGATCCAGAGTTGTTGGGTGCTGCTGCCGTAGCGCGCGTCGGGCAGCCGCATGAGCTGGTCGCTGATTTCGGCCAGCACGTCCGCGGCGCTGGCCTGCGTCGCGCGCAAGAGCGCCCACAGGCTGATCAGCGAGCAAACGCCGAGCAGCGCCAGCACGCGGAGCACAGCCCAGATCCGCCAGCCGCGGCGGCGGCGCAGCGATGTGGCGCTCACAGCGGCCCTCCGAGCAGGGAAGTGAACAGATTCTTGGCCGTCTCCAGCGGGTCCTGGTGGTTGAGATTGCACGGCAGGTAATACGACACCGCGATCGAGTCCTCCGCGTTCGGGAGCGTGGCAGGAGGCGTGATCTTGCTCCTGCCCAGCGCGGTGAAGGCTTGGCCGAAGAGCATCTCGTAAAATGGGCTCATCTCGCTCTGGACGCCGGTGCGCAGGTTCTCCCGGCGAGCCGCGTCGTCGGGATCGGACGAGCTCGCCATCGTGCCATCGGCGCCCTCCGCGTTCTGCTGCGCGGTCGCGATGCCGGACCTCAGCTCCTCGTTGGGTTCGCTGATCGTGCCGCCGATCACACCTTCACAGACCGAGGGCAGCGGGATTTTATTGTCGCATGCGTTCCAGGAGAACACCCATGCGCAGCGCCGGGCGATCGCCTGCGCGCGCTGTTGCCCTTCGAAGTAGTTGCCCAGGTAGATCACCCCGCCGAAGATGATGATCATGAAGAAGATGAGCAGGATCGCTTCGACGTAGGCCGCGCCGCGCCCGCGGCGGCGCGCGTTCGAGCGCACACAGGGCGACGAAGCAAGCAGCAAACGGCGGCAAAGGGGAGCTCTCATCGGTCGCCTCGTTCAATGCACGATCAGCTCGCCGATGCTGTCCAGGGACGGCGCACCCTGCAGATCGACGCTGCCGATGTCGATGTTCAAATCTTCACCCGCCACGGACCCGAGGCTGGCGAGGCTCATGTCGTTCGGCTGCTGCTGGTTGTTCTGCTGCTGGTTGTCGTCACCACCCGGCATTCGGAAGCGTACCAGCCGCGCCCGCCAGTCCATGTGCCACATCCACTCTTTGCGGTCCGCGTTGTCGACCCCGTTATGATTGAAGTAGTACTCGGCCTGGGCCACAGCGATCTTGTCGGCGATGCGCGCGGCTTCGACCCAGCTCTCGGGGGCCACCTGGCGGTCGAACGCGCCGTGGAACAGGCCGCGTTCGGCCTTGTTCGGGCCTTGCTGCCCGAAGTGAGCGGCGATGCCACGGATCTGGAAGTCCTCGCTGCCGAGCTCGACGCCCTCCTCCACCTTCTGTGGCACCTTGTCGTCGTCATTCTGCGAGCCCGCAGTCGAGGACCATTCGTCGGGGAACTTCATCTGGAGCTTACCCTTCTGCGTGCAGCCGTACACCTGCTTCACGGCTGGATAGCGCAGCGTGTAGCCAGCCGGGTTGAAACCGGCGGGCAAGCTGTGATCGGGCGTCTCTGGCGGAATCTCCCCGCCGTTGGGCAGCACGTCCTTCACCGCCTTTTGGCGTTTGTCACACACCGGCCGGGTCACGCCCGGGAACTCCTCCCACGTGGTCTGCACGTTCCACTCGCTCCACAGGTCATCGGGCGGTGGCGTCAGATCGTCCCGATAGTAGATGTAGGGATTCTGGCAGGGGACGCCCTTGTCGCCGCTCTTCTGGTCCAGCTCGCTCTCCCCGAAGTCCCTCGACTCGTTCTGAGATGCCGCCAGCGCGTCGCTGTAGGTGCTCGTGTTGTGCGTGGTCGGGTCCGGCGGCTCCACGTACTTGTACTCGGTCCGGCGCCAGCTCCAGGTGGTGGTGTCGAACACGACGTGCTCCTCCACCTCTTGCTCCGACCACGAGTAGCTGGTGATGTCCTTCTCTACTCCGGGCTGGCAGCGCTGGCGCGCTTCCACCAGCGTGCCCTTGCACAGGGCAGAGCGGTCCCGGTCTGAGCTCGCATCCACGCAGTCGCCGTTGCTCTCCGGGTGCCGCTCCAGCAGCTCTTGCTCCCATTGCGAGCAGGCCTCGCCCGGATTCAAGTTGGCTTTGTCCTCTTCACATTGCCTGCCCGCGGCGGACAGCGGCAGCATGCGCGTGATCTCGACGTCCGCCGACGGGGCTTCCTGGTCGTGGTAGCAATAGGCGTGCTTCACGCCCGTCAGCAGGGCGCCCATGGCCATGCTGATCACCTTGCCGATGAACGGGATCGGATCCGTCGCCCAGTCGATCAGGCCCTTCAAAACGATCTCGGCGCGATCGCACAGGACGTTGTACGTGTCGTTCTCGACCGGCAGCGAGATGCGGGTGGGGATGCCGATGGCGAAGTCGACCGTGGGTTGATAGTTCTCCGTGACCTTGGTGGTGCCCATCAACACCGACTGGGCGGGGGTGATGTAGGCGATGGCGCGCTCCGCCATGTTGAGGCCGATCAGGATGTTGTCGATGATGTCCTTGGCCGTGTCGTGGACGTCGTGCACGAAGGAGCGCGCGCGATCGACAACGGGGATGGCCCCCGCCGCGGGAGGCACGAACCAGGAGATGGCCGCCAGGATCAGCTCCAGCGCGGTGAGCATCAGCTCGATCAGCTTGAGCGCCAGCAAGATGGCGACCAGCGCCGCCATCACCAGATTGATGAACACGATCAGGTTCATGCCGCGCGCGTGGCCGATGGCGGTGGCGAGCGCCACCGCGTCCGCCGCATCCTGCATGCGCTCATGGCGAAAGCAGGCCGAGGCCACGCCCGACACGTAGAACAGGAGCCCTACCAGCACGATGGCGATGAAGACGCCGATCACCATGATCGCGCCGTCTTGATTGCGGTACAGGTCGTCGCGCGTGCTGCCCGCGCCGGCACCGCCAGGAGCGGCGGCGGGCGTGCTCGGGCACATGCTAGGGCAAAGATCGGTGCTCATGGCGAAAAGGGGATGGCGTTGGGGTCAAAGCCGCTGCTGGCACCATTGTTGCTGCCGATGCTGCCGTTCGCCTGACCGTTGGCCTCGTCGTTCGGGTCGCGGCAGGGCGTGCGCTCGTAGTAAAGGGCGCCCTGGTTCGGGAGCGTAGACTCCGCGCTCACCAGCTTGAAATGGGCGCGGCCGAACAGGAAGGGCAGCAGCAGCTCGGGTGAGGCGGCGTACTGCAGCTCGCGGCTCAACCCGCCGACTCGGTCGCTGATCTGCTGCAGGTCGCGCGTGAGCCCATCTTTCGCCTGCTGCGCGCCTTGCAGGCCGCCGCCGCTGGCGGTCTCGTAGGCGTTCTTCGCGGCGTCATCCAGCTGATCGAGCCCGGACAAGCTCATCAGGGAGTCGCACATGATGCTGGCGGCGATCGGCATCGTGCAGAAGTACAGGTACGTGACCCGCACGGTCACGTCCTCTGTCGGGCCCACGCAGTTGGCGACGCTGCCGTCCGGCTTGCGCAGGGTGACCATCGCTGCCGCGCGGTTGTACAGCAACAGGCCGACCACGAACTGGGACAAGTTGCTGTTGCCCTGGCCCAGGTCCTGGCTGAGCCCAAAGGCCCCGAGCAGCGTGGCGGGATTGGGCGCCAGCGTGGCCAGCGGCATGTACGCCGCGCGCTGGATCGCCGCGAGGCGCGGCCCCGCTTCGCTGGTCGTCATTCGCCTCACGTCGTCGAGCGGCAGCGGGACCTTCAGCACATCTGCGAGCCCCTGTAAGAATTGCTCGGTGCTGCCCGCGCTGGTGGAGGAGTTGTCGTGGTAGCTGACCTCGCCCTGCGGGGTATCGTCGAAGCGTGCCGGGTCGTCTTCCAGCACCACGATCGCGCTGCGCACGGCGCGCTGGGCGGCATGTCGGACGATCAGGCGCGCGCTGTACAGCAGCCCCAGCTGCAGCAGCCCGAAGAAGAAGATCAGGACCGGGATGATCGCGACCAGCACCTCCACGTAGATGGCGCCGGCGGAGCCAGATCTGCCGCGCAGACGGCGGCGCCGGAGGGAGGGGGGGCGAACGGTCATGACACGAGGCGTAGCCGGCAAGGGCAGGAAAACGGAAGCCCACGGTAGTCTCGGTCGCACCGACGAGCGAGTTGCGCGAAAAGCGGAGCCGAAAATTCGCGCGCGTGGCTCTCAGGCCGAACGCCTCGCGCACGCACCGGAGAGCGACCAGGACGCCTCCTGATCAGAGGTGCAACTCGGCGGAGCCCCGAGCGGAACCTGCTCAGGCGAGCTCGGACGAGACCAGCGAGCCTCGGCCGCGCGCGACCCTGGCCGCCGCTCGGCGCGGGGCGAGCTTGGCTTTCAGGAAGCGTCCGGTATGGGAGGTCGCCTCGCGGGCGACCTGCTCGGGAGTACCGGCGACCAGCAGCCGGCCCCCGTCTGGCCCGCCTTCAGGGCCCAGATCGATGATCCAGTCCGCCGCGCGGATCACGTCCAGGTGGTGCTCGATCACGACCACGCTGTTGCCGGCATCGACCAGCCGCTGCAGCACCCCGAGCAGCTGCACCACATCCTCGAAGTGCAAGCCCGTGGTGGGCTCGTCCAGGATGTACAGAGTGCGCCCGGTCGCCTTGCGCGACAGCTCGCGCGCCAGCTTGATCCGCTGGGCCTCACCGCCGGAGAGCGTCGGCGAAGGCTGGCCCAGCCCCAGATAGTCCAGGCCGACCTCCGCCAGCAGGCGCAGCGGCCCCACGATGCGCGGATGCGCAGAGAACAGCTCGATGGCTTCTCGCACGGTCAGATCGAGCACATCCGCGATCGATTTGCCCTTGTATTGCACCTCCAAGGTGGCCGCGTTGAAGCGCCGCCCGCGGCAGGCTTCGCAGGGCACGAACACATCGGCCAGGAAATGCATCTCGATCTGGCGCACGCCGTCGCCCTGGCAGCTCTCGCAACGGCCGCCTTTCACGTTGAACGAGAAGCGGCCCTGACCGTAGCCCCGCGTCTTGGCCAGCGGCAGCTCGGCAAAAAAGGCGCGGATCTCGTCGAACACCTTGATGTAGGTGACGGGGTTGCTGCGCGGCGTTCGACCGATCGGCTTCTGGTCGATGTCGATCACCTTGTCCAGATGCTCGGTGCCGCGCACGGAGTCGTGCTGCCCGACGCTGACCTCGGCCTGGTGATACAGCCTGGCCAAAGCCGGGTAGAGGATCTCGTTGATCAACGTCGACTTGCCGGCTCCCGAGACGCCCGTGACGGCAGTGAACACTCCGAGCGGGATGTCCACGTCCAGGTCCTTCAAATTGTGGTGCCGCGCGCCCTCGACGCGCAGCCACTTCTCCGCTTGGCGCGGCGGCCCCGCGCGGGTGATCGCGCGCCGGCCGGAGAGATAAGCGCCGGTCAGCGACTCCTGGCAGCGCAGCAGCTCGCGCGGTGAGCCGGCGAAGATCACGTTGCCGCCCTGCACGCCCGCGCCGGGGCCGAAGTCCACCACGTAGTCGGCGGCCTCGATCGTCTCCTCATCGTGCTCCACCGCCACCACGGTGTTGCCGATGTCACGCATCGAGAGCAGCGTGTCGAGCAGGCGGCGATTGTCGCGCTGATGCAGCCCGATCGACGGCTCATCCAGCACGTAGGTGACGCCCGTGAGCTCCGAGCCCACCTGGCTCGCCAGGCGAATGCGCTGGGACTCGCCGCCCGAGAGCGTCGGCCCCGAGCGATCGAGCGACAGATAGCCGAGGCCGATCGCCATCAAGAACGAGAGCCGCGCGCGGATCTCCTTCAGCACTTCCAGCGCGATCTGGCCGCTGGAGCCCTGCAACGTGAGCTGCTCGAAGAAGGCGCTCGCCTGCGCCACGGTGTAGCCGGACAGCTCAACAAGGGTGGTGCCGCCGACGCGCACCGCTGCGCTCTCGGGCCTCAGCCGCCCGCCGGCGCAGGCCGAGCAGGTCGTCTCCGACATGAACTGGGTGCAGCGCTGCCGCTCCTTCTCGCTCTTGGTTTGCGAGAAGCGCCGCTCCATGCGCGGCACCACGCCCTCCCAGGTGGTCTCCCAGGAGCCGTGCCCCGAGCGGCCTTTCCAGACGAGCTTGTACTTGCGATCGCCGGTGCCCCAGAACAGCATCTGGCGCTGCTTCTTCGTCAGCTTGCGCAGGGGCGTATCCACCGGCACGCCCATGGCCACCAGGATCTGATAGCGGAAGCCCGCCCAGCCCGTCTTCTTGCTGACGTCGGGGCCCCAGGGCAGGATCGCGCCCTCGTCGATGGTCTTGCTCTGGTCGGGCGCGAGCGCCTCCGGCGAGACGCTCATCCTTCGCCCCAGCCCGTTGCAGGCCTCGCACATGCCCTGCGGGCTGTTGAACGAGAAGCTCTGGGGAGAAGGCGCCGGAAAGGAGTGGCCGCAGCAGCTGGCGTTCTCGCTGAACAGCCGATCCTTCTGACCTTCGATGCTGACGATCAGCGAGCCCTTGCCCAGCCGTAGCGCCGCCTCGGTCGCCTCGGTCACGCGCGAGAGCGCATCGCTACCCACGCTGATGCGGTCGACCACCGCCTCGACGTCGTGCTTCTTGCGTTTATCGAGCGCGCTGACCTCCTCGGTCCGAACCACCTTGCCGTCGATGCGCAGCCTCACGTAGCCAGCGGCCTGCACGTCCGTGAGCAGCTGGCGATGCTCGCCCTTGCGGTTCTCCAGCAGCGGCGCGAGCAAGAGCAGGCGCGTGCCGGCAGGGTAGGTCAGGATCTCGCGCGCGATCTGCTCGGCGCTCTGCGACTGCACCGGTTTGCCACACTTGGGGCAGTGTTGAGTGCCGACGCGGGCGTAGAGCACGCGCAGATAGTCGGCGACCTCGGTGATGGTGCCGACCGTCGAGCGCGGGTTCGTGTTCGTCGTTTTCTGCTCGATCGAGATCGTGGGCGTCAGGCCGCGGATGCGGTCGTAGCGGGGCTTGTCCATCTGCCCCAGGAACTGGCGCGCGTAGGCGGAGAGGGACTCCACATAGCGGCGCTGGCCCTCGGCGTAGAGTGTGTCGAACGCCAGCGACGATTTCCCCGATCCCGAGACGCCCGTGAAGACGACGAACTTGCGCTTCGGGATGCGCACGTCCACGCCCTTCAGGTTGTGCTCGCGCGCCCCGAAGATTTCGATGTGGTCGAGTTCCATGAGCGGGCTCGGGGGGCCGGAAGCTCGCACGCGATCCGGGGGTGAGCAAGGGTGAAGGGGGTCGGGGATTTCGACAGCCGCCTCGGGGCGCCCCTCGACAGGCGGCCGGCCCCCGGATTGGAGGCTGGCATGACCCAAATTCGGCTCGCTACTCTCGCTTGCCTGTGCGCGCTCGCCTGTTCCGGAACGGACGAGTCCGCGCCGGCCGATCCGGCGCCCGCCAGCACGTCGGATGCGTCCGGGCTGCCCCGGCTGGATGCGCCGCCCGACGTCGCGGCGCCCCCGCCGGACGCCGAAATGACCGCGTCGGGCCTGGCTTCCCGGCGGCTGGTGGCCGGCACCGGCACGCGCTCGCCGAAGGCCGCGGACACGGTGCGAGTGCACTACACGGGCTGGCAAACGGACGGAACCAGGTTCGATTCGTCGGTGGCGCGGGGAAACCCCGCCCAGTTTGCCTTGACCGGCGTGATCAAGGGCTGGACCGAAGGGCTCCAGCTGATGGTGGAAGGGGAGGAGCGGCGGTTCTGGATTCCAGAAGAGCTCGCCTACAAGGGCGTGAGCAACAGACCCCAGGGCATGCTCGTGTTCGACGTGCAGTTGATCCAGATCCTTCCGTAGTGTTTCAGGAGGGGGGGTGGACCCGTCTGAAGTTCGGGGCCGAGGTTGGAAACGGCGCGCATTTGGACTACTCCTGCGGCATGTCCCTACCGGAAGCGCTGCGAGATGACGTGCGAACCCTCGGATCCTTGCTGGGCGAGGTGCTGCGAGAGCAGGCGGGGCACACCCTCTATGAGCGGGTGGAGCAGGTGCGGGCGCTCTCCAAGCGGGCGCGCGCCGGGGACGAGAAGGCAGCGGAATCGCTGAGCAACGTGCTCGGTGAGCTGCCCGTGGGCGAGGCCTTGCCGGTGGCGCGGGCGTTCTCGCTGTTTCTGATGTTGACCAACATCGCGGAGACCCACCACCGCCTGCGCGCGGACGTGGCGCCCACGAAGGACGGGCGTGTGGTCGCGCACGAGGGGCCGGGGCCGGGCGACTGCAGCGTCACGTTCGGCGAGCTGATCAAGGCCGGAATCGCCCCCGAGCAGCTGCACGCCACCGTCTCGCAATTGCGCATCGAGCTGGTGCTCACCGCGCACCCCACGCAGGTGCTGCGGCGCAGCCTGTTGCAACGCCACAACGACATCGCGGCCATTCTGGAGCGCCGGGACGCGGGCGCCGAGTTCAACTTCGAAGAGGAGCTGCGGCGCCAGATCACCATCATCTGGGACACGGACGAGGTGATCCGCAAGAAGCCGTCGCCCGCGGACGAGGCCAAGGGTGGGCTCAACGTGCTGGAACAGGTGGTCTGGCACGCCCTGCCCGTGTGGCTGCGCCGCGTGGATCAGGCGCTGCGACAGCACACCGGCCTGGGCCTGCCGCTCGAGGTGGCTCCGGTGCGCTTCGGTTCCTGGATGGGCGGCGACCGCGACGGCAACCCCAACGTGACCGCGAAGCGCACGCTGGAGTGCCATCGGCTCGGGCGCTGGATGGCCGCAGACCTCTTCTACAAAGAAGTGGACGTGCTGCGCGGCGAGCTGTCGATGCAGTCCTGCAGCCCGGAGTTGAGCCAGCGCGTGGGAGACTCGCGCGAGCCCTATCGCGCGCTGCTGCGCGAGGCGCGGGACAAGCTGCATGCCACGCGCGAGCACATGCAAGCGCTGCTCGACGGCGCCATCCCGGGGCCCGCTGCCTACTACCAGGACGAGAAGGAGCTCTGGGACCTGCTCATGCTCTGCTACCGCTCGCTGTGCGATGTCGGGCAGGAGGTGGTGGCTCGCGGTCGCCTGCTGGACCTGATCCGGCGCTTGCGCTGTTTTGGTCTGACGATGGTGCGGCTCGATCTGCGGCAGGACTCCGATCGGCACGCCGAGGCGATGGACGAGATCACGCGCTACCTCGGCTACAAACCGTATCTGGAGTGCAGCGAGCCGGAGCGCCAGGCGTTCTTGCTCGGCGAGCTACAGAACCGGCGTCCGTTGATCTCGGAAGACATTCCGCTATCCGATGACGCGCGCGAGGTGGTCGACACCTTCCGCGTCGCGCGCCAGATCGGCCCCGAGGGGCTCGGCGCGTACATCATCTCGATGGCGCGTCAGCCGTCGGACGTGCTGGTGGTGGAGCTGATGCAGAAGGCCGTCGGCAACCCGTCGCCGCAGCGCGTGGTGCCGCTGTTCGAGACGCTCGATGATCTGGAGCGCGCCGGCTCGGTGATGCGCCAGTTATTCCAGATGCCCTGGTACCGGTCGCACATCGAAGGGCAGCAAGAGATCATGGTGGGCTACTCGGACTCCGCGAAGGACGGCGGGCGTCTGACGGCCAACTGGGCGCTGTACAAGGCCCAGGAGGATGTGGTGCGCGTGTGCCAGGAGCACGGCGTTCACCCCACGTTGTTCCACGGTCGCGGCGGCACTGTCGCGCGCGGCGGTGGCCCCACGCACCTGGCGATCCAGTCCCAGCCTCCGGGCTCGATCGACGGCAGCTTGCGCGTGACCGAGCAGGGCGAGATGATCCAGGCGAAATTCGCCGATCCGCGCATCGCCGTGCGCACGCTGGAGACCTACGTCGCGGCCACCGTGGACGCAACTCTGGCGCCGCCGCGCGCGCCGGAGGCGAGCTGGCGCAAGACCATCGAGGAGCTGTCGCGGGTCGCCTGCGACCAGTACCGCTCGGTCGTACGCGGCACGGAGCGCTTCGTGGAATACTTCCGGCACGCCACCCCGGAGCAGGAGCTGGGCGCGCTCAACATCGGCAGCCGTCCGGCTCGGCGCAGGCGCGGCGGCGGCATCGAGAGCTTGCGAGCCATCCCCTGGATCTTCGCCTGGACGCAGAATCGGCTGATCCTGCCGTCCTGGCTGGGTGTGGGGCGCTGCCTGGATCGCGCCTTCGCCGAGGGGCACCGCCAGGAGATCCAGCAGATGTACGCGGAGTGGCCGTTCTTCCGCGCGACCGTCGATCTGCTGGAAATGGTTGTGGCCAAGTGCGATCCCACGGCCGCCGCGCGCTATGACCGGCGGCTCGTGCCGACCGATCTACAGCCGCTCGGCGCGGAGCTGCGAGCCGAGCTGCGGATCACCATCGATCGCCTGCTGGAGGTGACCGGTCACAAGCTGCTGCTGGAGACGTATCCGGAAGGGCGCCTCTCGCTGGAAGCGCGCAACCCATACATCGATCCGATCAACCTGCTGCAGATCGAGCTGCTCCGGCGCTTGCGTCAGGCCGGCGATGAGCCGCCCCAGGAGGTCTGGGAAGCGTTCGTGATGACCGTGAACGGCATCGCCGCCGGCATGCGCAACACCGGTTGATACGGACTCATCAGCGCCAGTCCCGGCCCTCTCATTGCGGGGTCGGGCTGGCGGACGCCGGCGCCGGAGTGGTCAGGCAGGCCATGACCCGCGGGTCACAGAGCGCCGGATTCAGACAGTCGACGAGGGGGGCGAAGCCGTTTTGGTCTGCGTTGCAGCGCTGCAGCACGCTGCCGGTGCAACGTTGCTCGCCCAGCTGGCACACGGCCGACTCGCAGCGCTGGGTCGCCGCATTGCACAGCGGCGCGCTGATGCAGCGATCGACCACGAGCCAGGCGCTGCGATCTTCCTTGCAGCGGCGCAGCTCTCGCCCCTCGCAGGAGTAGTCACCCGCCGCGCAGGTCGGAGGCTCGCAGTGAGCTTGCCCCGGTGAGTCTTCTCGGCACAGCGCGGCGCTGAGGCAGGCGGGCTGCAGCGGGGTGTATCCCTGCTGATCCGCTCGGCACTGCTCCAGCTGGGCGCCGTTGCAGCGGCGCGCACCCGCGCTGCAAACGGCGGGCTCACAGCCCTCCTGACCGCGCACCGAGTTGCACAGGGCCTGGGAGCCGCAAGGCGTGACGAGCTCGAAGCCGTCGCGGTCGGCGTTGCACACCAGCAGATCGCCGGCCTCGTTGCACTGGTATTGCAGGGGATCGCAGCGCGGTGCCAGGCAGGTTCCGCTGCTGGCCAGGCACAGCCGTGCGCTCGCGCACTGCTCGACGAAGCGAAAGTCCAGGCCCGAGGCGTCGCACGCCTCCAGGCGGCCGCCGCTGCAGCGAAAGCTGCCCGGGGCGCAGCCTGCGCTGCACGCGGCGGAGCCAGCGTCCCTGCAGCTCGCAGGGAACACCCCATAGACGACCTGATCCGGATCGTCGCCGACGAGCTCTACGTTGCCCAGAACCTGCTGACAGCTCACGCTCGCCCACAGGCTCGACAGGGCGAGCCAGGCCGCTCCGAGCTGCGCCGGGCC
This sequence comes from Polyangiaceae bacterium, assembly GCA_035760985.1. Lineage (GTDB taxonomy): Bacteria > Myxococcota_A > Polyangia > Polyangiales > Polyangiaceae > SZUA-265. The sequence goes on from DASTRX010000238.1 coordinate 21,239, forward strand.
ACGGGTGAACATGACAGCCTCCGGGTGCGCTGGGTATAGCTGAAGGCAGCAGCCTGCGCCAAGCCTTGCCTCCGTGGCATGCTCGGATACCTTGCGCGTGAAATGCCATGAAAAGTGCAGCAGCTCCCGCCCACGCGCGGCCCACGGGCCTCTGAGGTCTCTCCCCGTCATGGCGCCCCGCAGACCCGCAGCCGTCGCTGCTCGATCCACCCTCGCTGGTACCGAGCTGCGCGTCGAGAAACTGATCGCAGAAGGAAACGCGCTCGGGCACCTCGCGGACGGCCGCGTCGTGATCTTGCAAGGCGTGGTGCCTGGAGACCGCGTCATTCTGGAGCAGGTCAGCGAGCACAAGGGCCTGGTGCGCGTGCAAGCCTATCGCCTGATCGAGCGCTCTGCGCTGCGGATCGAGCCGCATTGCCCGGTGTTCGGCGCCTGCGGTGGCTGCGACTGGATGATGCTGAGCCCCGAGCAACAGCGCGCGCACAAGCTTTCGGTGTTGCGCGAAGTGTTGCAGCGCACTGCGAAGCTCGACCTGAGCGCGCGAGCCATCCCGCTGACGGCAGGGCCATCCAGCCAGGGCTATCGCCGCCGGGTCCGCTTGCAGGTGGTGGACGGACGGATCGGATTCTACGAGCGTGCCTCGCACGCCCTGGTCGAGCCGGAGCGCTGCGCCGTCTGTTCACCCGCCCTGAATTCGGCGCTCACGGAGCTGCGGCAGCTCACCCGTAGCCAGCCGCGCACGCTCGCGGGCGCGCGCTCGATCGAGCTGCGCGAGGCCTGCGGAGGCACTCTATCGCTATTCGTGGAGCCGGAGCCGGGGGCGCGCGCTCCCGCCTTGGGGGCATTGCGGGGGCGCTTTTCGACCGCTCTGGGCCTCACGGAAGCAGCCGATCCAGCGCTCTGGCAACGCTTCGAGCTCACCGAGCAGACCTATCTGCTGGCGCCGCCGGGCTGTTTCACGCAGGTCAACTGGGAGGTGAACCGAGAGCTGATCGCCCGGGTGCTGGCGGGCGCGCGCGCGCGCGCGGTCAGCAGCTTTCTCGACGCTCATGCGGGAGCCGGCAACTTCGCCTTGCCGCTGCTGGCTCAGGGGCTCTCGGGCGTGGCCGTCGAGTACAACGCCCAGGCCGTGAGCGCCGCGCGGGAAGCGGCCAGGCTCCAGCAGCTGCCCTGCGAGGGCTTCCGCGTCGGCGATTGTGCTCGGGTCGCCCTGGAGCTCGCGCGAGAAGGGCGCCGCTTCGATCTCGTGCTGCTCGATCCGCCTCGAGCGGGCGTCAAGGAAGGCCTGCGCGATCTCGCCGCGCTGTGCTCGGGTTGGCTCGCGATCTGCTCCTGCAATCCGGTGACCCTGGCGAGGGATCTGCGCACGTTGATCGATCTGGGCTTCGAGCTCACGGAGCTGCAGGCGTTCGACATGTTCCCGGAAACTCACCATCTGGAGTGCTTGGCGTGGCTGAGGGCGCCCAGCAGCTGAGGGCGCCCAGCACGGATCGCGCGCGGAGCACCCAGGCCAGGTTGCACTCTCGACGCAACTCTGCACGCGGCTTGTCGCTCGGCGATTCAGCCCGTATAACCTGAACGTCCGCCCCGAAGGCCACGAAGCTCATGCGTATCTTGCTCATCGGAGGCACCGGTTCATTTTCATCGCGAATCACCGAAAAGTCGCTCGCGCTCGGGCACGAGGTGCTGGTGTATGCGCGGGGCATTCGTCCGCTGAGCTCGGGGTCGAAGGCGCGCATCTTCCGCGCGGAGCGCCGCGCGCTGCGCGAGCACGCCGCCGAGCTCGCACGCTTCGCGCCCGACGTGGTGGTCGACTCCATCTGCTTCAGCGCGCAGGAGGCCGAGGATCTGGTCGCGCTCTTCCCCGGCGTGCGGCGCCTCGTCCTGATCAGCACGGTGGACGTGTACGGCGAAGAGGTGGGCGCGGCTCCGGTCAGCGAGGAGCGCGAGCCGCAGCCGGTGACGGCGTACGCCAAGGGCAAGGTAGCGGCCGAGCGAGTGGTGCTCGCCGGGCTGGGGGCCCGGGTCACCGTGTTTCGCCCCAGCCACATCCTCGGGCGTGGCTTCCTGACCACCAGTCTGTGGGGGCGCACCCCATATTTGCTGAGTCGGCTGCAACACGGCAAGGCGATCCCCGCCATCGACGGAGGCCGCAACGTGCTCACGCCGGTGCACGCGGTCGATGCCGCCGAGTGGGTCGTCCGGAGCTTCCAGAGCCCGGCCGCAGACGGGCAGATCTTCAACGCGGTGGGCGGCGAGATCATCACGCAGAAGCGCTACTACGAGTGCATTGCGGCGGTGCTGAGTGCGCAGCTCACGCTGTACCCGGTTCCGTCAGCGATCTTTCGTCGCTACTTCGATGCCCCCTCGCAGTTCAACTGGCACCGCCCGTACAGCTGCGCCAAGGCGATCGAGCGCCTCGGGTATGCGCCGCTCGGCACCCCGGAGCTGATGTTGCGCGAGACGGTCCAGCACATGCTGGCGCACGGTCTGGTGCGCGACTGCATGGAGCAGCCCTTCGACGACGCCCTGATCGAGCTGCTCTCGCGCCAGGCAATGGAGCTCGGGCAGCTGTTCGAAGCGCGAGCCACCTGGGGCAAGAGCTGAGCCGTGGCGTCCGAGCCCGACGCCGTTGCGCGCATCATCGCGCCATTTCGCCGCGCCTGCGGCGAAGCCGGGTTCGACCTGATTCAGCCGCTGCAGGTGGGCTGGTACAACGCCCAGGTCACGGGCAGCTTGCGGCTCGAGGACTTTGGCTCCGAGAGCACGCTTGCCCTCGTGGTCGGCAACACGCGCGCGCTCTGGCCCGTGTTCCTGAGCGCGCTGCGCGCCGAGCCGGCGCTGCTCGCTGCTCCGCACCCGCTGTACGCCTATACGGAGCGCTGCGTCGCGCGCGCCGCGCAGACGCTGGAGCACCCCTGGCGGCTGCGCTGGTCGCACGCCGGCGGCGAGCAGCTGGTCGCGATGCAGCGGCTCGCGCACGCCGCCGGCCTGGCCTACCTGAGCCAGAGTCAGCTCAGCGTGCATCCGGAATATGGGCCCTGGATCGGGCTGCGCGCTGCCCTCTCGATCGCGGTGCCCGGCCCCCCCGGGCCTGCTCCCGAGCTCGCGCATCCCTGTGGCGGATGCGCCGGGCGCTGCCTGCCGGCGTTCGAGCGCGCGCTCGCCGCGCTGCAGGGCGAAGTCCACCAGCAGGGCGTGGAGCGCAGCTGGCAGCTGTGGCTCGCGTGTCGCGACGCCTGCCCGACGGGGCAGCAGTATCGCTATGACGAAGCGCAGATCCAGTATCACTATCTGAAAGATCGAACTCAGCTGCGCGAGGCTTGCCGGGCAAGGCCCGGACCGGCTTGAATCCGCACATGGATGTCCATCGCGCGGCGCTCGGCGATCAGTTTCAGCTCGGGGTGGCTACTTCTTCGTACCAGATCGAAGGAGCCGCGCGGGAAGACGGGCGCGGTCCCAGCATCTGGGACACCTTCACGCACACGCCCGGCAAGATCCGCGACGGCAGCAACGGCGACGTGGCCTGCGACCACTACCACCGGCTGAACGAGGACCTGGCGCTGCTCGCCTGGCTGGGCGTGGATGCCTATCGCTTCAGCATCGCCTGGTCTCGCGTGCTGCCGGAAGGAACCGGCGCGCTGAACGCACGCGGCCTCGACTTCTACGAGCGCCTGGTGGACGGGCTGCTGGAGCGCGGCATCGCGCCCTGCGCGACGCTCTACCACTGGGACTTGCCGCAGGCGCTGGAGGCCAAGGGGGGCTGGTTGGCGCGCGACACGGCGCACGCCTTCGCCGAGTACAGCGCGGCGGTGGTTCGTCGCCTGGGCGATCGAGTCGCGCTCTGGCTGACACACAACGAGCCCTGGTGTCAGGCGTTCCTCGGCTACGAGCGAGGGCTGTTCGCGCCGGGGCAGCGCGACCTCGCCCAGGCACTCTGTTGCGCGCATCATCTCCTGCTCTCGCACGGACTAACAGTCCAGGCACTGCGCAGTCTGACGCGCGCCCCGGTGGGGATCGCGCCGAACTTCATGCCGGCGCACCCCTTCAGCGACGCGCCGGCGGATCTAGCGGCCGCGCGCCGTCAGGACGCCTACTTCAACCGCTGGTTCATCGAGCCGGTGCTGGGGCTCGGCTATCCGAGCGAGCTGGCCGATGCCTGCGGCGCGGCCCTGCCGCGCTTCCCGGACACGGATTTGCGGCTGATCGCGCAGCCCATCGACGTGGTGGGCGTCAACTACTACGAGCGCTGCAGGATCCAGCACGACGACGCCGGCGGCTGGCTGCGCCTGCGCTCGATCAAGACCAGCGAGCTGCCGCGCACCGCCGATCGCGAGATCTATCCGCAGGGCCTGTTCGAGGTGGTCGAGCGCGTGCACCGCCAGTATGGGGTGCAGCGCATCGTGATCACCGAGAACGGAGCCGCGTCGAGCGGCGATGAAGCGGTGAGCGACGGCGCCGTGCACGACCCGGTGCGCGTCGGCTTCCTGCGCGATCATCTCCAGCAGGTGCTGCTCGCGCGCCGCAGCGGGATCCCGGTGGAAGGCTATTTCGCGTGGTCGTTGCTGGACAACTTCGAATGGTCCGAGGGCTACACGCTACGCTACGGCGTGGTGCACGTGGACTTCGCCACCCAGCGGCGCACCCCCAAGGACAGCGCGCTCTTTCTGCGCAGCCTGCGCCGCGCGTGACACTAGCGGGTCTCGAACTGGATGCGATAGGCGCGCGCGGACACGCCGTCGGTGTTGGCGAACTTGCGCAGCTCCTCGTGATCGGGCGAGTTCACCCAGATCGCGTAGTTCGTGTGCGGCGCCAGCTTGACCGGCAACACGTTGGTCAGATCATCGATGTAGAAGGCAAAGCCCTGCACTTCGGGCGCGGCATGACCGGTCTCGGTGACCCACGACCAGCCGTCCCCCATCGCCTCGCTGAAGGTGACACTGAGCGCACCCAGCTCGGAGTCGACGTCGTGTTCGCCGTTGCTCGGGACGGTGCGGACCACGGTGGGCCTGTTGGCGTCAGCCTCGGACGCGCCGCTGCAAGCCACGAGCAAGAGCGTCAGGCTCGGGCCTGCGAGCGCGCGTCGCCACGGGGAGAGGAGCGAGCCGTCCACCATCTCTCAAATAGACGGCCGTGCCGCCCGGCTGCTGCAGCGGTCGCGAGGCGCCGCAGGCGTTCAGATCGACCGGCCGAAGCCGGCGTCAGGCACTTTTTGCAGCAGACCTTCACGACGCCACCTCGGCGGAACCGCTGCGGCTCGGCTCGACCGCCAGCGCCAGGGTCTCCGAGGCGGAACGCCATTGGCGCTGGATCATGCCGTAGTAGGCGCCCCGCCGCTGGAGCAACTCGGCGTGGGTGCCCAGCTCGATCGCCCGGCCGCGATCCAGCACGATGATCAGATCGGCGTCCACGATCGTGCTGAGGCGATGGGCGATCACGAAGGTCGTCCGGTGCGCGAACAGCTGGCGCAGGGACTGCTGGATCAGCTGCTCGCTCTCGCTATCGAGATTGCTGGTGGCCTCGTCCAGGATCAAGATGCGCGGATCGGCCAGCAGCGCGCGCGCGATGGACAGGCGCTGGCGCTGCCCGCCCGAGAGCTTGACCCCGCGCTCTCCGATCACGCTGTCGTAGCCGTCGGGCAGGCGCTCGATGAACTCGTGGGCATTGGCCTGCTTGGCGGCCGCGCTGATCTCCTCGCGGCTGGCGTGGCGCGCGCCGTACGCGATGTTGTCCGCGACGCTGCCGTCAAACAGGAAGACCTCCTGCGCGACCACGCCGATCAGGCTGCGGTAGCTCTGCAGCTGCAGCTCGCGCAAATCGACGCCGTTGACGCGGATCGCGCCGTGGGTCGGGTCGCGGAAGCGCGCCAGCAGGTCGGTGAGAGTGGTCTTGCCAGCACCGCTCGGACCGACCAGCGCGACCACGCTACCGCCTTTCACGCGCAGCGAGAAGTCGACGATCACCGGCTCGCCGCGCGGGTACGCGAAGCTCACGTGTTCGAAGCAGAGCTCGTGCACGACCTCGGGTGCCGGCTGCGCCTGCGCCGGGTCCGGAAACTCCGCAGGCCGGTCCAGCACCTCGCACACGCGATCCAGCGCCGCCAGGCCGCGCTGGGTGCCGCTGATCGAGTTGGCGATCTGCAGGATCGGGTCGAAGACGCGCCACACGTAGGCCTGGAACGCCACCAGCACCCCGACGCTGGTTTTGCCATCGATCACCAGGTAGCCGCCAAAGCCGATGATCACCAGCTGCGCGAGCGGCAGGAGCAGGTCCCACACGCTGGCGATGCCGCGCTGCACCTGGGTGGCGAGCAGCTGCTTGCGCATGACGGTGTGATGGCCCTGCGTGTACGCGAGCTCCTCCAGCTTCTCGCGCCGGAAGGCGCGCACCACCCGCACCCCCGACAGGCCCTCGCTCACTCGCCCGTCGATGTCTTGACGGTCCTGCGCCATGGAGCGCCAGATCGGCCGCAAGCGGCGCGAATAGCGCAGCTGCACCAGCAGCACGGGCGGCAGCACCAGGAGCAGCACGGCCGCCATGATCGGGTTGAGCGTGAAGACGATGCTCACCGTCGCGAGCAATCGCAGCCCGGCCAGCATCGGGCTGAGCAAGGCCTGCTGCAGCAGCCCCGCGGTGCTGTCCACGTCGGTCGACAGCCGCGACAGGATCCCGCCCGTGGTCATCTCGTCCAGCTCGCTCAGCGCCAAGCGCAACACGCGCTGGAACAGCCGCTGCCGCAGCCCGAACGAGAAGCGCGAGCTCAGGATCTGCAGCGCCGAGCTGCGCACCCAGCTGAGCGCCGAGCCCACCCCGAACAGCACGACCATGCCCAGCGCGACCTCCAGGATCAGCCTGTGCTTGGCGCTCGCGTCCAGGCTCGAGCTCAGGATCACGCGATCGATCAGGTAGGCGGAGGCCAGCGGCCAGACCATGTCGATGCCGATGCCGGCCAGCGACAGCGCGAACACGCGCCCGATCGCCCAGCGGTGCGGCTGGACCCAGGTCAGGTAACGCCGCGGCAGATCCCGCTGCAACTGCGCGAGCGGGCGTGCCAGCCGCTGCCCGAGCGCCGCCCGCGATGAGCGAGCGCTCTCCGTGAAGCTCCGGAAGCGCTGGCGCGACGTGGCCGGATACTGGCGCACTGCTGCTTCATACGCCGCGCTCCCGCTGGCGGCAAATCGGCCCGGACGTTGGGGGTAGGGAAGTGTGCTCCGGGCCGAAGCGGGTCTCACGCGCCCGCGTGACGGCGGGTGAGCTCTGCCAGCTGTCGGGCTTGCTCGAGTCGCCGCAGGGCACGTACGGGCGAAGGGCTCGGCTCCGGCAAGCCCTCCCGTTGCAGGATCTGCTCCAGCGAGCCCCGGAAGCGCTTCAGGTTGTAATACGCCGATTTGAGCGCGATGCCGCCCGGGGCGGCGCCCAGGGTGCGTGCCAGCAAGCCCAGGGTGCTGGTATTCCAGCTCGCGAGCAGCTCCCCGGGGCGCAAAAACTGCTCCCAGTCGCTGCGGAACTGCTCGCTCGACACGGCGTCGCGCAGCAGGCTGGCGCCCAGCCCGAGGTACGCGAGGTGCTCCGGCGCGAGCTCGGGATGCGCGATCACACGGAAGAAGCGTTCGCCGGTCGACGGCCGCAGGGCGGCGCAGCACAGCACTCCGCGTCCGCCGGGCACGCGCTCGTCGAAGCAGGACTCCGCGTACGCCAGCACCAGCGAGTCATACGATTCCAGCAGGGCGCGCGGCACGGCGCGGCTTTCGCGCGAGCGCTGGCGCTTGCGGTAGCGCCCGCTGTGCCCCTCCGGCAGCTCGCCGCGCTGCGCGTCGATCAGCGCGAGTTGCCGGCCCTGCATGCGAGCGAACGTCTCCAGCAGAGCCGAGATGCCGGGCGTCTCCGGCTCCAGCGCCTGCAGGGCATACACCGTCGCCTCCAGCGTGGAGAGACAGTACGCTGCCGGCTGCCGGCGCAGCACGAACGCGCTGCTGGAGCCCGGCGGCAACGTGAAATGGGGCAGGGCGTGCAGCGCCGGCAAGTCGCGGTAGAGCGTGCGCGCATTGTGCCAGGTCCCGTCGATCACGATCAGCTTGCGCGGCCGCTCTCCGGCAGGCACCGCGCTCACGTCGCGCGCGCTCGCATGGGGATAGAGCACCCCGCAACCCTCCAGCGAGCCGAGCAAGGCCGGGTTCCGGCGCAAGCAGCCCGCGTAATCGACGAGCAACTCGCTGCGGCGCAGCCCGAGCGCGACCAGGCGCGCGGTGTTGAACGGGTGCGTGCGCTCGCGCGCGTGCTGCAGGATCAGCACCGGGATGCGGTTGTCGATCGCAGGGATGGCGTCGCACAGACACGACCCGAGCGGGCGGAAGCAGCGGTAGCAGGTATCTCGCCCGTAGGAGACGGCCACCGGGGCGTCATAGTCCAGGCTCGCCGGCGAGAGCAGCGAAATGTCTTGCGATCGGCCGGCCTTTGCCGTTCTTTCTGGGTCCGTGCTCTGCTCCGTCTGGCCCGCGCGCGGTTTCCGCTGCCGGTTTGTGGCGCTCGTGCTGGGCTGGCTGGCGCCAGGCACGAGCCCCGCCTCCGCTGCGGAATCAGCCCAAGCAGCGCCGGAGCCGGTCCCGGCGGCGCCCGGAGCCAGCGAAGACCTGGAGCCGGACGTCCCGAAGCGGGGCGCCCCGAGCTTCGAGCTCGACGCACGCGTGATCAGCGGCTTCGAGATCCAGCGTGAGCGGCCCAGCGGGGCGCAGACGCGCCCCGGTGAAAACGACTTCGGCTTCGAGCTGCGCCAGGCTCGCGTGCAGCTGAAATCCGAGCTCGACCGCTTCCGGCTGGAGCTCAGCCTCGAGCTGTCCGACGCGCTGTCCTCGGATATCTCGGGCTATGACTCGCCCCCATTCTTGCGCGACGCCTCGCTCGAGTACCACTACTCCCGGGCGCTGCGCTTGCAGGTCGGGCGCTACAAACGCCCGCTGTCGCGCATTGAGCTGCAGAGCTCTGCGGAGTTGCCGGTGATCCGCCGCGGGCTGCTCAACGGCTTGCTGGTCGAGGACAACCAGTGGGGCGATCGCGCGCTGGGGGCGATGGTCTCCGGGCGGCTCGAGCTCGCCAAGCTGCGCTGGTACCTGAGCCTGAGCAACCCCAACTGGTCGACCTCGCTGCAGAGCCGGGGCCTCGACGTGATCGGCCGAGTCCAGCTCTCGCCCGCCAAAGGCTGGACCCTGGGCGTCGACGGTGGCTACAAGGCTCTGCGCCTGGGCAGCGAAGGGCAGTGGACCCACAACTTCGCCGCGGGCGGAGACGTCGCGTGGAAGCTGGGGGATGCGCACGTGCTCGTGGAGGGCCACTTCGGCGATCTGCCCTTCGAGACCGCGAGCCCGCAAGGCTTCGGCGTGCTCGCCCTGATCGACTACGAGCTCGGGCTGAGCGAGAGCTGGGCGCTTCAGCCGGTCCTGTTTGGCGAGCTCGCCGACGCCGACGCCGAGCTGTCCCAGACCGAGAGCGCTCGCCTGGCCCTGGGCATCAACTTGCTCGAGCGCGGGGGCTTCCGCTTGCTGCCTCAGGTCGCGCTGGTGCGCCCGCTCGGGCGCGCGAGCCAGCAAAATCCCTGGCTCGCGAGCGAGACGTACAGCCTAATTTTCTCCCTGGCGCTGTAGCTCGAGCGGCACATTGGGCTCCACGCCCGCCGCGGCAACACCCCGCCCCCCGAGGAGCGACAGCGCGTGCCAGCTGAGCGTGAACGATGTGCCTCGGCCGGGGGCAGACTGCAGCTCGATCGTGCCGCCCGAGGCTTCCATGATGCCGTGCACCAGCGCCAGGCCGAGGCCTGTGCCCTGGCTGCGCGGCTTGGTAGTGAAGAACGGCTCGAACGCCGAGAGCCGGGTGGCTTCATCCATGCCGTGGCCCGTGTCGACCACGCACAGCTGCACGCGATCGCCCTTGCGCCCGCAGCTGATGCGCAACAGGCCGCCGTTGGGCATCGCGTCGCGCGCGTTCAGCGATAGGTTGAGCAGCACCTGCTCGATCTGCGCCGGATCCGCGTGGATGTAGGCCGGCTCCGGCGCGTCGATCTCCAGCGCCACGCGGCTGCCGATCAGCGTGCGCAGCAGCCGCGGCATCTCGTTCACCGCACGCGCCAGATCCATGCTGCGCGGTTGCGTCATGCCCTTGCGAGCGAAGGCCAAGAGGTGCCCGGTGAGACCCGCGGCACGCTGGCGCAGACCGACCAGGCTCTCCGCGATCTCGCGCACGCGCTCGTCGGCATGCCGGGACAGCGCCTCACCGTAGCCGCCGACCGCCATCAGCAGGTTGTTGAAGTCGTGCGCGACGCCGCCCGCGAGCCTGCCCAGCGCTTCCAGCTTCTGCGCGTGCTGCAGCTGCCGCTGCAGGCTCTGCGTGCGCTCCTGCGCTTGCTTGCGCGCGCTCAGGTCGCGCAGGACCACCAGGCAATCCCGGGAGCCATCGGCGCGTGCCACGGCGCGCGAGATGCCTTCGAGCGGGATCGGCTGCTGCGGATCGCGGCTGGGTGGGTACGCAAACAGCTCGCGCGCCTCCCCCTGCAGCGCGCTCAGCTCGAGGGAGTCGCGGCACGGCCGCTCGGAGCACGGCCGCTCGGAGCACGGCCGCTCGGAGCACGGCCGCTCGGAGCACGGCCGCTCGGAGCACGGCCGCTCTGCGACGGAGCGCAACCCGAGGTCGGCAAACGCGGTGCCCAGCAGGTCCAGTCGCTGGCGCTCGAAGAGCTGCTCGGCGCTGGGGTTGCAGTCCTCGATCACGCCCTGCTCATTGACGGCCAAGATGGCGTCAGGCGCGCCGTCGATCAGCTCGCGCACGCGCCGCGCGTCGCGCTCGGCCGTCTGCAGCACCCGGTCCAGCGTCTTCATCAGCGCCCCGAGCAGCGCGGCGATGCCGATCGTGGTGGTTTCGATCGCCACCAGATAGATCAGGTCACCGGGACCGAGACCCGGACCGACTCCGAGCAAGGGCCCGAGCAGCACCGCGCCGGTCACACTGGCCAGGGAAGAAAACGCAGCCACGTGGCCGGCGCGCATGCCGAAGAAGCACGTCACGCCGGTCACCAGCGCCGGGAACACGCCCCCGACCGCCGCGCGCACCCCGGAGACCAGCAGTGAAATGTGCAGCTCCACCCAGACCGCGACCAGCACCAAGCCCGCGGCCGCGCGCAGCCGCCCGCTGCGCTCCAGCCAGGCGGCGAGCAGCGCCGCCGCCACCACGTACAGCTCGCGCGGATGGCCCTGTTTGGCCCAGGGCTCTTCCAGCTGGATGCTGATGAACGCGAACAGGTAGCCCAGCCCGATGCCGGCGATGCCGGCGCGCACCCACAGCCGATAGTCGTGCGGAGCCAGCAGCGACAGACGCCGAAACGTCAACCGGGAAGCTGAATTCGCGTCACCGGCCATCACATCGACCCTTACGGCTCGCTCGCCTCTGGGACGGACTCCGGAATGAAGTAGTTGACGAGCAGCTCGCCCTTGCCGGAGTCGAGGTTGAGCTCCCGCACCTTGCCCACGCCGCGTGCGAACCAGAACACCTTCGGCTGTGCATCGGAAGCATCTAGGCCTTCTTCTTCCGCTTGCCAGTCCTTGGTGCGGCGAATCTGGATGCAATCGAACGTGCCGAGCGGCGTCGTCACTTGCTCGGACAGGCTCAGGACCTCGAAGGTATGGCGCCGGCCTTGCGCCGGCTTGGGGTCTCCACCCGCGGGGGTCTCCACGCGCTCGTACTCCGGCGTCTCCCGGAAGCCGACGGGCTTGTCGGCCCAGCTCTCGTCAAAGCGGGTGAAGCCGACACCATAGCTGACGCTATCCTTCAACGTGGCCTCTTCATTGGCCCCGATCGAGTACTCCTCCTTGTAGACGCGCAGCACCCGCCCTCCGCGCAGCACCAGAGTGGCGTCCGATCGCAGGCGGTCCTTCGGGCTGGGCGAGTCCGTCAGCACGAAGGCGCCCTCGCCGCTTTCCAGCGTGGTCGAAGCCAGCGTCACATGCTCCGTCCAGTCATCGTGCTGGTAGTCCCACCAGGAGCCTTCGACCAGCGGATGGTACGGCGCCAGCGATGAAGAGGGAGGCGGTGGCTGTTGGTCGCAGGCGACCAGGCCGGCGGACAGAAAGCAGCCGGCGGCCAGCAAGCTGCCTGCGAGCGGCCGGCTGCGGGAGAAACGGCTCACGACGCTCAATCGACGCTGTTCCATTACAAGTCCACGGCTTGCTGCCCGATGATCAGGCTCACCTTGTTGTTGTCGTTGCAGGCGCGCACCGCTTCGAGCAGCGCGCTGGGGCTGGAAGATCGCTTCAGCACCACGGATAGCACGACTTCCTGCAGCACGCCCGCGCGCACGGTCTCGACGGAGATCACCCGGTGCTGCTCCAGGTGAGCCCGGAAGGGTACCTCGAAGGCGCGCTCGTAGTCCCGATCGACTGGAAACTGGACGCGCAGGATACGCTCGGTGACGTCCTTGGCGAACATGTTGAAGCGCGTCAGCGCGACCAGGAAGGCCGAGAGCATGGCGGTGGCATAGATCGCCAGCAAATAGAAGCGCGTGCCCACGGCCATGCCCAGCGCCATGACCAGGAAGATGAAGCCGACGTCGCGCGTCTCCTTCATCGCATTGCGAAAGCGAATGATGGAGAGCGCGCCCACCAGGGCGAAGGCGCGCGCCACATTCGACCCGATGATGAGCATGATCAGCGCGACCACCGTCCCCATCAACACCAGCGTGTGCACGTATTGCTGCGAGTAAGAGACGCCGTGGTGCGTGGCCCGGTAGATCCAGGCGATCACCAGCGACAGGGCGAAGCTCAGGCACAGCGCAGCGGTGACATCGAAGAAGCTGATGCTGGAGGTCAGGTGGCCGGTGCGCTCGAGATCTTTGAGTAGTTCATCCATGGGGAGGCTCTGGAAGCGGGCCGCTCGTCGGCTCGGAACACGGGCTCTGAAGCGCGAGCGGCAGGACCTTGAAGTCGCGGATCTGCGCGACGCCCGCGCAATATTTGCTCACCCGGCTGAGCTGGCAGTCATGGCGAGCGAGCAGTGACGCGATCCACTGCGGCACTCGCTCGTCCGCCTTGACTTCCATGATGCACCAGTTCTCCGGCAGCACGAGCCGATTGTGCGCGGCCTCGTTGATGCGCAGGGCGTGCATGCGCGCGGCGACCTGGCTGTCGAAGGTCACGCGCAGGCCCGCGTTCTCGTTGCGCCCCTCGAAGGCGCGGCGCCGGTAGGCCGTGATCGCCGTGGGCCGCAGATCGAGCGCATGGCGGAGCACCAGCACCTCCTGCGCCACCTGGGCATCGAGCGCATCGAGTCCGCCGTCGTCGAACTCTCCCCTGCACAGCGCCTCCGCCTGCTCGAGCGGCAGCGAAAGCCGGCGCTTCTGCACCGTCTTGTTGATGCGTTGCTTGATCTCGACTGCCGCGTGTGTGGTGCTCCGGGGGTCGTCGCCCGGGTAGGCGCGCAAGCGCACCTTGCGCCGATACTTCAGGCCCTCGATCTTGGCCCAGAAGCACTCGTAGTCCGGGCTGTCGTAATACAGGCTGACCACGGAGTAGCCGGCGCTGCCGCCGTGCGTATCCGGGAAGATCTGCTCCTTCAGCTCATCGATCAAGCGCGCGCAGCGAGCGAGCGGTAGAATGTACTTGAGCTCGAAGCGGTTGAAGCGGCGAATCATCGGGGCCGCTCGACGTTCTGCCCGGACCTGCCGCGCGCTTGCTCGTCGGCGGCGTCCCGCTCTTGCTCCTCGTCTTCTTCCTCCGTTGCACCCGCCTCGCTGTCACCGGGCGGATCGAAGCTGACGCGCACGGCGATCGACGATGGGTCCGCTCGCAGCCCCGCCCCTTCCAGCTTCAAAGACAGGAGCTCCGGCTCTATCCCGGGAGCAGGCAACTCCAGGGCCAGGCTGCCGCGCGCCAGCACCTCGATCGCCCGCTGCCAGCCCGGGCCGTCGAGCGTCGCGCGGAACGGCAGGTGCTGCGGCGGCGTATGCACCTCGAGCAGGATGCGCCGCGTGTGGGTAGCGCGCGGCGTCCGCAGGATCGTCACCTCGGGGGTATCCACCCAGCCGTCGCGCTGCGCACTGATGATGCCGATCTGACCGGCGGGGAGCAAGGCCTCGGCCAGCGCAGGGTAGCGCTTCAGCGCCCGGCTCGACAGCTCGCGATCGGCTCGGGTGAGGGCGTATACCGTGCCGGTCTTCAGCTGGTGACGCAGCTCCCAGATGCGATCCAGCGGCGGTGTCGCGAGCCCCCAGGCAAAGAAGGCGAGGGTGAGCGAGTAGGTGAGCACGATCGAGCAAAAGCCCACGCTGGGTGGTGTCCAGCGTCTGCCCGGCAGCGCTCGCGTCTTCACGGCGCGCGCCTCTTCTGCTCGTCGAGCCAGCGCGGCAGCTGCTCCCAGTCGCCCAGCTCCAGCACGTCTTCGAGCACGTGGTCGAGCGTGCCGCGCTGCGGAAGATCGAGCAGCACCCGCCCCTGATCCAGCGTGTCGTGCTCGCGATCGTCCCGGTCGACCGCCGCCTCGCTGGAGCCGACCACGAACAACACGTTCGCGCTGACCTCGCTCGGCCCGGCATAGCGCACCGTGCGCTGATAGGTGTGCACGCCGGTGCTGTTGCGAAACAACAGGCTGCCCGAGAGCGCCACCTGGGCAGCATTCTTGGCCAGCACCCCCACCTTGCAGTCGGCGACCAGGCTGTTCTGCACGTCGACCTGGCTCTCCTCCCCGGCGGAGATGCCGTTGCCGGCGGCGCCGATCACCAGCGAGTCGCTCAGCTTGACCTGGCTGCCCATCAGATCGAGGCCATCATCGCCTGCACCGGCGATCCGTACCAGGCGCAACCGGACGGAGGAGTACTCCAGATCGATGGCGTCCCCCGGGCTGCCGCGGAACGAGCTGTCCCGGATCTCCGCAGCTTGCACGTACGCGAAGTGCAGCGTGTCCAGCTTCGAGGCCTGGTCTGCGAACTGGCAGTCCTCGAACACGATGTCCGAGCTGTCGTGCACGTTCACCAGCGCCGGGTACTCCGTGGAACGGAAGCTCGGATGCGTGCCACCGTGCAGCTGCACGTGGTGCCACTCGGAGCCCCGCGTGCCCGGTCCCTGCAGCGCAATGCCCCCCCAGGGTTCGCTGCCCGCGCCGGAGATCACGATCGGCCGCTGCCGCTGCCCGAGAAAGTGGACGGGCCCGAGAAACACCAGCGACACGCCGGGTCCGAGCCGCAGCTGGGTGCCGGGGGCCACGCGCACGGTCTGCTCCGCCTCGAACACTCGCGAGGTGTCGATCCGGACCTCGCCCGGGCCCAGCAGCACCTCCGAGCTCCCGGTCGCCGCTGCCAGTTGCCACGGATGCGGAGCCGCCTCGCCGGCGCTGAGCGCCGGCACCTGCTCCGGCCCCAGGCGCTGCACGGGCAAGCGCGCCAGTAACTCCGGCGGGGTGGGGCGGCTGAGCACGCGCGCGTCGCTGGCCAGGTGGCGCCCGCGCGCCAGGACCCGCTCGGGAGCGCAGCGGCTGCGCAACTCCAGGGGGTAGTCGATCGGCAGCTCCTGCGCGCGCACCGTGCCGCGCCGCGCGCTGGGATCGGGCCGAGCCACGATCGCAGCGCTCGGATACAGCAGCAACTCCTGCTTCAGCGTGAGCTGGCCGTCGCCGCTGACGGCGGGCAGCTCCTCGCCCTGGCGAAACAGGCGCGCGGAGGCGTCGCTGCAGGCGCTCGGAAAGCTCAGTCCGAGCGCTTGCAGCGCCACGCCGGCGCGACCGTCAATCAACAGGCGCAGCGGTGTGCGCAGCTCGGGCGGTCCCGGGGGTCCCGCGGGGACGGGCTCCGGCGTGCCCAGATCCAGATACAGGGGGTTCCGCTCCAGCTCGCCGACGAGCTGAGCGTGGCGGTGGCTGTAGGTGGTGAACTCCGATTCCACCACCAACCCCAGCCGTCGCAGAGTGTTGGGCCGCACCATGCGCCGATGGAAAGCGTCGATGCGCGGCAGCAGATGATAGGCATCCCAGTACGGATCCGTCGCGAGCTCCGGGGCGAGCCGCGCCAGCAAGCGCGCGGCGCGCGCCCGCAGCGCGGCAGGGGCGCCCTTGCCCGTGAGGAACTCGTACAGCAGCTGGTCGCGCAAGCTCAGATACCCGGGGTCCAGCTTCAGGCGCAGCAGCACCGGGTTGTCGACCAGGTTGAACGCGGGGTCGTCGCGGAAGCCGCGAAACTGGACCGCGAGCGGTTCCCACCTGCCGCGATACGGATCGAAGTAGTAGCTGTGGTTCTCGCGGAAATCGCGCTCCTCCGCGCCGAACGCGACCTCCAGCGCGTCCAGCTCCGCGAACGCCTCCAGATTGAGCTCGTGCCGCGCGAAATCGTGAAACTCGCGCGCGTTCCCGGAGCGCACCTGCTGCAGGAAGCGCTCCAGGTCCCTGCGGTCCGCCTTGTCCGCATCGGAGTCGCTGCGCGAGGCCACCTTGGCCCAGTGGTCCGGTGCGCGCCACAGCTCCTCCGTTGCGGCCGAGGCAGGCAGCTCACTCTCGTAGATGCTGCCCGGCAGGCGTCCAGCGTTGCGCAGCAGGCTCTCGTCAGCCGCCGTCTCGTAGTGAAAGACGCCGAAGTCCTTGGCGTTGATCTTCAGCCGCACGAAGTCCGAGACCGGCGCCAGCAGCCCGGCCTCGCGGGCCAGCTCCAGCACCAGCTGCTCTCCGATCACGAGCGGCGTCGGGTCGTTGATCAGGTTGAAGACGCGGTGCCCTTCGACCAGCTCGCCCTTGTCGAGCTTTACCTTCAGTGATTTCTGCGCGCCTGCGACGTGCCAGTGCCGGTCTCCGCGCAGCCGGACCTCGGCGTCCAGCACCCGCCCTCCGTGCTCCAGCTTGGCGTCCACGTAGGGGCGCTCCTTGCCGTCGGCGCTGTCCTCCAGCGTCGAGAAATCCTGGCGCGTCAGATGCAGTACGTAAGCATCGAGCTGGGAGGGGTTGGGTGGGGGAGCCATCCACATCCGCCGCAGGTCGCTCTTCAGCTGATCGTAGAGCGCGATCTGCAGCATCTCCAGCTCGATCGGCCCTTTATGACGCACTGCGCGCCGGTAGCGATCCAGCTGTGCGTAGGCGCTCCAGGCGTACCACAACGCCAGCAGCACGCCCGGCAGACAAATCACCAGACTCGGCAGCAGGCTCGCGCGATAGAGCCGGCGCAGGACGCCGGGGTACGGGGTGCGTCCGCAGAAGGAGTGGGCCATCAGGGAGAGCGCTGGGAGTCGTCACCTTATCCCCGCGCGCGCGCCATGGCCAGCAACGCCACCTCGATTCCAGCGGGGTCGCATCGAGATCGGTGCTACGCTCAGCGGCTCATGCACGGCCGTGTCGTCCTTCGTCGCAACTGGGGTGTGGCGGTACTGGGTTCGGCGGCGCTCGCCTGCTGTTGCTTTGCCTGCGGTGAGTCTCGACCGAGGCATTGGGCCTGCCAGATCCCCTCCGAGCTCTCGCCGCCGGCGGAGCCGCCCGACGCTCTGCCGGAGATCGGCTGCGAGACGGACTTTCTCGCGCTCGCCTCCGAGCCGCTGGCGCCGTCGATCCCCGGGGCGCGCTCGGTCAAGACGTCCATCGACCGTGAGGCGGACTTCGCGCTGAACTTCCAGAACAGCCTGAAGTTCCCGATCCACTGGAAGTACCTCTCCGAGCAGCGCTCGGCAGGGCAGGGGCTGCCGCGCGTGCCCGCGCTCGATCAGTTCAACCGCTCCGAGTACTACCTGCCCTCGCGCCGCTTTCTGCTCGGAGCGCTGACGCACTACGAAGGCCCCGACAAGTGGGCTTACGAGATCACGCCCTACGACACCGCGGATGCGCAGATGATCGCGGAGGCCTACCGCCGGATCGCCAGGGCCACGTTCCTGGGCGATGCGCTCTACTTTCATCCGACCTCCCTCAATGTCGAGCGCGCCGCGGCGGAGCTGCCTCGCGATGTGAAGCTCCTGACCACGGATGAGCTGTTCGGCGGGATCAGTTACCAGGCGCTCAATCTGGGCGAGAGCCTGGGCCGCCTGCGCTTCGTGAAGGCAGCCGAGCTGGAGCAGAGCTACGTCACCTACCGCGACATCGTGGTGCTCGATCACGTCCCGAACGACATCTCGGTCACGGAGGGCATCATCACCGCGGAGTTTCAGACGCCGCTGTCCCACATCAACGTGCTCTCGCAGAACCGCGGCACGCCCAACATGGCCCTGAAGGGCATCCTGGAGGACCCGGACCTGCTCGCGCTCGACGGCCAGTGGGTGCGGCTGAAGGTCGATCCCTCCGATTACACGCTGGAGCCCGTCAGCCAGGCAGAAGCGGACGCCTGGTGGGATCAGCACAAGCCGGCGGTGGTCCAGGTGCCCGGGCTCGACGACAGCATCAGCGAGCTGTACGACGTCGGGCGCATCGTGCCGGACACGACCGAGCCCGGAGCTCTGCTGGCGGCGATCAAACAGGGGACGCGCGCCTTCGGCGGCAAGGCCTCCAACTACTCCGTGCTCTCGCGGGTCCCCGGCGTGCGGGTGCCGCCCGGCTTCGCCGTGCCCGTCTACTACTATCGCCAGTTCATGCGCGAGCATGGTCTCGACCAGCGCATCGCCGAGTGGCTCCAGGACGACAGCTTCGTGGGCGACGCGCGCGAGCGTGACCGCAGGCTGCAGAGCTTGCGCAGCGAGATGGAGAGCCTGCCGCTCAACGCCGACTTCGAGCGGCTGCTGACGGACAAGATCGCTCGCGAGTACCCCGGCGTGCGCATGCGCTTCCGTTCCAGCACCAACGCCGAGGACCTCGACGGGTTCACGGGCGCGGGCCTGTACACCTCCAGGAGCGGCGAGCTCGGCGACCCGGAGAGCCCGATCGCGGACGCCGTGCGCACCGTCTGGGCCAGCGTCTGGTCGTTCCGCGCCTTCGAGGAGCGCAGCTACCGCGGCATCGATCATCAGGCCGTGGCCATGGCGCTGCTGGTGCATCGCGCCTTTCCGCAGGAAGAAGCGAACGGCGTCGCGCTGACCAACAACCCCTTCGACACGCAGGGCGTCGATCCGGCGTTTTACGTCAACGTGCAGACCCGCGGTGTCTCCGTGGTGCAGCCCGAGCCGGGCATCGTGAGCGAGGAGTTTCTGTACTACTTCGACTCGGAGAACCAGCCGGTGAGCTACCTCGCCCAGTCGAGCCTGATCGGGCCCGGGGAGCGCGTGCTCGAGCTGGGGCAGGTGCAGGAGCTGGGCAGCGCGCTCGACGCCATCCGCTCCTATTTCCAGCCCGCGTACGCGCCGGCTCCGGGAGCCAGCCCGGTACCCGAGAGCCGCTTCGTCGGCAGCTGGTGGGCCATGGACATCGAGTTCAAATTCGACGGCGAGCGGGACGAAACGCCGCTGCTCTACGTCAAACAGGCGAGACCCTACGGAAATCGCTGACCGGGGGCCCCTTGCGTCCCCTCCGGCGCAGGGCGAAGATGGTGGGGATGCTCCGCCCGCTGCTCTGGCTGCCCTTCCTGGCGCCGTGTTTCCTGAGCCTGCTCGCCGCAGGCTGCAGCGGAGATCCGCCCGGCGCCGCGCCCGATCCCGGTGCGGACGAGGGCGGCCTGCAGAGCTACCAGCCCTGCCCGTCGGGGCAACGCGTGGGCAGCTTCGTGATCGAGCTGACCGACGAATACACCAGCGTCGGCGGCAAGGTGCTCGATGCCGTGGCTCCGCGAGACGTGCCGCTCCAGGTGAGCTCGGAGGGCGACTGCAGCCTGTTCACGATGCCGGTGCTGCAGTGCAATCCCGGCTGCGAGCCCTCCAGCCAGGTGTGCGGCGCTGACAATCAGTGCCTGCCCCAGCCGCGAGCGCGCGACCTGGGCCGGGTCACGGTGCGGGGCCTGCTCGTTCCCCTGCAGCTCGATCCGAACCAGGTCACCAAGGCGTACACCAATCCCGCTTCCGCCCAGCTGCCGCAGCCCGGCTTCGAACCGGGCGCGCACCTGCGCCTGTCGAGCAGCGGCGGCGACTACGCGCCGATCGAGCTGAGCGGCTGGGGTGTCTCCCTGCTGCAAGGCGTGAGCAACCCGGTCGCCGTGCAAGCCGGGCGAGATGTGCCGGTGAGCTGGCAGCCGCCGCAGGATCCGGGGCCCGCGCGCGTGCACCTCAACCTCAACATCAACCACCACGGCTCCAGCAGCGACTGGATCGAGTGCGACGTGCCGGACAGCGGCGCGGCGAGCGTGCCTGCCGGCCTGGTCGACGCGCTCCTGGCGCGCGGGCAGTCGGGATTTCCCACGCTCACGGTCACCCGTCGCAGCGCCAGCTCCACGCAGATCGAGCCCGGCTGCGTCGAGCTGCTGGTCAGCTCCGAGAGCGTCAGCGACGTCGAGCTCGACAATTTCCAGTCCTGCAGTCGGGCCGACGAGTGCAGCCCGGGCCAGTCCTGTGGTCCCGAGTTCTTCTGCCTGTGAGGAGGCGGCGTGAACTCCCCTGAGCTCGAGGGCCGCGTGCGGCTGCTGGTTCGCGAGCTCTCCGCGGCGGAGATCGAGCTCTCGAACCGAGCCGAGCAGCTGGAGCAGCAGAGCCGCCGGCTGCGCGTGCTGGAACAGCTCTCGCAGCGCCTCGCCACCGCGGCCAGCGTCGAAGACAGCATCGAGATCTTCAGCGAGCTGCTGCGCGGTGCGCTCGGGGCCAACACCGCCGAGCTGTGGCGCGGCGAGCTGCTGCCGGACCGCGCGGAGGAGCAGATCCGGCGCGCGGCCGGCGAGGCGCGCCGCCTCGGGCGCGTCACCAGCTACGCCGAGCCTGCGGCGCCCGCGGCGCGGCGCTACGGCCTGCTCGCGCCGCTCCAGCTGTACAAGCCCTTGCCGGATCTGGTGGTGTTCGCCTCCGAGGCCCCGTTCGCGGAGCAGGACCCGATCGTGCTCGGCATCGCGGCGGCTCTGGTCGAGGCGGCGCTGCGCTCCCTGGCGGCGGCCCACGACCTGCGCGAGAGCCAGACCCAGCTGCGCCAGCGCGAGCGCATGAACTCCCTGGGCCAGCTCGCGGGCGGCGTGGCGCACGACTTCAACAATACCCTGATGGTGATCAGCGCGGCCGCCGAGGTCATGTCCGACACCCTCGAGCCCGAGCACCCGTGCGCGCCGCACCTGGACCTGATCATCAACACCAGCCAGCGAGCGGCCCAGCTCACCCAGAAGCTGCTGGCCTTCTCGCGCAAGAGCCGCCTCGCCACCCAGACCGTCGAGCTGCACGAGATCCTGGGTGCGCTGCGCGAGCTGCTCTCGCACGCCCTCGATCGCCGCATCGAGCTCGTCATGTCGCTCGGCCCCGGCGGCCCCTTCCTGATCGAAGCCGACGCCACCCAGCTCCAGAACGCGCTGCTCAACGTCTGCCTCAACGCCCGCGACGCCATGCCCGAGGGCGGCACCTTGCGCATCTCCACCGAACGCATCGAGCTCGACGTGGCAGGCTGCGCGCGCCACATTCCCGAAGGCAAGCCCGGCCGCTACGTGCGCATCGAAGTGCGTGACACCGGCACCGGCATGGACGAACAGACCCTCGCGCGCGCCTTCGACCCCTTCTTCACCACCAAAGAGCCCGGCCTCGGCACGGGCCTGGGCCTGTCGCTGGTCTCCGGCGCCATCCGCGAACACCGCGGCGCGGTCACGCTCCAGAGCCGCCCGGGCGAAGGCACCACCTGCGCCATCCTGCTGCCCCTGCTCGAGCGCACCCGCCTCGAGTCCAGCCCCGCACCGCCCGACCAGCGCTCCCGCACGGGCCGCCGCATCCTGCTCCTCGACGACGAACCCGCGGTCTGCCGTACGGCGGCGCAGCTGCTCCGCCAGCTCGGCCACAACGTACAGGCCCTGCGCAGCGGCGAGCGCGCCCTCAGCCACTTGCGCGCGCACTCCAACGGCTACGACCTGCTCGTCCTCGACGTGATGATGCCCCATCCCACCGGCGTCGAAGTCTATCGAGCGCTCCAGAACGAAGGCATCGTGCTGCCGACCATCTTCGTCTCGGGCTACACCGAACAGCCCCTGCTCGAAGGCATCCTCGACAGCGCCGGCGTCATCTTCCTGCAGAAGCCCTTTCGCCAGATCAACCTCGCCGAGGCCATCGCGCGCTGCCTCAACGCGGCGGGCCGAGGCAGCTCCCCTCCCGCGGCGCTCGGGTAGAACACGCCTGCACTCCATCGATCGCTAGAGGGTGGCCGGGCCTCAGCCACACGGCACCGCCGAATCCTCGGGGCGCGGCGCGTCAGCCGCGCACGAAACCATACGGCTCTGCGTGCCTTGCGGCGAAGAGCGCAAGCCGCGTGCGCTCGTCAGCGCTGCCCCGGTAGGCATGCCGGCAGGGGAGGGGTGCGGCGGCAAAAACGCGCCTACCCATCGGTAGCAGCGACTACCAACTGGTACGAGCCATCCGGCGCGCGATGCGTCCCGTCCCCCCGAGCTCCTCGACGCTTCGGAGTAAGCTCCGAACCTGGCTCAGAGATAAATGTGGATCTGCGACTGCAACACGGTGGGCCGATCCTGGCGCAGCACCAGGTCGACGCGCAGGTCCACGTGGGGCAGCAAGAACCAGTTGATCGTGTTCCAGAGCCCGAAGCGGGTCTGGCCCCGGCCGGGGCCTTCGGGTTGGCGGGCGCCGCCCTGGTCTGCGTTGAGCTCTTCCGCATTGAGTTCGCCGCGGTTCAGGAACTCGCCGGTCAGCGCCAGGTGCAGACCACGCAACGGTTCGACGTCGGCCGTCCCGAACCCGACGTACCCGACCGAAGAACCCGTGCGCGTGATCATGTCGGCCTCCGCCAGGAACACGAGCGGCTTGAAGGGCGTGTAGCGCGCCGTGAGGCCGTTCGCCGTGCGCAGCACGGAGCGCTGCCCTCCGACCTGATCGTCGACCGCATAGATTTCGCGGCGCGCTTGCATCAGCAAGCTGCTCACGCCGATCGTGGCATTGGTGTCGAGCGAGTACTCCAGGTAGCCGCTGTAACCGTACGTCAAATATTTCGCGGGTACCTGAAAGTTCCCCGGTGTGAACATCAGCTCGCCGCGGAAGCGGTGGCTCGAGTACGCCACCGATACGCCGTGCATCTGGTCCGACTCGCGGTCGGTCTGCGTCTCCGCGCGGGCCCACATCGTGTGATCGGGCGTGCGCATGCCGAAGGGCAGGTTGATGCGCCCGGCGCGCACCATCAGGTCGTCGGTGATCTTGTATCCGAGCCAGTGGTTACGCGAGACCAGGATGAAGCCCTCGTCCTCGACGTTGCCGATCAGCTTCGCCTTGCTCGAGTGCTCGTAGCGCGCGGAGGCGTGCGAGGCGCCGATGCTCGCGCCCAACACGAAGCGGCCCGCTGAGACGGCGCCGTAAAAATCCATCTGCATCGGGAAGACGCGCGGATTGTTCGTGTTGAACTGGTAGATGCTCAGACCGCGGAAACTTCCGCCGAGGCGAATGTCGTCCGGCTCCTGGATGCCGAAGAGGAACATCGCGGCGTTGCTCGGCTGCTTGCCGCCGAAGTCGCTCGCGAGCAGCGTTTGCCCGGCGACGCGGCCCATGCCGGTGAGCGTCTCACCGCCCATCGGATCGACGTGGCAGCCGCCGCACTCCGCGAAGCCGTGGCGAATCATCCAGACGTAGGCGTGAGCGCTGCGAGAACCCGCGCTCAGCGCGCAGAACGCAGCGACGCAGAGGAACGCACGAATGGCTGCCTTCATCGAGGCCTCTGCGAGCTTTCTCCGGACCCCGTGCAGCAGTTTTTCATGGGCCGCCGTTTTGTCGTATCGAGACCGAACCGTCAAATGGCTCGCATGTCTCACGGTCAACTCAGCCCTTGGGCCGACCACCCCTGTGGGATCTGGCGCGCCGACGCGCCACGCCAACGAAAGCCCGGCGGGGTTGCCTTTGCAGGCCCTTTCGAACAATCTACCGCGCATGCCGCGTTGGTACCTGTTTGTGGCGGCGATCGTCCTCCCCTCGATCGCGTTCGCCTGCAACGATGAAACGATTCAAGAGGTCGATCAGAGCGTCTGCTTCTCGGGCAAGCAGTGGATCGGCGGCAAGCGCGGCGACCCGAGGATGTATCCGGGGCGCGATTGCGTCGGGTGTCATATCGACAACGACGGTCCCGAGTTCATGTTGGGGGGCACCGTCTATCCTTTCGTCCAATACGCGATCAGCGACGAGCAGGTTGAGAAGTTCAAACAGGCGCAAACGGGTAAGGACTGTTTCGGCCTCGAAGGGGTTGAGCTCACGATTACGGGCGGTGATGGGCAGGAGTTTGTCGTGACCTCAAACGAGGCGGGGAATTTTTTCGTCGAGGGGAAAGCGACCGACCTCGCCAAGCCGTTTAGCGTCAAGGCCTCGTACACCGATCCTGAGACGGGGAAGACGACGACGCCGCAGATGGTGGCAACGTTCCCAAGCTACGGTGGATGCGCGAAGTGCCACACTCCGGGCGCTAAACCTTCACCGTCGGATTTCGCTGGCTCGGCGGATGAAAAAGTCAGTCCAGCGGGTGCGTACATTGGTATCCCGGGCTTGAACGAGGACTTTTTCAAGGCCGCGACAGCACAGTGAACTCCCACCCTGGGCGTTCCAGATCCACTGCGGCCCTCCTGGCCCTGACCCTCGCCCTTCTCGCCTGCAAGGAAGACAGCGAACCCGTCAGCACCGACATCTGCGCCTCCGGCCGGCGCTGGATCGGCGGTGACACCGGCAACATCGAGATGTCCCCGGGCACCGATTGCGTCGGTTGCCACCTCGCGACCGATGCGCCGCTGCTGATGGCGGCGGGCACGGTCTACGGCGTCACCGACAACGCCTCCCAGATCGAGAACCACTGCTACGGCCTCGAAGGGGTCGAGGTCGAGATCGAGGGCTCCGACGGCCAGGTCTGGACAACCAAGACGAACCGCGCCGGCAACTTCTACTTCGACGGCGACCCGAGCTGGCTCGCCAAGCCGTACACCGCGAGCTTCCGCTACACGACCGCCGACGGCAACCTCGCCAATCCGCAGATGGTGCAGGCGCTGCCCAGCTACGGCGGCTGCGCTCGCTGCCACGATGGTGGCCGCGCCGCCGCCACGCCCGAGCTCTCGCGCGGCGATCCCCGCTTCGTCGACCCCGTCGATGGGCTGTTCGTGCGCTGACGTCCCTGGGGGCGTTTCGGCCGCGCTCCGCGGCCACAATCCCCTTGCCACCCGGCACCCCCCGGGGGTAGCGACCAGCCATGCTGCAGAGCTGGCGCTGGTTTGGCCCCAAAGATCCCATTTCGCTGACCAAGATCCGGCAGGCGGGGGCGACCGGCATCGTCACGGCGCTGCATGACATCCCGGCGGGCGAGGTCTGGCCCAGGGCCGCGATCGCGGAGCGCAAGGCGCTGATCGAGGCGCACGCGCTGCGCTGGAGCGTGGTGGAGAGCTTGCCGGTGCCGACGGCGGTGCGGCTCGCGGAGCCCGGCTATGAGCGCTACATCGAGCGCTACATCGAGTCGCTGGCGAACCTGGGCGAGCTGGGGGTGAAGGCGATCTGTTACAACTTCATGCCCGTGATCGACTGGACGCGCACGGATCTCGAGTGGCGCGCGCCGGACGGCAGCATCGCGCTGCGCTTCGAGAGCGCTGCCTGGGTCGCGTTCGATGTGTTCATTCTGGAGCGGCCGGGCGCGCGCGGCGAGTACGACGAGCAGCAGCTGGAAGCGGGGCGCCGTTACTTCGAGGCGCTGGGTGCCGAAGGTCGCGCACGGCTGATCCGGACGGTGGCGGCAGGGCTGCCCGGAGCGAACGAGAAGGGGTATTCGCTGGAGGGGCTGCGGCGCGAGCTGGAGCGCTGGCAGAGCGTCACGCCGGATACCTTGCGCAGCCGCCTGGTCGCGTTCCTGAAGGCCGTGGTGCCGGTGTGCGAGCGCTACGATCTGCGGCTGTGCCTGCACCCGGACGATCCGCCGCGGCCGCTGCTCGGTCTGCCGCGCATCGCCAGCTGTCAGATGGACTTCGACGCGCTGTTCGCGGCCGTGCCGAGCCCGGTGAACGGGCTCACGTTGTGCGTGGGCTCGCTCACCGCCGGGCGCCACAACGACGCTTCGGCGCTGGTACGGCACTTCGCGCCGCGCATCCACTTCGCGCATCTGCGCACGGTGCTGCTGGAGCAGGACGATTCGTTCGTGGAGGCCGATCACCTCGCCGGTGACGCGAACCTGGTGGACGTGGGGCGCGTGCTGATCGCGGAAGAGCGGCGGCGGCGGCAGGCGGGCCTTTCGCACGCCGAGATCGCCCTGCGGCCCGATCACGGCCGGGTGCTGGAGGGCGATATCGCCGACCTGCCGGGTTATCCCTGGCTGGGCCGGCTCAAGGCGTTGGCCGAGCTGCGGGGCATGTTGACCGCGATCGAGCAGCTGACGTGAGCACCGCCCGCCGAGCCCCGAAAGGCGCCCCCGCGCGCAAGCCGCCGCCGCGCAAGTTCCCCGCACACCCCACGCCCGAGCGCGAGCCGGCGGGGCAGCGGCGTCCTCTGTCCCACGTGGGCGGCCGCATCGAGCGGCTGGAGGGGCCCGAGGAGCTGACCGCGGCCATCCGGCGCTGTCTCAGCGTGCATCCGGAGCGGGGAGTGCGCGATCACGTGCACGGTTTCCACAGCTACCCGGCGCGGCTGCACCCCGGCACGGCAGCTCGCCTGATCCAGGAGCTGGCGCCGGAGCGCGGGAAGGTGGCCGATCCGTTCTGCGGCTGCGGCACGGTGCTGGTCGAGGCGCGGCGGCTCGGGCGCACGGCGCTGGGGCTGGACCTGAACCCGCTCGCCGTGCGGCTCACGCGCTTCAAGGCCAACCCGCTCGACGCCGCGCAGCGCGACGCGCTGCTGGAAGCCGCACTGCGCGTCGCGGAAGGCGCCGAAGAGCGCCGCACCGAGCAGGCCGGCCCCACGCGGCAGTATTCGCCCGAGGAGCGCGCGGAGTTTGACATTCACGTGCTGCTGGAGCTGGACGGGCTCGCGCACGGCATCCGTCAGGAGCCGCAGGGGCCGATCCGGCGCGCGCTGTTGCTCGCACTGTCCTCGATCTTCAGCAAGGTGGCGCGCCAGCCGAGCGCCGAGCGCCCGGCGAAGGAAGGCGCCAAGCAGCGCCCCTCCGCCAAGCAGCGCACGCCCGGCAAGCAGGCGGGCGGCAAGCATCCGGCGAGCGCCGAGCCGAGCAATAAGCGTCTGCCGAGCGGGTTCACCTTGCGCTTCTTCGTGCGGCGCGTCGAGGAGCTGGTGGGGCAGCTCGAGGACTACGAGTCGCTGCTGCCGCCCGGCGCGCCCAAGGCCGAATGCAAGGAGGGCGACGCCCGGCAGCTGGATCAGCTCGGCTGGCGCGACGTGGACCTGGTGATCAGCTCGCCGCCGTACCCGGGAGTGCTCGATTACGCCGACTATCATCGCACGCGCCTGCTCTGGCTCGGGCTCGATGCCGGGGATTTCGAGCGCAAGGAGCTGGGCTCGCGGCGGGCGTTGCAGCGCCTGGATCACGCGGCCGCGGCGGCGCGCTGGGAGCAGGATTTCACGCGCGTGCTGGAGGCGCTGAAGCGCACGCTCGCGCCCGAGGGGCTGGCGGCGCTGGTGCTGGCCGACTCGCTGCTCGCGGGGGAACCTTACCCCGCCGATGTGGTGGTCGAGCGCTGCGGTGCGCGCGCCGGGCTGCGCGTGGTGGCGCGCGGTAGCCAGCGGCGCCCGCACTTTCACGCCGACAGCGCCGCCGCCTTCGGGCGTCGGCCGCGCTATGAGCACTTATTGTTGCTCGGTGCGGCAGCCCCGCGCGGCGGCTGAGGAGCTCGCAGCGGGCGTGCAGCGGGGCTGCAGCGCAGGCCCCACAAAACCAGCACGCAGGATGTGCCGACGCTGCCCACAGCAGCGGCGCAGCGCACACGGATCCGCTCGCTGCTCGCGCGTGTTACTTGACCTGATCGGGCGCAGCGGCGAGAGAATGCCGGCGTGGGGCAGGCTCGGGTCTTTGCCGCCCGCGGCGCGCGCGCGCGCTGGAGGGCTTTGCTCGTGCTCGCCGCGGGGCTCTGGGCGGGGTCGAGCGCGGCGCAGGACGACGCGACGTCGCTGACGGCGCCGTTCGAGCTGCACGCGTTCGTGAGCCAGGGCTTCATCCTGAGCGCGAAGAACGAGTATCTCGCCAACTCCAAGCACGGCAGCCTCGAGTTCTCCGAGGTGGGCGTGAACCTGACCAAGACGCTGCCGGAGAATCTGCGCCTCGGCGTGCAGCTGTTCGGGCATGACCTGGGGCCGTTCGGCAACTTCGCGCCGCAGTTCGACTGGTACTATCTGGACTGGCGCCCGCGCGACTGGTTCGGCGTCCGCGTCGGGCGGCTCAAGATGCCGTTCGGTTTGTACAACGAGCTGAACGACATCGACGCGGCGCGCGTGCCGATCCTGCTGCCGCAGTCGCTCTACCAGGCGGATCATCGCGAGTATCTGTTCGCGCTGGCAGGCGGGGAGCTGTACGGCGATCTGCACCTGGGGGACGCGGGCTCGCTGGAGTACCGGGCCTACGGAGGCACGCTGCCCGCTCAGCCGCCGGGAAGTAGACCCGGGGTGACGGTCACGCGCGCGGCCGTGCCTTACGTATACGGTGCTCGCCTGCTCTGGTCGACCCCGCTCGAGGGGCTGGTCGCTGGCTTCAGCGCGCAGGTGGTGCGCTTCGATTGGGACGTGGTGCTCGATCCAGCGCTGGTCGGCGCGCTGGAGCCGCTCGGCCTGCTGCCGCCGGGGCTGACGTATCCAATGCAGGTCCAGTTTCGCGTGCCGCGCTGGATCGCCTCCCTGCAATACACGGCGCACGATCTGGATTTTTCGGCCGAGTACAGCCGCTGGACCGGGCAGTTTCGCAGCCCGGCGCCCGCACTGTTCCCGCCGCACACGGTGAACGAGCGCTATTACGCGATGGCCTCATACCATGCGGCGTCGTGGTTCACGCCCGGTCTCTACTACTCGGGCTACTTCGTCAACGTGGAGGATCGGCACGGGCGCGAGAACTATCAGCATGATCTAGCCATCACGACTCGCTATGACCTGACCGACCACTGGCTCTTCAAGCTGGAAGGCCACCTCATGTTCGGCACGGCCGCGCTGGACAACGCTCAGCTCAACGTGGGCCGCGAGCGAAAAGATCTCGCTCCGACCTGGGGCGTCTTGCTGGTCAAGACGACCGCCTACTTCTAGGGGGCAGTGCAGTGCACGGGACGCGACAGATGCGATCGACAGCGCATGGAAAGGGCAGGCAGCGGCGCGCAGCGCTCGCGACCGCGCTCGCGCTGGCGTTGGCTCTGCTCGCCGTCGGCTGGGCGGGGGCGGCACCGGCGCCCGGCTTCCGCGTCATCACGCACCCCGGCAACCCCGCTCTGAGCGTCGAGCGCGCGTTCCTCGCCGATGTGTTTCTCAAGAAGACCACGCGCTGGTCCGATGATGAGCCGATCCGCCCCGTCGATCAGGGCCCGGACTCCGTCACGCGGCAGCGCTTCTCGGAGCAGATCCTGCGCCGCTCGGTGTTCGCGGTGCGCAGCTACTGGCAGCAGCGCATCTTCGCCGGGCGCGGGCTGCCGCCGCCGGAGCTGGAGTCCGACGAGGCCGTGTTGCGCTACGTCCGCAGCCGCCCGGGCGCGGTCGGCTACGTCTCCGACCGCGCGGAGCTGGCCGGCGTCAAGCTGCTCGGCGTGAACTGAGCGTCAATTGCGGTACTTCTCGATGAAGTACTTCAGGTGCAGGGTGATCTGCTCGGCGGAAGTGAACTCCAGCCCGAAGTGCTCGCGGATCTTGGAGAGATCGAACAAGCAGGGAGTACCGGGCTCGCCCTCCACCACCACCTTGCTCTTCGAGCCGCACAAGCGCACGGCCTCCTCGGCCACTGCCTGCCAGGTCACGAAGGGGGTGGCGAGCCCGAAGTAGACCTCGCGGTTGCGCGTCGAATCCAGCACCGCCTGATACAGCCGCGCCAGGTCGCCCGCCCACACGAACTGCGTACCATCGCCCTTTTTCAGCCGAATTTCTTGCCCGGAGAGCGCCTTCTTCACGATCTCGTTGAAGCGCTGATCCGGCTGCGTCGGGGCGCCCTCGGCGACCGGGTTGCCGAAGGTGTAGCCCGGGCGAATCACGTTGCAGCGCAGGCCCGTCTGGGCGCCCACCGCCATCACATAGGCCTCGGAAGCGGCCTTGGTCGCGCCGTAGTAGTCGCTCGGACGTACCGGGTCCGCCTCGCTCATGCGCGACCAGAAGCCGCCGAGCGCCGCAGTCGACGAGGTGTAGAGGAAGTGTTTCACGCCCGCGTGCACGCTCGCCTCCAGCAGGCCGACGGTCACCTGCGTGTCTCGCTCGAGCATGGTGAGCGGCGTGTCGCCCCAGCCGAGCGCCACGTGCACGCAGGCCTCACACCCCTCCAGCTGCTGGGCGATGAGCTGGGAGTCGTAGAGCGTCGCGGAGACGCGCCGGACGCGCGGGTGGTTGGAGAGGGAAGGGGTCTTCTCGGGATTTCGCGCGAGCACCACCAGGTCGTGGCCGGCCTGGAGCAGGCGGTGGGCCACATGGGAGCCGATGAAGCCGGTGGCCCCGGTCATGAAGATTCGCATGGTCCCGGCAGGGTAGTGCCCCGTGGCGCGAGTTACAGGCAAAAACATGCCAGGCCTTAGGCCGGGTGTCGCTCACGCCGTAGCCCGAACGGTGGAGGAGGGGCGCGAGCCGCAGCCTGGGCCTCCCGCCGTGGAGATCGAGTGTCCGAGCCCAGTCCGCCCGCATCCGCGCCCGCAGCGCCAGCGGCAGCGGTGTGCGTGGTGGAGCCCGACGCCGAGCTCGCCGCGCGGCTGGCCCGCGTCAGCAGCGAGCAACAGGCGGAAGTGGTCTGCTTCGCCAGCGCGCGGCGCGCGCTGGAGCACCTCGCCACCCAGCGCTGCGACCTGATCGTGGCCGGCGACGAGCTGGAGGAACCGAGCTGTCCCGCGCTGCTGCGCCGCGTCCAGAACGAGCACCCGGAGGTGCTGCGGGTGGTGCTCAGCGACCGCGAGGGGCTCGAGGTGTTTCGACGGGTGCCGTACGCGCACCAGTTCTTCCGCCGAACGGCGGCGCCGGCCGCGCTCGCCGCAGCGCTCGCGCAGTGCCTCCAGCTGCGCTCGTTGATCTGCCGCCCCCCGCTGCGCGCGCTGGTGGCCTCCAGCAACGCGCTGCCCGCCGCTCCGAAGCTGTACGCGCAGCTGATCGATCTGCTGGCGGATCCGAAGTGCTCGATGGTGAAAGTGGTCGACGTGATCCAGCGGGACCTGGGCATGTCGACGCGGCTGATGCAGCTGGTTTCGTCGGCGTTCTTCGGGCTCTCGACGCAGATCCAGAGCCTCGGCGCCTGCGTCGGTTACCTGGGGCTGAACGCCGTGCGCTCGCTGGTGCTCTCGGCCGAGATCACCCAGCTATATCCCTCGGCCGTGCCCGGCTTCCCCTCGGAGACCGTGCACGCGCGCGCGCTCGCCACCTCGCGCCTGGCGCGGCGGCTCGCGCCCGGGGTCGCGGATGAGAGCCAGGCCTTCGTGGCGGGTCTGTTGCACGGTGTTGGCCAGCTGGTGCTGGCGGCGCGCGCACCGGAGCGCTTCCAGGAGGCGCTGGAGCTCGTCCGCGAGCGCGAGCTCTCGCTCACGGACGCGCAGATCGAGGTGTTCGGCGCCAGCGACGCGCAGGTCGCGGCGTATCTGCTGGCGCTGTGGGGCCAGCCGATCGAGATCGTCAGCGCGATCGCCAACCAGGACACGCCCCAGTTGGTCGATGTTCGGGCGCCCGGAATGGCAACGCTGATCTACATCAGCAAGCGGCTGGCTCAGAACCCGGCCATGCCCCTGGGCGACGACGCCGCATCCCCGTCGCAGCTGAACACGGCGTTTCTGGCGCAGGTCGGCGCGCTCGAGAAGCTCACCAGCTGGCGCGCAGTGGCCAGCCGCGCCAGCTGAAGGTCGCGATTCACGCGCTCGCGTCCAGCGCCTCGTCTATCGTGCGCGCATGACGACACCCACTGAGACTCTCGCCGTCTTCATTCGCGCGCCGGGCGGGCCCGAGGCGCTCGAGCTCGGCACGTTGCCGCTGGCAGCGCCGGGAAGGGGAGAGCTGTTGATCCGCCATACGGCGATCGGCCTCAACTACATCGACACGTATCATCGCAGCGGGCTGTATGCGCTGCCCTCGCTGCCGCACGCGCTCGGCTCGGAAGCAGCCGGCGTGGTGGAAGCGCTGGGACCCGATGTCAGCGGCGTCGAGATCGGGCAGCGCGTGGCGTACGCCAGCGCCGGTCCGGGCGCTTATGCCGCGCGCCGGGTGGTGCGCGCGGAGCTGGTCGTGCCCATCCCCGCTGGCGTCAGCGACGAGGCAGCGGCCGCGGTGCTGCTCAAGGGAATGACGGTGGAATACCTGGTCCGGCGTACCTACCCGGTGCGCGCCGGGCAGACCGTGCTGTGGCACGCCGCGGCCGGCGGCGTCGGCCTGCTCGCTTGTCAGTGGCTGCGGCACCTGAAGGTGCGCGTGATCGGAACAGTCGGCAGCAACGAAAAAGCACAATTGGCGCAACAGCACGGCTGCGACGTGCCGATCCTCTACAATGATGGCGGCGAGCTGAGCGAAAAGGTGCGAGCGCTCACCTCCGGGCTGGGGGTGCCGGTCGTGTACGATTCGGTCGGGCGCGCTACCTTTCAGAGCTCGCTGCGCTCGCTCGCGACGCGCGGCTTGCTGGTCAGCTTCGGCAACGCCTCGGGCAAGCCCGATCCCGTCGACATCTTGACGCTGTCGGCGCACGGCTCGCTGTTTCTCACGCGGCCCACGCTCGCGCACTACACGCGGGACCGCGCCGAGCTGACCAGCTGCGCGGGGGCCGTCTTCGACCTGGTCGCGCGCGGGGTGTTGCAGCCGGTGATTGGCCAGCGCTTTGCGCTGCGCGACCTGCGCCGTGCGCATGAGATGCTGGAGCGCCGTGAGACGATCGGCTCGACAGTGATCCTGCTCGACTGAAGTTTTGCGCCAGAAGGAGCCTGAAGGGCGCGTTGCGCGATCCTTCGGATCCGTCGCTCCGATCGACGACGCGATCCAGTCGATCGCGACTTGTGTGCGATCTCCCCAGTGCCTGCTGCGATGCCGAAAATCTTCGTACGATCGCTGCTTTTCGGGTGGAGCCGAGTGCGCGGAGTTGTGTTAAACCAAGACTCATCAGCTAGACGGCTTTGCGAGTGATCGTAAGCTCTCTTCTGGTGCTTCTCGCCGCCGTTCCCCTTGTCGCGGGAACGCCCCCGCCCGGGGCAAGCAGCAGCTTCCTCTTTTCGAGCCGTTCACCGCCACCTTCCGATTGCGTGGCGGCTCGCCTCGACCCTGCACCGGCACTCGCAGCCGCCGCGTGTACAGCCAGCGGACGTTCCAGGACCCAGCCACCAACAGGTATTTGAATGATCGGATTCAGCAGCACCCCCCGCGCGTCCTCGTCGCCTCGGACAGGAGTCGGGGTCACTCTTTCCCTGCTCGGTATCGCGGCTGTCCTCGGTGGCACCGCCTGTGAGTCGGCACTGACCGACGGCAACCCGAGCATGATGAACGGCATTGATCCGTTCGGGTCGCCAAATTCCAACGGGACAGTTCTGGGTCCCAATGGAATGCCGATCAGCCCGACGGGCACGCCGGCCGACGGTCGGGACCGCGGAGACGCGAAGCTGTCGAACATCGACAACAGCGGGCCGACGGTCGACGCGAACGGCGCGCCATTGCCGGCCGAGATGCTCGCCGATCTGAAGCAGTGTGACACTCCTGGCCCGCGCCAGATCCGTCGCCTCACCTCGAAGCAGTATCGCAACACCCTGGTGGCGGTGTTCGGCGATCAGGTTCCGGACGCGCCGGTGCTCTCCGACCCGAACACCCTGGGCTACGGCGTGGACGCGGACGACTCGCTGGTTCAGGGGCTGGACGCCGACGCGCTGATGGGCTTCTCCGAGACCGTCGCCACGTTCGCCAAGGACAACGGCAAGATCGGTCAGTTCAGCAACGGCTGCAACGACAACAACCAGAACTGCCAGGACACGTTCATCAAGAACCTCGGCGAGAAGATGAGCCGCGAGCCGCTCACCCAGGAGCGCGTCGATGCGTACCGAAAGCTGTTCACGGCCGACGGCGTCGGGAACACCTTCGAGGAAGGCGCCCAGGCCGTGATTCAGGCGATGGTGCAGTCGCCCTACATGCTCTACCGCCGCGAGCTCGGTCCGCTCAACCGCACCAGCCAGACCTACCAGCTCACGCAGTACGAGGTGGCGAGCCAGCTCTCGTACTTCTTGACCAACGCCCCGCCGGATCAGGCGCTGATGGAGGCGGCCAAGAACAACCAGCTGAACGAGGCGGGCATCGATGCCCAGGCGGCGCGCCTGATCGCCACCGACGCGGCCAAGAACGTGTTCGGCACGTTCGTGCGCGCCTGGACCGACGTCGACCGCTTGCTGCCGAAGGCCAAGAGCGGGAACGACAACCTGACCATGGACGTGCGCAACGCCATGCTCGAGGAGACCAATCGCCTGTTCGCGGACGTGATGGAGAACGGCGGCACCATCGGTGACCTGTTCAGCGCCGACTACACGTACCTGAACAAGCCGCTGGCGGACTTCTACGGCATCCCCGGCCCGACCGGAAACGACTTCCAGGAGGTCGCGCTCACCGGGACGAACCGTGTGCCGGGTCTGCTCGGCCAGGGCTCGTACCTCACGGCCCACGCGCTGGCGGACAACTCCTCGCCGGTGCAGCGCGCGTTCGTGGTGCGCGAGCGCTTCCTGTGCAACGACCTGCCGCCGGTGCCGACCAACCTCGACACCAACCTGAAGCCGCAGATCTCGGGCAACACCAGCCGCGAGCGCTACGCCGCGCACGATCAGAACGAGCCCTGCCACTCCTGTCACAAGCTGATGGATCCGGTGGGCTTCACCTTCGAGCACTACGACGGGTTCGGCCTGTACCGCGAGACCGAGGCAGGCAAGCCGGTGGACTCCAGCGGCGGCGTGCCGCTGATGGACGGCAGCCAGTTGGTGGTTCCCGAGGTGACCTTCCCGCTCGCCGACAGCGCCGGGCTGGCTGACTACCTGTCGAAGCTCGAGAACGTGCGCGCCTGCATGATCAACAACCTCGAGTACTACAGCTACGGCATCGCGAACGAGGCAAAGTGGCCGTCCGAGGTGAAGGTGTGCACCGACAACTTCGTCCGCCAGGAAGCTCGCGACAACGGCAACACGCTGCAGAGCGCGCTGATGGCCGTGCTTCACGCCCCCACCTTCACGACGCGGGTTCTGGACAACTGAACGCCGGCAGCAAGAGATAAATCTCGGAGAATATTCGGAGACCATGATGCGTAACTGGAACCGACGAGAGTTCACCCGCAACGCCTTGATGCTGACGCTGTTCTCACCCTTCATCGAGCTCCTGGAGCCGAAGCTGGCGAAGGCTCAAGCGCGGCCCGGCAACGCCAAGTACCTGCTGATCGTCACGTCCAACGGCACCGAGCCGGGCGTGTGGAACCCGGCGGGCTCGAGCCCGGGCAGCATCACCTTCAGCTCGATGACGCAGCCGCTGAGCAAGATTCAGAACGACGTGCTGCTGCTCAACAACTTCGACAGCCAGGGCAGCGCCGGCAACCACGGCTCGATCGGCGCGCTCACGGGCACCGGCCAGTACAGCATGCAGACGCTGTCGCTGGACGAGTGGGTGGCGCGCGACCTGAAGAGCCGCGGCATCCTCACGCAGGTGCCCTCGATCCACCTGGGCGGCGTGTCCGGGCAGCAGGGCCTGCGCTTCGTCAACAACGGTCTGCAGGTGCCGACCTTCTCGCTGACGCAAGCGTTCAGCAACATCTTCGACGGGGCCGCTCCGGCGGCGCCGCCTCCGGCGACCGGCGGCGGCACGACTCCCGCGCCCACGGGCCCCTCGGCTGCGGAGCTGCGCCTGCGCCGCCGTCAGAGCATCCTCGATCTGGTCAAGGGTGAGATCGGCCAGCTCCAGGGCAGCTTGGGGGGCATCGAGAAGCAGAAGCTGGAGCTCCACCTCGACTCGATCCGGCAGCTCGAGCAGCGCATCAAGCAGCAGCTCGATGCCGCGACCGGCACGGTCAGCACCGGGGGTGACACCGCGCCGGGCGCCCCGCCCGTGACGTTCATCCAGCCCGTGTCCTGTCAGCAGCCCGGCAACCTGGCGGGCGGGCTGCAGCCGATCGAGAACAGCGCGGCCCACCTCGACATCGCGGTCGCGGCCTTCGCCTGCGACATCACGCGCGTGGCGCTGGTGGAGTTCGGCCATCACCAGAGCTGCCCGGTCAGCATCCCGAACGCGCAGGGCGACTGGCACAACGACTTCATGCACGCGCAGGGCTCGCCGCGCACCAAGCTGATCGCGACCGAGCAGTGGATGAGCGATCGCATCGTCGACCTGGTGGGCAAGCTGAAGGCGACGCCCGCCCCCGGCGGTGGCGGCACCCTGTTCGACCAGACCTACGTGCTCTGGGCGCGCGAGATGGGCGACGCAGTCGTGCACGCGGGCAACAACATGCCGTTCGTGATCACCGGCAAGGCCGGCGGTTACCTGCGCAACGGTAACGGCTACCTGAGCGGCGGCGGGGCCGCGCACACGCAGGTGCTGGCCAGCGCCGCGGAAGCCATGGGCGCGACCGACCTCAGCACGCTGGGCGGCCCTGGCAAGGCCGCGGGCGACCGTACGCCCTTCGCCGGATTGCGCGCGTAACGCAGCGGGCAGGCAGCCCGCTCCTTCAGTAGCCAGCATGGGCCCGCCGCCGGTTCGCCGGGGCGGGCCTGTTGCTTTCCATGGCGCCAGGGGCGGTCGAATCGCGACGACGGAGGTGACCCCGGAGCGGGCGTTGCCCCTTTTGGTACACTGCCGCGCATGACCAGCCGCAAGTCCGAGGCAGACCCGGAGCTGCGTTCGCCGATCCCCTTCGCCCCGCCGTCGAATGGCGAGTTCTGCCCGCGGCCGCCGAGCGAGCGTGCGCGGCTGGCGGAGCGGCTGTGGCGCCGCTGCGTGGAGGACAAGCATCGCCGGCTCGGGCTGACGCGGCGCCAGTTCGTGGAGAGCGCTTGCGGCCTGGCCAGCGCGCTCTGGGCCATCAACCAGGCGGCGTGCGGCGATGGCGATCCGGGCATGGCCGGCTACAGCGTCGACGACGGCATGCTCGAGGATCGAGACCGGGCGCGCACCGCGCTCTCGGGCGACGAGTTCATCTTCGACGTGCAGACGCACGTGTCCGATCCGCTGACCGTGTTCGAGGCCGACGATCCGCCGCAGCGAGCGCTCGATTTCATCAAGCAGATCTTCGTGCAGAGCGACACGACGGTGGCCTGCGTCACCGGCACGCCCGCGGTCCGCAACCTGGGCGCCGACGGCGTGCAAGGCAACCGGCTGCTGAGCGAGCTGATCGAGCGCCTGGCGGGTCCGCGCCTGATCCTGCACGCCAACGCCAACCCGGAGAACGGCCCTGCGGAGCTCGATTATCTGTCGGCGATCGCCGCCGAGTATCCGGTATCCGCCTGGAAGATCTATCCGCACGCCGGCGACCTCTGGTTCGACAGCGAGGAGCTCGGCGCTCCGTTCGTCGAGCGCGCGCGCTCGCTCGGCGTGCGGGTGATCGCCGCTCACCGCGGCATCTCCAACAACGGCGGTTACCTGTCCGCGGGCTCGCCCGTCGATGTCGTGCGCGCCGCGAAGGCCGCACCCGACGTGCGTTTCCTCGTCTACCACTCGGGCTGGGAGAGCCAGACCGACGAGAACCATCCCTACGATCCCGAAGCGCCCGACCCGCGCGGCGTCGATCGCTTCATCCGGGCGCTGGTGGACAATGGCCTGGGCCCGGGGGGCAATGTCTACGGGGAGCTCGGCTCGACCTGGTTCAACTTGATGGCGGAGCCCGCCCAGGCCGCGCACGTGCTGGGCAAGCTGCTCGTGCAGCTCGGCCCGGAGCGCATCGTCTACGGCACGGACTGCGTGTTCAACGGCGTGCCCCAGAGCCAGATCAGCGCGCTGCGCGCGTTCCAGATCCCGGAGCAGATGCAGCGAGAGTTCGGCTATCCGGCGCTCACGCCCGAGATCAAGGCGCGCATCTTCGGCTTGAACGGAGCCGAGGTCTACGGAGTCGATCCGAGCGCCGTGCGCTACGCCATCGCGAATGACGACGTGGAGCGGCTGCGCAGCGCGCTGCGCGAGGATCCGGGCTCGGTGCCGCTGCCCGATCCGCGCCGCTACGAGGGCCCGCGCACTCCGGCGCAGTACTTCGCGCTGCTGCGCCGCGAGCGGCACCAGCAGGCGCGCGAACGCAGCCGCGCGCGGGGCTGAGCCCCGATCAGAGCTGCAGCCCGGCCTCGATCAAGTGCCGGCGCATCTGCTGCGGTGTGTCGCCCTCGTGGTCGACCAGAAACGCGGTCCAGCCCTGGGCGCGCGCCGCCTCCACGTTCTCCGCCAGGTCATCGAAGAACACGATCTGCTCGGGGGACAGCGCCGGCGCGCTCTGCCGCTCGGCGAAGGCCGCGTGAGCGCGCGCGTAGATGTCCGGATCCGGCTTCGCGCAGCCGAGCAGGTGCGAGGCCAGGCGCTGCTGCAGCTCCAGCACCGACGGGTACTCGCGGCTGCCGTTCTCGTTGTTCAGCCGGCGCCAGTGCGCGGCATTGGTGTTGCTGAGGCAGGCCGTGACGACCCCCGGCAGCTGGTTGAGCTCGCGCACCAGCTCCAGCGCGCCCGGGTACTCCTGCAGCGTCCACGCCTCGTGGAGCAACTCCACCTCGGCGCAGGAGTACACGCCGTCCAGCGCGCGCGACAGCTCCTCGTAGTAGGCCTGCGCCGTGATGCCGCCCAGCTGGTAGCGGTCCACCACCGCCTTGCGGCGCAGCCGCCACGCTTCGGTAGCCAGCAGCTCCGGCGAGCGGTAGGGCAGGCGGGCCTGAGTGCAGGCCTGGTCCCAGCTGCGGCAGATGCGCACCAGCACGCCGCCGAGATCGAAACACACGATGCGCGGACGGGGCGGCATGGGGTCGTCGCAGTCTAGTCACTGCGCGGGCGGCCGCCAGTAGCCGAATCGCCCGAGGAGCTCTAGACTTCGCGCATGGCCATACGCAAAATCGCCCAGCTCGGCGAGCCGGTGTTACGGCAGGAGGCACGCCCGCTGCGCCGCGAAGAGCTCGCGGCGCCGGCGACCCAGCGCCTGATCGACGACATGATCGACACCATGCGCGACGCCGACGGCGCCGGTCTCGCTGCGCCGCAGGTGTACGAGTCACTGCAACTGGTGGTGATCGAGCTCACCAGTCCGCGCCGCTATCCGGAGGCCGAGCGCATCCCCCTGCTGGTGCTCGCCAACCCGGTGGTCACGCCGCTGGTGGGGAGCGATGGCGGCCTCGCGGATCAGGACGCGATCACCGTCTACGAGGGCTGCCTGTCGGTGACGGGACTGCGCGGGCGCGTGCGCCGGCCGCGCAAGGTGCGCGTCGAGGCGCTGGACCGCGAGGGCAAGCCGCTGGATTTCGTGTGGGAGGGGTTTCGCGCGGCCGTGGCCCAGCATGAAGTCGACCACCTGCGCGGCACGCTGTTCATCGACCGCGCGCTGCCCAGGAGCCTGATCTTCCTGCGTGAGTACGACCGCTACGTCCCTCCGGAGCTGCGCATCGTGGACGGCGCGGCCCAGAAACAAACCTGAGCCGCCCGTCCCCCGCGCGGCTCAGCCAGCCTTGGGAGCGGCGCCCGTGCTCGCGGGAGCTCCCGCGGCGTCCAGCACCTGCTTGGCGTGCTCGGCGGGCGTCACCTCGCGCCAGATCTGCTTGATGTTGCCGTCCGCCCCGACCAGGAACGTCTGCCGGGCAGCGAACTCTCCGCCGCGCACCGGCACGCCGAAGGCCGTGGTGACCTTGCGGTCCGCGTCGACGACGAGCGGGAAGGGCAGCTTGTGCTTCTCGATAAAGGCGGTGTGGGACGCCGCGTCCTGCATGGAAACTCCGAACACCTGGATGCCCGCCTTTTGGAAGGCATCCCACTCGTCGCGGATGCCCTGGGCTTCCACGGTGCAGCCGGGCGTATCGTCCTTCGGGTAGAAGTAGACGACGTACTGCTTGCCCTTCAGGCTCGCGAGGTCGACCGTCTTGCCATCCTGGAGCGTGAGGGTGAGGGCCGGGGCGGGATCGCCGACCTTCAGAGTCGTGCCGCTGGCCTCGGCAGCCGCGGGCGCGGTGGTGCTCGGGGCGGCGGTGCCCGTTGCGGCAGCAGGCGTGCCCGCCGGCGTTTCACCGGGCTTCGCGCTCTGCGTGACGCTCTCCGGAGGCGTGGTAGAGGCTGGAGGCTCGGACTTCTGACACGCTGCAGCCCCCGAGACGATCAGCGCAACGAAACAATGCTTCCATTTGTCCTGCATTCTTGCCCAATGCCCCCGGCCGGCGGGGGCGTCAAGCGTGAATGCCGAGCCCCCGGGCGGGCCACGAAAAGTTTCACGACGTTGCGAGCCCTTGCGTAACCTCACGAGGGCACACCGCACCGAGCGCGCCGCATCCGATGAAGACCCTCTCCTTGCGAGACATCAGCCGCCGGCTCTCCACGCGCGTCTCGCGCCTGAGCTTCGCCGATCCCGTTGCCTACACCTACAACCCGCTCGCGTACGCGCGCGCGCCACACGAGGCCTACCTCGAACGCTACGGGCAAGGCCCCAAGCGCTACCTCTTGCTCGGCATGAATCCCGGCCCTTTCGGCATGGTGCAGACGGGCGTGCCGTTCGGTGACGTCAGCATGGTGCGCGACTGGCTCGGCATCGAGGGCAAGGTGCAGCGCCCCGCGCTCGAGCACCCGCGCCGCCCCGTCCAGGGTTTTGCCTGCCAGCGCCGCGAGATCAGCGGCGCGCGCCTGTGGGGCTGGGCGCAGCAGCGCTTCGGTACGCCGCAACGCTTCTTCGAACAGTACTTCGTGGTGAACTACTGCCCGCTCGCCTTCCTGGAAGAGAGCGGCAAGAACCGCACCCCCGATCGGCTGCCGCCCGCGGAGCGCGACGCCTTGCTGGCCGCGTGCGATATCGCGCTGCGCGAGGTGGTGGAGCTGCTGCGCCCCGAGCACGTGATCGGCGTCGGCGGCTTCGCGGAGAAGCGCGCGCGCGACGTGCTGGGCGATCAACGCATCGCCATCACCTGCATCCTGCATCCCAGCCCAGCGAGCCCGCTCGCCAACCGGAACTGGGCGGCAGCGATCGAAGCCCAGCTGCGCGCCGCGGGCATCGATCTGCCGGACTGAGCGCGCCTCGGCTCGAGCGTGACGCGCGCTGACGCGGAGCGCCCCGAGGTTTCGGCAAGGGACGTGAAGCGGAGGTCCGGCCCTATCCCCATTCCGCCCGGAGGCAGTGGGGCGCCGTACGCCGCTATTGGGCTCTTCAGCCCTTGGAGCTGCGCGCCTTCGCCGGCGCCGCGGAACACTCCGCGCAGTAGCCGTACAGCTGGTGCGTGTGCGACTGCAGCTTGAAGCCGAGCTGCTCCGCCACGCGCTCCTGCAGCTGCTCGATCAGCGGCTCCTCGAACTCGCGGATCTTGCCGCAGCTCATGCAGATGATGTGATCGTGGTGCTTGTCACCGACGTGCAGCTCGAAGCGCGTGCCCTCGTGATCGGAGAAGCGGTGCTCCTGCAGCAACCCTGATTCCACCAGCATGCGCAGCGTCCGGTACACCGTCGCAGAGCCCACGGAAGCGTCCGCCTGACGGACATCGGCGATCAGGTCATCCGCGGTGAAGTGCT
Source organism: Polyangiaceae bacterium (assembly GCA_035760985.1). Classification (GTDB taxonomy): domain Bacteria; phylum Myxococcota_A; class Polyangia; order Polyangiales; family Polyangiaceae; genus SZUA-265. The sequence continues at coordinate 62,977 of DASTRX010000238.1, forward strand.
CTCCGATCTCGAAGAGCCGATCGAGGATCAGTCGCCGCTGACTGGTTGAACGCAGCCCCCTGCGCCCCATCACAGACTCGAGTTCGGCTCGCAGGCGCTTTCGCTCTCTCAGCTCTACTGACATCGCTCACCCGTGGGAAGACAGCACATTACAGCACATTCCGCGCGCCGAGGGGACGCCGTTCGGCGGCGTCCCCTCGATGTGTCGGAGTTCTGTACTGTCCCGGGAGGCTCGCTGGGCGCCCGCGTCCGCCAGCGGCGAGAGGCGGTGTGCCAGTCTGGTATTGGGAACCGCTCTCGAGTACCTCCGGTAGGACCTGCCCGGAGTTCCTATTGGTTGGCCTTCACTTGTTCGGTTGCGGCGTGAGGCGCAGATACGGCTTCAGGGTCTTGAAGCCTTTCGGGAACTTCTCTTTCGCCTGCGCGTCGGTAATGGACGGCACGATGATCACGTCGTCGCCATCCTTCCAGTTTGCTGGCGTCGCTACGCTGTGGTTCGCGGTCAGCTGCAGCGAGTCGAGCACGCGCAAGATCTCATTGAAGTTGCGGCCAGCGCTCGCGGGGTAGGTCAATGTAAGTTTGACCTTCTTGTCGGGCCCGATGATGTAGACCGCGCGCACCGTCAGCGTGTCGTTCGCGTTGGGATGGATCATGTCGTACAGGTTCGCGATCTTGCGATCCGGATCGGCGATCAGCGGATAGTTGGGCCGCGCTCCCTGCGTCTCTTCGATGTCCGCCGCCCAGCGCTTGTGGTCGTCCACCGAGTCCACGCTCAGCGCGAGCACCTTCGTGTTGCGCTTGTCGAACTCGGGCTTCAGGCGCGCGACCTCCCCCAGCTCCGTGGTGCACACCGGGGTAAAATCCTTGGGATGCGAGAACAGGATGCCCCAGCTGTTGCCCAGCCACTGGTGAAAGCGCAGCGGGCCCTCGGTGGTCTGCGCCTCGAAGTCGGGCGCGACATCGCCCAGTCGAATTGCCATGTGAGATCGTCCTTTCTAGGCTGTTTTCAGGCAGTGTTATAAGACATCCAGCCGCGGGTGGCCTCCCTCGGCAAGCAACTTTTCCCTGTTCGGGTGGCCGTGTGGCCGTCGATTTGAAGGACACCATGACTATCTCGATGGAGGCCCGCCGATGACGAGCCCGACCGTTCCGCCCCCCGTGCCCCGCGAGCCGCACATCGATCACGCCGGTCTGAGCGCATTGCGCGACGTGCTGCGCGCCGCCGAGCGCTGCCGGGTCTTCGTGATCCAGGGCGCGAGCGCCCGCCACTCCGCGCGCCTCGAGCCCGAGCTGCGCGGACTCGAGCTGCTGCACTTCGCCGAGGCGCGCCGGCACGTACCGCGCGAGCTGGTCGAGCGCGCCGCCCAGGCGCTGGCGGACTTCCGCGCGGATACGGTGCTCAGCGTCGGCGGCGGGTCCGCGACGGGCCTGGGCAAGGCGTTGCGGCTCCAGCACTCGTTCTACTTCGTCGCGGTGCCCACCACCTACGCCGGCTCGGAGCTGACCAACCTGTACGGGGTCACGTCCTCCGCCGGCAAGCAGACGGGCCGTGACTGGCGCGTCGTGCCCGACGTGGTGCTCTATGACGTGGAGCTCACGCTGGGCATGCCGCCGGCGCTCGGTGTGACCAGCCTGATCAACGCGCTGGCGCACCCGATCAGCGCGCTCTCGACGCAGCAGCTCTCTGGCGATGCCTCGGCGGCGGCGCTGCACGCCGCCCGCGCCGCGGCGCGCGCGATCCAGGGCCTGAGCGAGCGGCCCGGCGAGCGCGCCAGTCGCCGCGCGGCGTTCGAGGCGACGGTGCTTTGCGGGCGGGTGCTCGGGAGCTCACCGGTCGGGGTGCACCACAAGCTCGCGCACCTGCTCGGCGGGGCCTTCGACCTCGATCACGCCGGTCTGCACAGCGTGCTCCTGCCGCATTCGCTCGACGAGCTGCGGCGCCAGAGCCCGCAGCTTCACGCTGTCATCGCGGCAGAGCTGGGCTGGCCAGATCCCGCCGCGAGCCTGCTGCAGGCGCTGGCCCGCGCCGGCGCGAGCACTTCGCTGGCGCAGCTGGGCCTGCCGGAAGCGCCGTTTCGGCGGCTGGTCGACGAGCACCCGGAGCTACCGCGCCAGGTGCTCGAAGCGGCTCACGAGGGCCGGCGTCCAGAGCCCCGCACTGCAGCACCCGGCACAGCGGGCTAGCGCGCGGCCTTTACCGGAATCGTCGTCTGCGGCTTGCGCGCCTGCCAGCGGTCGAGCTTGCCGCGCGCGTCGTTCTTTCGCGGATCGGTCGCGTCCGCGTGGTTGGGCAGCTTCGCGGTCAGCTCGATCACGTAGCCGTTCGGATCGCGGAAGTAGATCGAGTGGATGAAGTGATGGTCGGAGATGCCGCGCGTCTGGATGCCGCGCTTCTGGCCTTCCGCGAACATCCGCGTCAGGTCCGCGTACTCGACCTCCAGCGCGATGTGCAGGTCATAGTCCGCCTGCTCCTTGAACTCGAACGGCTCGTGGGGCGCCTCGAAGAAGGCGAGGTGGGAGCCGTCATCGAGCCGGTAGAAGGTGTGCAGGGCTTCCGTGCTGCGCCCGGTCTTGGTCTCGTTGATCTCCAGCGTTGCGACCAGGGGCAGGCCCAGGAACTCCTCGTAGAAACGGCGCGTCTCTTCCGAGTCCCGGCAGCGGTAGGCGTTGTGGTGCAGTCCTTTGATCATGTGAGTCTCGAGAGCTCCGGAGCAGGTGGGGCGCAGCTGACGGTGATGTGGGGCCTCGGGGGCACAATGAACAGCCCCCGAGGCGGCACCAAAAAAAAAACGATCAGGCCTTCAGGGCTCAGACCGTGACGAACTTCTGGCCCTTGAGCTGGCTGGCAAAGCCGTACAGGACCTCGTTGACCTTGGCCCAGCTCTTCAGCTGCTTCATCGTGTCGAGCCAACGGTTCACGTTTGGATACTTCGAAAAATCAGTGCCGGTCAGCTCGCCCAGGGTGAGGAGACAGACACCGAAATAGTCGGCGATGGTGATCGAATCACCCACCAGGTAGTTGCGCTTTCCAATGATGTCATCGTTCAGGACCTTCAGCCAGGCCTGGGACTTCTGCTGGCCCCATTCGATGCACAGCTTGTGGGCGTCGTCCGTCTGGCGCTTGTGGTGCGGGAAGAGCTGCGGGTAATTGAGCCCATAGGCGAAATCCCGATAGAAGTTGGTGTTGAACCAATCCATCGCCTCGTTCACTTTGGCGCGCTTCTTCAGATCCTTGGGGTAGGCGGGCGAATCGATCTTGTCCGCCAGGTACTTGAGAATGGCCGAGCTTTCGGTCAGGCGCAGGTCGCCGTCTTCGAGCACGGGCACCATCTTGCTCGGATTCACCGCGGCAAAGGCGGCTTGCAGGTGCTCCCCCTTCATCAGATCCACGAGCTGCTCTTCGACCTGGATGCCGCTCTCGGCGATGAACAGTCGAACGGGCCGGCTCGTCATCGACACCGGATGCATGTAAAGTTTCATGTTTATTCTTCCTCGCCCCCGGCTCGAGACGGGCTCGGGGGTATTGTGGCTCCGAACTCGGTTGGACCGGAGGCGCGTTATCCCGAATTTCTCCCGCGGGGACAACCCCGGCCGCCCGCATCAGGAGCGGCGCGGCTCCTGCGGACTCTGGCTTGCTGCAGGCGCGAGCCGCTTCTCCAGCTCGTGGCGCTGGATCTTGCCCGAGGCGCTGCGCGGTAGCTCGCTCGCGGCGATGAAGTAGATCTCCTTGGGCTGCTTGTAGCCGGCCAGCTCGCGGCGGCAACGCCGGTAGAGGTCCGCGGCCTCCAGGCTCTCGGTGTGGCGCGCGACGAACGCCACCGGGACCTCGCCCCACTTCGCATCCGCCTTGCGCACCACCGCGCAGTCCAGCACCCGCTCGTCCTGCAGGATCACGCGCTCGATCTCCGCGGGATAGATGTTCTCGCCGCCGGACTTGATCAGGTACTTCACGCGATCGACGAAATCGAGCGTGCCGTCGGGATTGCGCACGAACACATCGCCCATGTGGAACCATCCGCCGCGGAAGTCCTGCGCGTTGGTCTCGTCATTGCGATGATAGCCGCTGAACAGCGTCGGCCCCCGGATGCACAGCTCACCGGGCGTGCCGTCGGGCACCTCGCGGTCATCGGGATCGACCAGGCGGATCTCACAGAACGGGCTCTGCTCCTTGGACAGCCGCGCCGGCGCGACGCCGATCGGGATGCGATTCGATGAGCACGGCGGGCAGCCCGTCTCCGTGGCGCCGAAGGTGTTGGCGTAGGGGGCGCCAAGCAGCCGCGTGATGCGCGCGATCTCCGCGGGTGGCACCAGATCGGCCATCACCCCGCACAGCTTGACGCCCCGCGGTTGGATCGAGCGCCGCTCCAGCTCCGCCGCGAACGTGGCCACCATGCCCGGCATCAACAATAGCCAGCCGAGCTGCTCCTGCTCCACCACGTCGGCGAGGCGCACGGCATCGAAGCCGTCGATGGTGATCACCTTGCCGCCGCACATCAAGGCCCCCAGCGAGCACTCCGCGGCGCCCATGTGATAGAGCGGCGACCAGGCCGCGAACGTGTCCTCCGGAGCGATGCCGAACTCCGCCCGCACCACCAGGTTGCGCACGATCTCCGCGCGATGGCTCAGCACCGCGCCCTTGGGCAAGCCGGTGGTGCCGCTGGTGTAGAGGATCAACAGCGCGTCCTCGGCCGACACCTGTGTGCCCTTGTCGTCTTCTGGGGCTCGGCTCCCTTCCGCTCCCGAGCTCGCCAGGAGTGCCTCATATTCGTCCCCGAACACCCAGCACTCCGGCGCGTTCGCCGGTACGCGCTGCGCGTGGCGCGGCGAGACCAAGAGCAGCTTGGGCTCCACCAGCCGGATGCAGTGCGAGAGCTCGGCGGGCGACAGCCGCCAGTTCTGACAGGCGACGCTCGCGCCCAGCTGGGCGGCGGCCAGGAACACCTCCAGGTACTCCGCCCGGTTCTCGGACAGCAGCGCGATCCGGTCGCCGCGCGCCACACCCCGCCCCGAGAGCGCCAGCGCCAGCCGGCGCACGCGCTCGTCCAGCTCGCGGTAGCTGAAGCGCCGGATCGGTGCCGCGCCGGCTGTTGCAGCGGAGCTGGCTCTGGAGCTACCCCAGTCCTCCAGCGCGACGCGATCGGGATGCAGGCGGGCCTGCGAACGGAACAAGCCGCTGACCGTGCTGATCGAGGCGCACGCGACGAGCTCACGAGCTAGCATGTGGCGAGCCTACCAGATCCGGGTGTCCACGGCATGAAGCGAGAAGAGGGGTTTTGGGAGCGAAGCGCAGGCGTTCGGCTCTATCACTGCGAGTGGTGGCCCGAGCCAGCGAGCGACGCCGGGGCGGCGCTGGTGCTGATGCACGGCTATGCCGAGCACAGCCGTCGCTATGACGAGCTGGCGGAATATTTGGTCCAGCGCGGCATCGCGGTGTGCCGCATGGACGCGCGCGGCGAGGGCCGCAGCAACGGCCAGCGCGGCTATATCGAGCGCTTCGAGCAGTATACGGACGATCTACACGGCTACGTGGAGCACATCCGGGCGCTCGCGCCGGGGCGGCCGCTGGCGCTGCTCGGGCACTCGAACGGCGGCTTGATCGCCGTGCGTGCCCTGCAGCAGGGCCTCGCGGGCGTGAGCGCGCTGGTGCTCACCAACCCCTTGATCGAGCTGCGCCCCGCGCGGCGGCCCGTGCCGGAGCTCGTGGCGCGCTGGCTGTCTCGCGCGGCCCCGCGCTTGCCCTTGCCGAACGGCTTGCGCGTCGAGGCCCTGACGCGGGACGAGGGCTTGCGCGCCGCCGCGCGCAGCGATCCCTGGATCCATCACCGGGCGACGCCGCGCTGGTACTGGTCGGCGCTGTGCGAGGGGCGCGCTGCGCTGGAACAGGCGGCGAAGCTGGCGCTGCCGTTGCTGGTGATCGTCGGGGAGGCGGATCCGATCGTCGAGCCCAGCGCGGTCCAGGCGCTCTACGAGCGCGCCGCGGCGCCGGACAAGCAGCTGTGGTCGCGCCCGGGCGAGCTGCACGAGGTGCTGAACGAGCTGGGCCGCCGGGAGTTGTTCGAGCGCATCGCGGAGTGGCTCGGGCAGCGCTGGCAGCGCGCGCTCAGCTCGCCAGCTCCTCCGCCAGCGCCTCGACCCTGACCCAGTCCATGCCCGCGCGCCGGGCGGCCTCGATGCCGAGCTCACCGTCCTCGATCACGAGGCAATCGGCGGGCGCCAGCTGCAGCCCTTCCGCGCAGCGCAGCAAGATCTCCGGGTCCGGCTTGCCGTGTCGAACGTCGCTGCCCGTGACGATGCAGCGGAACAGATCGTGAATGCCGACGTGGCGCAGCGATGCCTCGACCTCCGCGCGGTGCCCGCCGGAGGCGATGGCGGTGGGGGCGCGCAGCGCCACCTGGCGCGCGAACTCCACCACCGGCGCGATCGCCGTCACGGTCGGCAACAGCCGGCGGTAGGTCGCGAGCTGCGCGGCGACGACGCGCGCCGCGTCGAGCGCGGTGCCAAACTGCGCATTGAGCGCGTGCACGGTCGCCTCCAGCGGCATGCCGGCGCGGCTCACGAACAGCTGCCAGCTGAACTCGAAGGTCGCGCCGTGGCCGTGGAGCGCCTCGCGCCAGGCGCGAAAGTGCAGCGGCATCGACTCGACCAGGGTGCCGTCGCAGTCGAAAATGTAGCCCGCGTAATCGCGGGTAGGGGGGATGAATCTCACGACGGACTTACTGGCACTCGAACTGCGCGTTGCCGCCCTGGAGCCCGGCCTTCAGCTCCAGCTGCTCCTCGATGATGCCGCCATTGATGTCGGTGACGCGCACGCGATAGGTGCCCATGTTGCCGTCGGTCGCCCCGTCCACGGGGCGCCAGTAGTTGGGATCCTTGCGCTGAGCGTCCACCCAGCGGCCGTCCGCCATCAGCACCTGAGCGCTCTTGATCGGGTACTTGTGACCGATCACGACGAACTCGTTCCAGTACTGGTTCGCGGGCTCCTTGAGCTCGAACTGCACGTTGCTCGTGCCCCCACAGGGCACGAAGCGCCAGTTCACTCCGCTGATCTCGGTCCCGCCCGCGTTGTTGGTCAGCGCGTTCCAGGCGCCGCGGCTCAGATCGAGGTGACCCGCCGTACAGGTCGGATTGCTGCCGATCGGGCACTCGTCCACCACCGTGGCCAGCACCGTCCGCCCCTGATAGTTCATCTCGACACAGGCGCCGCAAGCGGAAGCACCGGCGAAGTTGCTGGTGTTCATGGCGATGAAGTTGTTGGGGTTCGGGATACCGGGCACGGCGTCACCCTGGCCGTTGCCGAGGTTGCCGGGCTGAATGCCGAAGCCACAGGCCACGTCCCCGAAGTTCACCGTGCCCTGGCCGAACCAGTACACGGTCGCTTGCCCGCCGTTGAAGCTGGTGAGCCCCGCCGCATTGCAGGCGATCGGCATGCACTGCCCGGCGCCCTGACAGTTGGTACCGTTCGGGCAGCGCGTGATCGTGGAGCCGAGGCCGTCGGCGCTGCACGTGGCGATGGTGTTGGCGCCGTCGCACGTCACCGCGCCCGGCGTGCACTTGGGCTGCGCGGGCTCCGGCTGCATCGTGCTGTCGGTGGCGGTCTGCGTCGGGTTGGGAGTGACCTGGCCGGGGTTCGGGTTGAGCGGGGTCTGCATCACCTGACCCGGTGTCACCTGCTCGGGGTTCACGCACGAGCCGAGGTTGCAGCGCAGGCTCGGGCCGCAGTCCTTGTTGGCGCTGGCGTCGAAGGCGAAGCCCGTGGCGTCGCAGCGGCTCGCAAAGTTGTTGTTGCAGGCGGCGACCAGCGGCTCGCACAGCAGCGGCTTGCAGGTCTTGGTCTGGCTGTCACACGAGCTACCGTTGTCGCAAGCGCGGGCCAGGGTGGCGCTCTTGCCGCCGGCATCGCAGGTGTAGAGCTCGGGCCCGAGGCACAAGGTCTCGCCCGCCGTGCACTGCAGCGGCCGACAGGCGCCAGCGAGGCACACGTCAGTCCCGGTACAGGTGGTCGTGTCGAAGCCGTTGCCGGCGCTGTTGCAGACCTGAGCGATGCGGCCGCCCGCGCAGCGCGCCGCGCCGGGCAAGCAGGAGGAAGTCACCGAGGTCGTGCTGGCGGAGCTGCCGCCGGAGCCGGTCACCCCGGGGTTGTTTCCGCCGGGGCCGAAGGCCTGGATGCCGTTGGTCGAGCTGTCGGGGTCCGACTCCGAGCCGCAGCCCGCGAGCAGACCCGCCCACCCCGCGGATGCGAGCAGCGCTCCCAGCGCGAGGCCAGTGGTCACCCCAGCGGCGGTGGAGCGGGGGCGCGGACGTGAGCTTGGTTTCGCAATCATGAAGCTGCCTCGGCAAATCCTGGGTAAAGCTGCCGGAGCTTAGAGGGAACCCGGGTTCACCGCAACGCTGCGGCCGAGCTCCGGCGAGGCGCCTCGCACGGCGCTGTAATTGCGATTTTGCAGCGGAATAACTGCGCTCGCTCCGTCCCACTCCGCGACGAAGCGGGCTCTCCGCGCGCGGTGCGACCCCGTGGATCGCGGTGTGATCGCGGGTGATCCGCACGAGTGGGCGAGCCCCCCGCTTTCCACGTACACTAGCGTGTCATGCGCGTCGCGCTGCTCTATCCGCCGCCCTGGAAGCTCAGTGAACCGGGGCAGCCCGAGATCACGGATGGCGACGGGCCGCCGCGCGACTATCGCCCTGGCGATCTGGATCCCGACTTTCACCAGATCCCGTACGGGCTGCTCTCGCTCGGCGCACAAGCGGCGCACGCGGGGCACCAGGTCAAGGTGTACAATCTCTCGGCCTTCGCCTGGCCGCGCGTGGAAGACGTGGTGCGCGAGCTCGCTGCCGACGTCTACGGAATGTCGTGCTGGACGGCCAACCGGCGCGGCGTGAGGCTGGTGGCGGAGGCGATCCGTCGCGCTCATCCCGGTGCTCACATCGTCGTCGGCGGGCCGCACGCCACGCCGCTCGCGCGCGAGCTTCTGCAGCACCACCCGGCGATCGATACGGTGGCCGCCGGCGAAAGCGAAGAGACGTTCCTGGAGCTGCTCGATCGTCTGCAGCGAGGGGCCCCCATCGCCGGCCTCGCGGGCGCCTGGTACCGCGAGCAGGGTGAGATCCAGGCCGGTCCCGAGCGGGCGTCGATCGCGGATCTCGACGCCCTGGCGTCACCGCACGACTACTTTGGGACGCACATCGTGATGACCTCGCGCGGCTGCCCCTGGCAGTGCACCTTCTGCGGGGCGGAGACGACCTGGGGCCGGGGCTTTCGCGGCCGCTCGGTGCCCCGGGTGCTCGACGACATCAGCCACGCGCTGGAGCGCTTGCCGGTCAAGATGCTGCAGATCAAGGATGACACGTTCACCGCCAACAAGCGGCGCGCGCTCGAGATCTGCAACGGTATCCGCGAGCGGGGCCTGAACTTCATCTGGAGCTGCGATACGCGCGTCGACGTGCTCAGCGACGAGCTGTTGCGCGAGATGCGCCTCGCCGGCTGCACGCGACTGAGCCTGGGGGTGGAGTCGGGCTCGGCCGCGGTGCTCAAAAACATCAACAAGAAGATCACGGTCGAGCAGATCCTGCGCTCCACCGCGCTGGCCAAGAGCTACGGCATCCAGGTCCGCTATTACATGATGCTGGGCAACCGCGGCGAGACGCTGGAGACCTTCCACGAGACGCTGCGCTTTCTCGAGCGCGCCCGACCGCACCAGTACATCTTCTCCTGCCTGTCGATCTATCCGGGCACGCTCGACTTCCAGGATGCGGAGCGCACCGGCGGGCTCGATCGCAACCTGTACTTCACCGAGGATTTCCAGGAGCTGAAGACGCCGTTCGACGCGGACGAAGCCTGCACGCGCGCCATGAGCGAGTGGTTCGAGGCCAACAAGGGCCTGCGCGAGTACTACGTGGAGAGCGTCCCGGAAGCGAGAGCCATCCTGGAGCGCCTGGGCGACTACCACGGCGCGCACCTCGACCTGGCGGGGGCCTACTATCGCGCGGGCGAGCTCGACGCCGCCGAGCGCCATGCGCGCCGCGCGCTGGAGCTCGGCTATCCAGCGCCGGGCCTGGTCTACAATTATCTCGCCTGCATCGCTTTCGCGCGCGCGGATCTGAAGGGCATGCAGGATCACTTCCTGGCGGGTGCCAAGGCCGATCCGCAGCATCACATCTTGATCAGCAATGTGGAGCGGGCGCGCGTCTGGTTTCGCGAGCATGGGCCCGAGCGCGGGCTGCCGCTGGAGCTCTCGGCGCGCCACGATTTCCAGCTGTTCGAGCGCACACAGCAGCCGACCTTGCCGGGCCCGCTGCCGCCCGACTTCGCCGTCTGGGCAGAGCCGCCGCCGCGCAGCGCGCCGCTCGCAGAGCAGCGATCCGCGCGGCGCTTGCCCCTGGTTTGATGGAGCCGCTCCGCTAGCGGGAGGGTGGGGGAGTGGACCCGCCGTCGGGGCGCGGGCGCAGCTTGCGCCGGCGGTGCTGCTGCACCTCTTCGGGCAACAGATCCTTGACGTTGGCGTACTTGCCGAAGCAGAGCAGGCGATCGCCGATGTGCAGCTCGCGGTTGCCGCGCGGGTTGGGGACCACCTTGCCCTCGTGGTGCAGGCTGAGCAC
>DASTRX010000239.1:0-33627 GCA_035760985.1 Polyangiaceae bacterium
GGAAGTCTTCGGCACCGCACTTGAGCAGCTCGGCGGCGAAGTTGCCATCCACGTCCGCCGCGAGCACCAACAGCGGGAGCAGAGGGTAGGCCTGGCGTAGGCGCGAGAACCTGACCATGCTCTCCGCGAGCGGGCGCTGCAGCGCGATCAGCAGCGCCACCCAGGCCGTGGACGGGAGTGGGAGGTCTTCCTCCGGCAGGGGCTCCAGGTCCGCCACCTCGCTCAGCACGGTCCGGCACAGCGCGAGCAAGTCGGGGCTCAACCCGCTTGCACCCAGTACCCCGCGCTCGGCAGGCGCCGCCATGGTCGAAGATCACGGCTCTCGGGGCCGCACGGCTGAGGCAGTTTCAGCGAGAGACAGCCGTTCGGCCCGACGACTGGGCTGTCAGGAGCCGGAATGGCAGGCCTCCGTCCACCGGCCCCGGTGCCAGCTTTCCCATACGGTCCATGCTTTACTAAGTGCGTGCGGACGCGCTTCGGCCTCGGATTGCTGCTGAGCTGGTGGGTGGCCGCGCTCGCGTGTGGTGGCGACGGGCCCGAGCCCCGGGGCAACGGTGGCAGCGGGGGGGAGGGCGGCAGCGGCGGCGCTGCGGAGCCCGGCGAGCTGGTCATCAACGAGGTGATGGCGCAGAACGACGGCGCCTGGATCGACGCGGCCGGTGAAGCTGACGACTGGGTCGAGCTGATCAATCGATCGCAGCACACCCTCTCGCTCGCGGACTACAGGCTCGCGGACGCGAAGGGCAACCCCTCCCGCTTGCCCGACGTGAAGCTCGGGCCAGGGCAGGGCGTGTTGCTGTGGACGGATGACGACCCCAAGCAGGGCCCCGGCCACTTGCCGTTCAAGCTGAGCTCCAGCGGAGACCATCTGACCCTGCTGGACGCGGTGGGCACGGAGATCGATGCCGTCGACATCCCCGCGCTCGACGTCAACTACGTCTACGCTCGCTTCCCCAACGCCGAGGGCGCCTTCCGCGTCTGTCGCTACGCCAGCCCGGGCCGCGTCAACGGTGACGCTTGTGCGCCGGCTCCCGTGCCCTCGCTGGTCGACGACGTGAAGTTCGCGCCGTTCGACGTTCCCGAGCCGTTCCCGGAGCCGCCGCGCGGGTTGGTGCTGAACGAGCTCGCGCTGCGCCCGGCGGACGGCTCGAGTGCGTTCGTCGAGCTGGCGAATCGCGGTGACACGGCGCTCGCGCTCGATGGCGTGCTGGTGCGGGTGAGCCCTCACGGTCCGAGCTTGCCCTGGCCGAGCAGCTCCAGCGGCAGCGAGATCGCGCTGCCGGCAGGGCAGACGCTCGCCCCCGGGCAGCTGCTGGAGCTGCCCGTGTCCGGCGCAGCGCTCGGGCTGCTCGAGTCGGACCCGGCCTTCGAGGGGGTGGTGACGATCTTCGATCGTGCCTCCGGGGGGGTGCTCGATCGGGTCGATTTCATGCGCTGGCCGACGGGCGCCGCGCTGGCGCGCAATCCGGCGAGCCCGGCGCTGCTGCGCTTCTGCACCAACAGCACGCCCGGAGCCGAGAACGCCTGTGATGTGTTGCCCTCGCGCGACGTCGGCGATCGCCTGCGAAACCTGTACACCCCGGGCGATTTCGCCGCGCTGGCGATCGGCGCGGATGCCGTCGGGATCGAATCCACCAAGTTCGTGATCGATCTGCAGGCGCCCGGCCTGGTGCACTTCATCGGCTCGACGCCGTGGCCGCTGCACTACACCTTCGTGCGCGAACGGGTCTATCAGGAGCCGCATCTGGATCGCTGTGATCCGGCGCAGAATGCCGAGTTCTATGACGGCTGGGTCGACTTTTCCGATCGCGAGTACTACTCCCAGTCCACGCGTCGCTTTCACCTGGGCACGCTCTCGCATTACGGCAGCGTCGACCTGCGCGCGATCGAGTTCACCTACGGCGACGCCATCAGCGGCTCGCAGATGCGCGATGCTTACCAGGCGCTGCTCCCGCATCTCGACGATCCGCGCGCCTGGGTGCTGCACCCCCAGGACACGTCTCAGGTGAGCAAGGCCCGCGCGATCGAGGGCACGGTGCCGCTGGTCGGGCCCGATGCCCCCTTTGAAGGCATGACCTACCAGTCCCTGAGCGAGGGCGTGGCATACGGCATGTTGAAGTTCGTGCCTGCCGAGGAGCTGTGGAGCGCGAGCCTGGGCCCCAAGGTGATCGCGATCACGGATGACGTGCCCAACGATGTGCCGTACATCGGCGGCCTGATCACCGAGTCGTTCCAGACTCCGCTGGCGCACGTGAACGTGCTCAGCGAAAACCGGGGCACGCCCAACGCGGCGCTGGTCGACGCGCGCAACGCGCTGTCGAGCTATCTCGATCAGCTGGTCAAGCTCGTGGTCGGGCCGGGCGGGATCGAGGTGACCCTCGCGGAGCCCGCGGAGGCTGAAGCCTTCTGGGCGAGCCGGGCCCCGAAGGGCGAGCCGGTGAGCCCGAGCCTGGATACCAGCGTGCGCGGCATCCAGGATCTGGCGGGGCTCGATCTGTCGAGCCTGCCGTTCATCGGCGCCAAGGCCGCGCAAATGGCGGAGCTGCTGCGGGTTGTTCCGGAGCAGGTCGCGTGCCTGCGCTCCCGGCCGTTCGTCGCGCCCACGGCACCGTTCGCGATCCCGATGGTCCACTACCTCGAGCATTTCCAGGCCAGCGGGGCCCAGCAGTTGCTCGCGGAGCTCGAGGCGGATCCCCGCTTCGCCGAGGACCCGGCGCTGCGCGCCCAGGGGCTGGCGCAGGTGCAACAGCGCATGCTCGACTATCCCGTCGATCCGGAGCTCTCGAGCCAGGTCAATGCGGCCCTGTCGAGCCGCTTCGGCAAGGAGCGCGTGCGCTTCCGCAGCAGCAGCAACACCGAGGACCTGCCCGACTTCAACGGTGCGGGCCTGCACACCTCCACCAGCGGCGAGCTGGACGATCCCGAACGCTCCGTGCCGGATGCGCTGCGCACCGTCTGGGCCAGCCTGTGGAATGCGCGCGCCTACGATGAGCGCTCGAACGCCGGGATTCGCAACGACACGGCCGCCATGGGCGTCCTGGTGCACCCGGCGACACTCGGGGAGGGCGCAAATGGCGTCGGCGTGAGCCGCAACATCCTGGAGCCCATTCGCGGCGACCAGTTCTACGTCAACGCCCAGCTCGGCGAGGCCAGCGTCACCAATCCCGCTCCGGCCGTGTCCACGGAGCAGCTCATCTATCAGTGGAACCGAACCCCGGCGGTGCTCTACCAGAGCGAGAGCAGCCTGCTGAATGCGTACCCGGTCCCACCCGAGCAGGTGCTCAGCCCGATCGAGGTCGAAGATGTGGTCTGCGCGCTGACCCGGATCCACCAGCACTTTCGCCCGCTGATCGATCCTGAGCAGAAGAACCGCTGGTTCGCGATGCAGATCGAGTTCAAGTTCGTGGGCCCCGAGCGGCGGCTGCTGGTCAAGCAAGCGCGCCCGCACACCTTCGGGCATCGGGAGATCATCGCGGACTGCCGCGAGTTCTAGGCGCCCGGGTCAAGCGCCGGGGTCGTTCAGCACCTTGTGCAGCTCCTCGCTGGAGCGCAAGTGCCGTACGTCCTTGCCCCGGATCAAGTAGATCACGTGCTCGGCGATGTTGGTGGCGTGATCGCCGATGCGCTCCAGCGACTTGATCACGAAGATCGTGCTGATCACGTTCCCGACAGTGCGCCCGTCCTCCATCAGGAAGGTCGCGAGCCTGCGCAGGGCACCGCGGAAGTTGCTGTCGAGCTGGATGTCCTGCCGGGTGACCGCCAGCGCCTCGGCTTCGTCCAGGCGCGTCAGCGCGCGCAGGCTGCCCTCGACCAGGCTCACCGCGAGCTCGCCCATCGGGCCCACGTCGCGTAACAGCTCGGCGCTCGGCTTCGAACCGCTGCTGCGGCCGTGCGTCTCCAGCGCCGCCCGGGCGACGTGCTCGGCCTCGTCGCCCATGCGCTCCAGGTCGCGCACCGACTTGCCCAGCGACAAAATCGCGCGCAGATCGGGCCCCACGGGCTGGCGCTTGACCATCAAATCGACGACGCGGTCATCCGCCTCGACCTCCATGGCGTCCACCCAGTCTTCCCGGCGCTGCACCAGCTTGGCGAGCGCGATCTTGTCCATCAGCAGACCTTCGACCCCGTCTCGGATCTGCTGGCAAACCAGGTTGCCCATCTTCAGCACCAGCCCGCGCAGCGCCTCGAGCTCGGTGTCGAACTGGCGAACTGTGTGCGCGTTGCGGCCTTGCGGCGTAGTGGTCATTGCTGTCCGAAGCCTCCAGCGAGCTCAGCCGAAACGGCCCGTGATGTAGTCAACGGTCAACTGGTGTTCCGGGTTCCGGAACATCTGGCTCGTGGGCCCCACCTCCACCAGCCTGCCCAGATGGAAATAAGCGGTGCGCTGGCTGACGCGCGCGGCCTGCTGCATGCTGTGCGTCACGATCGCAATCGTGTAGTTCTTGCGCAGATCGTCGATCAGCTGCTCGACCTTCGCGGTCGCGATCGGATCCAGCGCGGAGCAGGGTTCGTCCATCAGGATGACCTCCGGCTGCACCGCGATGGCGCGCGCGATGCACAGGCGCTGCTGCTGACCGCCGGAGAGACTCGTCCCCGGAGCCTTCAGGCGGTCCTTGACCTCTTCGAACAGGCCCGCCCGGGTCAAGCTGCGCTCCACCAGCTCATCGGTCTCGGGCTTGCGTCGCACGAGCCCGTGGATGCGCGGCCCGTAGGCGACGTTGTCGTAGATCGACTTGGGAAAGGGGTTGGGTTTCTGAAACACCATGCCCACGCGCGCCCGGAGCTGAACTACATCCAGCTCGGGAGCGTGCACCTCCTGGCCTTCGATGCGGATCTCGCCGCTGACCCTGCAACCATCGATGGTGTCGTTCATGCGGTTCAGGCAGCGCAGGAAGGTCGACTTGCCGCAGCCCGAGGGGCCGATCAGCGCCAGCACCTCGTGCCGCCCGATGTCGAGATCGATCTCGAACAGGGCTTGCTTGGCGCCGTAGTGCACGGAGACGGCGCGGCTGGTGATCAGCGCGTTGCGCACCCGTGGCTCCCCCAGCGTTCGTTCCGGCGCGCTCGGTGCAGCGCGAGGAACCGGCTGGCTCTGACGGGAGAGCGAATTCTCTCGCTGCGCAGCGGCGCCTTCGGCAGGCGTGCCCGCGGCGGATGGGGCAGGATCTAACGTCATGCTTTGCATCGACTCCGTCCTCCGGCGCTACCAGCGCCGCTCGAAGCGCTGGCGGAGAACCACGGCCAGCGAGTTCATCAGCATCAGGAACGCCAAGAGCACGAGGATGGCCGCCGCCGTGCGCTCGGCGAAGGCTCGCTCGGGGCTGTCCGCCCAGAGGTAGATCTGAACGGGCAAGAGCGTGGCCGGCTCGGTGAAGCCCCGGGGGACCTCGACCAGAAAGGCGACCATGCCGATCATCAACAGCGGCGCCGTCTCGCCCAGCGCGCGGGCCATGCCCACGATGGCGCCGGTCAGCATGCCCGGCAACGCCAGCGGCAGCACGTGGTGCTGCACGGTCTGGCGGCGCGACGCGCCCATACCGAGCGCGGCTTGCCGGATCGAAGGGGGGACGCTGCGCAGGGCTGCGCGGCTGGCAATGATGATCACGGGCAGCGTCATCAAGGTCAGGACCAGGCTGGCCACCAGCGCTGAGGAGCGGGGCAAGTCGAAGAAGTTGATGAACAGCGCCAGGCCCAGCAGCCCGAACACGATCGAAGGCACCGCGGCCAGGTTGTTGATGGCCACCTCGATCAGATCGAGCCAGCGGCTTCTGGGCGCGAACTCCTCGAGGTACAGGGCGGCCCCCACGCCCAGCGGAAAGGACATCAGCAGCGTCAGCAGCAGGGTGTAGACGGAGCCCATCAGCGCGGCGCCCAGGCCCGCGAGCTCGGGCTCGCGCGAGTCGCCCGCGCTGAAGAAGGCCGAGTTGAAGCTCTTCCTGACCCGGCCGAGTGACTCGAGCCGGTCGATCCACGCGATCTGGCGATCTTTGATCCGGCGCTGCGCCTCGGGTGTGGTCCGATCGAAGCTGCCCTTCACGAACAGGTCAACTTCATCGTCGGCGGTCAGCCACAGCGAGCGCTGGCTGCCGATCAGGCTGGGGTCGACGAGCGCCAGCTCGCGCAGCTGGTGGGGCGCCCCGCTGCTCACCAGGGCCGAGAGCTCGCGCCGCTCGCGCCGTTCAGTGACCTCTGGGAACTCGCGCGCGAGCGCCTGGCGGATCACGGCCGCGTAGTCCGCGCCGCCGAGCTGATCGGCGCTCGCTGCGCCGGAGCTCAGGCCCAGAGCAGCGGGCGAGAAGTCCAGATCGAGCTTCAGCTGGGTCTGCTGGAACGCCGTGTAGCCTCTGGACAGGATGCTGAAGAACAGCGCCACCACGAACACCAGCCCGAGGCTGATGGCGGCGGCTCCGCAAGCTCGAAACAGGCGCTCGTGCCGCTGGCGCCGGCGCACCCGGGCGCGCGCAGCGGACGAGCGATGCGGCGAGGTGACTCGAGCTTCGGCGGGCGGCGCCAGGCGAGCAGGGGAGAAGGGGCCGATGCTCATGTCGCTCACTCGTACTGTTCGCGGAAGCGCCGCACCACCTGCAGCGCGATCACATTGAGCAGCAGGGTGGCGAGGAAGAGCACCAACCCCAATGCGAAGGCGGCCAGCGTCTTGGGGCTGTCAAACTCCTGATCGCCGACCAGCAAGCTGACGATCTGCACGGTGACCGTGGTCACGGCCTGGAAGGGATTTGCCGTCAAATTCGCGCTCAGCCCGGCCGCCATCACCACGATCATGGTCTCGCCGATGGCGCGGGAGACCGCGAGCAAGAGCGCGCCCACGATGCCGGGCAGGGCGGCAGGCAGGACCACCCGGAGGATCGTCTCGGAGCGGGTGGCGCCGACCGCATAGGAGCCGTCGCGCAACGCCTGAGGCACCGCTGCGATGACGTCGTCCGAGAGTGAAGACACGAACGGGATGAGCATGATGCCCATGACGGCACCAGCAGCGAGCGCGCTCTCCGAGGAGACGCTCAGACCGAGCGAAGCCCCGAGCTCCCGCACCAGCGGCGCCACGACCAGAGCCGCGAAGAACCCATACACCACCGTGGGAATGCCGGCGAGCAGCTCCAGTACCGGCTTGGCGAACGCGCGCTGGCGGGGGCCGGCGTATTCAGCCAGGTAGATGGCTGAGAGCAGACCGAGCGGGGCGCCCACCGCCAGGGCGATCACGGAGATCAGCACCGTGCCGGCGAACAGCGGCAGCGCCCCAAACGTTCCCGAGGCGCCGACCTGATCGGCACGCAGCGCGGTCTGCGGGCTCCAGGCGAGCCCGAACAGAAAGTCGCTGACCGGGACGGCGCGAAAGAAGCGGACCGCTTCCAGCAGCACCGAGGCGACGATGCCGATCGTGGTCAAGATGGCGATCGAGGAGCTCAGCGCGAGCAGCCCTTGAAACAACCACTCCAGGCGGTTGCGCGCGCGTAGCCCGGGATGGATCGAGCGCCAGGCCAGCCCGGCGCCGATCCCGCCAGCCGAGAGCGCCACCCCGCCCACCGGCAGCGTGGCGCCCGAGCCCCAGCTGCCCAGCAGCAGCACGGCGAAGGCGGGAATCCCGGCGCACAGGGCGACGAGCGCCCCGTGGTGCTCGGGCAGCGAGTGCATCCGGCGCCCGCCGAGCCCCGCCATCAGCAATGCGCGCTGGCGGCCGAGCACGTAGCCCATGCCGAGCAGGAAGATCAGACAGAGAGCGGAGGGCAGCAGCGGCAAGGCTTACAGCTTCATGGGTTCGAGGGTGGCCACGGTCTGCTGGACCGTGCTGCGTTCGGCGTCGGAGAGCGGGATCATGCCCTTGCTGGCGAGGTAGCCCTCGGGGCCCCACGCCTTGGCGCTGGTGAACTCGGCCAGGTACTCCGGGATCCCGGGCACGACACCGACGTGCGCCTTCTTCACGTACAGGAACAAGGGGCGCGAGAGCGGGTAGCTGCCGTTGGAGATGGTCTCGAAGCTGGGGGCGTGGCCGCCGATCGCGGCAGCCTGAATGGCCTCGGCGTTCTGGTCCAGAAAGCTGAAGCCGAAGATGCCGAAGGCGCTCGGATTGGCCTGCAGCTTCTGCACGATCAGGTTGTCGTTCTCACCCACCTCGATGAACGCGCCGTCCTCGCGCATCGTCTGGCAGATCTCCTTGAACTTCTTCGGGTCGCTCGAGGCGAGGCCCTTCACCCATGCGAAGGTGCTGCAGCCGGCGTCCATGGCCAGCTCGACGAACGCGTCGCGCGTCCCCGAGGTCGGAGGCGGTCCGAGCACCTCGATCTTCAGCGCCGGCAGCGACTTGTCGATGTCGCTCCACTTGCTGTTGGGGTTCGCGACGAGCTGGCCGGGCTCGTTGCCCGCGACCTGCTGGGCCAGCGCCAGCCAGAGCTGCCGCAGGCTGACCTGCAGCGGCTTGCTCTTCCGGGAGTTGGCGAGGACGATCCCGTCGTAGCCGATCTTGACCTCGACGACCTCCTTGACCCCGTTCTTGGCGCAGCTCTCGACCTCGCTCGGCTTGATCCGGCGCGAGGCGTTCGCGACGTCGGGATACTTGGGGCCGACGCCCTCGCAGAACAGCTTCAGGCCTCCGCCGGAGCCGGTCGATTCCACTTTTGGCGCCTTGAAGCGGCTGGTCTTGCCAAACTGCTCCGCGACGACCGTGGAGAACGGATACACCGTGGAGGAGCCGACGATATTGATGTAATCCCGCGAGGGAGCCGGCGCGGAGGCGCTCGCCGTGGCCGTTCCGGCGGGGGTTGTGCTGTGGGAAGTTGCGGCTTCCGTTTGTTTGCAGCCGAACACGAGGGCTGCGACGAAGAGGTGTTTGTGCATTTGCCGGCGGACGCTACAGAGCCAAAGTGACAGCCAGGGCACATCGCGGCGCCAGGTCGGTGGCCGGTCGCAAGGCCGCCAAATTGCCACCGGTTTGACGCACTTGTCCCCGCGGCGATTTGTTCCGACGGCTTCCCATTCGGTGCGCTCGAGACGAAGCTCGGAAAAGCGGAAAGGGCAGTAAACGTTGGTGGGCTTGAAAGCGTTGGTGACCGGGGCGACGGGTCTCGTGGGGCGGGAGCTGGCGAGCCGGCTCCCTGCCCCGCACGTACTGACCCGCTCCCCGGAAGGGTATCGGTCGCAATCGGGTGCGAAGGTGTGGGGCTGGCAGCCCGAGCACGAGCGCATCCCGGCAGCCGCCTTCGACGAGGTCGAAGCGGTCTTCCATCTCGCCGGCGAGCCCGTCGCGGAAGGGCGCTGGACCGCCGCCAAGAAGCAGCGCATTCGCGAAAGCCGGGTGCTCGGCACTCGCCAGCTGGTGGCGAGCATCGGCGGCATCCTGCCGCGGCCTCGCGTGCTGATCTGCGCCTCGGCGATCGGCTACTACGGTGACCGGGGCGATGACGTGCTGGACGAGACGTCGCCCGGCGGCAGCGGTTTCCTTGCGGAGGTCTGTCGTGACTGGGAAACGGAAGCGCTCGAAGCCGAGAAGTTTGGGGTGCGAGTCGTGCTGGCGCGGATCGGGTTGGTCCTGGCCCCGCGCGGCGGCGCGCTGGAGCGCATGCGCACCCCCTTCCGGCTCGGCCTCGGGGGCAAGCTCGGCAGCGGCTTGCAATGGATGAGCTGGATCCAGCTCGAGGATGTTGTCGGCTTGCTGTTGCACGCGGCGGCGCGCAAGCAGCTGCGGGGTCCACTCAACGTCGTCAGCCCCAATCCTGTCACGAACCAGGAATTCACGCGTCAGCTGGCGCGGGCGCTGTCACGCCCCGCGGTACTGCCGGTGCCGCGCTTGGCGCTGAGCCTGGCGCTGGGCGAGATCTCGGATGTGCTGCTGGAGTCGCAGCGGGTGCTGCCGCGAGTGGCGCAGCAGTCGGGCTACGCTTTTGCATATCCCGAGCTGGCGCCTGCGCTCCTGGCTTGCACCGGGCGCGCGCGTGCGGCGGGGTGAGCGGCATGGGCTCCGAGCTGCCGCGCGTCAGGGTATTCCGAACGCGCCATTGCCCCTATTGCCTGCTGGCGGCGAAGCTGCTGAGCTTTGCAGGGATCGAGTTCGAGGAGATCGACGTCTCCGGGGACCGGGAGCAGCGGCGCTGGCTGGCTCGCGTCAGCGGTCAGGGTACGGTGCCGCAGATCTTCGTCGGTGAGACGGCGATCGGTGGGTACAGCGAGTTGCGCGCGCTGCTCAGAGGCGGTCCTGCGGCGCTCTATGAGCGGGCCGCCTCAGAAGATGAGCCGGCCGCCGCTTCAGAAGAGGGACGAGCAGGAGCGCAACCAGAACAGGAATAGCAGCACACCGAGCGCGAGCCCCAGCCACGGGCCGAGGCGGTCTTTGGCGCTGACCCGCGCCCCCGGGGCGTGCGCCAGCGTGCGGGCGCGGAACTCTTCGCGCGCCCTCACGATGCGCTGGGGGTCCTTGGCGCCCGGTGCGGCGTTCTCATAACCGCAGTTGGGGCAAGTGCCCGCGCCGGGAAAGGAGGCGAAACACACCAGGCATTTCATGACTGGTCCGGGGGAGCCTCAGACGGGCTTGCCGCATTCGCCGCAGAACTTCGCGTTGGGCAACAGGGGGCCCTGACAGCTCTGACAACGACGCTCCGCTGCGAGGTTCGCGCCGCATTGCTGGCAGAACTTGCCGCCGCCGCTCGGCGCCGAGCAGACGGGGCAGGTGACGGCAGACAGGCCCGCTCCGGGATTGTGATCGACGGCGGCGACGCGCTGCTCGGCGGCTCGTTGCGCCTTCCTCACCGCCGCGGCCTCGTGCGCGTCGGGCGCGCAGCCTTCACACAGACCCGCGGCGGTGTTGAAGCAGTGGTTGCAGACCCAGTGCCCGCAGCGGGAGCATTTGCTGAAATGAACCCTGGCCTCGTTCACCGCCTGCTCGTAAGCGGCGTCGCGCTCCTTGCCGCGCAGGCCGCGGTCGATGCCTTCCACGGCGCCGCGCGCGTAGCCGCCGAAGACGCGGAACATGCTGAAGACTTGCAGCCCGGTCTTGAGCAGATTGGCGGCGGAGGCCACGTACTGGCTCTCCACGCCGTCGGCACAACGGTCGCAATGGAAGCGGAACTTGTACCCGCCGTCGTCGCTCAGGTCCTGAACGTTGCGAACAAACTCCGTCAGTGCCATCGGCGAGCTCCTTTCGCCGGGCTGCCAGACAGCGCGCTGCCAGAAAGCTGGCTAGCAGACCGCCCGCCAGCAGACCGCCCGAGCCTCGGCGCTAGGCGGTGATGCGCTCGTCGTCGCTCGGGATCAGCGATACGACGAGCACCGCGACGGCGGTCAGGATGTTGCTCCAGAACGTGATCGGGCTGGCGGGATAGACCATCAGCGTGGTGAACAGCAGCCACACCGCGAGCACGCTCGTGAGCTGCCGGAATACGCTGACTCCTGCCGCCATGGTCGCCGCGATGGTCACGAACAGCCCCACCATGCAGGTGTTGAGGCGCGTGCTGGTGGTGTGTGGCCACGCGAAGGCCGACACGAACAACCAGAGCCCGAGCGCCATGTTGGTGTACCGCGCCCTCGGCCCATGCTGGGAATGCTCGGGCTCTCGTGAGGCGACGAGCGATGCCGAGTTGGCCCGCACGGGATGGGCAGGACGAAACAAGTGGAGCATTGGCTTCTCCAAGAGGTCGAAAACGCCAAGGTAAGGATTCGGCGCCGCATTGCAAAGCTCTCCAGGCGGAAAGGCGCGGCACGCTACAGACGAGCTGCACGCCACTGGGGAGTTTCGCGCACACGGTGGTAAGACCAGCGGTCGTGCCCAAGCCTCAAACCCAGCCGGTG
Source organism: Polyangiaceae bacterium (assembly GCA_035760985.1). Classification (GTDB taxonomy): domain Bacteria; phylum Myxococcota_A; class Polyangia; order Polyangiales; family Polyangiaceae; genus SZUA-265. Next base: position 11,791 of record DASTRX010000239.1, read on the forward strand.
ACGAACAAGTTGGACATTTCCATGCGCTGCAACTGTTGCGCCATCGCGCTCTCGGCGGGCTTGGCGCTGAAGCGCTCGGCGGCGTCGAGCACTTTGGGGATCAGCTCGATGTCGCCCACCGTGTTCAGGAACACTTGCTGCCGCCCCAGGACCCAGTGCACCGCCAGATCGATCTCCGACTGCTCGCGCAAGGGTTCGTACCAAGTCGGCCCGCTCTGAGCGCGATCTCCCCATGGGGCGCGCACGATGGCCTTGATCGTTTGCACGGCGACCTGCCGCCGCGCGCAGACCTCGAGCAACGCTTCCACATCCGCCCAGTACTCGGCGTTCTGGGAAAGGATGTAGCTGAAGGGGCAGAGCACCGAATCGAAGTCGAAGCGCTCCAGCGCCCGGCGATGCTGCCCCGGAGCGTGGAGCCCATGTCCCGTGACTCCGATGAAGCGCACCAGCCCCTCCTCGCGTGCCGCGATCGCGGCCTCCAGCGCGCCGCCAGGCCCCAGCGCGGTCTGCCAGGCTTCGGGCTCGACCAGGTTGTGCAGCTGGATCAGGTCGACCTGGTTCACGTGCAGCTTCTCCAGCGAGCGGCGGATCTGGTCGAGGGCGGGGCCCGCCGTGCGCTCGCCGGTCTTCGTCGCCAGGAAGAACGACTTGCCGTGGCGCTGGATCCAGGACCCGATGCGCAGCTCCGAGTCACCATAGCTGGCGGCCGTGTCGATGTGGTTGACCCCGCGCTGGAGCGCCAGATCGATGGTGGCGTCCGCCTCTTGCTGCGTGACCTTGCCGAAGGCAGCGGCCCCGAGCAGCGTGCGCGAGCTCGCGTGCCCGGTGCGTCCAAAAGCTTGCTTGTCGATCATCGCTCTCCACTCCTCCTGCGGCTGCGCCGCGGGGATACTACCCGGAAGCGGCCACGGCGAGCGGGCGAGTTTCTCCGATCGCGAGCGGCCTGAAATCGGGGGATCCGGCCCCCGGGTGCACCTGCTCGCCCGCCTCTTGGAGCGCGCGCTCGAGGCGCGCCACCGGCGCGTCTTCGCTCGAGCTCAGCAGATAGCGGGCCAGCGGATCGGTGTAAGTGGCGTCCGCATGGGTCTGCAGGATCTGTGGGCAGCCCAGCTCCAGCGCGGCGCGCGCCGCCTCGCTCGGATTCATGATCTGGCGCGGTTCCCAGCGCAGCGCCGTGCCGTCGCACGGCAACAGCGCCGTGGTCGGCCGGAAGCGCCGGCGAATCTCCGCCCAGTGATCGTGCGGCCCCGTGTCTCCGCAGAACAGCACGCGCGCGTCGGCTCCAGCGAGCAGCAACGAATGCTCCGGCACGTCGTGCACGGCAGGCACGAAGCTCACCGCCAAGCTCCCGTGCTGCACGGTTTGCCAAACCTGCGAGACCGCGACGGCGGCAAACCCCAGCTCGCGCAGTCCGGGCACCAGGCTCTCGTCGGGCGTCCAGACCTGCGCCCGACGATCCAGCTGGCGCAGGGCGCTGGGATCGAAGTGGTCCGGGTGCCGGTGGCTGATGAAGATGCCGTCGAGCGGCCCCACGGCGTCCACCTGCAGCGCGCTGGAGTGCGTGAGGGAACCGAAAGCGGGGTTGAAGAACCAGGGATCCGTCAGCCAGCGCTGCCCGGCGATTTCGATCAGGTGGCAGCAGTGGCCGATGTGCAGGAGCCGCGCGTTACCCGCCGCTGCGCCGGCGTTCGCTGCCGGGGCCGCCGAAGCCGCCAGAGTGATGGCGCGGTGATCCCAGGTGCCAGCGAGCGATGCCAGCTCGGTACCCGCGGTGCCCATGGCCAGTGCCCATCCGAGCCAGCTCCGCCGAGTCAATCCCCCCGCAGCAGGTGGTGTAGGCGCTGCAACATCGGGTGTTGCAGCGAAAGCCGATTTGTCCAGCGATTTACCCGCGGGTTTTGCCGGCGTCCGGTTCATTGGCCTCGATTCTGCGGAACCCAGGCACTAGGTTGTGCCGCCCTCATCCGTTCAGCAACCCCTTTCCATGGAGCTCGCCTCGGCGGGCTCTTTCGACATTCAGGACAACATGCGCATCCTCCTGGTCATGCCCACGCCGTTTGAAAACGGTCGGCTGGGCCTCGAAAACGTCGTTTGGCTCTCGGAGCCCGTGGCGCTGACGACCGTGGCCGCCGCCGTCGGTTCCGAGCACCAGGTCCGGCTGCTCGACATGCGGCTCGAGCCCGAGGATGCGTTGGCGCGCGAGCTGCGCTCGTTCCAGCCGCACGTGGTCGGCACGACCAGCATGACCACGGACGTCTATCAGGCGCTCGCGGCGCTGCGCATGGCCCGGCAGATCGTGCCCTCGGCGCTGACTGTGGTGGGCGGGCACGCGCCCACGCTGGCGCCCCAGGAGTTCGACCAGCCCTGGGTCGACGTGGTCGTCCAGGGCGAGGGGGAGCTCACCTTCCAGGAGCTGGTGAGCGCCTGGGATCAGCAGCGCGCGAGCGCTGACCGGCGTTTCCCCGGCATCCCGGGGCTACGCTATCGCGAGCGCGACGGCCAGCCCATGGTCGCCAACAGCAAGCGCTCCCAGACCAAGAACCTGGACGACCTGCCGCCTCCCGATCGCAGCCTGCTGCGCAAGTACAAGGGGCGCTATTTCTTCACGGTCGCGCGCAACATGGCCTCGATCTTCACCAGCCGCGGCTGCTCCTACGACTGCAACTTCTGCGCGATCTGGGAGTTCTACGAGCGGCGCACCCGCTACCTGTCCGCCAAGAAGATCGTGGACCAGATGGAGGCCTGCGAGGAGCGCTTCATCTTCGTGCTGGATGACAACTTCCTCACCAGCAAGAAGCGCATCCTGGCGCTGTGCGACGAGCTCGAGCGGCGCCAGATCGGCAAGTTCTGGATGACCCAGGGGCGCACGGACTTTGTGGCGGAGAACCCGGAGATCATGCGTCGTCTGGCCAAGAACGGCCTGGTGGGCCTGCTCAGCGGGTTCGAGTCCAACGACGACGACAACCTGGCCTCGCTGCGCAAGAAGAACACCTGGGACAACAACAAGCGCGCCAACGACATCCTGCGCGAGCTGGGCATCTTCTCCACGGGCATCTTCATGGTGCGTGCCGACTGGGAGAAGCACCAGTTTCAGGAGCTCTACGACTACATCAACACCCTGGAGATCGGCATCCCGCTGGTCACCATCCTGACGCCGCTGCCCGGCACGCAGCTCTACCGCGCTTACGCCAACCAGCTGATGACCACCGATCTGCGCCTGTTCGATCTGCTGCACGCCGTGTTGCCCACGCGCCTGCCGCGCGCTGAATTCTACGCCGAGTTCGCGCGTTCGATCAGCGCCACCAAGGACTCGGCGCGCAGGGCCATCTGGAACACGCTCAAGAACCGCCCCGACTTTGCGCGCGCGGCAGCGAGCCACTTCGCCTGGTTCTTCGCCCGCACCTGGCGCTACCAGTGGATCCATCGCGATCCGCAGTCGTTCTTGCGTGATGAGGAGGGCTTGCTGAACGGCCCGGGCGCGCGCGCCGGCCTCACGTACCGGGACGTGCACTACCCCGACGGCAGCGAGCACACGCAGCCCGATGCGGCGGAGGCAGCGCCCGCGCCGTCCGGCTCGGGCCAGCTGGTGCGCTTGCGCATCCCGCGGCGCATCTGGGCGGACGAGCTCCCGCCCGCGCCCGAACCGGCACGCACCGCGCTGGGGGCCGAGTGATTTCGAGCGCCCAGAAGTTTCTCGCGGACCTGCGCGAGGAGATCGAGACGCATCCCGCGGTCAACCACCTGTTTTTGAACCGGCTCGCGACCAGCCCGTTCTCGCGCCAGGACTACCGCGTCTTCGCCGAGAACCACTACCCGCTGGTCTGCGTGTTCACGCACTACCTGGAGCGCCTGCTGGTGCGCGCACCGGACAGCGAGGCCAAGCTGTGGCTGGCCAAGGTGCTGGTCGATGAGTACGGCGAGGGGTCCGAGGGCAAGGACCACTCCACCATGTACGCTCGTTACCTGCAGGCGGCGGGCGGCGACCCCGAACGCGTGCGCACACAGCGCGTGGCGCCTCCAGCGCACGCCTTCATTTCGGCTCACCGCCGCATCGTGAGCGAACGGCCCTTTCTGGAGGGGCTGGGGGCGGTCGGCCCGGGCCACGAGTGGGCGATCCCCAAGATGTTCGACGCCGTGATCCCGGGGCTGCGGCGCGCCGGCTTCGAAGAGCACGAGATCGCGTACTTCACGCTGCACGTCGATCAGGATGGGGACCATGGCGCCTGGCTGGAAGAGGCGCTCGCCAGCTACGCGACCACGGCGGAAGCCCAGGAGCAGATCCGGCGCGGGGCCCTCGCCAGCCTGCAGGCCCGCTACGACTTCTGGGAGGGCGTGCAACGCCAGGTCGTGCTCTACCGGCAGCCGCGCTCGGTGCGCCAGGATGGTGCGACGCCGCGCCCGCTCGGGCGCGAGATCTTGCTCACCGCCTGGGACGCCGTGCCGGGCTCACACGCCCTGGAGCAGCGCTGGGTGCAGTGGCGCTCCCGGCTGCGCCCGACGCTGGTCGACGTGCTGGCGCAGACCCACCAGTAGGGGTCAGGAGCTTTTCCAGCTCTCGACCCCTCCCGTTCACTGGGCGGGCTCACACCTGTAGCGCATCTCCCAATCGTGCAGGATCGGCGCGGTCTTCTTGTCCGTGGACGGCACCAGCGTGATGATCAGTCGCAGGTGGTTCAGGCCATTGGAGCTGGCGGCGCTCAGCGCGGCGCCCACGTCCTGGAAGTCTGGCGTCTCGGGGCTGACGACGTCCCTGTCCGATGACCCCACCTCGATCACCGGCGCTGTATCGAGAGCGGCCGACTCGTTGGCGGTCTGTACGGCGAACGAGATCATGCTGTCGCTGCCTGTGGTCAAATAGTAGCTGAGCAGCTGCCAGGTGGGCTGATAGCTATCGGGGCACTCCGCGTCGTAGGTGCGCTCGTAGCTCGCGCTCTTGTAGCTCGGGGGCTCCGCGCACTTGAAATTGACGCAGGCCGCGCCGCCGCAACAATCGGCGGTCGAACTGCAGCTCTCGCCGAAGTCGCTGCAGCCATCGATCGCTGCGCAGGTCTTGGCGGGGGGGCCGCTGGCTGGGGTCCAGCTGCTCGGTGCGCGGCAGGCAGCCGTCGGATTGCCGCCGCTGCCACCGCAGCAGTCGCTGTTGCTGGTGCAGGACGCGCCCGAAGCCTTGCACGGGCTGGGCACCAGATAGCCGCGCTCGTTGATGTAGTGCGGAGTCGTGACGTCGGTGATCGCGCCCATGTTCTGGCCCGGGAGCAGGAACGCCGGATGGCTGCGATCGCTGGGGCCGGCGGTGACGTCGTCGAGCGCCGCCATCCAGAGCATGCTGGCGGCACACGTGAAGTGCGTCGGCGTGCTGCCGGAGGCCTGGTTCAGCTGGTTGCCGTAGGGGCGTGGGCTGGTGAAGATCACCCAGCGATAGTTGCCCTTGGAGAAGGGAAGCACCGTCGGCTGGTAGCTGTGGTCCGCGGCCACGGCGTCGTCCGCGCCGCCGTCATCGTCGCCGTCATTCAGCTTCGACAGCTCCACGCGCGTGCTCGCCGGGGTTGCCGCGCCCGTGTCGAGCGAGAACAGCTTGCCCTTCCAGTACCCGCGAGCCGTGGGGCTCATGCTGCCGTAGGCGCCCTGGTAGCAAGCGCGCTCCACGTCCGTGTCGACGTTGTTCGTGGTCGAGTCCGCGGAGCTGCAGTACTCGCCCGACTCCGTCTCGACGTAGACCAGGCTCTGGCTGTCGCTCTCGAAGAAGGGCCACTTGAACGGGATCCCGCTATAAGGCAGGGCAGCAGTCCAGCTGTTGAGCAGGCGCGTCTTCCGGGACACGCTCAGGGTATCCTGCTCGAACTGCAACATCGACAGGCCCTTGCGCCAGCCCGTGTCGGTCAGCCCGGGCGTCGAGTCGGCGTCGCCATTCACGTACACGATCCTGCTGCCGTCCGGAGAGATGACGGGCACCATCATCGTGGGCAGGAGCTGTTGCTTGAAGCTCAGCACGGTCGTGTCGAGCGTGATGGAAGCGCTGTTGGCCAGAAAAAAGACCTTGCCAGCGTTGCTCGTCCCCGAGTTGACGCGCACCTCCATCCGGGAGCTGAGCTCGCTGCTCACGTCCGCATCGAAGCGCCGCGTGAGCCGCCATTTGCTCGTGGGCGAGCCGGCGGCGCTGACCGTGTAAATGCCGTTGGCGCCATTCGTCTCGTCCTTGACCAGCACGGATTTGCTGATCCCCGCGTTGATGCCGTCGATCTTGAGCACGCCGTTCGACGTCGCCTCCAGGTACGAAGGGCTGCCCGAGCTCAAATTGTAGCTGGGGCTGAGCGTGCCGGAGGTCGCGTAGTCCACCGCCAGCGGACTCGCCGTGTAAGACACCGGGCGCACGCGCTCCGTGAACTTGATGTCAGAGCTGTTGAGCGCTGCCGGGGCGGTCGAAACGTAGAAGACGCGCCCGCGGTTCTCCTTGCCGTCGCTGACGCGCACTTCGGTGTAGAGCTGCAGCTCGCTGACGCTGTCCGCGTCGTAGCGGCGCGTCAGCTTCCAGGGCGCCGCGTTGGTCACCACGTACACGCCGTTGTGCGAAGCGGTCGGCTCATCTTTCACGAGCACCACCTGATCCTGCGCGCTCAGCGTCACGCCGTCGATCGTCAGCGAGCCCGAGCTGCCGGTGATGGTGCCGGCGCTCCAGCTGTGGGCGGGCAACGCGGCGGTGGTCGCCACCTGGACGCCGATGCCCGGCTGATCCGTCCGCACGATGAAATACGGCTTCGTATCCCCGGCGAGGCCGTCGAGCGCGCCGTCCTGGGTGCTCGAGGAGGCGGGGTACTCCTGGGTATTGCCCCAGAAGTTGGGCCCCTGCAGCACGTAGGAGCCGTCAGGCGTGATCGCGGCGTAGGAGAAGCCGCGGCTGTTCTCCCCGGTCCGCTCATAATCGTTGGCGCTGCTGCCGGCGCTGGTCGACGTGCCCGTGTCGGAGAGGCCCGTGTAGGTGGGGGCGATCCCGTTGCCCTGGGCGGTGAACTTGGGCAGCCCGGCGGCGGTCTGCCCGAGCGTGCCGATGCCCAGGCCCGGCACCGACCAGGGCGAGGACTGCATCCAGGCCTGGTTCGAATCGACGAAGGTCTGGCCGTTGGGCGAGATCGAGTGACAGGCCGGGCAGCGAGCGCCGCCTGCGAACAGATCGTTGTTGGGCGCGCTGCGCTTGGACAGATCGATGGCGCGAATGTTGGGCGGGTAGCTGGCTGTCGGCACGCGGCCGCCGACCTCGCAGACCTGACCGATCGTGTAGGAGGCCGGGTTGAAGGTGCAGCTCTGCTTGGTGCCGGCGCCGGGGTTGATCGGGCACGCGGTGTTGAACAGCCGCCGGTATTGCGTGTAGTAGACGGTGCCGGGGATCGACTCGGTGGCGAACTTCACCGGGATCCTCATCTCGTGCACGGCGCCCGAATAGTAGCGCTGGATCAGGATCTCGCCGCCGCCGGCGCTGCCCGCCACGCTGCGATCGAAGGCGCTCCAGATCTCTTGCGGAATCTGCCACGCGGGAGCTGCCGTGGCGAGCGTGCCCTCCTTGGGATCCGCTGCGGCGCCCTTGAACATCTTGCTGTACCAGAAGGTCGGCGAGGCAGAGCCCGCGGGGTAGCGCAAGGCGACGCGCACGCCTGCCGCGGCGGTGCCGCCGGTGTCCCACTGCACGAGCGGGGCCTTCAGATCCAGCGGAAAAACCGTGTTCTTGTAGGGATAGAGCGTCTTGCCGACGTCGGCCGGCAGCACCGTGGGCGGCAGCGCTGCGGCTGTGAACGCGCTGCGCACGCTGTCGCCCGAGGCGATGCCGTTGAAATCGTCGACCTGCACCCGCACATCGATCAGCGCCGTGCTCGAGTCGAGCGTGCTGCTCGCGGTCACCAGGATCGGTGAGCCGATGCCGGAGAAGGGCGTGACCTTGCCGCTGGAGTCGATCACCGCGCGATCGTAGGCGTCGATGCTCCAGCGCGGCTGAGTCGGCAGCCCGGCGCAGCTGGCGCTGAAGCTCAGATCGGAGGGAGCCACCGTGATCGCGCCATTGACCGTGTTGATGGCGCTGATGGTGAAGGTCGCCGTGGCGGGGCTGACGGTGATGTGCGAGCAGCTGCCGCCGGTGAGTACGCTGGGCAGAGTGAGGCCCGAGGCGTCCGCCTGCAAGTCACCGTCGACCGCCAGATTCTCGGGAGTGTCCACCTGCTTCATGCAGCGCGGATCGCACAGGTTCTTGCAGTTGACCGCTGCTGACAGGGCCTGAAGGCGCAGGCCACCCGGCGTCGTGCCGGTGCCCGCTGCGCTCGCTTCCTCCAGCCGTTGCGGAGTACACTCCGACCAGCCGTCGAGCGTGCAAGTCCGCGTGCCCAGTGAGCAGATCACGTACTCGCCGCGCAGTTCGTGCACACTACCGCACTCGATCTGCTCGCCTGGTTGCGAGCAAGGGCAGCTGGTCTGCGTCGGGTCGAGGCATGGATCGGACACGTCCTGATGATCCAGCCCACCGCTCTCATCGAGGCCCGGCGGCGGCGCATTCGGGCCGGAGTCGCTCGAGCAACCGAGCAACAACCACAGCACCACGCCGGATTGAGTCCAGCCCCGTCGCATCCTGCGTTTCATCTCGGTGAGGCCCCTTTACAGACGCTTCGTCGCGATCGTCGAGATCGGACAGGGCCGGTACGGGTAAAGGCATTTGTTAAACCCAGCCTGCACGCTCGCAGCCGTGAGCTGCTTCGGCGCAGCGCCGCGTGTGCGTCCGGGTGAGCGCCGGACCGCGGCGCTGGCCGGAGCGCGCACGCCCGGCCCGGACGGGCACCGGCTCAGGCTCCCGGCGAGTTCGGTAGTCCGTTCACGCGGCGGGCGCCGAGCTCCTGGTACTGGGGCAGGAAGCTCTTCCAGCGTTGCCGGCGCACTTCTTCCGCTGGAAGTTCGAAGGGCTTGGGTCGGATCGCGAGTAGCGCCGCTTCGTCGACCTCGTCGATCAGCTCGGGGCCGAGGTAGCGCTCGGCGTAACGGCGGTAGACGCCCGAGCGCACGAAGTGGTCGAGCAGGTCGGGGTCGAGGTGATTGTCACGCTTCATGGCGCCCATGATCTGCATGGCTTCGCTGAGCTTCTTGCCGGGTTTGTAGGGGCGGTCGGTCGCGGTCAAGGCTTCGAAGACGTCGGCGATGGCGAGTACGCGCGCCGGGATGGACATGTCGCCCGCGAACAGGCCGCGCGGGTAACCGTTGCCGTCCATGCGTTCGTGGTGGCCGCTCGCATATTCAGGCACGCGCCGCAGCTGGCGCGGGAAGGGTAGCGCCTCCAGCATGCGCACGGTCTGCACCATGTGGCCGTTGATCAGCAGTCGCTCGGCGTTGGTGAGGGTGCCGCGCGAGATGCTGAGGTTGTCGATCTCATCCTGCGAGAGCAGCGGTACGGTCTGCCCGCCCTGGACGTAGCTGCGCTGTCCGATCTCGTGGATGCGCCGGCGCTGTTCGTCGGAGAGAAATTCGCCGCCGATGTTGGAGCGCGCGAGCAGCGCCAGGTCCGCGTCGAGCGCGGCGATGCGCTGTTCGTACTCCTGCTCGAGGTAGGCGCGCTCGGCAGGGCGTTCGCGGATCGCCTCCAGCAGCGCGATCTTGGCGTCGCGCTTCAAGACTTCGAAGCGCGTGCGCACGCCCTCCATGCGGTCGTGCACGCACTCCAGCTTGGTCGCCTTGTCCATCACGTGGGTCGGCGTCGCCACCTTGCCGCAGTCGTGCAACCAGGCCGCGATGCGTAGCTCGTACCACTCCTCTTCGCTCAGCTGGAAGCCGGCGAATGGGCCTTCTTTGCTCTCGCACAGCGAGCGCGTGAGCATCTCGGCCAGCACGGGCACGCGCTCGCAATGCGCGCCGGTGTAGGGCGATTCCGCGTCGATCGCGCCCGCCAGCGTCACGATGAACGACTCCAAAAGCTGTTTCTGGTCTTCCAGCAGGTTCTGGTTGTCGATCGCGATGCCGGCGTGCGAGGCCAGCGCCTCCACGATGTGCTGCTCTTCTGCACGAAAGCGCTGGACTCGGCCCGTCTCGCGGCTGCGGGCATTGATCAGCTGCAGCACGCCGATCACCCGGCCCTCGCTATTCTGCAGGGGGATGGTCAAGAACGAGGTGGAGCGATAGCCGTGGCGGCGGTCGAAGGCCATCATGCCGGAAAAATCGAAGCCGACTGCCGCGTACGCATCTTCGATGTTGATCGACTTCTGGGTGCAAGCGGCGAAGCTGGCCACGTTGGCCTGGTTGGGCTTGCCGGTGACCGGATCGCGGATCGGGATCGGCGGCAGATCGATGGCCTGCCCGGTGGTTCCTCCGAGCGCGAGCTTCAGCGTGTCGTTGCGCAGGATCGCGAAGCGCAGCTGGTCTTGGTCGTTTCTCAGATAGAGGGTGCCGCCGTCCGCGTTGCACAGTGTCTGCGCCTCGATCAGGATGGTTTCGATCAACCGCTCCCGGTTTCGCTCCGAAGAGAGGGCCAGGCTGATGCGGTGCAGCAACTCCAGCCGCGCCAGGCGCTCCCGGATCTCCTCTTCGGAGGGGGCGGTCTCGGTCGCGCTCGGGCTCGGACGCAGCGAGGGGGAGGGTTTCGACACCCGCTTACTTTGGCAGAAAAGTCGAGACTCGGCCGGCCGGATCCTCTTCCGAACTTGCTTCGCGCCAACAGGGCGAGCGTGGGATGCTTTCGCACCCCCACCCGTGGTAATCGGTCCATCCGAATCGGGCTACGGAGTCCTCGCCGATGAGTCCCACCGACAAAACCGCCCTCGTACTCCTCGCGCCCGGCGCGGAGGAGATGGAAGTCAGCATCATCGTGGATGTGCTGCGGCGGGGTGGGGTGAAGGTCACGCTGGCGGGCGTGGCAGGCAGCGGCGCGGTCGCTTGCAGCCGCGGGCTGAGGATCGTGCCGGACGTAGCGCTGGGCGATGTCGCGGGCAGTTTTGACGCTGTCGTGCTGCCGGGCGGCGCGCTGGGCGCGGAGAACCTCGGCAACTCGCCGCTGGTGGGGCGGCACCTCAAGACACAGTGGCAGCGGGGGCGCATCGTGGCGGCGGTGTGTGCAGCGCCGGCCGCGCTGCTGCGCCACGAGATCGGCCTCGGGCAGACCGTGACCAGCCACCCCAGCGTGGCGGACGCCGTGCGCGGCGCTTACACCTTCTCCGACGAGCGGGTCGTCGAGTCCGGGGTTCTGATCACGAGTCAAGGGCCGGGCACGTGCTTCGAATTCGCGCTGCGCTTGCTGCGGCGCTTGCGCGGAGCGGAGGTCGAGCGCGAGGTCGCCGGGCCCCTGATGTTGCCCGGCGGCTGATCCTCAGTCGCCGCGGGTGGATGACTTCGAGGACGATGGCTTCGAGGAGGAACCTCTCTCCCCGAGCCCGCGTCGCGCGGGGAGCCGCGAAACATGGCGGCTGTCGCGATCGTAAAAGCGCCAGGGGCGCGCCGCCCATTCGCCCGCGTAGTCGACCCCGATGCGCGGCGAGCGCGCCACGCGAGGCCGGGCCGCGCCTCCGGGATCGCACAGGAACAGCGGGGGCTGGGTCAGATCGGCGCCGTACGCCCTGCGGTCGATGCCGAAGGCCGTGCAGAGCTTGCCGGGGCCGTTGGTCAGGTCTCGGTGAGAGGGCGCCAGCGCGCGCCGCTGTGCCATCAGTTCCACACCCGCGAGCGGCTCCACTGCCCGGATCAGCACGGCGTGCGGCGCTCCCATGGCGGTGGTGACGATGTTGAAATGCCAGTGCAGGCCGTACACCAGAAAGACATAGGCATACCCTGGAGGGCCAAACATCACCTCGGTGCGCGGCGTGCGCCGGCCGCCAAAAGAATGCGCGGCGCGGTCCTCGGGCCCCCGGTAGGCTTCCGCCTCCACGATGCGCCCCACCGTCGTCCCGAGTGCAGTAGCATGCACCAGATGCTTTCCGATGCAGTCTCGGGCTACGCTGAGCACGGGTCGCGCGTAGAACTCGCGGGGCAACGGCAGATCGGAACGCACGAGATGAAGGAGTTTGCCAGACCGCAGCACGGGTTGCTCTCCTTCTCGAACCGGCTGCGCCGCGCCCGGGGTGGGGGCCGGCGGTGACGGACTCCGCGCCCAAAACGCCGGTCGAGGCCGCCAGCAGCCCCAGTGCCGCGCCGGCGCTGGCACCCGAGGTGCTGCCGGAGGAGCCCACGGGGCCGGAAAGCGGGCGCGGGCACACGCGCGCGATCCTGCTCGGCCTGTTCGGCGGCGCTCTGCTGTTGGTCGGCCTGGTCTGGTTCGCGCGTCACTGGCTGTGGCTGGAGATCCGCTCGCAGGCCGAGGCGCGCGGCATTCAGATCGACGGGTGTGAGCTGGAGATCGGCTGGCAACGGGTCACGCTGCGCCAGTGTCAGTTTGCATCCAGCCGTGAGGGCACGGCGCAGGGCATCCGCTGGCCCTTCGGAAGCGCTCGGGTGAGCGGACGGATCGACGAGGTGGAGCTGGAGCTGTCGAGCCTCGAGCCCGAGCGCGTGCGCGTGCGCGGCGCGGAAGTCAACGTGCGCGGCGACGTGCCCTGGCAGGAGCTCTTTCGATCCATCCCGGCGAGCGACACCTCCGCGCTGGAGCTGCCGATCGACGTGCAGAACGCGCGCCTCAGCTGGATCACCGGCGACTCACCGCAGCCCTGGCTGGTGCTGTCCGCCCTCGAATATCACTCGGGCACCGAGCAGCTGGCGGCGGATCTCTCCGTGGTCGGGCTGATGGGGCACCTGGGGCTGCAGCAAGGCAATCTGCTGATCACGCTCGGCGAATTGGAGCGGCCGAAGGTGCGGCTCAACCTGCGCGCCGGCGCTGGCCAACAGCGCGCGGAGCTGGGCATCGATCTCACGAGCCTGCCGCTGGCGGAGCTCGAAGGCCCGTGGCTGGTGCTCTCGGATGCGTTGCGCCCGGTCACGGTCGACGGTCGCATCTCCGTGGCCGTGCCGCTCGGCACGAGCGCGGAGCTGCCTGGCGGTGACGTGCATTTGACGCTGTCCGGGCTTCAGTTTCCCATCCCACGCGAGGTGGAAGGCCTGGTGTACGGCACGCCGCCCAAGATCTCCGGCAAGTTCTCGCTCAGCCGCTCGCTGGACCGCGCGAGCTTTCGCGAGCTGTCGTTTCTGACGGGCTCGCTCGCCATGCAGGGCAGCGCCAAGCTGGAGCTGGCCGGGGAAGGGGTGGCGATCGATGCGAACCTGAGCGGTCCTCTGAGCTGCGTGTCGATCGCGGAGTCCGCGGCGCGCGCTCACGCGAGCAGCGTGCTCGCGCAGTGGGCAAACGCCGTGGCGAAGCGTGCGCTCAAGGGCTCGGTGCAGGTGGTCAGCGCGCTGCAAGCGCACAGCTCCGACCTGCCGCACGCCCGGGTGCTCACCTCGATCGGGGTCGGCTGTGGATTGCAGCCGCTGCCCATCGATCCCGACCTGCCGCGCGACCTACTGCAGCGCTTGCCAGAAGACGTTCGTCGCCGTTTGCCCCGGCTCGACACTCTGCCGAAAGGGCCGCAGTTGCCGCTGCCGCCGGGCGTTCCGGACACATTGCAGCTGCCGGCGCTACCGGGCCTCAAATCGCCGTCGAGCAGGGGGCGGGAGCCCAGCGCGAGCGGTTGAGGCGCGGGCATCGCGGCGCCGGCGACGCAATGACGGAGCGCGCGCTGACGGAAAGCTGATAATTAATAGCTATCAGACTCATCCGATTTTGCGATTGGACCTGATTATGCGGCTCCGGCATAATCCTGCCCGAGGTCGCTCCAGCGGGAGCGATCGAGAAGGGACAGAAGCTCATGTCAAAACTCAAGGGCACCAAGACGCAGCAGAATTTGAAGGATGCGTTTGCCGGTGAGAGCCAGGCGAACCGCCGCTACCTCTACTTCGCCAAGGTCGCGGACGTGGAGGGTTACCCGCAGATCGCCGGCAACTTCCGCGAGACGGCGGAAGGCGAGACGGGGCACGCCCATGGCCACCTCGACTACCTCAAGGCCGTGGGCGATCCCGCGACGGATCTGCCGATCGGCGACACCGTGAAGAACCTCAAGGCGGCGGTCGCGGGCGAGACGCACGAGTACACCGACATGTACCCGGGCATGGCCAAGACGGCTCGCCAGGAAGGCTTTCCGGAGATCGCGGACTGGTTCGAGACGCTGGCCAAGGCCGAGAAGTCTCACGCCGGCCGCTTCCAGGCGTTGCTGGACGACATCTCCTGATCGCATTTCCTGATTGCTGGGCGATCTTCGGATCGCCTGCCAAGGGTCTCGGAGCGTGGGCTGCCATGCTCCGGGACTGCCGGCTCGAGGCCCTTGCTTGCCCAGCAGGGGCTTCCGGATAGGGGGCAGGGCCTCCGGATAGGGGTTTGCCATGACGAGTGCTTCCGCGGGGCCACCCCGCGCCGCGAACATCTCCTACAAGCCCACCGAAGGGCTCAGCTACGATCCAGCGGAACCCAGGTACTGGGATCCAGCGGGCCTCCAGCAGGAGGTGCACCGCGTGTTCGAGGTCTGCAACGGCTGTCGCATGTGCTTCAAGTACTGCGATTCATTTCCCAAGCTGTTCGACTTCATCGACTCGCGCCACGACGGTTCGGTGGCAGGCGTCACCGCCGCCGAGACCCAGAGCGTCATGGACTCGTGCTTCCAGTGCAAGCTGTGCGAGGTGCAGTGCCCCTACACGCCGCGCGACGGCCACGAGTTCCAGCTCGATTTCCCCAAGCTGGTGCATCGCTACAAGGCCCAGCGCACGCGCCGTGAAGGCGTGCCGCTGCGCGAGCGGGTGCTCGGTGATCCCGACGGCGCGGCCGCGCTCGCGCGCGGCAGCCTGGGCCTGGCCAACGTGATGAACCGCGTCGGCGCCCACCGCTGGCTGATGGAGAAGGCGCTCGGCATCCATCGCCGCAAGCTGCTGCCGGACTTTGCGTCCGAAACGTTCGAACAGTGGGCGCGCCGCGAGAATCTGATTCAGCCGAAGGCGGGCGGCGAGGCGGTGGTCTTTCAGACCTGCTACGTGCAGAACAACGAGCCGCAGATCGGCAAGGACACCGTGCTCGTGCTGCAGAAGAACGGCGTCGATGTGCGCTGCGCCAGCCATCTGGTCTGCTGCGGAATGCCCGCCTGGGAAAACGGAGATCTGGCCGAGTTGCAGCGCCGGGCCGAGATCAACCTCGATCGCCTGGAGCCCTTCGTGGACAAGGGCGCCAAGGTGCTCGCCATCAACCCCACCTGCTCGATGATGCTGCGCCGGGAGTACCCCGAGCTGGTGGCCGAGAAAGACCGGGAGCGGGCGCGAAAGCTGGCGGCGGCGGTGCAGGACCCGAGCGAGTTCCTGTGGAGCATTCGCAAGCAGGAGCGCTTCAACCAGAACTTCGCTGACGTACCGGCCAAGGTGGCCTACCACGCGCCCTGCCACCTGCGCGCTCAGGGGGTGGGCTTCAAGGGCAAGGACTTGATCGCCAAGGCCGGGGCCGACGTCTCCAGTGTGCTCGAGTGCTGCGGGCACGACGGCACCTACGCCATGAAGGTCGAAGGCTTCGAGGCCTCGCAGCGCGTGGGCAAGCGCGCCTTCGAAGGAATGCAGTCGGACGAGGAGGCGACGACCTGGGTGACCGACTGCCCGCTTGCGGCCCTGCAGTTCGAGCAACATGCAGGCAAGAAGCCGCTGCACCCGATGTCGTTGCTAGCGCGCTCGTATCGCGCGGCCCCAGCTCCGAAGCCGGAGCCGGAAGCAGCCAGCGGCGAAGCAGCCAAGTAACGGGAACGAGCGAACGATATGCGCAAGGTACAACGCTCCGACGTCCTCGACTTTCAGACCTACAACGATCGCCGCGACGCGCTCCGCCAGCGCGTGCTGGAAGAAAAAGCCAAGCGCCGGGTCCATCTCGGTGAGCACCTGACCTTCCTGTTCGAGTCGACCGATACGATCCTGTACCAGGTGCAGGAGATGATGCGGCTCGAGCAGATCGTGCGCGAGAAGGACATCCAGCACGAGATCGACACCTACAACCAGCTGCTCGGCGGCCCGGGGGAGCTGGGTTGCACGTTGCTGATCGAGATCGATGACGCCGCGGAGCGCAACGTGAAGCTCCGCTCCTGGCTGCCCTTGCCCCAGCACCTGTACTTGAAGCTGGATGACGGCAGCCGCGCGCCTGCCATCTGGGATCCTGCCCAGGTCGGTGACACGCGGCTCTCGTCGGTGCAGTACTTGAGATTCCATGCGGGCTCCAGGCGCCCGGTCGCGATCGGGAGCACCTTACCGGAGCTGCAGATCGAGGCGCAGCTCAGCGAGGATCAGCAGCGCACGCTGGCGGCGGATCTGGAATCGTAACGACGCGATGCGGCCGTCCGTACGTCAGCTGGAGTGTCTGGTTGCGACGGCCAAGCATCTGAACTTTCGCGCCGCGGCCCGCGAGTGTCACATCTCGCAGCCGGCGCTCAGCGCCCAGATCGCGCGGCTCGAGGAGCTGCTGGGGGTGACGTTGTTCGAGCGCGATCGGCGCCACGTGCTGCTCACTCCGGTCGGGCAGGAGGTGGTGGAGCGAGCGCGCCAGCTGCTGACCGAGCTCGACGACCTGGGTGCTGCCGCGCAGGCGCACGCCCAGCCGCTCGGGGGCCAGCTGCGCCTGGGTGTGATTCCCACCATCGCGCCCTACGTCATGCCGAGGGCGCTGAGCTTGATCCGAGCCGTCTGCCCGGAGCTGGAGGTGTTGCTGCGAGAGGAGCAGACCGCGCGCTCTCTGGAGCTGTTGCACGCGGGCAAGCTGGACGCGCTGTTGCTCGCGCTGGAAGCCGAGCTGGGCGAGGTCGAGACGCTGCCGCTGTTTCGCGACGCCTTTGTGTTCGCCGCGGCAGCGGGCCACCCGCTCGCGCAGCGCCGCTCGATCAAGCCGGAGGAGCTGACCGGGCAGCGCGTGCTGCTGCTCGAGGATGGCCACTGCCTGAAGGACCAGGCCTGGGCGATCTGCCAGGCCCAGGGGGTCAAGGACTTCGTGGATTTCCGTGCCACGAGCCTCGGGACGCTGGCGCAGATGGTGTCGAACGGGGCCGGTATCACGCTGTTGCCGCTGTTGTCGCTGCCGAGCGTCGGGGGCCTGCCGGGCATGGTGGTTCGTCCGTTTGCGAAGCCGGTGCCGTATCGCACGGTGGGGCTCGCCTGGCGGCCCACCTCGCCGCGCCGCGAGTTGTTCGAGACGTTGGCGACGGCGCTGCGGCAGCTGGCCCCGTCGCACTTTCCGGCTCGGGAGGCCGCGCACGGCAAGAACGCTGCCACGGGCCCGCGCAAAAATAGAGCAGCCAGCTGAGGAAGAAAGCGCCGGTTCACAAGCTTCGCGAGATGCGCCTATACTCGAAGCAAGAACCGCGAGTCGGAGGAGAACATGTCCGGAATGGCGATGTCCCGTGAGGTTTCTGGCCTGTTGGCTGCGCTGGAAGCAGCAACGGTTGCGCTGCTGCTCGGCGCGTGCGGCTCGTCGCCGCCTCCAGCGCCGGAGGCTCCCTCGCCGCCCGCCGCCACGTCGGCGCCGGCTCCTCCGGAAGCGCCGACCTGCGTTGACGCCAAGGACCAGCGCGTGCAGTGCCTGTCGGACTCGGACTGTTGTCCGCGCTTCGTCTGCGGCAAGGATCCGGAGCTCAGCCAGTCCGTGAACTACTGCATTTTCGGCGGGTGAGTTGGTTTGCCGCCACCGGCGGCGGGGGCCTTCGTTCAGCGTCCGCCCGCGGCTGACACGATCTGGAACACGTTACCCTCCGGATCCAGGCCCTCGCAGCTGCTCGCGGCAGCGCTGCTGGAGGCCTTCGCCTCGAACATGATCCCGCCGCGGGTGCTCAAGTGGCGCCGCAGCGCTGCCACGTCATCCACGGCGAACACCAGCTTCAAGGGCGTCTCTTCGCGGGCGCGCGGCGGGGTGGTGATGCTGATGTCGCGCGCGATGCGCGGCGGAATGGCGTGCAGCGCCAGCACCGAGCCGCCCGCATCCAGCTCGGCCCAGCCCGCCTCGCCAGGGGCGGAGAGCAGAGGGAGCCCGAGCGCATCGTGGTAGAACTCGAGCATTCGCTTCAGATCTTTCGCGAAGAGAATGACTCGGTGCAACTTCGGGACGGTCACGGCACGGAGTCTAGCCATTCCCGTGGGCGGGAGCGAGCGGCGCGCGGGGCTCGCTGGCGTTCGGCTAGCTCAAACTCCGGGAGAACGCACGGGCGGCCGGTGACAACGAGCGGCCGCGTTTGCTGATCAGGGCCAGATCGCGCTGAATCTCCAGTCCTCTCACGGCCACAGGGACCACCGCCCGGCCGCGCCGCGAAGGCTCCGACACCACGCTCAGCTCGCTGACGAAGGCCAGACTGCCGGTCGTCTCGACCATCTGCAGGATCGCCGCCACGCTGCGCAGTTCCATCACCACGTTGACCTCCACCTGCGCTTCGCGCAGCGCGGCATCGATCAGCCAGCGCACCGCGCTGCCTGCCTCGAATCCGACCAGGTTCTGTCCGTTCAGGGCCCGCGCGTCGATGCGCTCGCGCCGGGCCAGCGGGTGATCTTTGGCGGCCACCAGCACGATGCGGTCGCGGGCCAGCGGCCTCTCCTCCACCTCGCGCGTGTGCGTGGGCAAGGTCACGATGCCCAGCTCCAGCTCCTCGCTGCCCACCGCCGCCTCGATCTCGCGGCTGCCGGCTTCTTTCACCTGAAACACGACGCCGGGATGCTGCTTGCGAAAGGCGGCGATGGCCCCCGGCAGCAAGAAGCCCACCGCCGTCGCTCCGCCGCCGATCCGCACCACCCCCGCATCCAGCCGCAGATGCTCATGGATCCTGGACTTGAGCCGGTCGTAGCGCTGCACGAGCAGCTTGCCCTCTTCGACCGCGATCTGCCCGACGGCGGTCAGCGCCACCCCGCGGCCCACGCGCTCGATCAGCGGCGCCCCCAGCTCCTCGCCCAGCTGGTCCATGCGCCGGGAGAGCGCCGACTGCGACAGGCCGAGCGCGGTGGCCGCGTCAGTGACGGCGCCGTGCTCGGCAACGGCCAGGAGCGAGCGGAACAGCGTCAGATCCATTCATGCGCATTGTGCATGAAATCGATGCAAATTACTCGTTGGACGCATGCTTTTCCGTCGGATAGCTTGCAACAAGCGTTCAGAAGCACTCAGGAAGTCTCAGGAAGGTTGCCATCATGCTCGAAAATTATCGGACCCACGCGGCGGAACGTGCCGCGCAGGGCATCGTCCCGCTCCCGCTCACCGCTCGCCAGGTGCGTGAGCTGTGTGAGCTCTTGTCCTCGCCTCCGCCCGGGGAAGAGGCGTTCCTGCTGGAGCTCCTGACCCAGCGCGTGCCGCCGGGGGTGGACGGTGCCGCCAAGGTCAAGGCGGAGTTCTTGACCCGGGTGGCCCAGAGCAAGACCCAGTGCCCGCTGATCACGGCGGAGCGCGCCGTGGAGATCCTGGGCACGATGTTCGGCGGCTACAACGTGCAGCCGCTGGTCCAGCTCCTGGAAGACGAGCGGCTCGGCGCTGCTGCCGCGGAGCAATTGAAGGGCACGCTGCTCGTGGCGGGCGCCTTCGATCAGGTGGCCGCGCTCGCGCAGCGAGGCAATGCTCACGCGCAGCGCGTCCTGTCGAGCTGGGCGGAGGGCGAGTGGTTCCAGAAGCGGGCACGGCTGCCGGAGAAGGTCACGCTCACCGTGTTCAAGGTCACGGGCGAGACCAATACGGACGACCTCTCCCCCGCGCAAGACGCCTGGTCGCGCCCGGACATTCCGCTCCACGCCCTGGCGATGCTGAAGAACCCGCGCGACGGCATCCACGACGCGCGCGCGCAGATCGCCGAGCTGAAGAAGAAAGGCCACCCGCTGGCCTACGTGGGCGACGTGGTCGGCACGGGATCTTCGCGCAAGAGCGCGACCAACAGCGTGCTCTGGTACATCGGCGATGACATCCCGTTCGTGCCCAACAAGCGCAGCGGCGGCTTCGTGCTCGGCGGCAAGATCGCGCCCATCTTCTTCAACACCATGGAAGACTCGGGCGCGCTGCCCATCGAGTGCGACGTCACCCAGATGAAGATGGGCGACGTGATCGTCGTCTACCCCTACGCCGGCAAGATCGAGAACGAGGCGGGGCAAACCATCGCCAGCTTCGAGGTGCGCGACGTGCTGCTGGACGAAGTGCGCGCCGGCGGTCGCATCCCGCTGATCATCGGCCGCTCCTTGACGGACAAGGCCCGGCAAGCCCTGGGCCTCGGTGGCTCGACGCTGTTCCAGCGCGCTCCCGCGCCGAAGGACACAGGCAAGGGCTTCACGCTGGCTCAGAAGATCGTCGGCAAGGCCTGCGGCCTGCCCGGGGTGCGCCCGGGCCAGTACTGCGAGCCCAGGATGGGCAGCGTCGGCTCCCAGGACACGACGGGCCCGATGACGCGCGACGAGCTGAAGGAGCTGGCGTGCCTGCAATTCTCGGCGGATCTGGTCATGCAGTCATTCTGCCACACCGCCGCCTATCCGAAGCCGATCGACATCGAGACCCAGCAGACCCTGCCGGAGTTCTTCGAGGAGCGCGGCGGCATCGCCTTGCGCGCGGGCGACGGCATCATTCACTCCTGGCTCAACCGCATGCTGCTGCCGGATCAGGTGGGCACCGGCGGCGACTCGCACACCCGCTTCCCGCTCGGCATCTCGTTCCCAGCGGGCTCGGGCCTGGTGGCGTTTGCAGCCGCGCTGGGCGTGATGCCGCTGGACATGCCGGAATCGGTGCTGGTGCGCTTCAAGGGCCAGCTGCAGCCCGGCGTGACGTTACGTGACCTGGTGAACGCGATCCCGTACGTGGCGCTGAAGAGCGGTGACCTGACCCTGGACAAGAAGGGCAAGAAGAACGTCTACAGCGGCCGCATCATCGAGATCGAGGGCCTGCCGGACCTGAAGGTCGAGCAAGCCTTCGAGCTCAGCGACGCCACGGCAGAGCGCTCCGCGGCGGGCTGCACGATCCGCCTCGGGCCGGAGCCGATCAAGGAGTATCTCAAGAGCAACGTGGTCATGCTGCGCTGGATGCTGGCCAACGGCTACGGCGACCCGGCCGCGATCGAGCGGCGTGCACAGGCGATGGAAGCCTGGCTGGCAAACCCCGTGCTGCTCGCTCCCGATCCGGACGCCGAGTACTACAAGGTCTTCGAGATCGACCTGAACGAGATCAAGGAACCGCTCGTGGCCTGCCCGAACGACCCGGACGACATCAAGCCGCTGAGCGCCGTCGCGGGCACGGCGGTGGACGAGGTGTTCCTGGGCTCCTGCATGACCAACATCGGCCACTTCCGCGCCGCGTCGAAGCTGCTGGAGGAGCACGGTGAGCCGATCCCGACGCGCATGTGGGTGGCTCCGCCTACCAAGATGGATCAGGCGCAGCTGATGCAGGAGGGCCACTACAACTCCTTCGCGCTGGCCGGCGCCCGCACGGAGGTGCCCGGCTGCTCACTGTGCATGGGCAACCAGGCGCGCGTGCGGCCCAACTCGACGGTGTTCTCGACCTCCACCCGCAACTTCCCCAACCGCATGGGCAAGGGCGCGAACGTCTTCCTCGGCTCCGCGGAGCTGGCGGCGGTCTGCGGCATCCTCGGCCGCCTGCCGACCGTGGAGGAGTATCGCGAGCACACCAAGGGCATCAACCCGATGGACCGCGACATCTACCGCTACCTGAACTTCAACGAGCTCGACAGCTACACGACCGCGGCACAGAGCGCTCCCAAGCCGAACCAGCTGCGCGTCCTGCAGTGACAGCAGCTCCCCCTGGAGCACAAAAAAGGGAAGGGCTCGGCACCGTGCCGAGCCCTTCGGCTCCAGGAGTGCCCGCCCGAGCTCAGGTCGTGCGCGCGGCTG